>JAGAYY010000037.1 GCA_017940265.1 Bacilli bacterium | reverse complement strand
TGAGTTATTAAAGAAACTAGAAGACGATAAGAGGCCATCTTTTAAGAAAATGGATGACGTCGGAAGCTTGCCTTTCTTGAACAGCAAATAAGAATCTTGTAGCATCCATGTTGTAGATCGATCCAACTTGGGTGTTTTTTACTAGTCTATAATTCACAAAAAAGTGAGCATTTTTATTTAAAAAGTGGTATTATTTCACTGACAAATTTAAATTCTGAAACTGAAATTGGTATTATTTCACAGACAGAAAGACATTAGAGAAGAACAATTCTGATACGATAAAAAGTGTCAGAATTTTTTCATTTTTAGAGCATTTTTAGTGGTATTTACTAAAAAATAAGGTTTATGTGTGTTAATTGAGACTGTTTATAGCGGCTTTTTTATTTTGCTTAGAAAATGAAAACGATTGGAAACGCCAAAAAACGAAAGGTACAAAAGAATTATTGATATGGTAATATTGTTTTATGAAAATAAAAGATATTCCATATATACGTGTTTGGTTTAAACTTTTCGATTATCGTAGTAAAGATACCCCTAAAGTTTTTGTGCCTGATTGCTTAATTCTTTTCGCTGTCAACGTAGTGCTGTTCACTCTTTTGAATCGTTTTCAAGCTTATTTCATTCCTTATTCGCTAGGCGTTGCAATATTACTTATCGTTTTATTTTATTTGCAATTCCTTTCTTTGAGCGCTAGAAGAATTTACGATATTGGGGCGCCTCGCTTATTATGTCTGATTTCTTTGACAATTATTGGAATAGTCTTTGTATTTGTTTTTTGCTTGTTTAATACCAATTTCTGTGTAAATGATGAAGTTCACCCCAAAAAACGTTCTAGACCAGTTCCTTATATAGTCTCTAGTAGTGTGACTTTTCTAAACATTTTACTTTTACCCATATATCTTTTTGTTTATGCACTTGGAAGAGATGTAATTTGTGATTGGTTTATCGGCCCAACAGTTTGGACAATTGATAAGAATTTTAATCATTATGAACAAAGAAAGAACAATACAAAAAACGCAAACACAATGATGCCTGACTTGTCAGAAGTTGAAGAATATTCGGAAGTTCGCTTTGCCTATCAACATACTAAAGAAAGCCTCATCTTAGACTTTGACTCCTATAGTGTTTCTGTGTTTCTCTCTTATGGTGATAATTATCAGTCCGCAAAAGAAAGCACGGATGATAAATATGAATCGCTTTATTTGGACAAAGTGCTTTATTCATTCATGTTCTATGAATTCGAGTATAAAGGATATTATTTGAGAATTGTGCCTGATCGATATTACAACAATAAAAATGGTGATGGTTTTCCTACCGTTAAATCATTTATGTTGGTAGGATTCAATGATTCAAAGAAGACAATATCGTACATGTATTTTTATGATTTTGATTTAGATGTGATTTCGGATAAGGGTAGTAATGATGGGGCATCAGAGGCGCTTAAACAAAGGGAAATGCGTTCTTTTTTGAAGACATATTTCTACTGGTATTAATAAACGAAAGTTATACGAACTGTACGAACTAATCAGTATCGTTTTTTATTTTTACATAGTAGAATAAAGCAAATGGAAATTCGCAGAGCCAAAAAAGAAGACGTTGCTAGATTATTAGAATTACTTTCTCAGGTCTTAGAAATCCACGCTAAATTAAGACCAGATTTATTCATGTCTGGAACAACCAAATATAATCAAGAACAACTTGAAGAAATGATTAACAATGATACTAAACCAATATATGTGGCTATTATAAATGACTATGTCGTGGGCTATGCGATGTGTCAAATTAGAGTGCCCACCTCAAATATGTATCCTATAAAGGTTTTTCATTTAGATGATTTATGTGTCGATGAAAAATATCGTAAACAAGGTATTGGCAAAGCTTTATATCGAAAAGTTGTGGAAACCGTAAAAGAGAATAATTGCTATGAAATTACTTTAAATGTATGGCCAGGCAATGACGCCGCTTTAAAGTTCTATGAAAAAATGGGAATGAAAACCAGATCAGTGTTCATGGAGCATATAATGAAATCAAAATAAAGTGTATGCACTGTATTTAAGTTTTCTCACTTTGTATTAAAATGGTCCTTTCGACCCATTTTGAAGATTATGAGATGATACATGAAAATCATCTCTTTTCTTTTATTTTTAGCCTTTTTTTGATAGTTTTCGATGTTTGACTCGTTAAAAATGATTTGGTTCGAACGGTCGGAAAAAAGCATAGGTATGATTCATTTTATATACACGTAGGTATGTGACTTAAATTCTGCAAGGGAAGTAAAATAGGCAAGAAAAACCTGATTCAGTTCTTTTTGGATTAGGCCTTTTTATGGAAACTATTTATTAATATAAATGCCAAAGTTAATCTTGTATTCAGAAATCCTTATTCTGTAGCTAACCGTTACTCTTAATAGTCCGACACTGTTTTGATTTAGTTTTGAAACATCCTTGTTCCAAATTATAAGCAAGACATCATCTTTCGACTTCACAAACCCTCTTAGAATATTAATTTGAAAAATCCTGTTTTTGACCAAAACCATAATTTACTTTGAGAATTCACAAAAATAATCATAAAATCAGAACAAATTGTTGGATATTATATTTCAATATCGTAAAATAAAGAAGGTAATCGTACAAAAGGAAGAATAGTATGAAAAATAAGAATGTTTTTCTTTGCTTAACATCACTAATTAGCGCATTTTTATGTGCTTTTTCGTTTTGCAATAATTTTAATACCAAACCTGTTTACGCTGACATCGATGCAAACAATAGCCAAGAGGCATTTATTGTCAATAACGATGTAGGCGGTTCATCAAAAGATGCTTCTGTTGTTAGTTCCTTGACGATTCCTCAAAAGAGAAACATGATTGGCGATGATTCGTTTTCGGATTGTTCAAACAAGATTTTAGAAAAAGAAGAAATTGAATTTAATATTTATGATGTTCTTTCTGAAAAAAACACTTCACTTCAAAACATGCTATCAGCATTTGATGAAGGGACAGATGAATATAAAAAAATAGCAAGGTTATGTGTTGTTACTGAAAGGTGCATTGCAAATTGTAATCAAAAACAAATCACGTCATTAAGAGAAATTGCTGCAATGGCAAGGAATAGCAACGTTTCAGGCACCAGGTCTACGAATGATGCCATCGTCAATGGCGCACTAGCTTACTTTGCTCTATGCAACTATGACTTATCATATGAACTTTTAGCGCATGCTTTTGATGATGAAGTTGAACAATATCCAAATTATTATGTTCCAGTACATGGTTATAGGATTTTTCAATCAGATTTAACATATTTAATAGCGAACGACTCGTCAAATACTCCGTCTGGTTTTATTGCTAACCATCCAGATTTGGAAAATACTTATATTTTTGATGATGGAAATGGTGGAAAGTGCGTTCGATATCCGGCAATAGGGAATTTTTACGAACAAGATTTGAGATTCGCAATACAAACATTTGATTTTACTAAAACAAATAAAATAGTAACTATCAAGATAGATATGATTTTGAGTCTGATAAATACACTGGTTTAGAGGCTTATGTAATCAATCATTTGTACAACTTGCAGCTACAAGAAATATTAAAAGTTTATGATTTTCGTATCACTTATGATTTCTCACACTTTTTACGTTTAAAAACCATCAGCGAGTCTAATTTTGTTTGGACAATTGAAGTAAAAAACCCGAACCCTACACCTGTTGAATTTATATATAACAAGAAAATGTGTCACTTTGATGATGCTAAAAATTGGACAAATTTAACAGATGTATCTTATAAGACCGTTTCCGGCAATTCAACCGAGATTGTCACTATAAGTGAAAATTTATTTGCTACAAGTGTGAGCTTTTCATTCTTTAATGGCTCAACTAAATATATGATTTACGCCGATGGGTTATCTGATAATGGAATGATTGACTTTAGGATTAACCAAAAGTCGCAGGCTTACAATACCAGAATTCGTTTAATGGGCAAAGATAATAATAAATGGCTAATTAAATTAAAGAATACAACAAGTAATCAAATGTTGGTTGAATATAATACAAAGATGTGCTTTGATTTCGATGCTCAAAATTGGACTGGGCTTCTAGATTTAGCGGATTTTTATTTACAAGCTGGCGAGACGCGCTATATTTACATTTCTGAAAATGGAACAGCCACATCAATTGCAATTACTTTGAGTGGCCAAACGTTGCATTATAGTTATTACGCGGACGATTTAAGTACAAGCGGCACAATGTCCCTGAATTCGTTATCAAGATCTTCTAGAATAAGAATTGAAAATAGAGGAAAGTCTGGTACAAAGTGGAACATTAGGGTTAAAAACCCAACCAACTATGATATAACTGTTCATTATAATTGCAAAATGTGTTTTGAGAATGATGCAAAGAATTGGACTGCTCTTGGTAATAACGAACGTGTCGTTGTCGTTGGATCTCATAGTTATAAAGATATACAAATAAGTGAAAATTGGTTTGCAACACACATCACATTAAGTTATGTCTCTGGAAGCACGAGATATATAACTTATGCCAATGAACTGAACGTGAATAAATCAATCCATATGTATTGGAGTACAAAAGGTGCTTAATTATGAAAACAGATTTGATTGTTAAAAGAGCCTCCATTTTTGTTCTATCTATAACGTGCTTAGCATTTACTAGTTGCAAATATTATGGAGACGTAAATTACATTGATGAATATGAAAGCGAAACCGAAAAAGGCGCAATTGAACGATTAAGAAACTGGGATATTAATTTGCCAGATAACACAGTCCTCATCAAAAAGCATTACAACAAAAACAAAGGATCGGATGGTGGCTTTGATGGCGTCTATTATCATTTTGAAGTAGACAAAGACTTTGACTTCAACAAAAATGTACTGTCATCAGATTTAGAATCTTGCAACAATGTATTTATGAATTATTTTGACGCTCACGAAGATTTAACTGAAGATAGACCAAGTTTTGAAAGTGATGCTTTGTGTTTAATCTCTGTTAGGCTCAAAAATATTTCGGAAACCAATGATAAAAATGTTTCAAGTTATACCCATATTTATTTGGATAATGATGCCGAATATTTAAGAAGGGAACAGGTTGGTGATAAATTTTTTGTTGGGAAAGGATATTTTGTTCTTCAAGAAAGTGATCATAACTCTAAATATTTGTATTCTTTCCTTCGTATTGATAGTTCGGAACGGCAAGTTACTATAATTGATAAATAACAACATGCAAAAGGTGCAATTATTGATTCAATATGGCATTATTTCACTGACAAATTTAAATTCTAGAACTGAAATTTGTATTATTTCACAGACAGAAAGACACGATAAATAATGAAACGACCTATCACGGTCGTTTTTATTATATTTATAATAAACATCAGCATTTTTCGCCCAAATTGGTATTATCGAGGTCATCTGTTATGAGGCAAAAATCGGACCGAAAACGACGGAAATTCGGTGAAAATCAACGCAAGTGAACAGTTCGAGTTACTGCTTACCCCAAGCGAATACAGGGCGATTAGGTATTTTCATTACCATAACCCGATCGATGCGAAGCACAGCGAATACGATAACTGCTTCTCTAACGCCTTCAAGAAATGGTGCGGCGTATTCTTCCCAAACCAAGGGAAGAGGTTCGTGGATTTCGATTCGAAGCCTTAGGGCGATGATGAGGCTGTTCAGGATAAGGGCCAATATGACAAAACAGAATTAAAACATTTTAAACAATCTATACAATATTTGCTAAAATAAAAAGCGTTGTATGAAATATTTAGTAATAATATCGACCTTATTTGTCATTGGTTCATTGCTAGGATGGGTAATAGAACTTTTCTTCCGTAGATTTGTCTCACAAAAGAAATGGATGAATCCCGGCTTTTTAACTGGACCTTATTTACCAATTTATGGTTTTGGGGTAATTGTTCTATATGGAGTCAGTAATATCCCTTTAAGAATTAATACACAAGTATGGGATATTATTGCTCGCATTGCTATTATCGGAGTAGGAATGACATTAATAGAATTTGTCGCTGGTCTTATTTTTATAAAAGGTCTCAAAATTAAGTTATGGGATTATTCAAACCGCAAGGGGAATATCATGGGCATTATTTGTCCGTCATTCTCATTAATATGGTTAGTTGTTGGTTCATTATATTATTTCTTATTAAATCCAGTTTTGGTGAAAGGCATATCTTGGATAAGTGAGAATCTTATCTATACATTTTTTGTTGGAGCGGTCATCGGTGCAATATTGGTCGACTTTGCTTATTCCATTCACCTCGCTTCCAAGTTAAAACAATTTAAAGAATACAGCGATTTAAGATTCGAAGAATTTAAAAAAGAATTCAAAAAGAGAATCAAAGAAATAAGAAGCAAAGATAGTCATTAATTTATTATTTGTTTCTTTCGCTGTCAACGTAGTGTTGTTCACTCTTTTGAATCGTTTTTCAAATTTATTTCGTTCCTTATTCGCTAGGCATTGCAATATTACTTATCGTTATATTTTACTTGCAACTCCTTTTTTGAGCGTTAGAAGAATTTACGATATTGGGGCGCCTCGTTTATTATGTCTGATTTCTTTGACAATTATTGGAATAGTCTTTGTATTTGTTTTTTGCTTGTTTAACGTATTTTAGCAAGAAGTCCCCACTTCTTTAAGTGGTGGGAGTATGTCACTACCAATTTCTATGCAATTAATTAATCTAATAAATTCAATATATAGCTTCCTAACAAATAAATCATAATTAAATGTTGCAGAACTAAATACTAGACAGTTTATCAAATGATTAAAAAACTGTCCAATAGAAAAAGTCAAAATAATTGATTTTTAAAAAGTGTATAGTAAAATATAAGAAAATAAACATTGAGGTGACCTTATGATTATTAGAGAAAAGTATTTAAATGCCATAAGAGGCTTTTATGATAGTGATTTAATTAAAGTAATAACTGGTATCAGAAGATGTGGGAAATCTGTTATTTTAGAAACTATTATTAATGAGATAAAAGAAAAAACGGATAATATTATTTATCTTAATTTTGAGAAGACAACTGACTTTGCAAAAGCTAGTAGAGCTGAAGAGTTAGTTGATTATGTAAATAAAAATAGAAAAGATGGAAAATGTTATTGTTTTTTTGATGAAATTCAAGAAATTGATGATTGGCAAGTTGCGGTAAAAGATTTAAGGCTTAATAATTGCTCTATATTTGTTACTGGGTCAAATTCCAAACTATTATCAAGTGAATTTTTAACATTGCTTAGCGGACGTTTTGTTTCTTTTAGAATAAGGCCTTTTGTTTATAAAGAAATTAAAGAATATTCTAAAGAATTAGGCATTAGTGTTAGTGTAACTGACTATCTTATTTGGGGTGGATTTCCAGGAAGGTTTAATAATATATCTTTAGAAGGAACTAAAGCATATTTATCTGACCTTGAAAGCACAATTGTAGTGAATGATTTAATTAAAAGATACAAAATTAGAAAAGAAGTACCTTTTAAAAAAATAGTAAATTATATTTTATGTAGTAATTCTAGGATTTTTTCTATTAGATCAATTCATAGATTTATGAAAAATGATTTTCCTGAATTATCAATAATGACAGTCACGAAATTTTTTGAATATTTAAAAGAAGCTTATATTATTGATGAAATTCCGCAGTATTCAACAAAAACAAAAAGAGAACTCCGATATTATGGGAAAATATATAATTCCGACGTTTGTTTTAATTCGTTGAGAGCAAATAATAATAGATATGACTTAGATCATAATCTAGAAAATATTGTTTACAATGAACTTTTGTATATGGGATATGAATTAAAAGTATTTAATAATAAAGGAAAAGAGATTGATTTTTTAGCAAATAAAAACGGGAAAACTTATTTAATCCAAGTCGCATATAGTGTCGTTGATGAAAAAGCATATAACAGAGAATTTGGAGCATTTGCTGATTTAGATAATAGTAATCAAAAAGTATTAATAACTAACGATGTTGTCGATTATTCATCATCAACAGTTAGACATATAAAATTAGAAGATTTTTTAATGATGGAGGAGTTATAAAATGTTGCAACAGCAAGTAAGCAACAATTGAAAACATCCAACAACGAAAGGTATAAAAGAATCTCTAATATACTAATATTGTTTTATGACAAGAAAAAAACAGGTTTATTTTTAGCCAAACGTTCTAAAAACGCCAATTCCACGAAGGATTGGCTTTTTTGTGCTATACTTTTTTAAATATTTGAGCGGTTTTTCGTTCTTTAAATGTCTTAATAGGTGAGAGGAAGTTAATGGCAATCTCAAAACATACAGCAATTGGCTTCATTAACGGTAAACAAGAAGCTATAGAAAAAGTATATTTAGAGTATAAAAATCTAATGTATTTTGTTATTGCAACTTATGTTAACAATCAAGATGATTGTGATGATATTTTGAGCGAATCATTCCTTAAAGCAGTCGAACATAGAGAGGAATTAAAAAATCCAGACAAAATTAAAACATTTCTATGCACTGTTGCCAAAAACCACGCCATTAATTTTCTAAAAAAGAATAGGGATATTCCTTCTTCCGATGTGATTGATGACATATATGGAGAAGAAGACAGAATTAATCCCATTCTTAATATGATTGAACCTCTCTTATCTAATAAAGAAACAATCATAGTTTATCTTCGCGTTATTTATTCCTATTCTTGGAATGAAATAGTGGAAGAGACTGGCATTCCAGAATCTTCTGCAAGAAGGATTTATAGCGGAGCGATGGATAAACTAAGAAAGGAACTATTATGAGTATTGAAAAAAGAATGAAAAAAAGGATTCAACAAATTGATGACAATTTAGATCAAATAGTCAAAAACCCTTATGAGAAAAAGCATCGATTTCCTCTTTGGGCAAAAATATCTATCCCTATTGGTAGTGTGGTTTTAGCTTCAATAGTGGCATTGAGTGTTATTCTTCCTCTTTCACAAAGCAAAATTTCAAATCTTCAAAGTCATAGATTGACCACACCTAAATTAGCGAAAATATCTGAAGTGAGAAATTACGATATTTCTAGCAAGACTTTTAATTCCTATACTTCGTTTGCTAAAAAGTTTTCTTCCTTGATGATGGAAGCAAATAACAAAGAAAAAGAAGAAAGCTTGGGTATTTCTATTCCAGATGCGTACTTGTGCTTAGCAATCACTGGTGTAATTTCGACAGATGAAGCGAGAAATGATGTCTTATCATATTTAGAACTAAAAGATATGGATGAATTAAGAACATCTGTTAAAGAAATTGTTTCGACTATGGGCACATTATTTAAAAATAAAGACGATAAACTCGTTGGTGGCTATAACCTTAATTCAGTGTGGTTTAATCCAGAAAAAGTTTCTTTAATAAAAGAAAAAGATGAAGAACTATATAAAGATTTAGAAGAAGTCTTTGATGCGTCTTTATATCTTGAGGCTTTAACTAGCGATACCGCTAATCAATATTTAAAGGAAAATGGTTTGAAAGATATGCCTGTCCCAGATATCAAACTTAATGACGAAGATCCTTCTGCTATTAATGTGATGTCAACTTATTATTGCTTAGATTATTTCCCTGAAGAGACAAAGCAAACTTATTTAAATCAATACAAAAGTGGAAACCATAAAATGGACTATACCTATGGAAACAATACTAGTAAAGTAGATTATCTCACACAAATCTATGATGGTGGTTCAGTTTACGAAAATGATAATTTCTACGGTTCAAGAATGTCTATAGGTGGCAATTTATCAATCGACTATTTCTTACCAAACGATAAAAACGCCCTTCCAAGCTCGATTCTTGACGATGTTTTAAATAACAATTATCACCAAAAACAATCTAGCTACTATGATCGAGAAAACCAACTCCAAGACACCTTCGCTCATAAAGTCATTATTAACGCTCCATATTTTTCACTTGATAACGTTGCCGAACTAAGTAACAGAGATTTATCTGGTATTTTGCCAATCATCACAAAGCGTGGTGCGGGTGAACGCATTGCTAAAGCCAATAGTGGTTTTGGAATGTGCCTTGATTATATAAAACAGTTCTCCGTGATGAAATTTAATTATGATGGTTTCTATTCGTGCTCTGTCACTATCTCAGGAATAGAAACAACATCTATGCCTTGGTATCCTGAATATGAGGAATTCGAATTAACATTAGATCACCCTTATGTCTTTGAAGTCACAAAGAATGTCAAAGTAGATAATAATACAACTATAAGCAAAGTGCCACTTGTTGTCGGAGAAATTGTTAATCCTAACTATTCTGATTAAAGAATTCTTGCTTGCTTGATATTCAAGAATCATTAACTTGCTATAAATAGTAAAAAAGTTAATATAGACACCACACAAAAAGGTGTCTTTTTTAGATTGTGATGTATTTTAATTGCTTAAAAATGCGTATTTACGCAAAATGTTTCATTAAACTCATTGAAAAACTTTAAGTAATAATTTATATTATCAGTGAAGAAAAATGCGTCTATACGCAAAAATATTCAGTAGGAGATAATTATGATAGCAAGAAATGAATACTTACAAAAGATAATATCAAAGCAAAATAATGGGATGATTAAGATAATAACAGGAATCAGAAGATGTGGTAAATCTTACCTATTATTTACGATTTATCGTAATCATTTGTTAGAAAAAGGTATTCAAAGCAATCATATTATATCTTTGGCTTTAGACGAAATTGGAAATCAGAAATATCGAAACCCAAACGAATTAGATAAAAATATAAGGAATGCTATCGTGGAAGACGGTAAAACCAATTATGTATTTATAGATGAAATCCAATATGTTAAGGATGTTGATAATCCATACGTAGAAGGTGGCAAAGTTGGGTTTATTGATGTTTTATTAGGGCTAATGAAGATTCCTAATGTCGATGTATATGTAACCGGTTCTAATTCAAAAATGCTTTCTAGTGATATCGTCACTGAATTTAGAGGCAGGGGCGATGAGATAAGAGTGCATCCTCTTTCATTTAAAGAATTCTATGAATCATATGAAGGAGATAAGCGAAAAGCGTGGGACGAATATTCCTTATATGGTGGCATGCCATTTTTATCTACTTTGGATTCCCACGAAGATAAAAGGGATTATCTTAAAAATTTATTGGGAAAGGTGTATATCAGCGATATCATCGAGCGCAACAATTTAAAAAAAGACTCTGCATTCATCGGAGAGTTGCTCAATATCTTGGCATCGTCAACTGGTTCTTTAACTAGTCCAACGAAATTATCTAAGACATATAAATCGCTCACAAATGAAAGCGTATCGATAAATACAATTTTAAGTTATATGTCTTATTTTGAAGAATCGTTCCTAATTAGCAAAGCACAAAGATATGATATTAAAGGCAAAGAATATATAGATTCGCCACTTAAATACTATTTTGAGGATGTTGGATTAAGAAACGCTAGGATCAATTTCAGACAAAACGAACCAACTCACATTATGGAAAATGTCATATACAATGAATTGATTATTCGAGGATTTTCAGTTGATGTTGGAATAGTAGAAATCAACTATAAAGATGAAGAAAGAAAGAGTAAAAGAAAACAATACGAGATAGATTTTGTTTGTAATAAAGGAAACAATAGATATTATATTCAGTCCGCCTATGCCTTAGAGAATCAAGAAAAGATTGATCAAGAGACAAGAGGTTTAAATAGAATCGATGATTCATTTAAAAAAATAGTGATTGTAAAAGACTGTTACACTCCTTGGCATGATGAATACGGAATATTGTATATTGGATTAGAAGAGTTCTTATTGAACAAAGACTCGTTGGAAAAATAAGATTTAACAATTTTAAAATGAGAATTTCTAATTTTGATAATTATAGCTAATTAGATAAGTTGATATATCTACCTTTTTATTAGTTTTAGTTTTAAAATATTCGTGTTACTAGAGATATGAAACATAAATTAATAATTAATACATTACTTCTTACTATTCTATGTGGATGTTCTAACGCTATTAGTCCATCTGATAGTCAAACTTCTAATAGTTCAAATTACATTAAGCCAGAATCTTTTAAAGTATATGACGTTTACCTTGATGATGGATATCCTAGTAATAAAACTTTTGTTCTTGAAGAATTTGAAGACCAAACTTTCTACGTAGACGATAAATCAAAGGCCATTACAAACAATACATATGGCACTGTCATGGGTTACTGTTCAGCCGTCTATGTTTTTGACGCTAATAATGATGGATATCGTGATTTTTGTACTGTCAAAAGTGATGGCAGTGGTGTTACTTATTGGTATATTTCCATTTATGACTTGCACAATAATAAAGAAATATATAGACACTGGGAAAGACTACATTTCTCATATTTTTTAAAACTTAAAGATAATGATTTATTTGTTAGGCAAGTAAAAACTTATTTTGATGATGAAACAATTAATGAAGGAAAGCTATCCTTTAGTGAAGATAAAGGTGTCTATATTAATTGGAATAAGAACTACGACATCGCTGATTTTGATGTGACAATCACTCTCGCTGATCCAAAACATACGCCAGTAACTATTAAAAAACAAAAAGATGGATATCACGTTAACGTTGATGATTATTCATTGTATTTGTTTGAAATCGATATTCATTCTAACGTTGACTATGGTGATGAAAATATTCCAGTTTCTTTTGCAATGGCGGGGGATAAATTTTCTGTTAATTCCGCGGCTAAAATAGATAAAACACAAAGATATAGCTTTTCCTTCCTTAGTAATCAAGACAATAATTACATCACACATATTACCGTTTCAAATATCACTAAAACATTTATTTTTAATAAAGAAAAAAGAACTTCATATCTCAACTTTGGGGATATTGTTCCTTGGTCTAAAGATGTGAACTTAAGTAACTTAAACATGCTTAAGATTCAAACTGAGCTAACTTTAAACATGATGCCTTCTCATGGCCGTAGCATTAATGTGTATCATAATCGAAAAGAATTATCTCAAGCATTAGATTATTTCAATACATGGGTCTTTGAAGTATTGCCTGAAGACTTTGGCTTTTTAACCCAAAGCATCCAAGTTTGTGAAGATTATTACTTCTACACTGATGAACAAGTATATTCTTATAAAATCAATTCCCAATTTGTCCAAGTAAATGATAAGTGGTATAGATTAAGATCTAGTTTTATTTTGGAATATACAGAAGATTACGAAAAGTATTATGCTTTCCCATCAAACACTATGAATGCCGCTATTTATGATGTTTCTAATAACTCACAAACGGATAAGACGATTAATTATCTTAATGATTTAATCTTTACTGAGGAATCTTTAGATAAGAATTCGGCACCAAAAGCAAAATATTATTTTGTGATTAATGACCATAAATACTATATTGTCTCTTCTAAAATATTCTTCGAAGTCACTAGCAGTAGTGGTCATTTATATACAATTACTAGCGATAAAGATTTTTCAGATTTGTTTTAGAGATCCAGATTAAATTAAAGAGATAGTTATAAAAGCTGTCACTGATTTAAAAAAATAAAAAATTTTTTCAACAAACAACTAACTAGATACATTCTAAACAAAATAGAGAATAAGGCTTTAAAACGCCCGTGAGCGCATTTGCTATGCGAATTATACTGCGCTATCATTGAATTGATAATATATGGCATACTCATTAATACCAATTGTCGCGGTTATTATCGGCGCAATAATTAACTGGGATGTTTTTCTTAATAAAAAATATCGTGTAATGAATAGCGATATTTTTCGCGCTTACAAAATAGTGGTTATTTGCCGCTTTATCTTCTTTACCGCGGACATCTTATGGGGCGTATTAGACTCCTTATCAAATAAAGTTCCAGCAATGATTGACACGTCCATCTTCTTTGTGGCGATGGCTTTTGGTGTTTCGGTTTGGTTAAGATTTGCCGCTAAATATTTAGAAGAAAAGAAATTAACAAGTAATATCACTCTTGCCATTGCTTTATTCTTCTTAGTCACAGGTGTGGTATTGGTTATTGTTAATATCTTTAATCCAATCTTATTTAGTTATGCTAATGGTTTCTACGAACCAAAAGCGGGCCTCTATGGCTATTTCACTACACAGATGGCCATGTACCTCATTGCTTCAATTATTGCTTTTATCCGTACATTAACTAATAAGAACTACCGCAAGATGAGATATTTAACTATTGGCCTTGTCGGTCTAATCATGGCGGGTTTAATTGTCTTACAAATCTTTTATCCAAATCTTCCTTTATATTCGCTTGGTCACTTATTATCCATGGTTCTTGTTCACATGTTTATTGTTAATACTGAATCAGAGAGTTATCGTCGTTCTATCAGTGCAGCTTCTCAAAGAGTGAAAGAGAAGAGTCAAGAATTAGCGACCACCAAAGAATTAGCGTATCAAGACCAATTAACGGGTATCAGTAATAAACACGCTTACGTTGAACGTGAAGAAAGTATTGACCTATCACTCCATGATAAGAGCAGTGGTGATTTATGCTTATTCATCTTTGACTTAAATGATTTAAAGAAGATTAACGACACTCTTGG
Organism: Bacilli bacterium; assembly: GCA_017940265.1. Classification (GTDB taxonomy): domain Bacteria; phylum Bacillota_I; class Bacilli_A; order RFN20; family CAG-826; genus RUG14515. The sequence goes on along the minus strand of JAGAYY010000037.1, from coordinate 37,665 downwards.
CCATGAACAAGGTGATGAATACATCATTAAATCAGTTAGACTCATTAAACAAGTATTTAAGAATCAAATCATCTATCGTATCGGTGGTGATGAATTCGCTACCTTCGTAGATGGCCCTGATTTCAACAATAGATATTACTTATTAGAACAATTCAACAGAGTTGTGGAATCAAATATTGGTAAAAACGAACCAATTATTGCTGTTGGCTTTGCCGACTATGTGCCAGAAAAAGATAATTCTTTGAGATCCATCTTCACACGAGCGGATGAACGTATGTAAGCGAGAAAGAAAGCGCTTAAAGAAATGGTCGCTCAAGAAAATGAAGACCAAAAAGATAGTGCGGTTTCTGATTCCATATCTCGTCAAGAATACTATGAGATATTCTATCGTCATGGCAAACTCTCTTTAATTAACTTTTTAAATAGTTCACCTTGTGATGAAATCGTAGAAATAGATGTCGTTAATGACACTTATAAAATCTTCTATCATGTCGAAGGCAAATACTTCGTTCCTAACGTTGATATTTCTTATAAAGAACTATTAGAATTCACCGCGAAGCATATTGTCCATCCTGATGACGCTGGTGAATATTTAGCGTTAATGAAAATCGATGGATTTTTTGAGCGTTTAGCAAATGCTAAAATACCAAACTTCGACTTTGCGCATTTTAGATATAAATTACAAGATGGTGCTTATCGTTATGTCGAACAATGCGTTATCGCCGGAGAAGAAAATGGTATTCCTCCTGGCATGTTTAGAATATATATCTTTGATATCCATAACATGATGATTAGAAGAATGGGCATCGCTAGTGATGATTCTAATGTCATTTCTCTTGGTCGTGATGAAACAACAGGTCTATTAAATAGTAAAGACTTCTTTGTTAAAGCAGAGCAAATCGTTAAAGATAATCCAAAGAAGCAATGGTGTGTGCTCTTCCTTGATATTGAACACTTCAAATTCTTTGATGAATGGCATGGCCGTGAACAAGGTGATTACTTATTAGGCAAGATTGGTGCTGAGTTATCTGAAAGTGAATTAGTGCACAATGGTGTGGCTGGTTATTTCGGTCAAGATGACTTCGTTATTTTAGCGGAATTTGATAAAGACAAAATTAAAGCTTTATATGAGAATATTCATCACCATATCGCCTCTTTTGGTCTCACCGCTGGTTTCTTACCGGCTATCGGTGTGGCTTTATTAGAAAAAGATATGATCCTTGTGGACGCTATTGATAGAGCGAGCATTGCGGCTTCTAAAGCCAAAGGTGATATTAGAAATAGAATCATTTATTATAATTCTGATATGCAGTTCCTCGCGGAACACGAATATCGCGTTCTTTCTGATTTCATGAACGCTTTACAAAACGATGAAATCACCTTCTATTTACAACCACAGTGTCGCGCTAAAACAGGTAAAATCGTTGGTGCAGAAGCTTTAGCAAGATGGATTAAAAAAGACGGTACACAAATCCCACCTGCAGTCTTTATTCCTGTCTTAGAGAAATATAACTTCATTACTGACTTAGACCAATACATTTGGGAGAAAGTTTGTAAGAGCTTAAAACATTGGTTAGATTCAGGGCATATTGCTGTTCCAGTTTCTATCAATGTTTCTCGTATTGATATTTATAATTTTGATATTGCTACTTACATTCGTGATTTAGCGGATAAATATGAAATCCCACATCGCCTTATCAAAGTGGAAATCACTGAATCCGCTTACGCGGAAACCGTTAATATTATCGAAGATATCGTTTCGCGTTTACGTAAGGACGGCTTCGAAGTTTTAATGGATGACTTCGGTAGTGGTTATTCTTCCTTAAATATGCTTTCCACAATTAAATTAGACGCTATTAAGTTAGACTCTGATTTCTTGCGCTTCGAAGGCGCTGATTATGAAAGAGGTATCCGTATTATTGAATCTGTTGTTAATATGGCCAAAACTATGACCTTGCCAATTATCGTGGAAGGTGTAGAAACTAAAAAACAATGTGAATTCCTTATGGAATTAGGTTGTCGTTATATCCAAGGCTATTACTTCTATAAACCATTATCACGTGAAGACTTTGAAAAAGCTGTTGAACAAAAAGACATGATTGATGAACGTGGTTTTGTTGCTAAGCCTAATGAGCAATTGCGTATTAGAGAATTCTTAGATAAGAATATCTACTCTGACTCAATGCTAAATAACATTATTGGTGCGGTAGCCTTCTATTCATGGGATAAAGAACATGTTGATATCGTGAGATACAACCAACAATTCTATCAAGCAGTTGATGTTCCTGACTTTGCGGAAAGATTAGTGAATATTGAACTATTCGCTCCTGAAGAAGATCGTCCAATCATGTTTGCCGCTTTACAAGAGGCGATGGATAACCGTTTATCTGGTTCTATTGCGACAATTAGATTCCATCGTAGTGATGGTGGTCTCATGTCCTTTAGAATTCATTTCTATTACCTTGGTCAAAAAGAAGGTAGAGAGTTGTTCTATGGTGCGGCCTCAAATGATAGTGAACTTGCTAACTTAAAAGAAGTTAAAGACTTAATCACTGAATATTCCACTGATAACATGATTCTTGTCAGTGTTATAAACAAGAAGTTTAGATTCAATGTTATCTCACATACTGTGAGCGACTTATTGGGTATTACTCCATCAGAGCTTGAAAAAGAACTTAATGACTCTTCATTCATCAAGCGCTGTGTGAATCCAAAAGAAATTGTGGAAATTAATAAAGACGCTCTTAAGCTTACGAATAAGCATAAGGAATTTAATAAGATTGTGACGGTCTACGATAAAGACAATAACAAAGTTAAAATCAATGTTGAGTTCCTCTGCGTTGCAGATGACGCAGATAACGTCGCTTACATCTTAAAAGCCCAACTACTAGAAAAATAAGTATCGACACTAGTCGGTACTTTTTCAAATATTTGTCATAAGTTTCAACAAATAGACCCTAAAAGTAATATTACTTTTTATAATGAAAGAAAGATTACTTAAAGGTGACTAATATGAAAAAGAATAATTACATGCCTAAAACGCCGAAAGAAAAAGGCTTATTTGTCGGCGCGATCATTTGCATCGTCATTTTTATCCCATGTCTTATTTTTATAATGGAAGGCATTGGTATTATTCCGTTTTTAATTATCGCTATACTCGCTATCGTTGGTGGCATGACATTAGCGTTCTATGCTAAAAAAATCATCGATGCTAGACTTAAAGAAGAAGGCGACGTGGAAGAGCAGCTAAAGGTTGAAGAACGCGTTAAAGTTAAAGAACCAGAACCAGTTAAGGAAGAAACAATTCCTGAACCTGCTCCTGCTCCAAAAGTCGTTGAACCAGAACCAGTTTTTGAAGAAGAACCTGCTCCAGTTCAACCAGTAGAAAAGAAAAAGCCTAATAAAGCAGTCTTTGCAGTTATTATTCCAATTATCGCTGTTGCTTTAGTGGCCGCTATCGCTATTCCTGTTACTATTCATTTTGTTAACGCCAATAACAATACAGAAATCAATGATGGTAGTGGCAATAATAACAACAATGGTGGTAAAGTGTCATTCAATATTACTTCTCCAACCTGCTATGAAGAAACTAGCACCGATCGTGTTGATGGCTATCAATTCGAACCAAATAAAGACTATATCCAATATAGATTTATTAGACATGGTGATGCCTATTATGTGGAATGGATTGAACATGGCACATGGACATTTAATGCTTCAACGGGTTTCGTAAATGCTATCTGTACTACATACGAGACATGGGACGATTATACAAGCTCATGGAATAATAACACTTATTCAGAAGGCGCTTCTAACGCTCAAAAGAGTTTTAAAGTCGTTAATGACACCACGTTGTATTGGAATGGTAATAGTCAGTTTGCTATCAAAAAGGTCAGCAATTTCACCCATCCAATCGTTAAATATAACGGTCAATAAAAACTTTTTAAAAATAACGGCACTAAAAAGTGTCGTTTTTTGTTGCGCTAATCTTATTAAAATAGGATTATATATGTGCGCTTATAATTTTATTTAGCAGTTATCGCTAATTAATACGTCTAATAAGTGAAAGGAATTACAAAACATGAATAAAAAAGAAAATAATATTCAAATAGCATTTATATTATCAATTGTCGCTCAAAGCATCTTGCTCTTATTCATTATTGTTCCAGGATATATCTCTCTTCCTGGTGATACTATAACAAGATTAATTGTGACCTTATCGTATTTCCCTGCTCCATTGATTTTGGGTATCATCTCCGCAAGTATGAATAAAGTCACTTCATTAGAGGATGTAGGCACTAAATTTAAAGTCTATCGTATAGTTGCTAAAGTTCTTTCAACGATCGCTATCGTTTTAGGCGCTGTGTTAACATTTGTCTTCTTAATTGTTTATACATTCCATTTCTAAAAAATATTAGTAAATAAATATGCACAAGGCAGTCTTTGTTACTAGAACAAAACTGCTTTTTTTGCGATTTTAACTTATAAAATACAAAATTTTATAAATACCTTTTGCTTTGCAGCGCGCATACGTGTAGACTTTTAACTGTTGAAGAAAGGAAACGGAGTATGAAAAAATCTATCAAAACCGTATTACTTAGCTTAGCATTAGTGGGCACTCTTGCCGGTTGTGACTTTGGTCAAAACTCAACAAGTAGTGTGACACCATCAAGTAATAGTGATACACCCCTTACATCATCCACTAGTTCAAGTGAATCTAGCTTACCAAGCTCTAGCTCAATTTCTAGTTCAAGTGAATCTAGCTCAGTAGTAACAAAAACTGACATCGTTTTAACCGCTGAAAAAACAAATCTAGATGTCAATGAGAGTGTAACAATTACCTCTAACGTCGAAGGCGTGACTTACTCAACAGTAGAAGGCGCTTCCGTTAACGCTGGTGTTTTCAGTGCCACTAAGGAGGGCACATTCGTTGTTACCGCCCATAAAGATGGCGATTATAACGATGGTACAATCACCTTCACTGTGACATTTGCAAAGACCGCTAACAAGGTTAAGGCTATCTTAAAAACAATGAAAGAAGGCCAAAACTTCACTGTAACCGCTAATAACTTATTAGGCGTTAACAAAATCTATAGAACAGAAAACTATTTCTTTGATGCCCAAAGTAATGAAGGCCAAGCCTTATTTACTAACATCATTCCAAATACTGAGTTTGATAAAGTTGCTCACTATATCAAATTAGTGAATAACGAACTCATCATTGGTAACGATATCGTTTATCAAAATAGCAATGGTGAAGGCGTCATCGCCACTGACTTATATGATACCGATGGCTTACACTATGTTGATGTTGATGCATTAACATTTGAAGAAAATGATGGTGTTTTCTATACCACAGATAACAACACAATCGTTGCTATGTCCGCGATTGTTGGTTCTGAATATGTCTTATACGCTGATAAAATCGAATTCAGTTTCGATAAGAACTTTGAATTAAATGCTAGAGTCATTTACATCAATCCAGAAACAAACAAAATTGATGAAGAAAGCACTAATGCTTTTGGCTACATCAAATTCTCTGACATTGGTAAAACAGTGGCCCCAGTATTGGATGAAGCTATTAAAAATGTCACTGTCAGTGAAACAGGTATGAGTGAAGAAGTTGCTTCTTCCTTCATGCTTACTAAAGCTCACCTCAAAGCCACAATTAAGCAATTCGTTGGTGAAACAGTTACTGTTTTAGGTACAAGTGAATACCACTTCGATGAAAAATATTTAATCGAAGATAAAGTGGTGAGAGGCACAACCATCCATAACTTCTATGAAAAGGATGAAAGTGGCAACGCTAACTATGTTGGTATTGGTCCAGATAACAAACTTGTTAAAACAAATTATGGAGAATGGGATTCATTTACCTTCCCATTTGCCACTTTAACATTAAGTGATTTCAGACAAACAACTGCACATACATATTCTTATATGGGTTATAGTTCTGATGCTGTTGCTAAATACTTAGCGTGGGCTAACATTGGTGATAACACCCTTGCTTATATCACCGCTAAAGAAGAAAACGGTAAAATCGCTTCCTTCACCTGTGAAACAGCTAACCAACTCTATAACATCGGTACAGATGATGCTCCAGTTTATAAATATGGTAAATATGTCTTTGAAATCAAAGTCTTACCATATGAAACAATTGTGGCTCCAGCCCCATTTGAAGCGGATGCTGATACCACAAGAGTTAAAGCATATATGGATGAATTAACTGAAAGTGGTGCTAATTACACATTAATGATTGGCGATCACTATTCACCAAGTGATTTAATCACTATTAAAGTTACAGAAAAAACAATCTTAATTAAGAACTATAATAACAGTCAAACAACATACAAAGGCTACCATGTCTTAGATGATAGTGTGATTGAATTCTCTGCTTCTGACAATAACGGTGAGGCAACCGCTAAATTCGTTAAAGATGTTGAAATGGCGGAAGGTCAAACCTTAGCCTCATTATTAGGTCTTAACATTGCTCCTGAAACACTTAAATTTGATGAAGATGGCAACATCATCTTTAAAGATGGTGTCTTAAATGGTGGTACAGGCTTATTCAATGACTTCTATTGGAAAGACTACGCTATGGATGGCACAATCAAATTCACCATCTATGGTGACCACATCAGTGCTATTAACTTCAAATATGCTGATGGTTCAACAACTGCACAATATGCGAGCTTATTTATGTATGGCACAACTGGTTTAACATCTAATTTTGAAAAAGATTTAGTTGCTAAATTAGCCACAATTAAAGAAGCTCCAAAGCCAACAACTTGGGAAGAAGAATCACCAAATGCCTATGCAAAACTATTAGCTTTAGTGGGTGAAGATAACATCGCTTTAATTCCGTATGTCTATGATGCTGCTTATAGTGGCAATTATGATGATGGCAAGACAAACGATGCTGGCACAATGGTCAGTATCAAATTAAAGAGTGGTACATTCACTGATGCTTATCGTTTATCAATTACCGAAGCTTGTGTTGCTTTAGGTTATACAAAAGCCAGCAACACAAAAGCCACATTAAAAGTTGGTGATAAGACAATCACTGTTTCAACTTTAGGCTCAACATTTGCGGTCTTATACAAATAATTACTATGAAGAAACTATTACCATTAATTCCATTATTAGTGCTTACTGCTTGCTCAAATCCAATTTTGAGCAGCAGTGGTAATAGTGACTCATCTTCATCTAGTGAAGTTACTTCTAGTGTAGCTAGCACTTCAACTAGCGAAACCACTTCAAGTGAAATATCTAGTTCTAGTTCATCGTCTAGTTTAAGTAGCAGTACTTCATCTTCTTCTAGTAGTGTTCCTAGTTCATCTAGTTCTAGCTCCTCTAGCAGCTCTATAGAAGTACCACCTACGCCTAGTGAATTATTTGATTCATTTCACGAATTACTAGGCTTAAAGAATTCCACTTTAATTGACGAAAACTATATCGAACAAAAGTTCATTGAAGGTAATGTTCTAACAAATCATTACTTTGGAAAATTCGCAGAACAAGGTGATGATGGGTATTGCAAATATCTTGATCAAGGCCTATATCATTTCAATTTTATTGAGGATGGTATTGAAATAGATAGATGTAAGACAGTCAATAACGACATCGATATGTGTGAATTCTTCTATACAACATATGATTTGAAAGACTTCAAAACTAAATGGAAGAAGACCACTGATGACTTCGTCTATACATCCACTGAAAAAGAAATCAGTGTTCTTATTGCGGAATTAGATGGGCAAGGCGTTTTAGCGGAAGGCAGTGACTCATTCACAAGCAAATTAACTCTCGCTAGTGATGGAAAGTCCGCTAAATATGAAACAACTACTATTTCTAATGACTTTGGAACATTCCAAATGAGCTTCAATGTTAAGGATTTAGGAACAACAACTCATGATAGTGTTACTTCCTATTTAGCAACTGCTCCTAGATTAGAAATCACTAATGAATTCCCTAGTGAAGTTAAAACCGCTATCAATAGCATGTTTGCTATGGACATTAATGCGCCTACAGGCACAAGCTACGCTCATGATAGTTATGTTAGCTACAATAATGATTCAGTTAGTCAAATCTTCTATGAAGACTTTCTCGCAGGAGATCAAGTAAGTAACTATCGTTCATATTTAGAATCTATTGGCTTTATATTGTCAGATATCACAGATGAAAAAGATGATTTAAAGAAATTAGGCTATGTGAGATACTACTATGAAAAAGTAGTGGGTTCAGAAACCTTATTCGTGGAATTATATTTTGTTCCAAAGATTCAACTAGATACGTTCGAGCAAACACTCTACCCTAATGGTATCTTGCATTTAAGATTCATTAGACCAAACGAGTAAAACAATAACGGGGTTACAAAATCCCGTTTTTTGTTACACACTAGTCAAGAATTTTTTAAAAAATATTTTTCAATTGTCATCAATTCTTTTTTGAACCTTCTTTTGCGTACACATATACACGTTCAAAATTCGCGCTATACTAAAAGTACAAATGGGAACTCTATCTAAAATTTGGAATGGTTTTTTAAACATTTTTGGTTTACGCAAAAAATCAAAATACGTTAAGAACTATTTAAACGAAGCAAACATGAGATCTGCGATCTTTATGTCTGTTGTTATTTTCGTGTTGGAAATATGGCTTGTCTTAAGACAGACTCATAAATATGTCGTTCCGCAGCTTGCGGATCCAAACAACACTTTAAACTGGTTTGAAACCATTTTCAGCAACACCTCGCTATATTTCTTAATGATGTCATTCGGTGCGGCTATGCTATGGTATTCCATCCAATATATCAATAAGAAAAAATCCGTCAAGCGAATGGTTATTCCAATTGTTTTTGCGGGTTTATCTCTTATTCTTTGCTGCTTATTGCCGCTTGAGTTTAAACTCGGAACTATCAACTTTGCCAATCCTGACCAGGCCAAAGTAATACGCAGTTTATTTAGACTATTATTCTATGTCGCTGTCGTCTTGTTTGATGCTGGTATTATTTTCTCATCTATTTACCGCTATAGAGGTGGTAGAAGAGCATCAATTAGTTCCATCATGGTTATTTCTTTGTTTGCTCTTGTTTGTTTGATGTTTGGCGTTATGGTCTCCTACGGAGACTTCATTAGTTCAACGGTTTATCAAAACGTTGTTGTTGGTGTTGATAAAAATGGCAACGACATCATAAAGAATGTCATTGCTAATGATGACAAGAACAAAGAAATCATTTGTTTCTTAATGTTCACCATCTACATTGGCTGTTTGTTAATCTGGAACCCAATGATTTCCATTGGTATTTTAGGCACCTTGTTCTTAGGTTTCTATTTTGCTCTTGATGGAGCGACTAGTTTAGGTAAAAAGGTCTTCCCTGAGGGTGACCAACTCAACTACATCACATTCTTTATTTCTATTGCGATGGTCGCGGTATCGATTTATAACCAACGTATTTCTGAAGCTAATAAAGATGAAGAGCTAGAAGAACTAGCCACTAAAGATAAAATCACTGGTTTGTTATCTTTTGAATATTTCACCTTACAAGTTAGAGAAAAAATCGCTGAATATAAAATTGAACGCGGTAATAGTGTCTATCTATTTATTAACATCACAAACTTCAAAGTCTATAACGACCAAAAAGGTTTTAAGAAAGGTAATGAGTTCTTAAAGACAGTTGGTCAGATTATTTCTGATGTCTTTAATGAGAATTCATTAATCACCCGTCAATCTGACGACCACTTTGTTGTTTTCACCATTAACTTAAAAGTCCAAGATAAAATTTTTGAAGTGGCTAGACGAGTGGAAGAACAAGATCCAGAAATTAAACCTAGTATTAAAGTCGGTGCAGCGGAAGTCTATGACCCAAGAGAAGATCCTCACTATGCCGTTGAAAAAGCTCGCTACGCATATGCGGAACTTAAACGTATGCCTACTACAAAACTCATCCTCTTCTACGATGATAAGATGCACGATAACTATTTGATGAATCAATACATCGTTACTCATATTGATGAAGCCATTAAAAATGGCTACTTAAAGGCTTATTATCAACCTGTTGTTTGGTCTAAGGGTAGAACATTATGTGGTGTTGAAGCTTTAGCGAGATGGATTGATCCTAAATATGGTTTCCTTTCTCCTAGTAAATTTATTCCAGTATTAGAAAATAACCAACTTATCTATAAGTTAGATAAAGAAATCTTAAGAATCGTCTGTACTGACATTCGTCATAATATGGATAAGGGTTTACCAGTCCTACCAGTCTCTATTAACTTCTCTAGAGCGGACTTTGGTGTTATCGATATCGTAGAAGTCGTTAATGAGATTGTTGAACAATATCAAGTTCCACATGAATTATTACATGTTGAAATCACTGAAAGTGCTTTAACTAACGAAGTTGATTTATTAAAGAACACAATTAATAGATTACACGCTAAAGGATTTGCCACCTGGCTTGATGACTTCGGTAGTGGTTATTCTTCATTCAATGTCTTAAAAGACTTTGACTTTGATGTTTTAAAACTTGATATGGCTTTCCTCGTAGGCTTTAATGGCAATGAAAAAGCCAAAGCTTTAATTAAATCAGTCATCTCCCTTGCGGACCAAATTGGCATGAAGACACTTTGTGAAGGCGTTGAAACCGATGAACAAGCGAAGTTCTTGGAAGAAGCAAGCTGTGGCCGTTTACAAGGCTATTTATATGGTAAGCCTCTTTCCTATGATGAATTATTAGAAAAGATTCAAAATGGCGAATATAATATCGCGGATGAAAAAATCTGTTAGAAGCGGCCATTAAGGTCGTTTTAATTGTTATTTCATTAATAGATGAAATACTTTATAATATTCATGCGTTATAAATATTATTGATATGTAATAAGTGAAAGGAATTATTTAATATGCAACAAGTAAGTATCAGAAATAAGTGGGTTTCTTTAAGAGGTGGCTCTTACGTTAAAGATATGGAGGAAAGAGATGTCTTTTATGTTAAAGGCAAATTTTGGACTGTCACAAGAAAGAAATTTGTCCAAGATATGGAAGGTAACTTACTATACACAGTAAGAAACAAATTCTGGACATTCTTTGTGAAAAAAGCCATGGTCTATGATAAAGATGGTAACCAAGTAGCGTTCATTAGAAGGAAATTCTGGTCTGTCCATGACCGTTATTTCGTTCAATCTTCATTAGGTAATTTAGAAATTACTGGAAATATTTTAGGATTCGATTATCATATTATCCTTGACGGTAAAGAAATCGGACACGTTGCAAGGAAGATTTCTTTAAGAGATTCATTCGTCTTATCTTTAGAAGATGGCTATGACTTATCGTTCTTTGTGGCCTTTGTGATTGCGATTGATAACATCACAGACCAAAGAAGCGCAGAAGCATCAAGCAGCTACTAATATGGCAAGAATTAAACGTTATTGTGGTAATTACATCCTCGAAATTAATGGGGATAAGATTCAAGAATACTGTGGACCATATTTGTACCAAATCAGTAATGGTAAGTTACAAAAATATTGCGGTAATTATCTTTATGACATAAGCACTGATAAAATCCAACGTTATTGTGGTAATTATCTTTTAGTGTTTGATGGTCGAAGAATCCAACGTTACTGCGGTAACTATATTGCCGAAATCGAAGGTAATAAAATCAAGCAATACTGCGGACCATATCTCTATGAGATTGAAGGTTTTCTCAGCAATGAGCAAATGAAGGCGTTAATCGCCATCTTGTTTGCCTAAAAGGAATGATTATGAACAAATACATGAGAATGGCTATTAACGAAGCCAAAAAAGGCATTAGAAACGGACATGGTGGTCCTTTCGGTGCGGTGATTGTTAAAAATGATGAGGTTATCGCTAAAGGGCATAACCAAGTTGTGAAAAACAACGATCCAACTTGTCATGGTGAAATCATGGCAATCCATAAAGCCTGTAAGAAATTAGGCACTTTTGATTTAAGCGGTTGTGAAATCTACACAACCGGTGAACCATGCCCAATGTGTATGGCCGCGATTTTATGGGCCAACATTGAAAAGATTTATTATGGCTGCAATATCTTAGATACCGAAGAAATCGGTTTCAGAGATAAGAAGTTCTATGAACAATTTGAAAATCGTGAACAATTAATTCACGAATTAGATCGTAAAGAATGCCTCAAATTATACGGGGAATACAAACGTATTAGTGATAAGGTTAATTATTAATGAAAAGATTTTTCGCCGACTTAGGTAAAGGCATTAAGTCTGTTTTTAAAGGCCCTGCTTCTAAAGACAACTTATTCGCATTAGACAATCGCGTGCCGATTGGTAGTGCGATTCCTTTCGGCTTGCAGCATATTTTAGCGATGTTTGTCGCTAATATTACCCCAATCATTATTGTCTTTGCGGCGATTGGTCTATTAGACAGTCAATTAGGTGTTCAAGCTTTATTAGGCGCAGTCTTTATGGCGGGTATCGGCGCTATTGCTCAACTATTAATTGGTGTTAGATTACCTGTTGTATTAGGTACATCATTTACCTTTGTACCAGTATTATTAACTATCGGTACAAGTACCGCTGCATCTAGCGATCCAGTAACGGCTTATTACACAATTCTAGGCTCTATTATATTTGGTGCCTTATTTGCGATAGTCTTCTCACTCTTTTATAGATGGTGGGGCAAACTCATTAAACCAATCGTTCCAGCGATTGTGGTCTTGGGCGTTGGCCTATCTTTATTAACCAGTGGTGCAAATAGTTTTTTAGGTGGCACAACCATCATTACAAATATCATTAATACAGGGGAAACTGGTACACCTGTCGCTTATTTTTGCTATATCATCGTTGCTTTAGCGACATTAATCACTTCGCTTTTATGGTCAATATTCATGACAGGCGTATGGAAAAATCTTAACGTTGTCGTCGGTATTATTGTGGGCTATATTTTGAGTTGTTGCTTCCCTGGCATGATTAATTTTAACGGTCTTGCTATTACTGAATTTGTGGGCTCACACGGTGTCATCGATTATCCACATTTAATCAATATCACTCGAATTAGATTTGAACTTGTGCCATGTATCTTAACTTCAATCTGCTTTATTGCCACGACAATAGAGGCTATCGGTAACACCGATACAACCGCAAAAATTGCTTTAGGAAGAAAAGCTACTGCTCGTGAAATAAATGGTGGTCTTATCATCTATGGCGCTAATAGCGCGATTGCCGCTTTATTTGGGGCTTTCCCATTAACTATTTATGCCCAAAACGTTGGTATTGTTTCACAAACTAAAGTCACAAACCGTTTCACAATCTTTTTAGGTGCAGCATTCTTAGTCATTGCTAGCTTCTTCCCACCAATCGCTAATTTCTTATTTACCATCCCTGATGCTGTTATCGGTGGCTCGATGGTCATCTTATTTGGTTCCATTGCCATTATCGGTATGAAATCAATATCAGAAATCGGCTGGAGTGATAAAAATATCACAATCACCGCTTTAAGTATTTGCCTTGGCTTTGGTATGACCATCGCTACAGTCACAATCGGGGAAGGCACCGCTATGTCATTAAATCTCTTTAAAGCACTAGGAGTTTCTTGGCTAGGCGACATGTTATCTAATAATGTTCTTAATATGTTTATTATTGCCTTTATTCTTTCTTGGATTCTTCCAGAAGATATGCAGATCCGCTTATTTCATAAGAAAGAACAGCAATAATCAAAAATTAAATAGACAAATGGACTAGGAATGTAACCTAGTCCTTTATTGTGCTTTTTAACACTAAGTGTTATCATCTTTCATATGAAAATCGGAATTATCGGAGCGGGTGCTTCTGGAAGTTATCTAGCAATTAGACTTAAAGAAAATAATCCTTCTTTTGATGTCACTTTAATCGAAAGAAACGATAAGATTCTTAAGAAAGTCTTAGTCACTGGTAACGGCAGATGTAACTACGCTAATATGGGTGACTTAGTAGGTAAATACAATAATGAACTTGCTAATAAGTTACTTAAAGAATTCAAACCACAAGATATAGTGGCTATTTTCGATAGGTACGGCATCCATCCAACTTATCTAGATGAATTAGTCTTCCCAACCTCAATGAGCGCGCAAACGGTCGTTTTAATGCTAAATAAGAAGATTGAAGAATTAGGCATTAAAGTCAAACTTAATGAAAGCGTCATAGATTATCAAAAGAAAGATAATAAGTTCTACGTTAAAACTAATGAGAATGAATATATCTTTGATAAGTTAGTGATTTCCGCTGGTGGATGTGCTTATCCACAGTTAGGAACGGATGGTACATTATTAGATATCTTAAAAAAGAAAGGCTATAAGATTGAAACCTTATCACCTTCTTTAAGTCCAATTAAAACTAAAGAAAACACTAAAAAGATTTCTGGTCAACGCGCTAAAGGTAGAGTCACATTATTGGATAATAATGAAGAAGTCTATAAGGAAGATGGAGAAATCTTATTTAAGGATGATGGAATAAGTGGCATCGTTATCTTAAATATGTCCGCTAGAATCAATCGTCTAAATGATAAAAAGAATATCAAATTAGTGGTGGATTTAGCCCCTAATTCCAAAGTAATTAAACAAAATCAATATTATGAATATGTCGCCCCAAAGATCGCTGAATATCTATTAGCGAATAATTTAGATATCCATCATCTAGTTTTCACATTCAAAGATTTCTATGAATATAAAATCGCTGAAGTGAGCCATGGTGGTCTTTCTTTAAGTGAAGTTAATGATTCTTTAGAATCAAAGAAAGAAAGCGGTCTCTATTTCACTGGTGAAGTATTAGACATCGATGGCATGTGTGGTGGCTATAACTTAATGTTTGCGTTCGCATCCGCTGAAAAAGTGAGTAAAGCTCTAGGAGAGTAAGTATGTATCAACATGAATTTATTATTTCTAATAACGATGTCGATTATCGTTTTACCTTAAAACCCGCTAATCTATATCGTTTATTTCAAGACGTTGCCCTTAAGGCAACAGAATCAGTGGGTTCTGATTCTATTTCATTATCTAAAAGAGGTATTGACTGGGTCATTACTAGAATGGATGTGGAAATCAAAAGATTACCACGCTGCAACGAAAAGATTACAGTGTGTACATATCCTGGTAAAGATATGGCAATGTTATATCCTCGTTTCTTCTATATCAAAGATGAAAACAATAACGTTATCGTAAAAGCCTCATCAATTTGGGCACTAATAGATGCTAAAACAAGACGAGTGGTCGTTGATAAAGATGTCATTAATAAACTTCCACCTGAAACAAGCGAATATGAACTACCTTTACCAAGTAAAATCGTCGCTAGTGAAGATAATATCCAAATTGAAACAAGAAAGATTCACTATAGTGATTTAGACTTCAACTGCCATATGAACAATGTCCGTTATGTTGAACTATTAATGGACACTCATGACTTTGAATTCTATAAGACACATCGTCCAAGTTTCATTTCCTTAAATTACATTAAAGAAATCAAAGAAAACGAAACAGTCACTGTTTACAGTGATAGAAATAATCCAGAAACCATTGAAGTTAAAGTCGATGGTGGAACTTCCTTCTTAGGAAAAGTGACATTTGTAGAAGAATAAAAAAGGAGCAAATGCTCCTTTTATTTTCATCACTTGATATGAAGCTTCCAATAATCGGGAAGTTCAATTTCTGGTCTTTCATATGTCAGCGATAATGTTTCACTTTTTACAACCTGTGAATTCGAAAACGCTTTATATTCATGGCCCACTAATAAGTTTTCAAAATATTCCATCTTGTATGTTACTTTGTTAATGCTAGAGCCATCGATTTCTACAGGGCTTTTCGCAGTGGAAGTTGCTTCTAAGATTACGCTTCCTTTTCCTCTACTGGCAAATTTGGTTGTGTGTTCGAAATTATCATCTTCCAAAAATTCAAAGAATTTGTTGTAATCCGCAAAGCGATTATAATATTCAGTCATTCTTCTCTTTGCTAGATATTCAAATGCAACTGACATGCTACCTGCAGAGAATCCAGTTTCTTTTTCGGTATATGAAATGATGAAGTATTCGTCTAAATCTTTATCTTTTTTCTCGACAAATAGGACGTTACCATAATCGTTTGTTTGCTTGTGAACTAGTATTGTGTCATACAAACCACCAACTGAGAAATATTCATCTTCATCTTCAATGAAAGACATTTCGGCATTATCGATGTTTTTATAATCGATGAAATGTGTTTTTGAATAAGGAGCTCGACCCTCTTTATTTTTTATTAATTCTTTTGTTTCAACGTGAAAAACAAAGTCACCATTATTTACACGTGCATCTTTGTCTACGTTGTAAAAATCAGTAACAAGACTGTTTGTGGATTCTTGTGCTGATTCTTTATTAATATCGTGTGCTTCTGGAATTTCTACAGGCACAAATGATCCTATATTTTTTAAATCAAAATGGCGCTTAGTCGAATTACACGCTACTAATAGAAGAGAAGAAGCAAGGAATAGCATTATCTTTTTCATATGGAATACCTCATTCATTCATTAAGTCTAAGCAAATAAATAGTGGTTATCAATATTTTTTAAAAAAGAAGCGAAATCAGTCGCTTCTATTTTTATTTAGTTGAATATTGTTATTTTAAGACAACCTTATGGAAGGCTTTTTTACCTTTCTTGATTTTGATTGGTTCCGCTAAATCGGCCTTAGTAATTCTTAAATTGACATCACTAATCTTATTACCGTTAAGTGAGATACCACCTTGATCAATAAGTCTTCTAGCTTCGCCCTTAGAAGCAGCTAACTTAGTTAAGACTAATAAATCTAATAAGCCGATATCGTTTTCAAGCTCAATTTCAGTGGTTGGCATATTAGCGTCATCACCTTCACCAGAGAATAGTGCACGTGCGGCTTCTAATGCTTTCTTAGCTTCTTCTTCACCGTGTACTAACTTAGTGATTTCGAATGCTAAGATTTCCTTCTTTTCGTTGATTCTTTCGCCTGGCCATTTTGCCATTTCTTCGATTTCTTCAATTGGCAAGAAAGTAATCATCTTTAAGCATTTATCAACATCAGCGTCGTTAACATTTCTCCAGTATTGGAAGAATTCATATGGTGATGTTTTATCTTTATCTAACCAAAGAGCACCGTTTACGGATTTACCCATTTTTTTACCTTCACTATTAGTTAATAGTGGAATTGTTAAGGCAAAAGCATCTTTACCAGTTTTCTTTCTGATAAGTTCAGTACCAGCGAGCATATTGCTCCATTGGTCATCGCCACCGAATTCCATATTACAGCCATAGTGTTCATGTAAGTAATAGAAGTCATAGGACTGCATAATCATGTAGTTAAATTCTAAGAATGTTAAACCTTTTTCCATTCTTTGCTTATAGCATTCTGCGGTTAACATTTTGTTAACGGAGAAACAAGCACCAACATCTCTTAAAAGTTCAACGTATTTTAAGCCTTTTAACCAGTCAGCGTTATTAACACAGATGGCCTTATCTTCACCAAATTCAATGAAGCGACCGATTTGTTCTTTAAATCTTTCACAGTTATGAGCGATTTGTTCTTCGCTAAGCATCGCTCTCATATCAGTACGACCACTTGGATCGCCCACTAAACCAGTACCGCCACCTAAGACAACGATTGGCTTATTACCGGCTAATTGTAATCTCTTCATTAAGACTAAGGTCATAAAATGACCTGCATGGAGAGAATCCGCTGTTGGGTCAAAACCAATATAGAATCTTGCGCCACCGTTATTAATAAGTTCTTTAATTTCTGGTTCATCAGTAACTTGAGCAATTAAACCTCTTCTTTGTAATTCTTCGTAGATTTTCATTTTGAATATCTCCTTTTAGTAAAAAACCTCTATTCCAAAAACGGAACAGAGGACGATTAATCGTGGTACCACCTCTATTTAGATAACTCTCACAAGCTATCCCTTAGTGTGTCTTTGACACTTCGCTATTTCGGGCGAACCCGTCATTCCCTACTAAATGGTTCAGGAAGCAGCTCCAGAATGTATTCCCCTTAACTAGTCTATGGTCTTGCAGCAACCGGCCACTCTCTAGAAGACATCATTAAGCGTACTTGTTTCCTTCAACGCTTTACCAAGTAAGTATATCAAAGCAGTATCTTAAAATAAAGATACATATTGAAAGCATAATTGATTATATATAAATTCTTATATAAAATATAAAAGTTAAGATATGGACAAAAAGAAAAACAAGCAACAAAAAGTACCAAAAGCAAAATTGTTTTCATTCAAATACATCCTTTACGATTTAGTGAAATGGTTTGGTTTTTGGCAAACAATGATCTGGTATCGTATCAAAAAGATCTATGATGGACCAGAAGCTAAAAAGAGAATCAAAGGTGGAGCCTTCATATCTTCTAACCATGTTGGTTTCTCTGATCCATTTATCCTACTAACAGCGTTCTTATCAAGAAGATTACACTTCGTTTTCATGACTGAATTGATTAAGAATAAATTCACTGCCTGGATATATAAAAACGTTTTCTTATCTTATCCAATTGATAGAGAAAAACCATCTTTATCCACGATGAAGTTTTTAAGCCAATATGTCGCTAATGGACATGTCTTAGGTTTATTTCCAGAAGGTCATATTAAAAGAGATGGTGAAGTTGATGCCTTTAAAGGTGGTATCGTCTTAATGGCCTATCTATCTGGTAAACCAATCATCCCAGTTTATCATCAAAAAAGAACTAGTATTTGGCATATGACTAGACTAGTAATTGGTAAGCCATTTGATGTTAAAGAAAAGATTGGCTCAGTGATGAATCAAGCTAAACTAAATGAAGTCGCTAATGAATTATATGAATATGAGTTACATCTCCAAGAGATGTGTGAGGCAGGTAAAAAATGAAAATCTTATTAAAAAATGCACGTATCCTGACAATGAAAAATGATCAAATCATTGAAGGCAGTTTAGTGGTCAATAATAACCACATTGCCTACATTGGTAATGATTATCAAAGCTATGGTCCTTTTGACCGTGAAATTGATTGTAAGAAAAATCTTTTAATGCCTGGTTTTAAAAACGCTCACGCTCATAGTGCAATGGTCTTCCTTAGAGGTAAAGCGGATGATGAACGTCAACACGAATGGTTGTTCAATACTTGTCTTCCTAGAGAAGAACATTTAATTCCTGAAGATGTTTACGCTCTTAATAAAGTGGCCTACCTAGAATATTTAACAAGTGGTATCACTGCGATATTTGATTACTATTTCTTCATTCCAATGATGGCTAAAAGCGCTGAAGACTTTGGTATTCGTTCACTTCTTTTAGGGACCTATGAACATGGTGTGACCTCTTTAGAACAAGAAGTGAATAATTATCGTAAATACAATGAAAATAAAGATAGCCTAGTTAGATTCTGCGTTGGTTTACATTCAGAATATACCGCTGATGAAAATAGAGTTGCTAAAACAAAAGAAGCAATTGAGATGACTCATAGTCCATTCTTCACTCACATTAGTGAAACTAAAGGTGAAGTAGAAGGTTGCATTGAAAGACACAATATGCCTCCTGCAAAATATCTATATGAAAATGGCTTATTTGCTTATGGTGGTGGTGGTTATCACTGTGTCCATCTCACTGATGAAGAAGCAAAAATCTTTAAAGATAACAATTTAACAATTGTGACATGTCCATGTAGTAACGCTAAATTAGCCTCTGGCATTGTCCCAATCACAAAATACTATAACATGGGTATTAATATTGCGATTGGTACGGATGGTCCTGCTAGTAATAACGGTTTAGATATGTTTAAAGAAATGTATCTTTTAGCCTCTTTCAATAGACTTCAAACTCAAGACGAAAAATTCATCCCTGCATTTGAATTCTTAAAGATGGCCACAGTTAATGGCGCTAAAGCGATGGGTCTTAAAGACGCTGATGTCTTAGATGTTAATAAACTCGCTGATATCATCATGATTGATTTATCAAAACCAAACATGCAGCCACTTAATAACATCGTCACTAACCTTGTCTATGCTGGAAGCAAAGATAATGTCATCATGACAATGATTAATGGTAAGATTCTTTACGAAAACGGAAAATACAACATTAACGAAAGTATTGATGACATCTATAAAGCGGCAGATGCGGCTAATGAGCGTTTAGAAAAAGCAGCAAAAAATGAATTATAAATACATTTTTGTGATAAGATAATTGTATGGCGTTAAAAAAGGGTTTTTGTACACATTGTAAAGGTGATGAAGATTTACGTATCTTTGATGTTAACAAAGATGCGGAGGTTTGTTATTGCCCACATTGTATGGCCGCGATGCCTCCAAAAGAAGCTATCGCTAACTATAACGCTTTAATCGCTAATTATTTAAAGCATGCTTCAAAAGCCTTATTTGACTCCACACAATATTTAGAAGCATATCAAACATTTGCCCATATTATTGATCTTAATGAAACCATCAAAGTGGCACACTTTGGCCGTATCATCTCTATGGTGCATTTATCAACTTTAAGAAAGAGCAAGATTGAATTTGCTTTAGCTCTTCATCGTCAAGAAGCACCTAAATGGTGCCACTACGCTGAAACAGTGGAAGAATATTATCATTTCTTATTACTCTTACTTGATGCTTTAGCAAGTTATGAAACACGTATCAAAAAGAGAATTACCACACATGGTATCTATTATGATATGGATTGTGTCATTCTTTATTTACAAAGAATCAAAGAAATTAAAGACTACAAAGAATTTGTCGCTCAAGAAGCTAAATACTTTGTCGATAACGGCAAAGAACAATTTAAAGACATCATTGGTATGGTTAACGTATCCATACATGCCTATGAAGAAGCCTATAACGATAAATATGTCACCGCGGATGGTTATACCTATCTATTCGCTGGCTTTGATAGTAATGGCTTACCATTAGTGAGCATTAAGGATTCCAATCCAAATGTCGACTTACGTCGTCATAAAATTGAACTATATCCAAAGGATAATAAAAAGAGCCAGATTAAGGATGAAATCTATCCTAACAAGCTCCCGATGTTCCGTTTGTTTATGGCCTCTATCCCCGCCGCTTCATTCTTATTCACATTAGCGATTGTGGGCATTGTTTTCTCATTTATTATCACTAACAGTGTCGCTAAAGCATTCATCCTTTTAGCCGCGGCATTAGCAATTCTATCTGCCTTAGTGTTCTTTACCCTACACTTCACGTGGAAGAATGCACTTAAAAAGAAGTATTATAACGGAATGAATCCGTTTATTCTTAAATAAGTTAATAACTTCTTAAGAGCTTTAGCACGGTGGCTGACCGTGTTTTTTTGTGCTTGGCCCATGGTGCCAAAGCATTCTTTAGTTTCATCACTAATAAATATTGGATCATAGCCAAAGCCACTTTCACCCATTTTTTCAGTGGCGATACTGCCTTTAGCGATACCTTCAAAGATTAAAGGCTTATCTTCAACGTTAAGTAAAACGATGTCACAAACGAATTGTGCGCTTCTATCATCTTTATCTTTTAAGTCTTCTAAGATTTGGGCGATAGCCTTATCATGTCCACCCATTTCAGAAGCATAACGCGCACTGAACATACCTGGGCGGTTACCTAGAGGAATGATTTCTAAACCAGAATCATCCGCGATAATAGGAAAAGATGTGACTTTTTGCACAGCTTTAGCCTTAATAAGAGCATTTTCAGCATAGGTCTTACCGTTTTCTTCAACGTCTTCAACTTTAAGTCCTAGGTCATTTAAACCATAGACAACGATTTTATGTGGTGAGAGGATTTGTCTCACTTCTTGTAATTTGTGTTTATTTGTGGTGGCTAATACAATTTCGTAATTCATGAATGTATTATAGCAATATTTTATTTATAATAAATACAAGGAAGTGATAAATATGTTTGATGTACCGTACGAAAAAATGGTTTGTGATTCTGACCTTGGCGATGGTGGACTTTATTTTTATGATGAATATATGGAATGGGTCTTAAGAAATTCCAACAGTGGTTTCAAGATTTATTATAAAGATATTCAAGATGTAAAAATTATTTATACAAGGAAAAAGGTTGTGACTGTCTATATGAATAATGGTAGTCATAGAAACCTCTACCTTTATAAAGCAGACACTCTTAAGCAATTAATCCATGAGGCAGTTGATAGAGTCAATGGTGTAGTGGATAATCAAGCTCAAACCGAAGTTGTTGAACAAAAAGAAGAACCCGCTGATGATCTTAGCAAACTCGAAAGATTAGCGAAACTCCATGAATCAGGCGCTCTAACTGATGAAGAGTTCGCTCAAGCGAAAAAGAAAATCTTAAGCTAAAAAAAGACAGTGCAAAATGGAATGTTAGTGTATAAAAGTGGACAAGGGTAAAAAAGCCCCATCCACTTTTTTCTTTGCTATTCTATTAAAAAAGAGGATCTATCATGGCAAGACAAAAAGGAACAAAAAGAATAATAAATATTATACCTATGATTCTACGAGCTTTCATTTTACATTAGTCTTAGTGTAATAACCGCCGGTCTTCTTTGAACCACGATGTTCTATTAGGTTATAAAGTTCGCGCTTAATTGAATTTCGAATAATATCTAGAGTAACTTTTCCATTTAATTCTTTAAGGATTTTAAAAACACCATTAACGCTAATTCCTGGGTTGTTTTGAATGATTTTTAATATTTCTAAACCCATATCACTTATTGGGTCATTTATTTGGTCATTTATTTGGTCATTTATTTGGTCAGCATCTTTTTGATAGTTAAGATTTGGCAAATATACAATGAAGAAATTGTCGCTATCATAGAATGTCGGCTCTTTACCAGTTCCCTCATATGCTTCAAATGTGCGTGGAATGCCTGTTCCGAAGTTTTCTATATATCCAAGTTTATCAAGAAGATGAACAAGTCTTTCGTTACGATATGTTTGTACACCTCTTAAGATGTCCTCTAATGTCGTCTTATAAAGACCTCCAGGACTGGTTATTTTTGCTTTGTCTTTAAAGAATTCAATTTTTATATTTGAACGAATGAAATAGTCAGTATGACAAAAAGCATTAAGTATTATCTCTCTTAAAGATTTTCCTGGATAAGAAATTGTTTCAATTCTTTTCCAAGTTTTGCTGTCGATAACTGCAGAAACATCATTTAATCTTTCTGCTTGTTCTTGAGTTTCTTCCAATACTTTAAGCAAAGAGCCTTCAATAGTTTTTTTGAGTTTAAAATTCATTGCCTCATCATATTCAGCAATTTTAACCGCGACAGGAGATTGGTCTGAAATCATTAAACCGAGGTTGGTGAATTGTTCTTTTGTGTTTTTAAGACCTAACTTAACAAACAACTGGTCGTTAATTTCATAATTCTTTTCTTCGCATATTTTAGCGAAGTATTTGAAAGTGAGGTCTTGCTCGTCTGAAACATCTATTTCATAGACGTAATGATTAGAATCCATAATCATTTTTAATATTTCTTCATCACTACATTTACGTATTGATGTGCCGCTTCTTTTGTATACACCACTAGGCTTAGGTCCCTTTTCTCGTAAATAATAAGGTTTCTTCAATCCTTCCTTAACTTCAATGACCAATACATTTTCTTCATTGAAACGATAAGAAACTAGTGTAGATGGGAGAGGGAAAAAGGCTTCTTGAAGCCAAGAAGATATTTTTAAAGATATTTGATCTCTGTTTTCACTTTTAAAAGGCAAATACAATGTGCCATCATCATTTACGCCTACATATATAATTCCGCCTTTTGTGTTTAGAAAAGCGATTATCTCTTTCTTTACATCATCAATTAATTCTCTTTTTAATTCCGCCTTGTTATCTTCAAAATACTTCATAATAAGTTAAAAATTTATTTGGTCATCTTTCTATTATTATTTTATCATAACTGACCAATTAAATCCACTCTTATATAACTCATCTTTAAGAAATTTAGCGATAACAAAACACAAAAAAAGCACTGATAATATGTATCAATGCCTGTTCTTCTTAAATGGAGCAAGTGACGGGAATCGAACCCGCATAATCAGCTTGGAAGGCTGATGTTCTACCACTGAACTACACTTGCGTAGCGAGAATGATTATATATCATCCTCACTTAACTTTTCAATAAACTATTGATTAATGAAAGCTAATAATTGGTTTTTGTTTTGATAGCCCATTCTGACATCAACACGTTGACCGTTTTTAAAAAGCATAAGTGTTGGGACAGCTTGGATACCAAATTGAGCGGCTACCGCACCAACTTCATCAACATCAACCTTTAAGATTAATGTATCAACTTCTTCACTTAATTGTTCTAAGACTGGTGAAAGCATCTTGCATGGGCCACACCAAGTCGCAAAGAAGTCCACTAAGACGGTGCCTTCTTTGATTAATTCATAGAATTCATCACGACTACTCACATGTTTTAACATAGTTAATTCCTCCCTATATTGAGAATACGATCGCCGCGATAGCAGCGATGATGGCCAAGTGTAATGGATAGTAGAGATAACTTCCATACTGGAACCATTTTTTATTATATCCGCGGGCTCCGCTATAAAGCAAAATAAACGCTCCGCTAATAATTGAGATTAGTTGTACGCTATAAATGACACGCACGGAAATATATTGACTCATAATATTGTTCACTAGGTAATAAAGAAGAGTCAAAGCTGCTAAAATAAGCGCGGAAACAATATTAATAGCAATCTGTTCAGTACGTGTGCCTTTATATGTATCTGCATCAATACCAGAAGTATTGCTTTGGAACTTAAAGAATAATCTCACTAATAAATGTGCTAAATAGAATCCAATAACTAAAGCAATACCAAACCACTCATATTGTGTGCGTAAGAAATATGGGAACCATAAGACTTCTCCATAACAGCCGCAATCATCAAATGTGGTGGCAATGAATGAGGCTATGCCATACGCTAAAGGCAAGATTGCTAATAGCTTGATATACCATCTTTTATTCATCAAACAATAGACGGCTAATACACCTAAAAGTAGGTCAAGAAAAATAATGCCTTCATAACGTAATCCAAGATGGAGATCTGCTAAGAACGGAATAGTTTCTGTGGCCACAATAATAAGCGAAATAACGCTAGCCATAATGCCTAATCTTAAAGCATATTTTTTAAAGTTTTTTGTATGTAATACACCTTCTGCGGCCATAAAGCAGAAAAGTGGTAGTGCAAGTCGACCAATATAGCGGCAAGGAGTGATATCAAACATCACGCCAACGTGATCAACAGTCATAGTTAAAATGGCAATTATCTTAAGCCAAAAACTACTGAGTAATAAAGGAAAACCACGCTTATTGTCCATTATCTAGCCACCATAATCATGATTATCGCAATTAAGTTATAGCACGCATGAGCGGTTATTGAACAAGCTGGACCACGTAGTTCATAGGCTAGTGTTAATAACAAACCTGATACCAAATAACTTGGCAAAGACCATAACTCTTCAACGATGTTTTCAGCGTCAAAAGTGAAGTGAATCATCGCAAAGATAACCATGGTAAGAATAAGGGCTAAATACTTATTAATTCTTCTTAAAAATGAATATAGACCAACACGGTATGTTAACTCTTCACAAATAGGGCCGACAATACCCATGATAAAAATGCCAATTAGAGGATAACTTTTTGCTATGGATTCAACACCTTGTTGATTAATATTATCAGCGGGTGTATGCCAAATAGAAGTTAAAGCGTTAATCAAGACACCTGCGGCCATAAGAGTGATCGCAAAAGCAAGACCATAAATGTAGTCGATACCGTTATTGAATTTGCTAAGGAATAACTTTCTTCGACTGAAAAGAGGAACCGCTAATAAAGCGATGAGCATCGTGACATAAGTAAGAGTAAATAAAAGTGTGCTCTTAAATTGTGCATCAGAGGAATCAATCATTCTAATAAAAAATGCATAAAAGAATTGAGTAAAGAGCATGCCGGCATAAGCAAAACCGATAATAAACATCGCTATTTGGCAAATTGGGTGCAAAAATACGGCTCTTTTTGGGACTCTATTGAGCTTATATAATTCATTACTGTTATGGCACTCTGGACACTTCTGAAGTGTCGGATCGTGATAAGTCTCACAATTAGGGCATTTAATATCTTTAAATAACATTTGCTTTCATTCCTAATGAAAAAATTATACACTAAAAGCAGACGTAATTATAGCAATAACTTTTTTAAGTTATCGAAAGTATTCTCCCTATGCAAATAAATGTTCAACAAATTACCGCTTACTTCAATATTGCTCTAGTAGTGCTTTTCCTAGTCTTTATCGGTGGCACTCTTCTTTCGGCATTGAGAGGCTTTAGACGTGGTGTATGGAAATCCACCCATAATATGGTTTTCATGCTCACTCTTATAATTATTGCGTTTGTCACTTTGGATCCAGTTTGTAAATTTGTTGAAGGATTTGACCTATCAAGATTTATCCATGGTTCCTTATATATTAGACAACTTAATGAGGGTGTAGAAACAATGGTGTACTACATTCCAGTTACCAATGTTAAAGAAACCGCTGCGGAATTCGTTAAAGGCTTATATTTCATCTATGATGTTTCTGCTTCATCAACTAGCTTAACTAACTTTGCTTTCGCTATTGCAGAATCCGCTATTAAGATTGTCTTATTTATCGTTGATATCATCTTAATCCTTATCTTTGGTAACCTTTTCTCATTCATCACCTGGTATGCGATTGGTCAACATCTCATACCTAAGTTCGTAAGAACCACAGTTAAAGTGAGATGGTTAGGTGCTATAGAAACAGCAGTTACTTTCGTAGTAACTACTGCCTTATTCTTTACACCTTTAACATCCTTAGTTAATACACTCAATCAATCCTATCAAAAGAATAAACCAAATTCAGATAATGAAATCGTCATGAATGTTGGTAACTTTGTTGATGCTTATAATAACTCATTATTCGCTAAAATCTTATTCAACTGGACCGCTGATGAAAATGGTATGACTTTTGATACCAAATTCTTCTCCACATTTACCACAGGTATTAGTGAAGACGTGTCCATTAGTTTATTAAAAGAATTCTCTAATGCTTCTAGTGTTTTAGTGAACGCTCTTACTGGCATTAGTCAATCTGAAAGTGGTCAAGTTTCTTACGATTACACCAAATTAATCACTAAAGAAATTATCGATTCAACATTCTCTTCTTTAACTAAATCCGAACTCTTAACAAACATCCTTCCTTTAGCGGTTGATATTGTATTAAATAGCAAAATGCTTGAAGGCTATATTCCAACTCGTCTATTAGACTTAAGCGATGTGGAATGGAAAAACGAACTTAGTAATGTCCAAGAAATGATTGATGCCTTATTCGATAGTGGTGTTATGGATTCAGTAATGGTGGCTGATGAAACAGGTCATAGACAATTCCGTTCATTTGCTGGCCAAGATATCGTAGACTTTATTGATGAAATCATTAATAAACCAAACTTTGATGAAGTGCTTAATGTGTTTAAAACACTTGATAATTCCAAACTCTTAGCCCGTGTTGTTCCTGCTCTTGTCACCTATTTCAAGTCCGTAAACGACACTGATGAAATGGAAAGATATCTACCATTATCTTGGGATGAAATTTGTGAATTAAAATGGGGCTATGAATGCTATGTCTTATTTGATTTCTTACATAAAACCGCGACTATTGACCGTGACTTCTTAAAAGCCGTCCTTATTAAAGCGGGTACATATATCCCAGCTGAAGGTCAAGAAGTTAAAAAGCTTGAACAAATCATTTCCGAACACGCTGATGATTTCTGCGATTTAATCGTTGGTAAGATGAATACTGCGGGTGAACTTATTGATGTCGATAGTTCAGGACGTACTGTTGTCTTTAAAAATGGCAAACGTCTTGAAGGTAAAAACTACTGTTTATTCGATATGATGCTCTTTGAAAAGTCCTTGCCACGTATCCTTGGCCAACTATTTGATCTACCAATGATGGATCAATTCGATGGCAAGATTTCTAATGAAGATATTTCTGATTTTGGTAAAGCTGTACAAAAATTAAATATTGGCAAAGTCCTTGTTAATTATAAGAAAGAATTCCGTTCAGTCTTAGATGTCGTTGCAACATTAGGTAAAGACGTTGAACTCGTGGAAGCTTTCAGTGCGCCTAATGGTCTTAATTCTTTAATGGCAGAAGAAAACAAAGTCTTCACCATTGAAAAGACTCATATTAATTGCTTACAACAAGCCATCGCTAAAATGAGTAAATCCTCATTGATTTATTCTGCGATTGTTCCAATCGTTAAATCATTTATCGCTGATCCAAGTGTCGCTGATAGTCTTAATGACTTTGGTATTAACACAGACGTCATCGTCAGTGCGATTAGTAAAGATATGAAGAAAGATGAACAAAACCGTTCATTCTTTGGTGATTTAAGTACTTTACTTGATAGCTGGGATGATTTAGGCAGAATCTATAGTGTTGTTGAATCTGGTAATAGTGATAACTTAATGGAACAATTCAAAGATGAAACTTTAGTGGACTCTTTCGTTAATATCTTAAGCGCTTTATTTACTAACCCAATCATCAATCCAGAGCCAGAACCAGGTGATTGGTATGAAAAGAATGAAAACCTCTATGGTATTTTAGGCTTTGTCTTTAATATGACTTCTAGCATTGGCTTAACTGTTACTAGAGAAAGAATGAGAGAAGTCGAAACATATCATAGTTGGACTGGTGATAACGGTGAATTCCAAGCCGTTGGTAATATCATTAAATATATTGCCGCTCATGATGTCTTAAAAGCCGCGGATATGTTCTCTAATGGCTTATCAAGGTCGTCTTTAACTAACTTAAAAGAAGAGGGCGAAGGGAAAGTTGGTTTACCAAAACTTTTCGAACTCGTTAATGAATCATATATCTTTAAAACCTCATTAGGACCATTCCTAGACAACATGTTTGGTGATGCTTTAAGTGGTTTCTTAATTGATACAGGTACGAATGTCTCGTTCTCTAATATTTTAGACTGGGCAGAAGAAGGCCAAAACATCGCTGATTTATTAGGTTCTTTAATTAATCTAACTCCAGCTGATGATAGTGAAGCGAAAGACTTCTTAACTAATTTTGATATTTCTACACTTCACGATATCGTTGAACTTAACCATATGCTCCATGCATTATCACATAGTGGTATTTATACCTATGTTGATGAAAACGGCATCAATCATTATCAATTTGGTGCTTGGTTCTATCAAAAGATTAGTGACGCAATGGTGAAGTTCACTGTTAACACTAATGAATACGATTTACTCGCTGATCCAAAATCAGGAGAAAATGCTTCTTGGAGTTGGAAAGACAGTTGGGGTATTAAGCCAGGTAATCCAAACGCTGACCCATATTTTGATGAATATACCGCTAAATATAATCCAGATGGTACACAAGTCGATACCCATATGATTGCCTATCGTGACTTTGTCTATCTTAATGGTAAACCTAATACTGATGAATCAGTACCAACCGATTGGTGTGATTATACTAACTTCATAGCTAAACAAACGGCCTTCTTAAGCGCTCATGAAGCGGACTTAACTGGTTCTTATGCTGTTAATGATTGGAACGCTTATTTTGCTAGTGATGATTTCATCGCTGATTATAATGATGTCTTTGAAGTTGATGAAATCTCTCGTGTTTGTAAGTTCTTATGCTATGCCTTGCGCGTGATGGAAAAGAGAAGTTCTGGTCCAGATGCTGGTACTCAAATTGCTTTAAATAAATTGCCAATTCCTGTTCTTGATGGTCTATTAACATCAATTAACGATACAAGCTGCTTACGTATTTGTTTATATAACTTCTACCGTGTCGCTGAAGAAAACTTATTAACCGGTTATAGTGCTTTTAACACTGCATCCTCTTATAACGTTTATATTGTCGATGGTGAACGTCCGATTATGGACTTCACTAATGGTCGTCCTAATAGACAAGCAGAAATTGATAAATTAATGAGCTTCTACCGTGTCATTGACGAGGCTAATACTAATGGTGTTATCGTTGGTAGTGACTTTGATTATTCTAAGATGAATCAAGGTGATTTCTTAAATAAGATGAAAGAGGCCATTATTAACTTCAATAGTTCTTATGTCTTCCATCGTTCTGGTTCAGGTAAAGTTAATAGTTTAACTACCTTCCAAGGCTTATTTAATTCCATGCTTTCACAAAGTAGTGTGAAGGATGTCATCTATTTAGGTGAAAAATCCCCTAAAGACGCTAATGCCACAAATTACACAACTAAAGAAAGTAAGATTGAATATCTTGTCACATCTACCTTCTTAACCGATAAACAAATTAATGATGGTGCTTATAACTTTGACGAACAAAGAAATAAACAAGTTAATGAAATTAATACTCTCATGGACTGCGTTGATTCCTTATATTCCTTAAAAGATAAAGACGGTAACGCCACAACTGCCATTAACCAAGCGGATATGAACAATAACGATAATATCGATATTATTGAAACATTGTTCAATAGACTCAATAATTCCAGCTTACTATATGACTGCTTACCTAACTCCATCTATAACATCTTTGTGGAAAACAATCAGTTAAATATCACTAATGGTGGTCAATCTGTTGAATTTAATAGAGTGGACCCATTCTATCATTACTATTTCAACGACACTGTAAAGAGAAGCAGTGTGGACTATACCGCTAGATATTTATCTACTGATATTTCTAGCATCATTTCCTTATTAACTGATTATCAAGAATTCAATAATCAACTTGACGGTAAAGAAATGTCTGATCCAACAGTCTTAAAGACCTTAACCGGTACTGGTGGTGCCTTAAAGAGTGTCCTTTATGATATGCATGATTCTAACTTATTCCATACTCCTGCTAGAAATATCGATGGTGCTTCTTATTACACCAATAAATTTGATAACGGTTACACCTTATTAGAAGAATTAGTGAGTAAGATTTGCTCATTCGTTAAATTAGATGACTTTGCTTATGATAATACTTATGAACTTGATGTATCTACCTATGGTAGTGCCTCCGCTAAATTAACCGCTCGCATTAAAGAAATCACTAAAGCGGATGATACAGGTATTTCCACTAATGTCTATCACACCGCTCAAGGTTCAGCCTGGTATCAAGAAATTGATTCCATTATGAATCTTGCTAATACCGCCGCAGATATGGGTAATGGCTCATCTTTAGATGTCTCAAGCTTTGAACTTGATAAATTATCGCCAACACAAATTAAGAATATGTTAACCGCGGTTAATAGTTCCGATATCCTTGCGGATGCTTTACCAAAATTCATCAAAGATGGTTTTGCCTCTATTAACTTAGGTACATTAACTTCTTATAACGATGTTAATTATGCCTATTATCGTTTAGGTCAAGTCGTTTATGGTGGCGCTGATGCCTCTTCTCCAGAAGGTAGTGAAATCGATAACATCTATCAAGTGATGAATATCCTTTATAACGAAAGTACAGAAACATATCAAACAAATATGAATAATATGACTGACTTTGCTAAAGGAGTGGACGGTGAAGCCAAGGTCACTGGCTTATTGAAATTTATTTATAAGTCACACATCTTTAACACTTCACAAAGTGGTACTTATAAACAATATAACGTTGTTGAAGGTCATAATGTTTCCGCTCAAGGTATTATGCTTTATAACTCTTTAGGTACTGACTTATCCGCTTATATTGCTAGAGACGCAGATAAATTGACAGCCTCTAAATCAGCCTTAGATAAGATTTCTACCTTATCAACAATCGTCCATATGGAAAACTATTTTGATAGTGAAAATGACATCACTTATCAGATCGAAGCCAAAGGCTTAAAGACACTCGTTGATTTAACGGATGGTCAAATTAACGCTTCAACATTTAGCGATAATAACGTTAACACAATTAAGTCTAAGAAAGGCTTAATCTTAGGTATCGTTGAAAGTGCTTATAACGCCACTAATGAAACTGATCCAAGCCTCTATAAGCGTTCCGCTATTACTAGTGAATTTATCTCTGGCTTATTTAATAACATCTTAGAGAATCAATACACCAAGCTCGACAGTAAACCAACATATCAATATGTGACATTTAGCTTTGGTAATGATGATGCTTCTTCATTAACATTAGACGATTATAGCGAACTTAACATCATCGAAAGAAATGGTTTAGAAGGTATGCTTGACGCTCTTGATTATATTGGTTCAACTGCCACACCAAGCTCAATGCAAGCAAACCGCGAACAAATCAGAATTAAGTTTGCGATGATGGGTGAAGAACCAGGTAAGAATGCTCATATGGCCCAAGCTTTATATCTCACAGAAGCACATCAATACTTGATGGCTTTACGTAGTCCTTTGATTACTAACGCTGGTGAAATGTTTGTTCCAGTTGATGAAACAAGTAAAGATCCAAACGTTTCTAATAACATTTATAGCAATACTTTCTGCTTTAAAGAATATGGGGAAAGAATCGCTAACTTCCTTGATGGAGCGACAATCGTAATTTAATTATGGCTAGCACTGTTAAGGAACAACACATTAATCAAATCGAAGTAATGAAAAGCAAATTTATTGCCTATTTACTTCCCTTAGATAACGAAGAGAATTTTAAGCCAATCTTGGCTGCTCTTCGAAAAGAACACAAAAAGGCGCGACACATTGTCTATGCATATCGCGTCGGAATGAAAAGTAAATCTTGTGATGACGGGGAACCTAAGGGTACCGCTGGTCATCCATTATTAGACTTACTTTACAAAAAAGACATTAACAATGTCGCCTTATTAGTGATCAGATATTTTGGAGGTACACTTCTTGGCGCTTCTAGATTACTTAGAACCTACTTGCAAGCGGGTGTTGATGTCATCAATAGTAGCGAGTTAATCGCTTTAGAAAGGTAACAGCATTATGGCAAATTGTGATGGTAACTGCGAACACTGTAGCGTTGAAGGCTGTGGTGAACGTATTGTTAAAAGCAAACCAAACGAATTTTCAAACATCAAAAGAATCATTGGTGTTTTATCTGGTAAAGGTGGGGTCGGTAAATCTTTCGTCACCTCATCTATCGCCGCTTATTTAAATAGAAACGGCTTCACAGTTGGTATCTTAGACGCTGATGTCACTGGTCCAAGTATTCCTAAAGCCTTTGGCGTGAAGGAAAAAGCCTATGGAGAAAATGGTCTTATTTATCCATGCAAAACCAAAGGTGGCATTGAAGTGATGAGCGCGAATCTTCTTTTAGAAGATGAAAAAGAACCAATCATCTGGAGAGGACCATTACTAGGAAATCTCGTTAAACAATTCTTTGAACAAGTGATGTGGGGCGAATTAGATGTTTTATTAATCGATATGCCTCCAGGCACAGGCGATGTCGCTTTAACCACATTCCAAAGCCTTCCAATCGATGATTTAATCATCGTCACTTCTCCACAAGACTTAGTCTCATTAATCGTCACTAAAGCCATCAAGATGGCGGAAATGATGAACATCCATGTTTTAGGTGTTGTGGAAAATATGTCATATCTAGTCTGTCCAAAATGTACAGAAAAGATTCCATTATTTGGGGAATCACATTTAGAAGATTTCGCTAAAGAAATGAAATTCAATATTTTAGGTAAATTACCACTTAATAGTGATAACACCGCTTTAATGGATAAGGGTGAAATTGAAAAGATTTCCCTTCCAGAAATGCAAAGCATTATTGATGCAATTAAAGGAGAGTAATTATGTTAGAGTTAGATTCACGTCGTAAAAAACTATTTGATCAAATGAAAGACAATAGTGTGGCAGTCTTCTTTTCTGGTGTTAGTAAAATCGCTAGCGAAGATGAAGCTTTACCATTTGTCTGCAATAAAAACTTCTTCTACCTTACAGGTATTAAACAAGAACACAGTGCGCTTATGCTCATCAAAACATTAGGTGAAAGAAAAGCCTATTTGTTCATTGATCCATATAGTGAACTTAAAGAAAAGTGGACTGGTAAACGTTTAACTCCAGAAGCCGCGAGCTTAATAAGTGGTCTTAAAAACGTTTATACATCCGATAATTTAGAAACTATGCTCAATTTAGCCATTACTAAACAACAATATGGTGAGATTGATTGTCTATATTTAGATTTAACTTCCCCAGAACAAAAACTTAAAGATGGGATGTTTATGAATGATTTAATGGTCAAGTTACAACTTGATTATCAAAAAGAAATCGTTGATAGCTATCCAATCTTAAGAGATTTAAGAATGGTTAAATCATCTGAAGAAATCGAAAACATGGTCAAAGCCATTGAAAAGACCAATAACGGTATTGCCTACGCGATTAGCAAATTAAAAGTGGGCATGAAAGAACATGAACTCGCTGATTATTTTGAATTATATGGTCGTTTACACGATAGAAGTGGTTTAGCCTTCAGCACAATTATCGCTTCAGGTAAAAACGCGACATGCTTACATTATCCATCTCAAAACGATACTGTGAGAGAAAACGATTTAGTTTTATTTGACTTAGGTTATGAACATAACGGCTATAGTGCGGATATCTCTCGTACTTTCCCAGTGAACGGCAAGTTTGAAGGTGTACAAGCCAAAATCTATGAAGCCGTGTTAAACTGTAATAAAGCCGTCATTCAAATGATTAAACCAGGTCTTACTATTAAAGACTTACAAGAATTCGCTACCGAATACTTAAGAAAACAATGTATCAATTCTGGTTTAATGGATATGAATGATGATATCCGTAATTATTATTACCATAATGTCTCCCATCACCTTGGTTTAGATACACATGACATCTCTTTAAGAGAAAAGCCATTACAAAATGGTAATGTCATCACTGTTGAACCAGGTTTATATTTCGCTAAATACGGTGTCGGTGTCCGTATTGAAGATGATGTTTTAGTCAGTGATAATGGCTCCATCGTCTTAAGTAAAAACATCGTTAAAGAAATGGATGAAGTCGAAAGGCTCATGGCCACAAGAGGTTAAAAAGATGAAGTACATTTTAGCAATTGATCAAGGCACAACAAGTTCAAGAGCAATTCTTTTTGATAATACTGGTAAACCAATCCAAATTGCCCAAAGAGAAGTAACTTGTTTATTCCCACATTCTGGCTGGGTAGAAGCGGATGCATTAGCCATCTGGGTTTCAGTCATGGATGTCATTAACGAAGTCTTGATTAAAGCTAATATGACTATTGATGATGTCGCCACTATTGGTTTAACTAACCAAAGAGAAACCACAGTGGTGTGGTCTAAGAAAACTGGTATGCCAGTCTATAACGCCATTGTGTGGCAGTCCAGACAATCCGCAGATATTTGTGATAAGTTTTCTAAAGAAAAAGAACTCATTCATCAAAAGACTGGCTTAATTATTAATCCATATTTCTCTGCTTCTAAAGTTAGATTCATTCTAGACCATCTTGAAAATGGTCAAGAACGCGCGGAGTCTGGCGAATTATTATTCGGCACAATTGATTCATGGATTATTTATAAGTTAACAAGTGGTAAAGTTCACGCTACCGATGTCACTAATGCTTCACGTACATTATTATTCAATATCAATGATATGAAGTGGGATGAAGAACTTTGCCAAATGTTTAATATCCCAATGTCAATGTTACCAGTCGTAAGACCAAGTGCTTATGATTATGGTCAAGCGACTTTCTTAAAGAGTGATGTCCATATCACCGGTGTATTAGGTGACCAACAAGCCGCTTTATTTGGTCAAACATGCTTTGAAAGTGGTGAAAGTAAGAATACATATGGCACAGGTTGCTTCCTTTTAGTTAATACTGGCGATAAACCAGTCTTCTCAAATAAAGGTTTATTAACCACAGTTGCCTGGCAAATAGGTAACAAAGTAACCTATGCTTTAGAAGGTTCTGTCTTCATTGGTGGGGCGATTGTTCAATGGATTAGAGATGAAATGCAATTGATTGAACACGCTAGTGATAGTGAAAAGGTTGCCCAAATGAGCCATCGTTCACGTGTCTATATTGTTCCTGCTTTTACAGGTTTAGGAACCCCATACTGGGATGATGACGCTAGAGGCGCAGTCTTTGGCTTAACAAGAGGCACTAATAAAAGCCAATTTGTGAGAGCCTGTTTAGAAGCTATTGCCTATCAATGTAAAGATGT
This sequence comes from Bacilli bacterium, assembly GCA_017940265.1. Classification (GTDB taxonomy): domain Bacteria; phylum Bacillota_I; class Bacilli_A; order RFN20; family CAG-826; genus RUG14515. The sequence goes on along the minus strand of JAGAYY010000037.1, from coordinate 1,589 downwards.
GATGGAAGTCATGCAAAAAGATGCTGAACAAAAAATCAGTGTTCTTAAAGTTGATGGTGGTGCTACTAAGAATAAATACCTTATGCAGTTTCAAAGTGATATCTTACATACCACAATTAAGCTTCCTAAGTGTTTAGAAACAACTGCTTTAGGCGCGGCCTATATGGCGGGCCTACAATGTGGATATTATCCAAACTTAGAAAGCATTAAAAAGATTCATGAATACCAAGCCATTTATGAGCCACAAATGAGTAAAAAAGAAATCAGAGAATTATATAAAGGATGGAAAACGGCTATTAAAGCCACAAGAATGTTTAAGTAAGGACTAAAAATGGAAATTAAGAATATCTGGAGTAAAGAGCAAGTTACACGCTATCTAAAAGGTATTCAGGTCAATGTCGAACTTGATCCTGATTACATTTATGATGTTTATGAAATGGCCAACGAATTCATCGGAATAGTGGACCAAGAAAATGTGCAAATAGAGGTTAAAGAGATCAATCAGTTTGAACTCTTACTTTACTGTGTTGGTGAGTATTATTATTCAATCTCTCATCTTAACGAAACAGAACTCGCTAGATTTAAAGCTAATGAAGAATATCCTTCCTCTATGGCGAGTGTGGCCGCTGATAAATACTTGTCCTTATCCATTTTTAACCATGTTGAAAAGAAACTTGGTAACCGTTTCCTTCCTCCAGCCTCTTCCTTAAATATTTATTTAAACTTTATGCTTAATATCGTTAAAGGCTATAAGAAAAATGATCCTCAATCATCCCTTATTAGTGACCTTCTTATGAAGTCATTAACGATATCTCGTTGTATCTTAGAAAATTTATTAAGTGGTTATGAAACAGAAGCCTTCTCTTCTTGGAGAACTCTTCATGAATGTGAATGCACTCTTATCTTATTAGATAAATATGGTGCGCCACTCATTAATAAATATTTAAGACATATGAATTTCGGTTTAGCGTTTAATGACACGATTCCCGATAAAGAGCAACAAGATAAAATCTTCTATGAAATGAAAGAAGAAATGCGTGGATATGGTCTTAAGAGTAAAGACATCCGTAAATATATTGAATACGGTTGGTTATATCTTATCGCTGATAAAGATGACGCTAGTTTCAAACTCAATTTCCGTGATGGTTTAGAAAAACTCGCAGGTCTAGAAATGTATTCCAAACGATATGAATTATCTAGTGAAATCATTCATAGTACCCCTCTTCTTATTTATTCCAACAAAGAATATTTCTATTACATGACTTTATTAAGTCTTTATGAAAGCTTCTTCCGTTTAGAAAGAGTCTTCGTATCTTTATTTTCTAAACGTGTGAGTGAAGTGCAGATGAAACAATATGAAGAAATGCGTAAAGTCTATTATTCACAGTTAGTCATTATTCATAAAAGAGAGATGGAAACATTTAAAAGATTCCAAACAAATAGAAATCAAAAAGGGGCTGTTCGAAAACCTATAGGTGAGTAGATAGCTCCTTTTATTATGAAAAAGTGACGAAATCGTCAGAAATCGCCACTTTTGCTACAATACAACTGTTCGACGGAGGTATTGTATGCCTTATTTTAACATAGGA
>JAGAYY010000036.1 GCA_017940265.1 Bacilli bacterium | reverse complement strand
GATGAATCAATAAAAATGGTTCAATTTATGCATCCTTTCGCATCTGGAGAATTTACATACATTAAAAAGAAAGTCGCTCCTGTTAAAACAAAGTGGCATCTTATAATCTTTTGATTATATTATTTTTTTAACCAAGTTCGATTCTGCCAGCGTGTCAAAAATTGCTAAAAGTTCGATTCTGCCAAAGTTAGAAAATAAATGTAGGATAATCACTCAACCGAGTGGTTTTCTTATTTAGGGGTATACTTAGTATATTATTACAAAGTAATAATAAATATTAAAGGAGGTAATAAAAAAACAGAACATACTTATGTATATTCTGTGATTTGTAGGGTGGTGCCCCCTGGCGGAATCGGACCACCGATTCATCCTTACCATGGATGCGTAATACCATTTTACTAAGGGGGCAGCATTAATAATTATACATAAATACTTACTTATATCAATAAAAAATATTTATGCTTTTTTAGGGGTGAATATTAATATTCTTCTTGTTCTTTGAGCCATTCTTTTTTGCGCATTCCATAGGTAATAGAACGAGCGATAAACCACGCTCCAAAGGCTAATTGCATAAAGAAGAAAGTTGAGTAGAATAATTGAAGTCTCAAATCAACTTCAAGATCGACAACAAAACCGTTTTCGTCATAGACAAAAGTGGCAGTGCTCACCATTGTCACATAAAAGACAATCATCAAGAAAAGCGATACACTAGCGCCTATAACGATGAGCTTTTGCCATTTATCAAAGTATTTCATTTAACGATTTCTCCATATAAATCATAAACATAACTCTCTTTGATTTTAACATTAACTATATCGCCTTCGTTTAACTCTTCTATAGAAGAGAAAAGAATTTTACCATCAACATCATCAGGTGCGTTCCAATAGCTTCTTAATAAATAATAGCCATTTTCTTTACCCACCACTAAGCCGTTCATGATTTCACCAATATGTCTTTTATTTAAGTCATAGGAAATCTTTTGTTGAAGCGCCATTAAGTCATCTAAACGTTTCTGTTTAGTGGTTTGTCTCACTTGATGAGGGAAGTTATATGATTTAGTGCCTTCTTCTTTAGAATAGGTAAAACCACCTAAATGATCAAATTTCACTTCTTCAATGAATTTTAAAAGATTATCAAAGTCTTGTTTAGTTTCACCAGGGAAGCCCACCATCACGGTTGTTCTAAGAACAGCGTTAGGAATCTTGGTTTTGATTTTCTTAAATAAATTAGTGAGGTAAGTTTTATTACCACGTCTATTCATTGCTTTAAGAATCTTATCTTCACTATGTTGAATTGGAATATCAAAATATGGAGTTAATCTCTTCTCCTTAGCAATTAAATCGATTAATTCATCAGTGATTTCATCTGGATATAAATAAAGTAAACGGATGAATGAAAGTTCTTTTATTTCTAATAAGCCTTTAAGTAAATCCACAATGGTTTTCTTTTCTTTTAAGTCTAGACCATATCTTGTAGTGTCTTGTTCCAAGACAATAAGCTCTTTATAGCCTTCACTAGCAAGTTTTTTGGCTTCTTTTATGATGTCTTCATATGGACGAGAAACATATGGTCCACGAATTAAAGGAATAGCGCAGTATGTGCAGCAATTAGAACAGCCTTCACCAATTTTAAGATACGCACTATAGGAGCCAGTAGAAACTAAACGATAGTCATCATTAAGGCCTTCATAGTTAGTGATATCTTTATCAAGAGTGGCTAATAGTTGACTAAATCTTGGATAGTCTCTAATTGGAATCCATAAGTCGACTTCTGGAATAGATTTCTTTAAATCATCAACATAGCGGTTGACTAAGCAACCAGTAACAACAACTTTTTGTTTTTTATTAATGTTATCTAAAATGACATCAATACTTTCTTTCTTACTGGCTTCAATAAAGCCACATGTATTGATGATGAGAATATCCGCTTCTTCTTTGTTGTTCACTATTTCATAGTGATTCTTGAGCAAAAGACCAAGGATATTTTCACTATCGACAAGGTTTTTCGCGCAACCTAAAGAGATTAATGCAACTTTCTTCATTATTCACTCCTTAAGGCAGTGACTGGATCTTGTCTAGAAGCATGCATACTTGGAATTAAACCAGCAACAACACTTAAGACAACGGATAAAGCAAGCATAATGCCTATGATTGGTAATGTTAATACTGCGATAGCCGGCACGCCAAAGTTACCGATAATAAGATTGATAATGATACACACTACTTCGGTTATTACTAAACCGATAATACCTGACATTACACCTGTGACAAGGTTTTCGGCAATAAATAAACGAGAAACATCTTTCTTTCGACCACCAAGAGAACGGATGACACCGATTTCTTTGACTCTTTCCATAACCGAGATATAAGTAATAACCGCGATCATGAAGGAAGAAACCACTAAGGAAAGTGAGGTGAAAACAACTAACGCCGTGGTGATAATTGTAATCATTGTGTCGATGACATTAATGATGATAGAAATTGTATCAGTATAGGTTAATTCATCTCTATCGCTAGCTTTGAGTGTTATACCAGTAGATAAGGTAATAGTTTCATCACTATTCCATTTATCGAGATATTTATTAACTTGGTTCTTTGTTTCAAAGTTCACTGGATAGATAGACATTCTTTCTGGAAGTTTCTTATAGTCTCTATCGACGATGACATTGTTTTCATCAGCGATTTCCACAATTTTAAGACCACATAATGAACGGAAGTGAGTGGCGTTTTCATTACCGTAATTAGTGCCGGTAATATTGGACAATAATGAACCAAATGATGAATTCAAGTCACCATTTAAGCAAGATGCATAGCCAAAGGTATCATAGACTGGATTATCTGGATCAGTCCAATCGGTGTATTTAAATGTCACATAGGCATTATATAAATCAGCATTGTGTCTACCTTGGTCAATAAAACTAGCAAAGCCACGTGCTTCATCACGAATGATTTTGCTATTGAAGGCGTCGTTCATATATTTTTCTTGGAAGGCATCAGTGTAATAAACACCACGGCTAAGACAACCAAATGAGACGCCTTTCTTTGGTCTTAAAATACCAGCGATTTTAAGCTCAGTACCACCAGTCCAAGAATCTTCAACAGTCGCACTATATTGGTAACCGGTAACGGTTTCCATTTCATCTTTAATCTCTTTAGCGCTGATGAATTGTTTGGCAGGTAAACCCATGATTTCACCCACTAAAGAGTTAACGGTAGCACCAGTGCTATCGCCACCTTCAATTTGAATATAGCTAATCTTTGTATAAATGTCAGGGGAAGCATTACCAGTCATTAAGCCTCTCGCTACTTCAGCGTCAAATGTTAAGAATTTGCCACTGGCGGGATCTCTTTCTAATGGGTCTTCTGATTCAGGGTCCGCAAGTAAATCTTCGAAAGTCATATTTTCTTGACTATTAATCAAAGCGGATGGATCAAAACTTGGTTTCATCTTCACCGCATAAAGAGTTTCAGAATTGAATGGACTTAAGTTAATGTGTGAGCCAGTATAAAGGATACCTTTAACCAAAGTGGAAGAAGTATTGCTACTATATTGGAATGAATAGAATTCATCGTTCGTGGAATTTCTTAAAACGATGTTGTAATTCTTATATGGTCTAACTGGAATATCATCGTAATGATAAATAGTATCATGTGGATAATATGTGAATTTTTGGCCTAATAATGTCTTATATGAGAATGATGTCTTATATGGATATTTAGCGTCTAATTCCGCATCAGTTTCTGTATTGTTTTCATCGTATTTTTTAATCGCTTTTTTAGCGATGTTCATGACTTCTTCTTCTTGATAATAACCAAGTTGAGCGAAGACTAAGTCAGTTAATGTAGTATCACCTTCCACCACTAACATGATTTCATTTTCATTTTGTGGGAAGTGGGAGTCACCTAATAAATCATATTGACTTAAGATATAATCTTGATCTCCTGGCATTAATTTCATAAAGTCAGTGAATAAGTCAACATAACTAGCGTAGGCTGAGAAGCCTTCAACAGTTTTAAGCTCAGCGATATAACGTTGAGTTAAACCGTTCAATGAGATTTTCATTGTTTCAGCGTTATCGTTTGGTTTCCATTCACAGAAGATATTATTCGTTGGGTCAATACCATAACTAAATGATGTCGCACTGACATAGTTAGATGGGATATCTTTGACGAATTGCACTAAATTTTCATCAATAGTGTTTGTCTTAACGGATGTGAAATCACTATATCTATCCATCAAGTAGTCAATCATAGAGTTAAGGCCAACTTCAGTAGTTGGGTCGAAAGTCGCAATCTTGCTATCTGGATCTTGATATAAGCCAGTCATTAATGATGACATATCCACCGATTCTTCCGCGATGGATAATGGATAAGAAGATAACATATCATCTTGCATGTTATCGATATAACGACGGACACCAGTAGAGGCCGCTAAAACGGTTGAAACACCAAAGATACCAATACTACCCGCAATAGCGACAAGTATTGTTCTTTTTGATTTACTAAATAAGTTAGCGACACTTAAAGCGGTCGCGGTAAAGAAGGACATTGAACTATTCTTCTTTTTACCTTTATTAATATCGCCATCAGGGTAAGAAGCAAGAACACCACATTTTGGACATCTTGCAACTTTTTCATTGATGATTTCACCACATTTTGGACAGCGATATGAAACTTCAGGAAGTTCGTTGCCATCAAATGGGTTGCTATCACCAGTGATCACACCATCAAACATGTTAACGATACGAGTGGCGTATTTTACCGCTAAGTCTGGGTTATGGGTAACCATGACAACTAAACGGTCTTGGGCTACTTCTTTAAGTAAATCCATAATTTGGACACTAGTTTCACTATCAAGAGCGCCGGTTGGTTCATCGGCTAATAAGATTTCAGGATTATTCACTAACGCTCTAGCGATAGCCACTCTTTGCATTTGGCCACCAGAGAGTTGGTTTGGTTTCTTCTTTTCCATACCCTTTAAGCCAACTTTGGCTAAAGCTTGGTATGCTCTTTCTTTTCTTTCCTTTTTATCAACACCAGCGATAGTTAAAGCAAGTTCGACATTTTTAGAAATGCTTTGGTGACCGATTAAGTTATAAGCTTGGAAAACAAAACCGATAGAATGGTTACGATATGTATCCCAATCATAATCAGAATAGTTTTTAGTGGACTTGCCTTTAATGATTAAGTCACCTTCACTATAACGATCAAGACCACCGATAATATTTAAAAAGGTTGTTTTACCACATCCAGAAGGGCCAAGAACTGCCACAAACTCATTGCGTCGGAAATTAACTGAAACTCCTCGTAGGGCCTTAACCGGCTCCTGATTTTTCATTTCATAATTCTTCTTGATGTTAACGAGTTTAAGCATGGTGATTCTCCTAATATGTATGCATATTAAACAAAATAAAAGTGCATGTCAATAAACAAGCACTTTATATTTTAAATATTTTTAGTCACTGTTTAATCTTTAATTTAAAGATTGTTCGCAATGAGCCAGGTTTTATCTGTTTCCTTTTTGATGTTGTTTTGTAATGGGTATTCTTTATTAGTGCCCGCTTCAATGGCGACATTCTTCACCACTCTTTTTAAAAGAGAGCGTCTCTTAATGAAAATCACTAAGAAGATAATTAATAACTGAATAGAAACGCCATAGCAGGTTAAACTTGCAAAGAGGAAAACGATATAAAATGGGAAGGTTTTTTGTAAGATGAAGAAGAGAGCCAAACAGACACTTGCGACTGCAAACATAATGATGCCCGCAAGTGGGAATGGGCGAGAGATACGAGCGTATAGACCTTCAGTACTTCTAATCGTGCGATAGGAATTACCTTCGAATCTTTCCTTATCTCTTTCAAAAGTAAGAAGGACTTTATTACCTTCCTCTTCTTGACCAACTAGTTCATAGCCAAAAGCATTATGAAAAGCGATTGTTTCTTCAACTTTCTTAGCTTTGACTTTAACAGTTTTACTTTCCATATTTTTCTCTTAATGCTTTGATTTTTTCTTCAGCTTCTTTTACTATTTTATCTTCATTTTGAAGATATTTCATTAATTGTTTACTACGGAAGTAAAAAAGTAATGTGTCAGTGAGTAATAACACCATCGCTGGTATTAAAAAGAAGAATAGATTTCCTTTGGCGTTGAAGTTATCTTTTAACGCGAGTGTAAGGATGAGATAGACTGTCATCACGATAAAGGCGATAGAAACAGGTATCACTAAAACATAGAAAGGAATGAGTTTTGGGGAAGTCTCTTTTTCGATCTCCACCATTTCTTTATAGTAAGGAGTATTTTCATCGCGCTCAAAAGTCAGAATACTTGGAGCATTCTCATGTTTTTCTTCACTCACTAATTTCCAATCAAATAAGCCCATTAAATATACTGAACGGGTAACAGAATATGAATTAACTTTTCTTTGACATTTTTCCATAGTTTAATTGTATAGATTTTGCCATATTATCGCAACTTTATTATATAAAAACTATAAAATATTATAAAAGTGACACGAATGTATTGATTGTAACTTTTTTACATGTTAAACTTGTCGCGGACAAAGGAGCCATATATATATGATGCCGAAAAAACACAGCACTAAAGATTACATCACTATTTCTTTATATTATTTAATGTCCAAATTCGATTACGAATCCATCAGCGTCACAGATATTTGTGCGAAAGCGCGTGTCTCTAGAATGTCCTTTTATCGTTACTTCAATAACAAAGAAGATATCTTTATTAATTACTGTGACGAAAGATTTGAAGAATTCTTCCAAATCATTAACGAAAAACACATTGATGACATCTATTCCTTCTTGTTAGAAGTCTTCTATTATATGAAGAAATACGCTCGTCAAGTTACCATCTTAAAAAGAGCGAGAAAAGAAAACTTATTAGTGGAGAAATTCACTGACTATGGCTCTTACATCGCAAGTCACATTTCATTAACCACTGAAAGCAATATGATTAACAATCGTATTATTGCCGCCTTCTTAGCGGGTGGTATCGCTAATATCTTATTGCTCTGGTTTGAATTAGGATTAGATCTTCCACCACAAGAAATGGCTAAGATGGCTTATAGCATCTTCTCCACCCTTAATGTTGAGCATAATAATAAGGAAAAGAAGTAGTCTATATACACTATTAAAAACATAAATCAAAGACAAAAAATCACAAAACTAGACAGTGTCTAAATTTGTGTTTTTTTTACTTTATTTTCCCCTAGAATATTAATAATATTAATGCACCGCTATAAAAGTGTGTCACCACTTAAAAATAGCTAATAATAAAAGAAAAAGTAGCAGAGGAACTACTTTTACATACACTTCGGAAAAATAAGGAGAAACTTTTATGTTAAGAATCAAGAAAAGAGATGGCAATATTGAAGAATTTGATATTACCAAAATTGAAAACGCCATTGAAAAAGCTTTCATGGCCGAACACAAATTCTATAATCACGACATTATCGAAATGCTTGCGTTACGTGTGACCAGTGATTTCAACCGCAAAGTTGTAAACGACACCATTGGTATCGAAGACGTCCAAGACTCCGTTGAAATCGTTTTAATTCAAGCGGGTTATGTGGATGTTGCGCGTTCATATATGATTTATCGTAAGCAACACCAAAATTTACGTGACATTAAAGAAACAAATCTTAACTATAAAAACGTTGTTGATAATTATTTAAAGATTAATGACTGGCGCGTGAAGGAAAATAGTACCGTCACATACTCTGTCGGTGGTCTTATTTTAAGCAACAGCGGCGCTGTCACAGCGAATTATTGGTTAAGTGAAGTCTATGATGATGAAATCGCAAACGCGCATAGAAACGCCGATATTCACATCCATGACTTATCCATGCTCACCGGTTACTGTGCTGGTTGGTCATTAAAACAATTAATTCAAGAAGGTTTAGGCGGTGTTCCAGGTAAGATCACTTCTTCCCCTGCTAACCACTTAAGCACCCTTTGTAACCAAATGGTTAACTTCTTAGGCATTATGCAAAACGAATGGGCAGGCGCTCAAGCCTTCTCCTCTTTCGATACATATTTAGCCCCATTTGTTAAGGTTGATCACTTAACATATAAAGAAGTCAAACAATGTATCCAATCCTTCATTTATGGTGTAAATACACCATCTCGTTGGGGTACACAAGCTCCATTCACCAACATCACATTAGACTGGGTTGTGCCAAACGATATGGCGGAACTCAACTGTTTAGTCGGTGGTAAGGAAATGGATTTCAAATATAAAGACTGTGTTGAAGAAATGGCAATGGTCAATAAAGCCTTCATCGAAATCATGATTGAAGGTGATGCGAATGGCCGTGGTTTCCAATACCCAATCCCAACATACTCCATTACTCGTACATTTAACTGGGAAGAAACAGAAAACAATAAACTCTTATTCGAAATGACCGCCAAATATGGTACACCATACTTCTCTAACTACATCAACTCCGATATGGAACCAAGTGATGTTAGAAGTATGTGCTGCCGTTTAAGACTCGACTTAAGAGAATTAAGAAAGAAATCTGGTGGTTTCTTCGGTTCTGGTGAATCTACAGGTTCTATCGGTGTTGTTACCATTAACATGCCGAGAATTGCTTATTTATCCACAGACGCTGAAGACTTCTATAGAAGATTAGACCACATCATGGATATCAGTGCTCGTTCACTTAAAGTGAAACGTAACACCATTACCACATTAATGGAAGCTGGTTTATATCCATATACAAAGAGATATTTAGGTAACTTCAACAACCACTTCTCCACTATCGGTTTAGTCGGTATGAATGAAGCTTGTTTAAACGCTCGTTGGATCAGAAAAGATTTAACAAATCCAGAATCCATCCAATTCACAAAAGATGTTCTCAATCACATGAGAAACAAACTTTCTGATTATCAAGAATTATATGGTGACTTATATAACTTAGAAGCCACCCCAGCGGAATCGACAGCCTATCGTTTAGCCAAACACGATAAAGCCTTATATCCAGATATCATTACCGCTTCTGAAAATGGTAGAACTCCATACTACACCAACTCCTCACACTTACCAGTTGGTTACACAGAAGATATCTACAAGGCTCTTGATATCCAAGATGGCTTACAAACCTTATATACTTCTGGTACAGTCTTCCACTGCTTCTTAGGTCAAAAATTACCAAGCTGGAAGTCCTGTATGAATCTTGTTAGAAAGATTGCTGAAAACTACCACATACCATATTACACAATGTCTCCTACATACTCTGTATGTAAAGACCACGGTTACATCACTGGTGAACAATATGTCTGTCCAAAATGTGGTAAGAGAACTGAAGTCTATTCCCGTATTACTGGTTACTATAGACCAGTCCAAAACTGGAATGATGGTAAGACAGAAGAATTCCAACACCGTAAAGTTTATGAACCTGCAAAATCTAAACTCACACATAAAGTCACTGATGTTTTAGGTAGCCAAGTCGAAGACGAACAAGAAGAAAAAGCAGTCTGCAATGAAATCTTATTATTCGCCACAAAGACATGTCCAAACTGTAAGATGGCTAAGATGCTTCTAGATAAAGCAGGTGTCAAATATAGTGTTGTTGACGCTGAAGAAAATGCTGACCAAACCAAAGCATTTGGTGTTAGAAAAGCTCCAACATTAATCGTTCCAAAAGAAGATGGCACTAACGATGTCTTCGAGAACGCTAGTAACATCAAAGGTTACATTGAAAGCTTAAACTAGTATGATCGATGTCATTGTTGTAGGCGGTGGTCCCGCAGGAATGAGTGTGGCTCTGAATTTGCTCAGAGCCGGTCGCTCAGTCTTAATCTTAGAAAAAGAGAATTTTGGTGGTCAAATCGCCAATTCTCCTCGTGTCGAAAATCTTCCAAGTATCAAAGAGATTTCTGGTCTAGATTTTGCTGGTAATCTCTTTGAGCAAATCCTTGATTTAGGCGCTAAATTTGAACTCGAAGAAGTCCAAAGAGTCTTAAAGGTTGACGACGTTTTTGAAGTCACCACTAATTACCATACATATCAAGCAAAAGCTGTTGTCTTAGCTAATGGCGTTAAACACCGTAAAATGGGTCTTCCAAATGAAGAAGAATTCATCGGTAAAGGTATCTCTTTCTGTGCGGTGTGTGATGGCGCGTTCTATAAGGATAAAGATGTCTATTTAATTGGGGATGCTAATACCGCTCTTCAATACGCTTTAATGCTTGCTCAAACAAGTGCTAATGTTTATGTCTTCACCTTATTTGACCGCTTCTTTGCTGATCAAATCTTAGTGGATCGTTTAAGACAAAAAGATAACGTTCACATTACTCACAACATGAACCTCATCGCTTATTTAGGACAAAACGAATTAGCGGGTTTACGTTTTGAAAACACCATGGATCACACCATCCACGAATATCCAACTAATAACGTTTTCGTCGCTATCGGTCAAGTTTCACAAAACGATTTGTTTAAATCCTTAGTGGATACTGATGAACATGGCTTCATTATTACCAATGAGAGAATGGAAACATCTCTTCCAGGTTTATTCGCCGTAGGCGACACAAGAAAAAAAGACGTCCGTCAAGTAGCAAGCGCAGTTGGCGATGCTTCTATTGCTAGCGTCTTTATTGATAAATATTTGATGCTTAAGCGTTAATAACCACGTAGATTCACTTCTGGAATAAATCCAGAAAGATAATTTCTTAATTTACTGGCTTCCACTACGTCAACTTCGTGGAGGCCTTTTTTAATGCAGCCTTCTCGATCCACGAACTTTTGTAAGAATAAGCGCTTTGCGCCTTTGATTAAATCTTTAAAGGCATCATAGTCCATTCTTTCATGGAACTCTTTGACTAAGGTTGTTCTAAATTCATAGTCAGGAGCTTTATTGATAATAAGAGAAATACTCTTTTTGATATTATCGACATTGATGAATTTTAAGCCACATGTTTCCGCATATAAATTAGGACAGTTTTTAATGTCCATGGCAACATAGTCTAAGAGCCCTTCATCAAGTAATTCTTCTAATAATTCTGGGTTAGTGCCGTTCGTGTCTAGCTTGATTAAAAAGCCAAGGTCGCGAACCGCTTTGATTTTAACCTTCAAATCTTCTAACATTGTTGGTTCACCACCACTGAAAACAACGGCATCTACAAGGCCAGTTCTGGTCTTTAAAAACGCGAGGATTTCATCAAAGTCAATCTCGTCTTGTTTGCTTGCACCTAATACGGCTGCACCGTTATGACAAAACGGGCAACGCATGTTACAGGCTTGGGAGAATAAAACCACAGAAACCTTGTCTTCGTAATCTAGTAATGAGAGTTTATCAATACCAACAATTGCCATAGTATTAATATTGTAATATTAAGTTGCCTTAGAATCAAATATCGTTATAATAATTCTTATATGGAACACAATAATATTTCTTGGGATGAATACTTTATGGGTATCGCTTCTTTGAGCGCTTTAAGAAGCAAGGATCCCAATACAAAAGTAGGCGCATGTATTGTCGATGACGATAATAAGGTCGTTTCTATCGGCTATAATGGTATGCCAAAAGGTGTTGATGAAAGTCAACTCTCTTGGAACAAAGGTGAAGGCTTAGATTCTAAATATCTTTATGTCTGTCACGCAGAATTTAACGCGATTTTAAATACGCGTAACGGAAGCGCGCTTAAGGGCTGTCGCTTATACGTCACATTATTCCCATGCAACGAGTGCGCGAAAGCATGCGTGCAAGTGGGCATTAAGGAAATTATTTATTTAGAAAATAAATACGCTGACACTGTTGGCGTTCAAGCTAGTAGAAAAATGCTTGAATTAGCTGGCATCAAATTAAGACAATTCAATGCGAAAGAATTGAATGAAATTGTAAAGTAATATGACTATCAAAGAATACGTTGCTCTTCGTAAGGAAGAGATTAAAAATTTAGTAGCGGGTTTAGAAAGAAAACCATGCATCGCTATTGTGCAAGTGAATGAAGACGCGGGAAGCTGCGCGTATGTGCGTGGGAAACTTAAAGATGCTGATGAATTAGGCATCAAAGCAGACTTAATTAAGCTACCATTAGAAACAACTCAAGAACAACTTTTGAAGGTTATCGATGAATTAAACAAAGATGACATTCATGATGGCTTTATTGTCCAAATGCCTTTACCAAAAGGTATTGACGAAGAAGCTATTAAATTAGCGGTCGATCCTAAAAAAGATGTCGATGGTTTCCATCCATTATCCTCTCTTGTTCCATGTACCCCAAAAGGTATTATTAACTATTTACACTTTGAAAAGATTCCTATGCAAGGTAAAAATGCTGTGGTTATCGGACGTAGTAATATCGTCGGTAAACCAATGGCAAAACTCCTTCTTAAAGAGAATATGAACGTGACCGTTTTGCACAGCAAAACTACTCATGAAGATATGGCTTTCTATATCGCTCACGCAGATGTCATTGTCGTAGCGATTGGTAAAGCTGGCTTCTTAGATAATCGCTTCACCTATAAAAAAGATGCCGTTATCGTTGATGTTGGCATCTCTAGAACTGAAGATGGTTTAAAAGGTGATGCTATCCCAGGACTTCCTGTTGGTCTTCAAACTCCAGTTCCAGGCGGTGTTGGCCTAGCCACTAGATTAGCTCTTTACGAAAACTTATTAGAAATCCACGGCGTTAACAAGTAGGTTAGCGCCTTTTCTTTAAGAAAGTAATTCTTCCCTTCTCTTTTTTAATAAGATGGCGTTTTACTAAACTCGTTAATAAACGAGACAAAGTTTCTCTTTGAATACCAATTTGAGCGGCTAATGTTGTGACGTTTTTAAAAGTAATCACATTGTCGTTTTTACTTGCGTAATAAACGAGTCTTTCTTCCGCATTAGTAAATGATAATAATTGTATACGCGCGTTAAGAGATTTACCAAAGTCAGATTGGGCCTTTAAATAGAGAGTTAAGAATTCTTGGTTATTTTGTAATAAATAAATTAAATTTTCTTTATTGATAAAAGCGATAACACATTTTTCTTTAGCGATGACATCCCCACGATAAATAGGTTCGCTAGAGAAGATTAAATTGTTACCAAAAATATCTCCCGCTTTAAGAGAGTTAAGAATCTGTTCTTTACCTTGGAAGGAATAAGAAACGATATCGACTTTACCAGAAATGATGACTCCGATGTTTTCACAGAGATCACCTTCATGATTGATAACACTGTTTTTGGTGACCTGGTAACCCTTCACCAATTTGTGTTCTTTTTTAGTTAAAACTTGTAAAAGTGGTATTTTCATAATAATTGTGTGACCTACATCACATTTTATTATAGAGAATTATTTTATAATTACCAAGGAGGAAAATCTAAAAATGAAAAAATATATATCACTTGTAGCCGCCGCATTGATGCTCGTCGGTTGCAATAATCAAGAAGGCGCATCTAACTCTGAGTCAAAGGCACCAGAGTATGATCGTACATCTTTAAGTATTATCGCCCCAACAGGCGCTCCAGCTTTAGCGTTCTATAATTACGCCAAGGTTGAAAAGTTTGAAACCAACTCTAACCCAGCGGAAGGCATCTTACCTTTAATGGTCGCTGGTAAGAAAGATGTTGTTGTCTTACCAACCAACGCTGGTATGCAAGCCATCATCAACAAGAAAGCTGAATATCAAATTGCCGCGACAATCACATTTGGTAATTTCTATCTCGTGAGCTTAGGTAACGACGCGAATAACGAACTCGATGCTGATGACAAAATCCTTTTATTCCAAAAAGGTAATGTACCAGACAAAATCTTCCATTACGTTTATGGCGATACTTATGATGCGAACATTTCTTATGTGAGTGCTGTTAGTGATGCTGCCGCTGCAGCGACATCAGGATCATTCGTTGATGCTGAAGGTAACAATGTTGTTCCTAATTATGTCTTATTAGCCCAACCTGTTTTAACAAACGTTTTATCCAAGAAAGAAAACGTTAATGTCTACGCTGATATCCAAGCCAAATATAAAGAAAAGAGCAATGGCTTAGATTTATTCCAAGCTTCTGTTTTCATTAAGAAATCAGTTGCTAGAGAAACTGCTCAATCTTTCTTAGATTCTTTAAAAGGTGATATTGAAACAGTCATCGCTAAACCAGAAACATTTACTACTGCTTTAGAAGGTATTGAAAACGCTAATACCGTTTACGGTATTGCGCCAACTGCTGCTGCTAATGTTACCAAGAATAATAACGGTATGGGCTTAGGCTTTAAAGCCGCTAAAGAAAATAAAACAGCGGTTGAAAACTTCTTAAAGCTCTTTAATATTGAGGGAGTTAATGAAGAAGTTTATTTCTAATAAATATACTCTCTTCGCTTTAGGCACATTATTCGTAATTGCCTTATGGTTTATTCTTTCAGCATGCTTTGATACCAATAATGGGATCTTCCCTTCCCCGATAGCAACATTCCAAGAATTTGGTGTGTTATTAACTAAGCCTTATTCATATCAATGTTTAGGCTATACATTCTTAAGAATGATTATTGGTTTTGCGATATCATTTGCCCTTGCTTTAATAGTTGGAATTCCTGCGGGTAATCACTCGCAAGTACATACATTTCTAAAGCCACTCATGACCACAATTAAAAGCATACCAACCGTGGCTTTAGTCTTCCTATTCGTGGTCATGGTAGCCCCCAAAAATGCCCCTATCTTCGTAGTTGTGATTGTTTGTTTTCCAATCCTCTACGAAGCAGTAGCGGGAGGTATTAGAAAAGTCGATCAACAAGTTGACTATGCTGCCCAAATTGATGGAGCGGGCTATTTCCAAAGAGTTTTATTTATAAAACTCCCACTATCTATTCCTTATATTTTAGTCGGTATTGCTTCTAGTTTCTCTTTATCTTTTAAACTGGAAATTATGGCGGAAGTTATTACTGGTTTTACCAAGAATGGTTTAGGCAGTGTCATCCACTTCGTGAGACAAGAAGACCCCACTAATTTGACTGGGGTTTTTGCCTATTCTTTATTCGCTATTATTTTCATGCTTTTGATTAGTTTATTAGAAACTGCTATTAAACAAAAATTTAACAAGCAAACAAATTGATTAATTATTATTAATGCCATAAACTATTTGTATAGGAGACAATACATATGGAATTAAAAGGTAGTAAAACCGAAAAGAATTTAGAAATGGCTTTTGCTGGTGAATCACAAGCCCGCAACAAATACACATATTTTGCAAGCCAAGCTAAGAAAGAAGGCTACGAACAAATCGCCGCGATTTTCTTAGAAACAGCAGAAAATGAAAAAGAACACGCTAAAATGTGGTTCAAGTACTTACATGATGGTCAAGTCCCAAGCACCGTTGAAAACTTAAAAGCGGCCGCTGAAGGCGAAAACTTCGAATGGACCGACATGTATAAGAAGATGGCGGAAGAAGCTAAAGAAGAAGGCTTTATGGAAATCGCTGCTAAGTTTGCTTTAGTCGCTAAGATCGAAGCAGAACACGAACAAAGATATCTTAAACTTTTAGAAAAAGTTAAAGCCAATAAGATTTTCATCGCTCCAGACGTCGTCGTTTGGAAGTGCCGTAACTGTGGTCATATCCACGTTGGTAAAGAAGCACCAAAGATTTGCCCAGCTTGTGGACACCCACAATCATATTTCGAATTAAGAGTCGAAAATTATTAATCTTTAATGTAATTAAAAAGACGCTGAGAAATGTCTCGGCGTTTTTTTAATATTTTGATTAATTTACTATTGCAATTAATTTATTTTTCTATGATAATAATAAAGCGCGTTAACACGGATCTGTGGTGTAGCGGTTAACATGTCTCCCTGTCACGGAGAAGACCGCGGGTTCGATTCCCGTCAGATCCGCCAGCGTTTTATTATTATACCGATGGCTCGGTAGCTCAGTTAGTAGAGCATCAGACTGAAAATCTGAGTGTCGCCGGCGCGCTCCCGGCCTGAGCCACCACTGAATATAAAATGACATCGTAAGATGTCTTTTTTTATGTCTTTTTAGGCAATAAAAAACCGCTAGCGAATGCTAACGGTTTTATACTCAAGAGAGACAATTAGTCTTTCTTTTGTGTTTCTTTTGGTTCTTCGCCTTCTGGTCTTGGCATGCCAATCTTAGCCATTAAATCATCGACGAGTTTCTTTGCTCTACGATAGGCTAAGTCACTCTTAATGCGGAGTAAGCATGGGAGATCTTCGTACTTCTTAGCTTCAGCTTGTTCAACTGGGATTGTGCTATCAGCATAATCTTGTGGGTTGAGTTGTAAGTAGATACGGAGATGTTTACCAACGATTGTAACGAAGGCATAACGTTGTCTCTTATAAGAGAATGTATCACCTGGGATAGAGACACGGTTTCTTAAACCATACCATTTAATATAGTCACGGAGATCATAGTATTTATGACGTAAGTCAAATTCACTATTTCTTAAACGGGTTTCGAATGGTTTTCTCTTTCTCTTACCCTTAATGACTAAACCATCAGCACTGACTTCGGCAGGGGCTTCATCGTCTTCTTCTTCCTCTTCCTCGTCTTCTT
>JAGAYY010000035.1 GCA_017940265.1 Bacilli bacterium | reverse complement strand
GTGATGGTGGTGATGATGGTGATGATGCTCATGCTCTTCATGTTCATGTTCATCGTCATCGTCATCATCTTCATCGTGGTCGTGATGGTGATGGTGTTCTTCTTCCTCATCATCATCGTCATCGTGATGTTCAACATCGCTATCCCAGTCTTCGAATTCTCTAATCCAGGCTGCGGAGCCACTGGCCTTATCAAAATCAAAGAGGTCTGTATCGATTAATCTATCAATATCAACATCACAGAAATCTGCTTCAATAATCTCAGCTTCAGGCTGTAAAGCTTTAATAGCAATCTTCACTCTTCTGAGTTCTTCTTTACTAATTAATGAGGCTTTATTCAATAAAACGATATCGCAGAATTCAATTTGTTGAATGACAAGGTTTTCTAAGTTTTCTTCACCACGTGTCGCTTCTTTTAATGTTTCACCACAGCCAAACTCATCTCTAAGTCTTAAGGCATCAGTGACAGAGATAATAGCGTCTAACCAATAGAACTTTGGTAAATGTTGTTTCTCAAATTCTTGTTCCATATAAGTAATTGTTTGAGCAATTGGTACTGGTTCACAAATACCAGAAGCTTCAATTAAGATATGGTCATATTTTTGTTGCTTGACTAGGTCAGCGAGTTGTTGAATTAAGTCTTGTTTTAATGTGCAGCAGATGCAGCCATTAGAGAGCGCCACTAAGTTTTCATCCTTACCTTTAACGATGCCGTTTTCTTCAATTAATTCAGCATCAATATTGACTTCGCCAATATCATTAACGATAACGGCCATCTTATGACCTTTAGCGTTTTTTAATATGTGATTGATTAATGTGGTTTTACCACTTCCTAAATAACCGGTAATAAGTGTAATTGGCACTGTTTTATAGTTTTCCATCTTTCTTACCCTCCGTTTTTTGCTAGAATATTCTACCACATTTATTTTAAATAAATAGTCAAACGATAAAAAAGTACAACTTATAAAAATTTTAGCAAAAACTTTTAGCAGATTTTATCTAACTATTCGTCTTGTTTGGTAAGAGGACATAACCTATGAAAACATTATTAGTCGTCTTATCAATGATTCCAGGCTTAACTGCTACTCCACCTTTACCTCCAAGAACCGTGACCACTGATGAATACAATGATTTTGAAGTGACTTTAGTTGAAAAATATGCTGAAGATGATGAACGCTACAGTTACTTAAATCAAGGCACTCGTTATAAGGTAAATCTTAAAAACACTGGTGAAGGATACCTCAGTAGTATCTATTTTACTTTTGAATATGGCTATCATTCATATAACACTGTAATAGAAGGCAAGCCCTCTGATTACTATGTCATAGCCCCTAATCAAGAAGCAACTATCATAGTGGCCGCTAATTATAACGCCGATAGTCTTGACGAATTTGAAATACACGGAAGTGCTTATACCTCTTTCATCGATGAAGTAACAGTCAGTGGCACCAATGTTATGACAACCACAAAGTATGATGACTATTACTATAGTCACGTTGATATGTCATTTGATCACGCTAAGGATGAAAAATATTGTTACGGCGCGATAATCAAAGCGTTTGTGGAAGAAAAAGAAGCATACTTTGTCGTCAATGAATGTAACAACTTCTCCTTTACCACAACCAAAGAAGTTAAAGGAAATGAAAACAATGAAGCTGAATTAGTTAAACTTCTTAAAACTGAATATATAGGCTATGATGAAATGATTGCGCAAAGAGACTTCTTTGACAATATTACAAAAGGCTGTCGTGGTTCGATCATATTTGGCGGTCCTGCTGCTGCATCATTAGGTTTGGTAACAACTTCTGTTGTTGCCCTACGTAGAAGCGTAAAGAAAAATAAAAGCAAATAATTATTAACAAAATAAAAAATGCATCTATAATCATAAGCGAGGAAAAAAGAATGAAAGTTGAATTAACACTTGTGTTAAAAACTACCGAACGCGCTTATGGTGCATTAGAAGCAATTAAAAGAGCGGGTTATAACGCTACTGTTATGACCAGTGAATCTTTAAGACACGCTGTTGACTATTATCCAGGCGAACATACATTCATCAATCTTAGACACGTTGAACAAAGAGATGTTTTTGAAAGCATCTTAGGTGTCTTTATTGTGGAAAATGATCGTTTAGAAGATTTAAAGAGAGTCATTCGCGAAACAACTAAGAACTTCACAGAAATTAAAGGCTTCATGTATTCAAGAGCAATCGACGACTTTGAAGGTTCTATTTAAGGATTATGGAAGCCTTTTCGATATTTGCTTATGTGGCTGCTCTTTTATTAGTGGCCTTATTATCAACGCGTTTAATGCGCCTTATCAAATTACCTAACGTGACTGGTTATATTTTAACCGGTATCATCATGGGACCATTTTTATTTGGCCTATTATTTAATAACTTCTCATTTGAGGGTATCAAAGAAGGCACTGTTTATAAATTTGTGGATCAACTTGGTTGGGTTTCAACCGTGGCCTTAGGCTTTATTGCCTTCTCCATTGGCACGTCATTTAAATTCAGCACAATTAAAGCATTAGGTAAAAGAGTTTTAGTTATTACTGTTTTAGAAGCTTTAGGTGCTTCTTTATTAGTGGTGGTCGCTTTATTAGTGGCACACTTCATCTTCCCTCAATACGTTTCCTTAGAATTAGCATTAACATTATCCGCGATTGCTAGTGCGACCGCTCCTGCGGCTACCTTAATGGTTATTAAGCAATATCGAGCACATGGTCCATTAGTGGATACTTTATTACCAGTTGTGGCATTAGATGACGCTGCCGCCTTAATTTTATTTGCTATCTTATTCCAAATCGCTACCGCTTTAGCGGGTGGTTCTATTTCCGTATATGCCATTATTGTTAAACCATTACTTGAAATCACCATCTCCTTAGGAGTGGGCGCGGTATTAGGTTTTGTGATTAGTTTTGCTAACCGCTTCTTTAAATCAAGAAACAATAGACTTATTTGGAATATCTTCTCCGTCTTTGCCGCTTTGGGTTTCTATTATTTATTCAAGAGTCCAATGATGGGTGGCTTTGAATTAAGTTCACTTCTTACCTGCATGATGGCGGGTGCGATATACACTAACTTTGTAAAAGAATCAGGACGTACATTAGATGTTATGGATAGATTCACTTCTCCAGTCTATATGATGTTCTTTGTCATTTCTGGTGCATCTTTAGATTTAACTATCTTCTTTAACGGTGATGGTTTAGTGGTGGTTCTTATCGCTTTAACTTATCTCGTCTCCCGTGTTATTGGTAAATGGAGCGGTGCCTTCGCTGGTGCATCTATCACCAGATGTGAACCACAAGTTAAGAAATATTTAGGTTTTGCCTTAGTTCCTCAAGCGGGTGTGGCGATTGGTTTATCCACAACTGCGTATAAGTTATTCTCACAATATAGTGACCCATATATGCAAAAAACAGGCGCTTTAATTCTCGCCATTATCTTAACAAGTACCTTAATCTATGAACTCTTTGGTCCAATGGTGGCCAAGTTTGCTCTTAAGAAAGCTCACGAAATCCCAGAAGAAAACCTTTAAGCAATTAGCTTTTGTTTCTCTGGTTTAATCATATTTCTAATTAACTTTTTAACAACTCGGTAAACGAGTTTTTTATCTTCTTTGCTTAATCCTCTATAAGCTTTATAAACAGGACCAATTTGAAGAAGAATCTTCTTGAAGAAGACGACAAAGTCATCCGCTTCAAATTTCTCTAATTCGCCAAAGATAATTTCGGTAAATCTTTCTCTATCTTCTGGTTTAAGAGATTCAATCCAAGCATTAAGTGCTTTTTCTAAATGTCTAGAAGATAAAGTACGTTTGGTTAAATAGACAAAATCATTGTCCTTAATGACCCATTCAAAAGGGTTATGTTGTAAGAACATGACCGCTCTACTTTTAATAATCTTAATATCAGTTTCGTTAGAGAAAAGAACACCAACGATAGAAGATTGAGGAACAATCTTAGTAAACTTCTCTAACCTATCTTCCTTGCCTTTAAATAATCCTTTGATTCTAAAACCAGGTCCATCAAAAGAATAGACATGTTCAATTCTAGAAACATCATCTAATTGACTGAGCATATAAGTGCAGATATTACCACCCTTACTATGTCCACATAAGATAATCTTTTCTTTCTTATGTCTTTTAATCACTCTTTGAATGAACTCTTCTGCATAAGCGTAGGAGTGCATTCTATCGCTATATGATAAGGTGAAGTCTTCTTTCCAACCAGCATAGGAAGGATCAGTACCTCTAACTGCAATAATAATTTGATTATTAAACTTGACCGCTACAACGGCAAACTGGATGCCTTTTTTACGGTCTAAAATATATTCATAATCCACAACTTGGGCATCTTTAAATCTCTCTGATTTGATAAGCGATTTCAAATATTTGCGCGAAAATCGTGGGAAGTAAGAGAAGTAATAAGGCTCTAATCTTTTGTATTCTGGAATGTAGTCAAAATCACTAATAGTTAAAGGAAGTCTATCTTTAACGATAGAAAAATCAAAATAAGCCACCCAAGAGACCACTAAAGCGTCACAAATTTTTAGTGGCGTTTGTTTGATAGTGTCTTGATTTTTCTTAATATACCCTAAAACATTCATGAAAATATATTAGCATATATCCGTGTAAATGGTGTTAGAATATAGACATCTATTGAAAGGAAATAAAATAACAATGAAAAACGCTTCAAAAACAATGTTTAGCATTGGTAACATCTTTACCATCATTTACATCGGTTTAGGTGCTCTTTTAGCCATCATCGGTATTATCGTTTGCGTCGTTGGTGGTGTTGGCTTAGCCGCTGCTGCTGGTGATGCCGAAGCAGAAGCTGGTGCCGCCGCCGCTATTGGCGCTGGTAGTGCATGCATCGGTTGGGGTATCTATTTCTTAGTTACTTCCATCGTCTGCTTAATTCTCGTTGGTAAAGCCAAAAAAGAACTCGCTGATGAAAGCAAATCTAACAAAAAACCATTCATCGTCACAATCGTTGTCGGTGCTATTGCTTCTAACGTTTTCTATGTTCTCGCTGGCATCTTCGGTTTAATCGCTGAAGGTCAACAAGGACAACAACAAGCTGAATAATTAATTCACAAAAGAATAATGACCTGCCGAGTGCAGGTCTTTTCTTTTATACGCACGCGCGTAATCCATTAATAAAATAGAGAAGAAATCATTAAAAATATTTTTTTCAATAAATTCTATTAACACTCTTTTAATGCTAATCCAAAGTAGTGGTTTTTCTATCTAATATGCCCATCCAGTTATTTAAAAGGCAATATTCATATAAAACTAACTCAGTAATCGTTAACCTATTATTTAATCAAAAAAGTTTAATTCGGTATTTTTTACGCAAAAATAGGTAGTTGCATATTTTCCCCAAGTGATACATACTAGAATCACAGAGGTTACATAATATGCGAATGTTTGACTTACAGGGTGCTGTCAATGCTCTTTTGACCAACCCTAACATTGTTTCTTTACTTAATTCTATCGAATTATATAAAGGAAAAACTACCGCCGTTAAGAAACTCAAGAAAATTGAAAAATTAACGGAACTTGCTTACATCAGTGGCACAGAAGCTAGCTGTGCGATGGGTTCAGTCTTCATCGGTGATGATCGTATGAAAGCTTTACTCGTTAAGGGACAATCCCCAGCAACTTATACAGAATATGTCTTCAATGGTTATTACAAAGCATTAAAGCACATCGATGAATGCTACAAATTCCAACCATTCGATCGCTCATTTATCTCAACATTACATTACTATTTATATAAGGACTATAACCCAGAGATGGGTGGTCAATATAAAGACGCCTTAAATTATATTCAAGAAAGAATGACTGATGGTTCAATGAGAACAATCTTCGTCACTGCCGATCCAAGTGCGGTTCCTCAACTATTAGACAATCTTGTTTATCAATATAACCTTGCCGCTCAAAACGAAGAAACAAATAAGCTCGTCCTTATTCTTGCTTTCATGCTCGACTTCGTTTGTATCCATCCATTCAATAGAGCGAATGGTCGTATCTCTAGATTAATCATGAACTTCTTAATGAAGAAGAATGGTTATGATATCGGTAATTACTTCTCCATCCCATATATCATGAGACAACGTTTCTCTGATTATATTGATGCTTTTGAAGCTTCTTCCCAAGGCTGGCATGATAATGAAAACGATTACACACAATTCGTTACTTATATGCTCAAGTGTATCTTAGAAGCGTATCGTAAGCTTGACTACATTATGGAAGTCAATGAGATGGATGAATTAACCATTGAAAAGGTTTACAAAGTTATCTTTGATAGTGCTAAACCAATTAGCAAACGTGTTATTGAAAATGTCTTATACGCCACAAGTTCAGCGACCATTGAAAAGGCTTTAGCCGAACTTGTGAAAGATAATAGAATCCAGCTCATATCTAAAGGTAGATATAGCAAGTACTTCAGACTATAAGGAGAATCAATCATGGCAAATTACGATGCAAAAAATATCAGAAACGTAGTTATTTTAGGTCACCAATCAACAGGTAAAACAACTTTAGCCGAATCCTTAGCGTTCATCGCTGGTTTAATTCCTCAAAAAGGTGAAGTTGAAAAGAAAAATACATTAAGTGACTACACTCCTGATGAACAAAAAAGAGGTGGTTCAATTCAAACCGCCGTTATCCCATTAACTTATAAAGACCACAAGATTAACATCATTGATGTTCCAGGTAATGATGACTTCATTTCTGAATACATTGGTGTCTTAGGCGCAGTTAAAGGTGCTGTCTTAGTGGTCGATGCCAGTATCGGTGTTCAAGTCGGTACAGTTAAACACTGGAATCAACTTAGAAAACGTGGCATCCCAACATTCATCTTCATCAACAAAGTTGATAAAGAAAACGTTAAATTCGATGAATTATTAGAAGAAATTCGTTCCAAATTAGGTAAGAACGCTATTCCATTCTGCTACCCATTAGGTCATGGTGATGGCTTTGATGGTTTCGCTAATGTCGTTGACTTAAAAGCGAGAAAACTAAATGGCAAGAAGTGTGAAGACGCTCCTATCCACGATGATAAGAAAGAAAAGATCTTCGAACTTCATAACATGATTAGTGAAGAAGTTGCTAAAGCAGATGACGTCTTATTAGAAAAATTCTTCTCCGGTGAAGAATTCACCGTTCAAGAAGTTCATGAATCTTTAAGAAAACTCGTCTTAGCTGGTGAATTAGTTCCAGTCTTAGTCGGTAGCGCCACAAAGAATATCGGCGTTGAAACAATGCTCGATATGTTCATTGACTACCTACCATGCCCAGCGGACTTAAAACCATATGAAGCAAAAGATGAAAATGGTAATCCAGTCACTCGTGAAACAAAAGATAGTGAACCATTCTCCGCTTATGTCTTTAAGACCGTCGTTGACCCATATTCAGGCACAATTAATATTATTAAAGTTAATTCTGGCGTCTTAAAAACTGGTGATGAAATCTACGTCAATAAAGGCACACAAAGAGTCTCAATGTTATATCAAATGACCGGTAAGAAACTTGACGCTATTCAAGAAGTTCACGCTGGTGATATCGCCGCGATTACAAGACTTGAAGGTGTTGCAAGTGGTATGACACTATCTTCACCAAAAGCCGTTATTGAATATAAACCAGCCCATTATCCAACCGCTGTTATCTTCAAAGCTATTATCTTAGCCAATAAGAATGATGAAGCTAAGATTGGTCCAGCATTAGCGAAAATCCAAGCCGAAGATCCAGCCGTTGAAGTCAAACGTAATAATGAAACAAAACAATTATTATTAGGTGGTGTTTCTGATTCCCATATCAGCTTCGTCTTAGGTAAACTCAAAGATACATATAAGATCGATGTCACAACCGAACCAATGAAAGTCGTCTATCGTGAATCTATTAAGGGTACCGCCGAAGGCGATGGCCGTTACGTTAAACAATCTGGCGGTAGTGGCTTCTATGGTGTTGTTAAGATGAGATTTGAACCAGCTGAAGAAAGTGTCTTCGCAGAAGAAGTCTTCGGTGGTGCAGTTCCAAAGAACTACTTCCCAGCCGTTGAAAAAGGTTTCTTTGAAGCCCTTAACTCTGGCCCATTAGCAGGCTTCCCAGTTATCGGTGTTAAAGGTGTCTTAGTGGATGGTAAATATCACCCAGTTGATAGTAACGAACAAGCATTCAAGATGGCTGGTATCTTAGCGTTCAAAGATGCTTATCCAAAATGCAAACCAATCATCTTAGAACCAATTATGAGAATCCATGTTATCGCTCCAACAGAATATACTGGTGATATCATGTCTGACTTAAATACACGTCGTGCTCGTATTCAAAACATGGAAGAACATGAAGGTATGCAAGATATCGAAGCGTTAATTCCTGAAGCAGAAATCGTTGACTACGTCACACAACTTAAGTCCATCACTCAAGCATCTGGTTATTTCAATAGAGAATTTGTTTCTTACGAAGAAGTTCCAGAATACTTAAAAGAAAAAGTTATTAAAGAGAATAAGATTTCTCAATAATAAAACCCAAATCAGGAAGAGAGGGAATATCGTTTCCCTCTTTTCTTTTTCAAAGAAATATTACAAAATAATGAGGTATGAAATTCTTATTAACTAATGATGACGGCTATAACGCTCAAGGAATACTTCTCCTTAAGGATAAACTCTTAAAATATGGTGAAGTGACGATTGTCGCGCCTTTTGAGCATATGTCAGCGAAGAGTGCTTCAATTACTTTAGGTGATTGGCTTAAAGTCGATAGAATCGATGAAAACACATATGCAGTACATGGCACCCCTACAGACTGTACATCTCTTGCTTTAGCGGGACTTAATATTGACTGTGATGTCGTTGTCTCTGGCTGTAATAATGGTCCAAACCTCTCTTATGATGTCATTTTAAGTGGCACAATTGGAGCGTGTTTAGGTGCGGCTACATTCCGTAAAAAGACTGTCGCTTTCAGTGCGCCTTTTGATGATTTCACATGCTTAATTGAACACTTTGATGAAATCTGGGAATACATTATGAAGTATAACCTACTAGATGAGAGATATGTTTTAAATGTTAACTTACCAAGAGGGGCCTATAAAGGTATCGCTTTAGGTCGCTTATTCTATCGTAAAGACCGTTATTATTTTGACCAAAATGAAGACTTATATTACGCTTTAAGAGATACACAAGAATATTTAGAAATGCCGGAAGACGCTGATTGTAGATTAGTGAAAGAAGGCTATGTTGTTATTACACCTATTTCTCGTATTCCATTTGAAGAAGATATATACGAAGAACTTAAAAAGAAGGTGCAAGATCAATAATGCATTTTGAGTTAAACGAAACTGAAGATAAAAAGCTTCTCGCCTTATTCAATCAACACGAGAAGAATATTGACTATTTGCTATACCTCCGCGATTTAATTTGGCAAGAACCACATCTAAATAGTGGTCTTTTCGTTAATAAAAATATCTTTGAAACAAAACAAGAATTCATTAAACAAGTTTTAGAAAATCATAAAACAGATTCATCTTTCATCAATAAGAATCTTCTTTGGGATACTCAAGAAGTAATGCTAGATACATTCACTAATAATCCATATTATCAAGCTCTTAAAAATATCACTTTTGACCAAGATGGTTGGAAATTATCTCATAAGGTAATGAAAGCTTTTACATTATTCCCATATGATGAACAATATCATTATGGAAGTAATTCAATATTAAAGATGTCATTAGGCTATTTTACTAAGGATTATGATTATCCCACAATTTCGTTATATGACCAGGAGTGGATGAGCCTCAATCCTCATGAAATTAGAACAATGGAAATGCCTATACAAGTCGCTAAAGGAAAAGTCTTAACATTGGGTTTAGGACTTGGCTATTTCGCTTATATGGTTCATCTAAAAGAAGAAGTTAAAGAAGTATATATTGTTGAGATGGATTTAGAACTCATCAAGCTATTCCAAAAGTATCTACTTCCTTTATTCCAACATAAAGAAAAAATCCACATCATTAAAGCGGACGCTCTAGCGTTCATCAATTCAGTTAATGATAGAGATTATGACTTTATCTTCTCTGACTTATGGCATGATGTCAGTGATGGTTTACCTATGTATTTAAAACTATTGGAAAGATTTGATAAGTTCACTTATACAAAACGTCATTATTGGATTGAGAATTCATTAATTGCTTACCTAAGATTACTAATTATCGGTGTTATTAAAGACGAATATTATAAGAACGAAAGTGATTATGATGAAATTCAGTTAACGATAAAAAAGAATCTAGAAAACTATACACTCCATAATAGTTATGAACTAGATGCTTTATTAAATATTCAAGGAGTAAAAAACTCAGTATTATGTGAATTGAAAAACTAAATTCCGTTTATAGAATTAAAAGTTTTTTTGAAAGACTAAATTCTATTTAATGGAGTTTTTCTTTGTATAAAACGGAATTAAATATTTCAAACTCTTGCAATTAGAAGAAAATAACGATAAAAATAAGGT
>JAGAYY010000034.1 GCA_017940265.1 Bacilli bacterium | reverse complement strand
TAGGAAAAGAGTATTGCTAGTTTTGGGCAATAGAAAAGACCCCTCACAATAACGCGTGAAGGGTCTCCACTTTTAATGTTGTAGCCTAGGCAGGTAGATTTAGGTGTCCCCACTTAAATCCACTTTAGTTGTCGTAGGCCCAGAAAAAAACCAGCTCATATGTGGCTGGTTTTTGCTAGTTTTGATTAAAATTATAAGCCCTTATCTTCTAAGATTGGAGCAGCAGCGTTAGCGGCAGCGGCAATGAATGATAAGATTGCAAAGACAATTGGTCCTGCGGCCAAGCGATAATCTTTAACACCAAAGCCATCACCGTTCATACCTCTATAAAGAACGCCAGTTAAGAGCATCATCACAGCACCAACGGCGATAACGCCACCAGCGATGAATGATAATTTCTTTGTGAGATCTTTACCGATAAGTTCGTCAATGAATACAAAGGCTAAACCTGCGAGTCCTCCGAATAAGACGAATAAATAACCAATAAAGCCAAGTACTGTGCCCTTTGTTCCTGCATCAGCATCATCGAAGAATGCTTCATTCCACATGCAGAATGCTTGATCAGGATAATCTGGGTGATAAACCTGCTTTGTGATGAACATCGAAATAAAGACAATTAACGCGATAAGAGCAGCAGCCATTCTGAGAAGTGAATGGAGTTTAAGATACTTATTTTCCATGCGATATCTCCCTTTTGTGTTATACAACAAAAATTATAAGAGTAATAAAGAATTTTACAACTTTATTTTTAATAATTCTTTTTTTACTAGTTATTGTGTCCAGCGATTTTTTCGCTTAAAACATCAATATCATAAAATCCTTCAGGAATATTAAAAACTGGTTGTCCTCTATCATCAATGGTGCACATTGGTTTATTGTTTTCCGTTAATGGAATATCAGGTGTAGCACCATCTTCAAAACCTTTGAATTCCTTGGTTTGACTATTGTAGGAACCAAGGTGGAGATTAGAAGAGTGATAGATATATTGACTATTTGGTAAATAATGGATGCCAACTGCGCATTCACCACCACCAGAAGTTTCGCCGATGATTTTGACACCCATTTCTTGCGCATAACATGGGAATGCGTTACCACAAGAGAAGGAACAATCAGAGGTAAGAATATAGAAGTTATATTTGTTACCATATGATTCGTTAGTGTCATATGTTTTATCTCCATTGATGTCAGAAACGCTTTCATATTTATAAACAATACCATTAGCGCTATCGTAGAAATTAGCGATAGACTTATTATTCTTACTAAGGAATGGCAATAGTTTCATCATGACACCAAGAGTGCCACCACCATTTAAAGAAACATCAATAATGACATTTTCGACTGATGGGTGGCTGTTTATGTCGCTAAAAACATCACGGAATAAACAGAAAGTATCATATCTGAAGGCTGTTCTTTTGACTTGGCCGTTACTATCAAAGACTTCGTCCTCTGTGCCATATTTAAATGAATCAAAATAAAACATTACAGTCTTACCATCTCTACTATATTTGGTACTACCTTCAACAGGTTCATATGAGGAATTAGTGCCTTGATATTTTTCTCTACGTAAAACTTGAAGACGCTTTTGCAAAGCGTTTCTAGCAAGAATTCCTTTAGCGTATTGCGCTCTTGCGGTTTCACCCCATGCTTGGTTAACGCTAATAATCGCGGAGTGATTGTCATCAAACATATTGATAGCTTGAGAGAACGCTAACGCTCTTGTGCTAGGAGTAGTTGAATAGAAGTCATTATATAAATTGTTTTCTTGATAATATTTCTTCATGCTCTTGATGCCAAAGTGGTCTCTTAAGCCATAGAAGTTTTGCATCACAAATAAGAAGCAACTGGCATTGTAATTGATTAAATAATCAGGCATAGAAGCACCATTAACGGCGCGTACCATTTGATCATCGACAGTGTTATAACTAACGCCATCTCTAAAAGCTAATTGTGCAAAGTCATCAGGATTAGTGGAAGCATATAAATTACGATAGTTATATGTAACATAAAGAGTTGTAGCCTCAGATAATGCTAGGTCTAAAAGACCTAAAGGCATATATAATTCTCCACCATCTCTAAAATAACCAAAGTCACAATCCTCAAATGTATAAGTAGCGTAGTTATTCTTTCCTACTTGTTCAAAAGAGGCATTCATTTTAGCGCCATAATTTAAGACATCATAAGTTGGTTGAATACCACCTTCGCCAGACTGTAAAGCACTATTTAAATCACCAGCGACTAAAACTTCTTTTTCAATTGGTGAAAAAACAGCGTAGAAAAGTAAAGAGTTGTCTAATTCTATTTTCCAAGATGTCGCAAAACCTTCAGTAGCCACTTCACTGACCACTTTTGGATTAAGGAATTTCTTATAGATTGCAGCGTATTGTTCTAAAGAAATATATGGCACATATTTTTCACCGTTTTTAAAACGTAAATCAATATTTCCAATACGAGCATCACTTAGCTGAGGATTCTCTTCACCGGCGATCATATCTAAGACATATAAATCCACTGTTTTTTCATCAGATTCAAAGAACTGAAAGAAGCTGCATGAAGAGAGTAATAAAGCTGGTAAGATTGATAATAATGCTAATTTTTTCTTCATTTTGTTATATCCTACAAATATTATTCAGTAACTGGTTGAGTTTCTGAATGATATTCTTCCTTATAAATTAAGCCTTTATGAGTGGCGATTGTATGACCAATATAGTACACCACAGTGACAATTAGGGCGCCCATGCATGTATCAGTTAAGAAGTGTGCACCCACTAGCATTCTGGAGAACATCATTAATAATGTCCAGGCGAAACCGATGTAGAACATCATTGTTTCTTTACCCTTCAATTTCTTAAAGAACATTGATAAGTATGGAAGGACCATCATCATGATAGCAGCGCTACCTGAGTGACCACTTGGGAATGATTTAAATTCTTCTTTTGTAATGAGGTGACCATATAAGGTATGCTCTTCTGCAACATATTCTTTATAGGCACCATAAGACTCCCACCAGTTATGGAAAGCAATCTCACCACTATTAACAACAAAGCGGTAACGTGGACGATGGATAACCAATTTAATCAAATAACTTGTTGGGATTAAGGCAAGGATAAAGATAACTGCCATCACCATTAAGGCGATCCATAATGTATTCATATCACCTTTTTTACAAACAAAGAATCCTAATGTAGAAAAGCCAGCGAAAATAAAGACGTTGATGGCCATTGTTGGAAGCAATAACTGCTTGTTATCAAAGCCATTAACGGATGAAACGTCTTTAGAGCCAAGATAGACAGATAAGCCATATCCTAAGGCCACTAAGAACCAAGAGATGATTCTCCATACAATATGTAAGTCTTTCTTTTTTAAAGAAGTGATTAATAAACCACCAGCGGTAAATGATAATCCTGCATAGCAAGGATATGTACCAAAAGCGGCCATAATGACACCAAACATATTGCCTTGAGAATAAAGAGTTTGGTTAATTTGCAAATCTAAAAACGAACCAACTATAAAACCGGCTAATAAGATACCGATTACAATGTAGAAATGTCTTTTTTTAATCATGAGAGCAATCTCCAATAGTAACTATATAGTTATTGTATCATCTTTTTACATTCTTATCATTTGTAATTTATAATGAAATATGGCACAATTCTAACGAAATATGATTTGCAAAAATAATTTAGGTGAACTATTAGATAATTCCTTCTCTTATGTCATTTGTAACGATACTGGTGACAAGTTAGAAGAGCTTTTCTATCGCACTATCGAAGAAAATAAAGATAACTATGTTGTCTTCAAGAACGAATTAGATATCATTAAAGACATTTTAAAAGAAGATTTACAGTTCTTTATGGATAGTGATCCTGCTGCTTCTTCATTAGATGAAATCAAGATGGCTTATCCTGGTTTTAAAGCTATCGCTACTTATCGTATCTCACACGTATTATATAAATTAGGCTATAAAGTACACGCCCGTTACTTCTCTGAACTAGGGCATTCTCAAACTGGTATTGATATCCATCCAGGCGCAGTCATTGATTATCCATTCTTTATTGACCACGGAACAGGCACTGTCATTGGTCAAACCTCCACTATTGGTAAAAGAGTGAAGATTTATCAATGTGTGACTCTTGGAGCGGTCTCTTTAAGCAACGCTGAAAAAATGAGAGGCGTTGTTAGACACCCTCAAGTTGGTGATAATGTCACAATCTACGCTGGTGCCTCTTTACTTGGACCGATTAAGATTGGTGATAACGTCACAATTGGTAGTAATGTCTTCCTACTTGAAGATGTACGAAGTAACACTCGCGTGGTCATTGGTAAACCTGCATTAGTGTTCTCAAAGAAGTAAAGGCTCAAAGTTAAAGAGTCTTTTTTTCTTGCAAATAAAATTAGATTGTATACAATTTATTATGGAGGAGATAATTATGAATATTTATGATTTCTCAGCAAATGATTACTTAGGAAACAACGTTTCATTACAACAATATCAAGGACAAGTTATCCTTGTGGTTAATACCGCGACAAGATGTGGCTTCACTCCACAATATGAAGGCTTAGAAGCTTTATACGAAAAATATAAAGATCAAGGTTTTGTCATTTTAGACTTCCCATGCAATCAATTCTTAGCCCAAGCTCCAGGAACTTCTGAAGAGATTCACCAAGTTTGTTCGTTGAGATATAACACTCAATTCCCACAATTTGAAAAGATTAAAGTTAATGGTAAAGATGCCCATCCTTTATTCGTTTATTTAGAATCTCAAAATGAATCAAAGAAGGTTAAGAAAGTAAAATGGAATTTCACCAAATTCTTAATTGGTAGAGATGGCACTTTCTTAGGTAGATTTGAACCAACTGTTAAGCCAGAAGATATTGAAGAATCAATCGTTAATGCTTTAGGCAAATAAAATGAAAAACGAAGAGTTATTAAAACTTGATAACCAGATCTGTTTTCCAATGTATGTAGCGAGTAAGGAAATCGTCCGCCGCTATATACCTTTATTAAGTGCTTTGGATTTAACTTATACCCAATACATCACCTTATTAGCGTTATGGGAAAAGGATCATATTACTGTTAAAGAATTAGGGGAAAAACTATACCTTGATTCAGGAACATTAACGCCGCTATTGAATAAGTTAGAGAAGAAGGGCTATATTATAAAGAATAAAAGCGATAAAGATGGCCGTGAATTAGTGGTCATTGTCACTGATAAAGGATATGAGCTTAAAAAGAAAGCTCTTGAGGTGCCACCTGAAATCGCTAAATGCGTATGTTTGAATAAGGAAGAGGCAATAGTTTTTTATCAATTATTGCATAAGGTACTCAACGGTTTTTATGGCAAATAATAGAAGTAACGTCATTGTTAGAACTAGTATTATTGGTATTCTCACCAATCTTGGTTTAGTCACGCTTAAAGCTTTCGTTGGCTTTATCGCTGGTAGTATTGCGATCATTATGGACGCAATTAATAACTTAAGTGATGCCTTATCTAGTGTTATCACCATCGTGGGCACTAAGTTATCACAAAAGAAACCAGATGCTAAACACCCTTATGGACATGGTCGAGTTGAATACTTAACTAGTTTAATTATCAGTGTCATTATTCTCATCGCTGGTTCTGGTGCAATTTTTGAATCCATCATCAGTATCATTGAAAAAAGAGAACCGGTTTTTGATGTTGTTTCTTTAGTGCTTATTGGTGTTGCGGTCTTAGTAAAAATCGTTCTTGGTTTATACTTTAGATTCGTTGGTAAGAAGGTCAATAGTGAAGCATTAAAAGGCTCTGGCATTGATGCCTTATTTGACGCCCTATTATCATTAGGAACACTGGTAGCAATTGTCGTATCTCTTGTATCACAAGGGAAGGTTAATATTGAAGGTTATATTGGCGTCGTCATTGGCCTATTCATGATTAAGTCTGGTATTGATGTTTTAAGGCAATCATTATCAAGCATTATTGGTGAACGTACGAGCAAGGAAACCAGTGATGCGATTAAACATTTAGTGTGTGAAAATCCTGAAGTTAAAGGTGCCTATGATTTAATCGTTAATAACTATGGTCCAGATAGAGGCATTGGTTCTATCCATATCGAAGTTGATGATAAGATGACTGCGAAAGACATTCATCCATTAACAAGAAAAATCGCTGGTGAAGTTTATGAGAAGTTTGGCATCATTATGACCATTGGTATTTATGCCTCTAATAACAGTGATCCACTTATCAATAAGATTAGAAATGATATCCAACAAGTTGTTTTGCAACATCCAACGATTAAGCAAATTCATGGTTTCTATTGTGACCAAGAGATAAAAGCTATTTCATTTGATGTTATCGTGGACTTCAAAGATAAAGACGCTCCAAGACTCATAAAGGAAATACATGATACTCTGCAAAGCAAATATCCAGATTACACATTCTATATCGTTGAAGATAAAGACTTCACAGACTAAAAGAAAAGCCCTAAAGGGCTTTTTTAATATCTTCTAATGTAATCGGTCCTTGTCTAACAAGTCTGATTTCTTCACCTGTTAAATCAATGATTGTGGAAGGAAGTCCCCCGACTGATTGACCAGGAATAATAACCGCTACTTCATCATTGAAGATGTCTTTAACTTCCTTATCATTCATCGCTGGCTTTTGATCCGCCCTATTAGCGGAAGGCACTAATAATGGTTTTTCTAAGTATTTGAGTAAATCTAATGCTTCTTTATTAGACGGGATTCTGACCCCTATCACGCCTGTATTATGCGTTACATACCCAGGCACGCACTCTTTACACCTGAGCAAAAGTGTCACTGGTCCTGGCATGAACTTTTTAAGCGCATTTAATAGGGATTTTTCTATGAAGGCATACTTATTAATCTCTTCTAAATCATGGAGCATTAAGGTATATGGTTTATATTCTTTTCTTCTTTTGATTTGGTTTAATAATTCATAAGCTTTTTCATCATCATAAAAGATACCTAAACCAAAAACTGTTTCAGTTGGAAAGGCAATCACTTGATGATTGTTAAGAGCATTTTTTGCTGCTTGGAAATATTTATTCATATCAGAAAGTAATATTGTCTGGTTTATCCACATCAGCGGTTCTATCGCCTATGGCAAAATAAGCATATAAATAAGCTTCTTTACTGTTATCGGTATGAGCCTTAAATGCTTGTGGAGAAATCTTAATATAGCCATAAGTGGCTTCTTGGTCTCTTAAGAGACCGTGCATTTCAAACTTTA
This sequence comes from Bacilli bacterium, assembly GCA_017940265.1. Classification (GTDB taxonomy): domain Bacteria; phylum Bacillota_I; class Bacilli_A; order RFN20; family CAG-826; genus RUG14515. Next base: position 42,737 of record JAGAYY010000034.1, on the reverse strand, counting down.
ATGTATGACCATCACCAACTATGGTAATACTATCGAACACTTTACCTTTTAATCCATCAGTAAATGAGAACTGTCTCCAGTTGATTTCTTCATTCCAAGTGACTTCATATTTACGTTCCCCTAGTGAGGCTTCTGGATTCTCAGCGAGACAATAGACATAAGCAGTCTCAACAATATCGTTTCTTGAAAGCTGCATGCAAACGCCTTCAGTGTAATTCTCTTCTTTACTTGTCTCTAAACAGAAGCATCTTTTTTCAAAGTCGCACGCTGTAAGAGTGATGGCTCCGATGGATAATAATAGCAATGCTTTTTGTAATAGTTTCATAACACCAATATTGTAAACAATAATAGACGTTTTGTTAAATGTCTTTTTCCTCAAGAAAAAATTTATTTTTTATATTCTTCTTAGTGTGGTATATTTTTCTTGTTTGAAAGAGGGAACTTCAAAATGAAACATTTAATTATTTTTAATCCGGTCGCTGGTAAGGCAAATGATGGCGGCGCAGCCTTTGAACAAAAAATCAAAGAAAGCTTTGAAGGATTAGATTACGAAATATACAAGACACAAGGTCCACGTGCCGTCGTCGAATTCTTAAAGGGTTATTTAAAGAAGAACGCTGAAGACACAGTGAGAATTTATGCTTGTGGCGGGGATGGCACTGTTAATGAAGCAGTCAATGGTATGGTTGATTTTGATAACGCTGAACTCGCTATCTTACCAACTGGTACAGGTAATGACTTCGTTAAAATCTATGGTGTCACAAATGAAAACGTTGAAAAATATCGTGATTTTAAACCATTAATTAACGCTCAACCAATCGAAGTTGACTTAAGCAAAATCTCTGGTGCTTCTTTAAGAGAACCAATGTATTCCATTAACGTTATTAACTTTGGTTTTGACGCGATTGTCGGTGCTCGTGGTAACTACTATAAAGAACATGGTTTACCAAAAGACGCTAAAGAAGGTACAAACCCATATGACTATGCTTTAAAGCATGATGCCATGAAATGGGGTCGTTTCAACGATATCGAAGTTTTCGCTGATGGCGAAAAGCTTAATGAAAAACAAATGTTATTAGCCACCTTAGCCCAAGGTCAATGGGTTGGTGGTCAATTCAAATGCGCTCCAAAGAGTGATAACACCGATGGTTTAATCGATGTCTGTGTTTTAAAGACTATGACATTCCTTGGCTTAGGTATGATTATTGGTACATATACCAAAGGTAAACATTTAGATAGAAAGAGAAAGAAAATCGTTTATCGTCAAGCTAAAGAAATCAAAATGGTTTCTCCAAAAGACTTTGACGTTTGCGTAGATGGTGAAATGATTTGTGGTAAAGAATTCAAAGTTGAAGTCTGTCCAAAAGCCCTCAAATTAGTCCCACCTGCTAAAGTTGAATAATTAACATATGATTGTTTCTATATTTTGTGTAGCCGTTGGCGCTATTTTATCCATTGTCAGTGCATTCACATTTTGGCCTGTCCAAATGTGGTATGACTTTTACCGCCCAATCGTCTTATTTATTGCCGGTTATTTTGGCGGTTTAGCGATTGCCTGGATCTTCTTTGATTTAGCGGGTAGATTCACTGTTTCTTATAAGAAAAATTATACAAAACCATCTAAATTCGCCCACTTCTTATTAACAAGTGGTATCGCTTATATCAATAACCACGCTAATATTCGTGTAAAGAAGATTGGCTTAGAGAAAATCCCGAACGAAAAGTTCTTACTCGTTAGCAATCATAAGAGTAAATTTGATCCAATGCTCACCGCTCAAGCATTAGGTAAATACGATTTAGCCTTTGTCACCAAAGAAGACAATATGAAGATTCCATTAGCGGGTAGATTCATGTGGCGTAATGGTTATATGCCAGTCAATAGAGCGGACAAGATGCAATCTCTTGAACAATTCAAGAAAGCCACCGAATTAATTGGTTCAGGTGCTTCAAGTGTTGGCGTTTATCCAGAAGGTAGCCGTCAAGAAGAACATGTCATCTTAGCGGACTTCCATAATGGCGCTTTCAATATTGCCACTAAAACTAAATGTCCAATCGTCATCTTGACTTGTAAAGGCACAAGCCAAATCCATAAAAGATTCCCTCGTTCTAGTAAAGTAGAACTAAAGGTCGTTCAAGTATTGTATTACGAAGATTACTCCACAATGAATGGCACTGAACTTTGTAATTATGTTCATGACATTATGTATAAGGAATTGAGTGAATGATATTCACTCTTTTCTTTTTGTGAGCCCGCTCGCACCACTGCATGAAAAAATAATAGCAAGCACAAAAACTTGCTATTTTTTTCTAAAAGGGTTATACCTATCGGTATGAAAGATCAAAAGAAACGTCTTAATCCTTACCTACTAGTTATTCTTTCATTTGTCATCATCATCTTGATTGGCTCTGTTCTTTTAATGTTCCCATTTTCTAGAACAGCGAATGACTATGGTAATTATATCGATTGTTTATTCTTAGCGACATCCGCGACTTGTGTGACTGGTTTAAACTGTTTTAACCAAGGTATCGCTACTGAATTAACTTTCGCTGGTCAATTAATATTATTATTACTTATCCAAGTTGGTGGTTTAGGCTTTATTACCTTATTCACCTTCGTCTTCACTTTGTTTAACCGTAAATTACAGTTTAAGGATCGTTTATTTATCTCTTTAATGGTCAATAACGAAGATATGGCGCAGGTCACCACTTTCGTGAGAAAAATTATCTTAATTTCCTTCTCTTGCGAATTAATTGGTTTCTTATTAGGTTTACCAGTCTTTTTAACATATTCTCATGATGTTGGAAGTGGCTTATGGAATTCTTTATTCACTTCTATTTCATCATATAACAACGCTGGTTTTGATTTATTTGGTAACTCTTCTCTTATTAGAGGTAACGGTGGTTTCATCGATACATTACCAGATTGGGCATATTACTATTTATGCTCTTATATCATGCTTCTTATTATCTTAGGCGGCATCTCATTCCTTGTCGTTATGGATATATTCGCAAAACGTAACTTATCACAATTACGTGTCTTCACGAAGATTTCATTGTTAATGACCGGTATCTTAATCGTTACTGGTTTCTTAGTGTTCTGGATGGGTCAAGGATTCCAACGTCCATTTGACGCTTTATTCCAATCAGTGACATGTAGAACTGCGGGCTTTGCCACAATCGACCAAGATAAATTAAGTGTGGTTAATAAAGTCTTCTCTTGCTTCTTAATGTTCTTCGGTGGTAACCCACTCGGTACCGCGGGTGGCGTTAAGACCACTACTTTGTATATTATTGTCCTGGCGATGATTTGCTATTTAACTGGTCGTAAAGTGACTTCATTCCATAGAAGATATTCTAACGAAGTGATCGTTAAAGCGATGTCCTTAGTTATTCTTGGTGTGAGTGTTATCTTCTTAAGCTTTATTGGTATTTATGCCTTTGAAGCCAAGATGGATGTCGCCGCCCTTGGTTTACAAAGCACAAAAGCCAGTGCCTTGATTTACGAAGTATTCTCCGCTTTCGGTACTGTTGGCGTTAGTGCGGGTGTCACTCCTCACTTAAGTTATGGTAGTAAAATTATCATCATTTTATTGATGTTTATTGGTCGACTTGGCCCTATTACCTTCTTACAATTATTGGGCAGCAAAATGCGCTTTGATGACCAAAGCAAATATCACTACGTTGAAGAAGACTTCTTAATTGGTTAATGAAGAATTATTCTTCATCAGCTTTCTTAAATCTATTAGTGCCTCTTAATGTTTCAATTAAAGCTTGTTTTTCTAATGGTCTGAAGAAGTAGAAGCCTTGTAATAAGACATCAACACCGACTTCTTTGATGAGTAAGAATTGGTCAATGTTTTCAACACCGACGATAGAAGCTTTCATTTCGAAACGGTTGATTAATAAGAGTAATTGTTTCAAAGAGTTGAAACGTTGGTTATCACTATCGATGTGATTAACAAGGTTACGAGAAATCTTCACTTCATCGAAGCCGATTTCTTTTAAGATTTCAATAGAGATATATCGACCTGTATATTGGTCACACACTAAGACGATATTGAGATCTCTAAGCACTTTAGCGATGCTCTTGAATTCATCAATATGTGTAGATACATCATGTTCAGGAATTTCGAAAGCGATGAAACGTTTTGGAAGTTTCAAGTCTTCGATATATTTCTTAATATCTTTAGCGAAGTTCTTATCGGTAAAGAAGGAGTAGTCAGTATTAAGACCAAATCTTCTAAATCCTAAAGATGAGAAGAACATCACACCATATTCTTTATACAAAGAAGCAGTGAAATCAAGAAGGGCGTGAGAAATGATACCGATTTGATTGTGTTTCGCCGCAATATTAACGACTTCATCAGTACGCATGGCGATATTACGATAATCATCAGAAATACGTAAGAGAAGCTCAGCGCCATAGATTTGTTTATCAGTGGAACTAACCATTGGTTGTAAGTTGATATCATATGTCTTTTCACCGAATGATTTCTTAATAATAGAAAGAATGTATTCTTCTCTATTCGCACTTCTGGAGTAATCATTTTCATCAAAATAGATATAGTCCTTATTAATTTCATAGCGGCCTCTTGTGGAGAAGACGTCAGCTTGTTTAATTAAGCTTGTCGCGTTAGGGAAAGCACGAGGATAAGAAACTGGTAAGAAGGTGATATTTAAAACATAGTCCGCGGACTTATCAACGTTCTTAGCGACAGCGTAGATCTTTTCACATTCATCTAAGATATCAGTTTGGCCGTATTCGTAGAATAGCATCGCTAAGAATTGGTTTGTGTAGTAATAGATATTTTCTAAACCATTATGTAATTTCTTTAAACGTTTAGAGAAGTCACGGAGAATAGATAAAGTACCTTCAGAACCATGTTCTTTAACAAGGTCTTCTAAGTTATCAATTCTTAAGAGTAATAAATAACCTTTACCGTTCATTGTGTAGACATCTTGTAAGTTTTCAACAAGTGTATGGAAGGAATTAACAAGTAAGTCTTGGTTATAACGACTTTGTGATTTATGGGAGTAAATATTCTTAATCGCTAAAACACGATAGACATTATGGTGATCAGCTAACACTAAGGATGTTTCATAGTTATCTCTACCATTTTTCACTGTTTTCTTATTACCTGTAAGAAGCGGGCAGTCTTTACAAGGCATATCTAGTCCATATAAAGCTTTATGACATTTTTCACCAAATTTAGCGGTAGGGAATAACGCTTTTAAGGTTTGACTACCATTTAAGAGAGTGAAGTCATCCGCACTAACACGGTATGTAGAGAAATCAGCGAGTTTAAGAATTGCATCGATTTCATCAAATGAGCTTTCAATTTCATTATCACGTTTCGCGCTGATCAAATATGAACCGATTCTTGTACAGAGCATTAACATAGATTCTTGTATGTAAGAATCGAACTTTAATTCTTTGTTCTTATTAAAGAAATAAATAACACCTTGGACAATATCGTTATTCTTAATGACATAATAGAAGCCACTTTCTAGTCCAATACGGTCTAAATGACGTCCTAAGGCGTTATTCGCGTGGTTCCTTAATGAGAAGTAATAAGAACTATTATCGTCCTTTGTTTCGTCCATTATGCGTATTAAAGCCTGATTGACAGTGCCATCTTGAGATAATGGATTAATTTCATCATCATTTGCTTGATAAGCAATGACATAACGTTTATTAACAGAATCTAAGGCAATGATACCAGCATAGTTAATACCAAAGTATTGGGCGGTTGTCTTAATGGTGTTTTGAATAATCTTGTTATTCTCATTAGTGTTATTTGAGCCATGTTTCATGGTCGCTAATGGAGCGATAATCTTACTCATGCTGTTGAGGTTTGTGGAATTTCTTAAAATAGCGTTACTCTTTAAGGAATGTAAACGGTTTGGCAAGTAGAAGAAAATATCGTTACCTTGACGTTTCGCGTAACGTAAGTCTGGGAATAGTTCATTAACGTCACTATATGGATAACAAACCACAGAGAAATGCGCAGTTAATGGAGTAATACCTTCTGCGAGACGTTTAGAGATAGAAGCACTACGCATACATGTTTCTAATTGTTCTTTGATTTTGCTTAAAGAATCAATTCTTGGTAAATAGAGATAGATACTCTTTTGATCTTCACCAAGAACATATAGTGGTTGCTCATAATCATAGAAGTTATCTTGTAAGACTTTGAGAATGTAATCGATATTCTTCTTAGTTAAGGTTTCATCTTCAAGAGCGTAATATGTTTCAATAATGATATTACGATAGTTTTGAGATTTGAAAATGATGTTATCAAGTTCTCTTTTGAAAGAATCAAAAGTGACGAGATGTTTTTCTTTATCAATATAATCTAATTCAATATCATCAAAGTTATTTTCATTAGGAATAAGTGTCGCACCGATTAATTCTTTTCTTAAGACATCAACGTGTTCGTTTAATTCCGCGATTTCTTTATAGTGTTTACTTGGATATTCACGGAAATCGTTTTCATTTCTCGCAATATTTTCAAAGTTAGAAATAGTTGTGCCATATAAACCTTTAATAAAGACCACTTGGAAACGTCTAACGACATAGAAGGTATAAGCACCATATAAAACAATCATTGCGATAGAGAAAATGATTAAGGCTAAGAATAAAGCCATATCATTAGTTCTCGCATAGAAGAATGTTAAAAGTGTGCCACCTAAAGCAAAAGCAATAAGGAAGGCGATTGGGAAAATCGTCACGAAACGGAAGAAGATTTTAATGGAACGGTTTTTAAAGAATTTAGCCATCTTACTTACCTCCTTCAGTGATAATTTCATTACGACCAATATCACCGATACATGTAACAACGGCTTTACCGATATTGACGTATTCTTTCATCGCTTTTAAGTATGTATTAACATCACTATTCTTTTCTAAATAACGTTCCACGACTTTGATGGAGACGAATGGCACTTTAGTGAGACTACAGCCAATAGCGACACCACCGGTATTTGTGTCAAACACCACATTAGTGTCAAAGCCTAAAATATGTTCAAATTCTTCAATGTCATAAATTTGACCTGGTTTATGATAGTCCACACTCGTGGAAATGAAGTTAGCTTCTTTATAAACAGAGAATGTTCTCTTTTCAAAAGCGCTTTCTAAATAGGAAACAACATCTTCAGAAGCATCGAAGACTTGTTCAAATCCTGGCACTTGACCATATTTAACATTGTCTTCGTTAACTTGGTCAACATCCCCTAGGACAACATGCTTAGAAATAACAATATCTAATGGTTTTAAATCTTTTGAATAGGCGATACAACGACCCACCACTAAAACAAGGATCACGAAATATTTCTCAATGAGATATAACGTTAAGGCACTACTCAAGTAATTTGTTTTAACTTGATCCACTAACATGACCTCTTGGTTAAAGATTGTGCCAATGGTCACTTTGAATTTGCCCATGATGAGTTCTTCTTTTTTGTTAGTGATAACACTTTCGAAATAGAGGATATCATCATGTTGGCTACCAATAATCATGATCATACGTTAGAGCCCTCCTTCTTTTCAAATGGGTTATTATCTAAGAATTTTTCGAAAGCTTTCTTTTCTAAGGCTTCAGAATAATAGAAACCTTGAATGGTATCACATTTGGCTTTCTTTAAGATTTCAACTTGTTCTTTGTTATCAACACCTTCAGCGACAACTTCCATACCATTGATCTTACATAGACCAATTAAGAATCTCACGATTTCACGTGATTTAGTGTCGTTAACGATGCCATCAATAAATGACTTATCAATCTTAACAACGTCGAATGGAATCTTTCTTAAGTTACCGACGTTAGAGAAACCAATACCAAAGTCATCCATTAAAACTCGAATACCATTTTCTTTGAGTTTCTTAATAATGGAGATGGATAAGAATTGGTTAGCTTGAGAAGTCGCTTCAGTAATTTCAATTTCAATTAAGTTCGCTGGAACTTTGAATTCATCTAAGATACCCATAATGGTATCTAAGAAGTTCGCACTATAGAATTCGTACAAAGAGAAGTTAACGGAGACTGGTAAGACTCTTCTACCTCTTCTAATCAATTCATTTAAGTCTTCACAAACTTGTCTTAAGACATAGATATCAATATCGTGGATTAAACCAATGGATTCCGCTTTGTTAAGGAACTTAGTTGGGGCTAATAAACCATACTTTTTGGAATTCCATCTGATTAAAGCTTCTGAAGAAATAAATTGTCTTTTTGCTAAATCAAATTTTGGTTGATAATAAACAACAAATTCTTTGTTTTCTAAGGCTTGTGTTAATTCCTCAATATCGTTAGAGGAAACAGATTTACGGAAAGAATCTTGATAGTAAGTAATTGTTTCAAAGTTCTTTTCTGAGTTATCTCTCGCTAGTAAAGCGTTTTCAATTTGGTGAGTTAAAAGTTCACTATCATAGACACGAGTGACACCGAAGAATGGTTGCACCCAAATATGACGGCAGTTTTGTTCGCCAAATTCATAAACATCTTTAGCGATGATTTCACAGATATTTTGAATAGCTAGTTCATTTTGTTTAGCGCAGTAGATTAAGAAAGAGCCGCGGGAGAAGGCATAGACAAAGTCTCTCTTCTTCGCGCCAATCTTAGGAGGTAATTCTTCTAAGAAATTGGCGATGTGGTTATTAATTAAATAGATTTCGTGGTTTCTATTAACGTTTTGAGAAATGACTAAAGAAGAGAATGTAAAAGCGATAATGTGCTCCGCTTTTTTGCCAATTCTATTGAATCTTAAACGCATTTCAACACGTTTTTGGAAAGCGTACATGTTAAAGAAAGCACTTCTCACACCTAAGTTATATTCGTTATCGTCTTGTAATGTTTTAATCATCGATAAATTAGAAACATATAAGTAAACAATAGTAACGAAAATAACCACCATACCAATGGTCATGAGGTTTAACATGTTGTTGAGTAAGATGTTATCACCAAAAACACCACCGATAAGGGCTAAACCAGTAACGACAGCGATGGCTGTAAGAAGAACAGCCGATATGATAACTGCAGCTAATCTTGCTCTACTTGCTTTCATGGCTTTCTCCTTTCTTCTTACTAATCATTTCTTCTAAGAGTTGTTCTTTAAGCCTCTTTTTATCTGCTTCTGAGAGAGTAACAGGACCGTTATTGTTATTAGGTTGTCCTCCCGCTCCTTCTGTGGCAGGTTCAGGCTCTTTATAAGCCTTAAATATATCAATCACACTAGATACAACAAGATAGAACGCTGGAATTAATAGGAGCACTAATAACCCAAGAGGTGAACCCACAAATGAGAACACACCACCTAAGAATGCAGAATTGACTGTTACTCTTCCTAGGATTTCTTTTTCAGTGAACGCTTGATATTGGTTAATAACGATATCAGGTTCTCCTTCTTTCCAACCTAAGTTAGTGGATCTTGTATTAATACCGGCAGTAATAAATGTATATTTACCTTTGCCTTTTTCTTGATTGTTATTAACATGAACTTCTTTAACTCTATGGGTCATAGGGACACCAGTAGGGTCAGTTCTTTTTGTTAATTCTGGATTATTCAATGGTGAAGTGTATTCGTTGTTAGTGTTATAGACATCAACGAAAGTGATATCCACTTCTTCACCTTTTTGGAAACGTTCATAAATCTTATCAGCGTCTTCGTTATAAGTAATTAAGGCAGTACCAATCATATACTTAGGTTCCATAGAATCCGTTTTAACAACGAATGTACCATAGCCGAATCTAAGTTGTTGATTATAATGATCCTTTTTATGTACCATGCCATCAATTTGACCGGCTAATACAAAGGCGAAAAGCGCAAGGAAAATACCAGTAAGGACCCATTCAATAATCTTTCTGGCCTTACTTTTTGGCTTTTTAACACGTTTTTCCTTAACTTGTTCGCTCATAAATTACTTCTTAAATTTCTTACGACTGTTTTTTCCTTTGATCACTTTTTGTTGTGGTCTATTTTCTTTTTTCTCCTCTTTATAGGAGTGTCTTTGATTGTTTTGCTTAGGCGCTTGTTTTGGAGCTTCTTGAACCTTCGGTTCAGCCTTTGGCGCTTCTTGCTTAGGCTCTTCTTTATTAGCAGCTTCTTTAGCCCTTGCTTCCGAGCGAGCTTTTGCTCTTAAAGATTTAGCCTTTTCTTTTTGATAGATGATAGCGACTGTGCCATCACTTCTCTTAAAGAATTTCTTAATCTTTCTGCCCTCTGGTTGTGACTCTTCCCTAGCAGGCGCTTGTTGAGGCGCTTCTACTGGTTGTGGTTCCACTGCTTCAGCAGGTTTCTTTTCTACTGGAACAGGTTTCTTTTCTTCCTTTGGAAGAGGATGAGGGTGTCTAAGTTGAGGCCAGATTTCATCAGCGGCTTGTTCAAAGCTCACTGGTTTAGCCTTTTTCTTCTTATCAGTTTCATAGATGACGACTTCAGAGCCATCATATCTCTTGAACTTAATCTTTACTTTACGACCCACTGGTTGTGGTTCCACTTGTGCTGGTTGTTCAGCATTTTCTTGTGGAACTGGAGCAGCTTCTTGAACTGGTTGTTCAGCTTCTTGTGCTGGAGCAGGTTGTTCCACGACGATTGGTGTTGGATTATTGAGTTGAGGCCAGATTTCATCCGCAGCTTCATCAAATGTGACTGTAGGAATATAAACGACTGGCGCTGGTTTGCTAGGCTCGGCCTGCGCTTGTTGTACTGGCGCTGGTTTAGCAGCTTTCTTAGCGGCTTTAGCCTGTTTAACAGGAACTTCAACCACCACTTGTTCTTCCGCTTTAGCAATTGGATTTGGATTATTTAATTGTGGCCAGATCTCATCAGCGGCTTCATCAAATGTCACAGTTGGTGTATAAACCTTAACAACTTGAGTTGGTTGTTCCTTAGTAGGAGCAGGTGTAGGAACTGGTACTTCCTTAACGACTTCTTTAACAACAACTTTCTCCACGACTTTTGGAATTGGATGTGGATTTCTAAGTTGTGGCCAGATCTCATCCGCTGCTTGGTCGAAGGTGACCGTTGGGACATATACTTTCTCAACTTCTTTTTCTTTCTTCTTGCCCTTCTTAGGTTCTTCTACTGGGGCATTATTAGCGTTAACGATATCAGTAACGTCTTGTTTAGAAGCGTTAATGATTTCATTACGCATGGCGTTGAGTAAGTCTTCTTCTTCTTTTCTAATCGCTTCTTTCTCCATTTCAAGGAGTTTAAGTCTAGCTTGTTCACGTTTCGCTAAGATGGCTTGGACTTTCTTTTCGAAGGCATTGACTTCTTTTTGTCTACGCTTTAATAAGTCGTTCTTTGCTTTAAGATCTTGTTGATTTTCCTTCTTAGCGGCGTATTCATCTTCGTAATATTCTTTTTCTTTCTTAGTTGGATGGAGTGGTAAGTCTTTTCTGACTTTACTATCTAAATAGGCTTGATAGCCATCATCCACTCTAGCGAAAGAGATTGGACCTTCTAATAATGGACCATAGATAAATGATTCATCATCTAAGGATGTGAGAATTCTTGGCTTATAAACCTTAGTGTTAACTTTCTTTTCACGGGCAATGTTATTACCTCTTAATGTCACATAGTTAGCGAATAAGGTTCTGTTTAATTCTGCGAGTTCTTCATCATTAAATAATGAATAGTTTTCATCAATCTTATAGTCGACACCTAATCTATCGTATGTTTCGATAAATCTATAAACTTCATAGCAGTGTCTATATTTAGGATTCTTTCTAATGATGTTAGTTTGAACGATTGGATTGCGGACATCCTTTTCGTTCTTCATTTGTTTCATAAATGGAGAATTATAGAAATAGGAAATATAGTCTCTAGTTTGTTGAATTCTTTCAACGTAACTACTGTTAATTTTGGTTTCTTCGTCTTCTTTCTTATAAGAAACTTTAATCTTTGTTTCAATTTCAACTTCCGCACCATCGACGATGGATTTGTTTTTGAAATATAAAACTTCTTCGTTATGTAATTCCGCGAATTTAGAAACGAATTCATAACGTTTAGAAATGAATAAATATAGTCTTCTTACAAAAGTCGCGATGAATCTATTTTCATAGGTATGTAAATCATCATCACTACTCATGGATAAGATCTTAGAAGGAATGACATTACCATAATCATCGACTTCTTTAATGTACTGCGTATGGCTCGCTAAGTGTTGCACGGATTCAGATGTGACTTTTCTAGCAAGTTCTACTGGTGTTAAGTTACCGACGACTTTAGTGTGTTGTCTTGGATTAGCGATGATATCGCCTAAATCGAAGATACAGCCTTCAATCATTTCAATCCAGCTCTTATCAAAAGAGGAGGAGGCTAAACGGTCAAGTCTTAAATAAGAATTCTTACCCGCGCTTAAAGAATCGTAGATTTCCTTAGCGTGGGAATCACGTACGATTTTTTTCATCGCGCTATGATAGGCTTTATTTAGTTGTTTGTTTGTTGTGACCGTTTTTTTCATGATGAGTTTTGTTTTTAACTATTAGTTGTTCTTAATTAAGTTATCGATGTAGCTATGGGCCATTTTGAAGTTACCCTTGCCATACATCTTATCTAATTGGGCATCGAGTTCTTTTAATTCGTCTTTTAAGAAGGCGATGTTAAGAGATTCGAATTTCTTTAAGACCTTGTTAGTGAAGATGAAGTCATAACCATCGACTTCTTTACCACCACAGGCGACATAAACTGGGATAAATGTATCTAATTGTTTTAAGATACGGTTACCAAAGGCAAGTTTGAATTTCTTAATGACGAAGTTATCAAGTTGTTCGAACTTGTCTGACATGTCTTTAGAGATTGGGAATTGGTTAATCGCATCATCATATAATTTTCTAATTTGACTATATGGGACGTTCATAGCCTCTTGAATTGGACACTCAAATGGTCTGCCCTTATCATCAAAGAATAATGAGATCGCACGGTCATAGACCTTATCGGAGATGGTGAATGTACTATCATCGTTATTGGCAGTGCCAAAGAAGATGACGTTTTGTGGGATTAATAACTTACCATCTTTTAAGTTAACTGGGTCGTTAGCGATTGTTGTAGGAATTAAGTCGATAACCCAGTCGTTAGGATCTCTCATTTCCATGATGGATAAGAATTCAGCGAAGTAGTATTCAATACGGGCTAAGTTCATTTCATCGAGGACGATGACATCTAAGTCTTGTCTATATGTTGTGGTATATAACGCTCTTAAGAATTCAGTTTCATTGAACTTCTTAGTGAATTCGTTATAGTAACCTAATAATTCACTTCTATCTTTCCAGGATGGTTGAACTGGAATAATCGCACTATCGAAATTGAAGAATTTGCCAAGAGCGAACGCTAAGGATGTTTTACCTGTACCAGAGATACCTTCTAAGATGATTAGCTTAGAGGCCGCCATACCGGCAAATAATTGTTTAATAACATCTTCCCTATAATATAACTTCAATTGGCTAGCAGCGAAGTTACGGAAGGCATTACATAATTCTTCAAGAGATAAGTTTGGTCTATATGGAATATCCATGTTTGTGCCTCTATATTTGTTATCAACATGGATAAGTTTTGGGAATCTGGAACTGACTTCTTCCACGATTTCTTGGCTTTCTTGGTCCAATTGACTTTCAGAAGCACCACGTAAGCCCATATAACCAACTTTGAGATTGAGGATCTTATCTTTTTCTTGGATGGCTTGGAATAATTCATAATTGAGTCTTTCAACTTGTCTAGATAATTCTTCTTTATCTAATTCCTTACGGACAAATCTCACATACTTACGTAAGAAGATGACAATAAGAAAAATTAAACCAGCGAAAAGGCCGATTAAAAGTAATAACATGATGACCCAGAATAACCAACCTAGGAAACCAAATTGGCCACTATGAGCACTCATGTAAGAATTGTAGGTGTTGAAATTGTTTCCTAAATCAGTCCATGGGGAGATAAAGGCTTTATATAAGAATGTGCCAATATCACCCATTACTTTAAGGAACATTTCCCTTAAATAATCAAAATAAGCAACCATTACAAGATCCTCCTCAGTAATTTAAAACTTATATTTGTATCAAAACAGGCACCCATTGTTTGATTGACGCAAGCTTTGTCCCAACCTTCTAAATAGATAGAAACAGTAATTTCGGTTGGTTCATTAGGATGGCAAGGAATTAAGATTTCTGTATTAATGTCATCCGCGTCACTTAGGGCGTATGAATCTTCACTAGCGATTCTTAGATCGGTAGAGTTTTCTTTATCAAATGTGTAAGTATCGATTCTATTCTTGGCGATGAAACTATTGCCATAGAAATTGCCTCTTGAATCGATTCTATCAACGATACCATGTGGATCAACTGGATCGATATATCTTGCGTCATCACGATTTTCAACTTCGCCATAGATATATTCTCTTTTTTGTCCATTATCAACATAGTAGTCATAATAGCCGTCAGCATCGTTATCAAGCGTGCCACCAAATAAGACTTGTTCATTTTCTTGTTTGTATGGATCAATGATGTAATAGCGGTAATAGTCTTCAGAATTCACTAAGATAGACATTCTTAAGCATTCTTTTAAACTATTAAGGCTTTCTGCGATTTGTTCAACAGTCGCATCTTTATATTGATTGTGCATATCTTGCGCGCGTAAAAAATTAGCAGTTTCATTAGCGTTGAATGCACATTGAGATGCATCTAATGTTGCATAATAATCAACGGTGTTAGATAAAAGATAAATCTTTTTAGAGAAATAACCACTTCTAGCAACTTCTTTAATAAGAGTACCTTCTTCAGAGACCGCAGTTGAGCAATCATAGAACAAAGGATTATTTGCTTTCTCAGAAAACCATTCATCCTTATACATAGAACTGACTGGTGCTAAAGCAAAGTTCTCTTCTTTTATTAAATCTTCATTTGTTAGTTTTTGTTTAAAAGTATCTAACTCTTTTGAGGTTGATAATAAGAGTTGAACGTTACCGTTCATATCAATGTCAAAAGAATCAACTTGTAAGTGATCGCTACTAGCGTACCAGGCCCAAGTTAAAGAAACGGATAAAGTCGCGATTGCGGCCATACCTATAATACTGGTAAGTACAATTCTTTTCTTGTTCATAAAAATTAAAGCCTATTAGTCTCGAATCTTAATTGGAAATCAAATTTGTGAGATTGTTCTTTGTCTATGACGGAGAAATCCCAACCTTCTAAATAAATTGTAGCATCAAATTCACCGATGTAGCCAACACTTTCGCCACCAGTTATACAAACAGATGTCTTTTTGCCATCAGGATTAGCAAGGATACCATTGCTATCCTTGGCTTGAACAACATCATCAGTTCCTAAATATTTAGCGGTCTTAATATCCAAGTTATCTAAATTCTCATAGTATCTTGGAGCAGAAGCTGAGTGAGTTGCCGTAAATGTGTCTGCGAACTCTTGTTGATTTTGTTCATTATATGGTTTGGACTCCCAATTCCATTTGTTATTGACGTCCCAAATGAGATTTTCTCCAGTATATGGGCCATCACTAATGCCATCGTCAGAAGCACCGCTCTTTAAAGAATAATCACCATAGATGATTTCACCATGATCATCGAAGTCATATGTTTCGTCATAACCAAGGTTAAGTAAACCCGCTACCTTTGTAGCCCCTGATTGTTCAACAGATGGATTAAAGATAAAGCCATTGTTTACACCATAGAATGATTCATCACGGTTGATATACATTCTCATTGCCTTAGCAACATTACCAGTTGAGGATTGTGACGCACGTGTTTGGACATATGTTAACCACAATTCTTGACCACTAACGTATTCACGTTCACCATTAGCGTTAGTTTTAAATGTCTTAAACGCAAATGTGATTTGAGAGTATGTTGCATAAGGAGCAAGGTTATGAGTCGCATCTGGATTTCTAACTTCAGTATTTGGAGCAGTTAATAAATGATGCGTATTGTAATTGGTATCTTCATGATTGAATCTGCCAGAAGTAACTGGCATTAATGTATCACTTGCATATCCTCTAGCGGAAAGGTAAGCGTTCATATACGTTGAAGATAAACCTTCACCAGCAGGCGCGAAGTAATAATAAGAGCCATTGTGTGTCTCTTCATCCATGCCTAAATCAACTAATTCAGATATTTGATTACTACTTTTTACACCAATTTCTAATTGACCATTATCAAAAACAGAAGTGCCAGAATATAACAAAGCCGCACGGGTAGCATAAGCATACCATGCTAAAGTGCCGCTAACTGTACCGCCGATTGATAGAACAGTAGCAAGGCCCAACATTCCAAGAACTATGTTTCTAGAACTTACTTTTTTCATATTCCTTCTTATTTTCTTTTTCACCAGCAAAGCCACACATAAGCGCATGACTTTGCTGGTGTAAATGATCTATTTATAAATTATTCCTGCTTGTTTATAAAGCACTGGCATCTTGAACGCCGAATTGAATACCGACATTAAATAATGACTTAATGTAATTGGCATCCCAGATAGCGCTACCTTCTAATTTTTGCCAACCTTCAACCCAAATTGTGACTGTGATGTTTAAATAGTTGGTTTCGCTAGCAACTGTCTTACCAATAGCTCTATTAGCTGTGACTTGTTCTTTATCAGCATTATCGTAAAGAACATTGTTTTCAGAATAGACAACTAGTTGGTTAACAGGTTCGCTCTTCCAATCATCTGTTGTTTTGCCATAGGCTTCATCGCCTTCTTGAGCGGCATCGATTTCTTCTTGTGAATAGTGAACGCCTGGTTCTTCTTTGGCATTTGTGATGTTATAAGAAGTTTGAATTTCTTTGGTTTCATCATTACCATCATCACCGTAAATAATGTCTTGTAATTGGTGACGATCTGTATATGTGTCATCAGTGTAGCCAAAACCGAATTCATCGTTTTCTGGATATGCTTGATCGTCATGGTGGTCACCATCTAAATCAAGTTTACCTTTAACATCAATTTGTTTGCCCTTAGCAGAAACAAGTCTATTTTTATCATTAGTACCATCATTAGTTCTAATGTGAACACGAATAGCGTCGGTTAAATCACCTTTACCCTCGTTAATGCTTTTAGCGTCTTCTTGAATCACCATCTTGGTGAGGTAAACGTTTCTTTCAACATTAGCTTCAGTGCCATTTGTACGTTCTTGATAACGAACTTGTAAATTGAATTGCGCATAGTTAGCTTTTTCTGCTTTAGCCCATTTTGTCATATCGGCTTGGCCCGCTAATGGTTGAATATAACCACCACTTGCTGGTAAAGCACCATCTTTGTCTAATGCGCCGTAAGTCATTGGGACGATTTTTGAAGCATAACCAGTGTCAGCTAATTCATCATTTAATTGGTCATAAGTAATCTTGGTTCTCCAAGCATTTTCGTCAGCGGATTCGCTAGCAAATCTCATTTGAAGATTGCCACTGAAACCACCAGCTTCACCAATGAAAGCAACATTAGCTCTGGTAGAATATTGATACCAAGCAACAGTGCCACTAATGGAGCCTGCTAAAGAGGCGCCAATAGCTAGAGCAAGAGCAGAAACAATAATTTTATTCTTATTTAGTATTTTCATAATTGTTTACTCCTAAAGAGAACTTCTCTTTAATTTTGGATAATTTTTAAATAGTTTTTTAGATTGTATAATTTTTGAAATTATTAAATTTATGAGTGTAACCCTTTTTATTTTTTAATTTTGATGATCACTGTCATGTGATTTTACGCCGAGTCTAATACCGACATTGAATTTCTTATTAACGTAATGTGCTGGATCCCATACAGATGTATTAGTACCACCATCTGCGTTATCAGAATAGCCATGGTCTAATTTGCTCCAACCCTCAATCCAAGTTGTGACCACTATTCTCATTAATCCCGAATCTGTCTTGCCAAGTGAGATTGGATTAGTGCCTGTAGCTGGATTGTCTGGATCTTCTACAACCGCGTTTGCATCATTAATGGTATATGAATATTGTTTTGAGTTCGGAGTGCCATATATACAATCTGAACCGTCCCATAGAACCAAATCTTTGTCTAATGCACCATCATTGTTTAAATCTAATTTTCCACTAACTTCTGTAGTTTCAACACTCTTAGAGAAGAGAAGATATTTTGTATGGTTAGTAGCATCACTAACAGCGAGATGTACTCTAACAGCATCAGATAAATCTGAGTTATCGCCATTAGCAGAATCATCTTCGATAATGATTTTGTTTAGATAAACATCGTTAACTAGGGTCGTTGGAGTGGTATTACCATCAACATCATTTACTTTCACTAGGATTGTAAATTGAGCATAGTTTTTATCACTTGCGAAGTGCCATTTCGAATAGTCACCTCCGAAGCCAAAATCTGGTTGGCTATAGAATCTGGCGATATTCTTCATTTGGCCACCGCCAACATCGACTTGATGATAAACTAATCCGCTGTCTTTCGCTTGTGGTCCGGTTGTAATTGGAAGAAGATGATTACCTGAAATATGGCTTGCCATATCGTTTTGATAATAATCATTGCCCCATGTGTGGCCATCATCGACAGAAATTTTTAATAATTTCGAGCAATGAGATAGAGCGCCAACATAGGCAACTCTTGCACTGGTAGCATATTGAAACCAAGCTGCAGTTGAGCTAATACTTGCAGCCATAGCGCCTCCAATTAACAAGGCGAGACTAGGAATGACAATTTTTTTAAGATTTATTGTTTTCATGAGCAGCGATGTCGACTCCTAATTTGAGTGAAGCACCTTCAGGGTATTCGAGTTCTGGTTTTGATTGAGGATCATTACCATCTAACCAAATAACAATTGTGTAGCGTTTGATTGATTGAGCAGTAAATCCAGTAGTTTTATACTCGGCAACAGTTTTGCTGTCCACGAATGTTTCTGCTAATGGATGTTCTGCGCTTTCAACACGTTCTTCATCGCTTCTTGGAAGATAAGAAATGAATTCTCTATCTGTCTTTGTAACACCATCAATGAGGAAATTGTTTTCTACGGTTTTCTTTGCGTAAATCAAATAGTCATGTTTGTCTGAATTTGGATCGTTTTCGAAAACCATTACACGAAGTGTGTCATCAAGCCCCCGTCCAGAGTCATCGCTTGCTTTTGTGCGATTACTAATATTAATACTTAAATCGTAAGCTGCAGTTTTTGTGCCAACATTCTTAACATAGAATGTGTATTTGAAAAACTCTAAGCATTTACCTCTTTTAAGTTTGCCATCAGCTTCATCAATGTATGTTTGATCAAATTCTGCACAGTTAGAAGGTGTTTCTTCGTTATCCAAAGTATCAACAGCGAAATCTCTCTTAAGAGTTTTTGAAGTGAACTTTTCTCCAACTGTGTCAAAAGCATTCTCTATATATTTAGCAGTATTGCTGACACGGAGATAGGATGAATAATCTGTAGAATCGACCTTTTCACACAATGCTAATCTGACTGAGCTATTATTTAAAGAAACTGTGAATGTTCCAACGGAACGTCCAAGGAAAGAGATAATAACTAACGAAGTAATTCCGATAGATGAAAACAATGCTACGAAAGCAGCAATCTTTCTTCTCCTTCTTTTTCTTACTAATAAATTGTCGTACATAAATAGCGAACTCTGTTTTTTAACTCCCTTTTAAGGTTTTTGTTGTTTTGTCCCAATGGGTGAGAAATTAAAATGCCAGTGCCTATCATCCATATTTCATGGCGGGTTTAATTTCGTACCCTAAGGCAACTGGCAATCTTACTTAAGAAATATAAAACCTCAATCAAAGTGAATCGATTGAGGTTGCTGGCTATCTTATATAAGACCCTATAGTTTTGCGTCGCCGGATTGCTCCGGTTTTGCTTTTAGCTCACATATAAATTATCACAACATAAAATCTAGTGCAATATATTTTTTTAATTTATTTATAAATTTAATATAAAGAAAAAGCGCATTTACGCGCTTATAATTCTTACTTTTCTTCTGGCTTGCTTTGGTTTTGAAGATCTCTAAGAAGTTCTTGTCTAAGTTCTTCTTTTTGCTCTTCTGTAAGATCTTCAATTTTAGCAGGTTCCTTCTTAGTGGTCTTTCTAACATAGAGCATTAAGCCAACGATATTTCCCGCTAAGACTAAGAAGATTGGGAAGACAAATGCGAAGAAGCTACCTGCTGCTGGCATTTCAAGAATTGCATGAATCAAACCTTGAGAATGGGCTAATTGCTCAGCTTTATTGTGATATGGAATAACCACAGTTAGTAACATAATGCTTACCACTAAAAAGAAGGTGATAACTGCAACATCTGCTACCACTAATGCGATAAGTAAAGGCTTTTTATATTTCTTCATAATAATTTCCGAGTCTATACGTGTTCTTATTGTATAATACTTTTTTTGAAAAGCAAAAGACATTTTTTATCACCTTTTTACGATAGCACTATTTACATATCTATATGTAGTCATAAAAATAAGTTATGTATGTATGTTAAAAAAATAAAAAAGACCGGATTTAATCCGGTCCTTATTAATAGCTGCAAAACTATTATCTTGTTTGTGTTCCGAAAGTAACTTCAACTTCGATATTGTCCAATGTTGCTGTTAAGTTATCAGACTTACAGTTTGGATCTTCACCTTCAAAATAGAGATAAATATCAAATTGTAATGGAGCAGCACTAGAAGCTGGAATGGCTTGATTTTTTAAGAATAATTGATCATCAGTATCGGTAACAAGACCATTTGCGCCATCAGGATAAATTGGTGTGACTCCTACCTTTGTAGCAGCAGCATATGTTCCAGCAGTTGTGGCGGCTTGATATGGATCAGCAGCATAAAGTGGGCTATAAACTTTAGCAGTAGCAGCACCATTTAATTTAACCAAAACTCTTAAAGCTTTGTCTAAGTTTTCACTATCTGTACCTGAGGCAGTTGCTTTTACATTTGTAATGTAAATATTCTTTTTTAAAGCTTCAGCAGAAGATTTAACATAGAAGGAATGCAATGCATAATAAGCTGAATCTGCTTCATAAGTATTTGGAGCTTCACCACCACCAGTGTTTTGGTAACCAGTTTGTCCATTATCGTTGACATAACCAGCGCCTGTTGTACCATCAACAGTTAAACTTAATAATTCATAAGCATTTTCTGTGTTTTGAACAGAGGAATCATTACTTGTACTGTGAACCCATGTAGCACCTGTAGCAGTGCTTGTTGGTTTAAGAGCCAATGTTGTGGTACGTGCAGAAACAGCAGTTTCTTTCCATGTATCACCACTAGCGGCTTTAGAAATAACAATACCATTTTCGGCTCTTGCTTTAACTTCCATACCTGTAGCGGTAACAAAGTTATTCATTGAGAACCATGCAACTGTGCCTGTAACGGAAGCAGCTGTAGATAAGAGTAACACGCCTAAGGCTGGAACTATAATCTTTGTCTTTTTCATATATAAACTCCTTATAAACGACAAAATCACTCAACTAATATCTTAACTGAGTGGATGATAGGTTTTTGCATCACATGTCGCCAACAAGGATTGGGACTTCCTTATCGCTTTCGCTTTGCATAAATATAGTAAAATAATATCAAATCACTGTCAAATTATTTTTTTCATATTCTTTTTAAGAATATGTTTTTAATGAAAAATACTATATATCCTTATTAATAATAAAAAACACGCACGTGAGGACATGCGTGATTTTAGTCTTAAATATTAATGTGTTTCTCTGAAATTATAGTAAGCTTGAGCACCACCTGGACCAACGAACAAATAGTAGTTTCCATTGTAGTAATCCCAATAGCCCATCATGGTATCAGATCCACCACCGACGTTAGCGTAGTAAGTAACGTTCTTGCTATATGTAACGCCACCAATTTCTTCTGTCTCATCGTTATGTGCATAATGGAATCTGTAGAAGTATTTTAACTTAGAGAAGTCAGAATTAAACCCACCAGTGTTCAATGCTTCTTTTGGATAGTGATTTGTAGTAAACCCTACATTTCTTTGATATGCAACTTGATAGAATGTTTCACCAAACAATACTCTAGTGCCATCAGCAAACACTTTTGCGGTGCCGGTATTGAAATCAGTATCTGGATTTTTGCCAAAATAGAACTCTGATTCTGTTCTATGGCTGTCACCTGTGGTGTTTGGCAAGATTGCATAGTTAATTGTGGAACAATTATTGAAACATGATTTGTCCATTACTCTTAACTGTGTGCAGTTACTTAAATCAAGAACACCTGTTGTTTTATTTGTATCGACGTTTGATATAGTACCATCGGAATCAATCTTGAGGAAATTATAGGCAGCAGAATTAGCCATGTTACTTAATGAAGTGCAATTATTGAATGCTTCAGGGCCGATTCTCTTTAAACTTGTCATAGATGTAAAATCAATTGTTGCTAAAGCGCTACAGCCCTTAAATGCGCTGTTCATAGCTCTATTATAGATTTTATTAAGAACTTCAGTTCTATTACTACCAGAGAAGTCACTATTATCATAATAGTCAAATGGTAAAGTATTATATGTTGGATCATATAATTCAAGCAACGTTCTAGCGGTACTATTAAACACTTCTTCAGTACTACGTGCGGAAATGTATTTAAGTGTGGATAAACCTGCACCATCAACGGTTGTTAAAGAAGTATTCTTTTGGAAGCCACCACCATAGATGGTAGTAAGTCCAGTTGGAAGAGTCACGCCAGTATATTTAGTATTAGTAACAGCACGGAAACCAATGGCTTTAGTGCCATCCGCTACTGTAAATGTACTATCAATACCTGATGGTTGATATAAGAGGGCTTTTTGGTTAGCATTGCCTACGTAGTAGATACCACCATTAGCGTGAGCAAAGTCAGAGCCTTGATCAGGGGTGAATGTTAAATCAGCAACCTTACCAACCCATTGATATGTCAAGAAGGCTGAAGATCCTAAGAAGGTAAGACCTCCCCCAAGATTGATGCTTGTGAATGTATTGTTATAGAAAGCATCTCTTTCAATCTTTGTGACACTAGAAGGTAAATAGCAATAACCAGGATTACCGGTTCCATTTGCTTTTGTCACGATGGACGCAAGCGTTGGATAAGTAGCAGAAGGATATGTTGTGCTGTTTGGCACAACCGCATTAGCGGAATTACTATTACTATAAGTAACAATTCTTACAGCATTACCACTTTGTCTATAGAAAGCACGGTCACCAATTTTTGTGACACTATTAGGTAAAACAAAGTAATAACCACGATTGGAGTTATTAGCAGCGAAAGCATATTCACCAATTGTGTCAATTGAAGAAGCAATATCTAGTTGTGCTAAATCGATTGTGTTATTAGTGCGAGCTGAGTTACCGTCGGTAAAGTACTTCGCAACTGTGTATTTAGCGTTGCTGCCTTTAACAATCGCAACAAGGCCGCTCTTATAATCAGCTGGAGAATTTGGCCTGCCATTTAAATAGGTATTGGTAGGACTATTTGTAGTTCCTGGTTGCCAATATTTGACTTCGTCACCACTGCTACCACTATCCCAGTGAATATTATAGAAAGTTGGAATATGTGAACGGTTATTTGCTTCGCCATCTTTACCATTGTTTTGTAATTCGTTTGGGTTTGTAGCATATTGTTCAGAGTTCCACATATAGCCAGTGGTAGAATATTGGTCAGGATCACCTAATTTCTTAGGTGCCTTGCTACCACTTAAATAAATAACAGCTTCGCTAACTCCAGATAAAGGATTAGCTTGGAAATTATTGTTCGCATCCGAAATGCCCCATGGGAATTGATATGAACTATTTGCATCGTCTGATAATTCTGTGTGTAAGAAGATTTCTCTTAAAGAGCTCACGCCTTTGAAAGAGTCAGCACCGATAAGATAGAGTTTCTTATTACTTTCAAAACGAACCAGGTTATTGCATCTAACGAATACGTTAGAGGCAAATGATGTCTTATGATTAGCATCAGCATCTTGTGTTGCAGTAGTCTTTTCCATTGTAACAGTACCAAGGTAGTCAGCGTTGTCAAAAACGTATCTGCCAATGGCGGTTCTTTCAATACGGGTTTTGCAAGCACCATTACTTTGACCATTTAACCATGGTTGATATGGATGGTAATAGTTAGCAGAAGAAGCATAAACATCATTCAAAGTGTTTGGTAGTTCAATAGAAACAAGATTAGTGTGGTTTTGGAAACTATTATTGTTTCTATAAACTGCAAAAGCGTAGTCACCAATCATCTTTAATGACGCCGAAGAATTAGCATCCGTCTTAAAGGAAATTACTTCTAAATTTGGGAAATTATAGAATGCAGCATCTCCGATATATTCTAGACAGTTTGGTAATGTAATGTTTTTTAATAAGGTGTTATATACTTGGTTGCCCGCTGGTGGCTCGTTTTGCCACATTGTGGTATTACCAATCTTTTGGAATACTTCAAAGCTAATTTCCTTCAGTTGCTGACAAGCGGCAAAGTTCAAAGAAGTAATATTAGTGCAACCATTAAAGGCCCAGTGTTGAATTTGCACTAGGTCTTGATTAAAGACGATATGTTGCAATTCTGTATGATTGACAAAAGCACTAGCGTTAATAACTTTAACTTTCTTACCATTAATTTCATTTGGAATAGTTAGTGTACCAGTACTGACATCATAGTAGCCTTCTTGTGTGGCGAATGGTGTCACAAAACTATTAATCTTGATATATTGAGCAGAATTTTCAATGACTTTAACTGTTGTTGTTTTGCCACCACCAACGCTGCTATCTAAATAGACATCATCTGTCTCAACAGAATAGATGATACCTGGATAATCGGTAGATTGAACAATCTTACTTTGACCCATATCTAAGAATGGGTAAACATTATTGTTGGTTGTGGTTAAGTTAACGTCTCTCCAGTGAGTGTCATATGTTGGTTCTACTTGACCAGTATAAGTAAACTTAAGATTTGAATGGTCATTAGCAAAAGCATATGGCCTAATTTGATACATATTTTCTTCAAAATAAACTGTTTCTAAGTTAGGGCAGTCAGAGAAAGCATAAGATTCGACAGTAATTAAGTTTCTATTTTCACCCACAAGCATATTGTCTGATGGGAAATAGAATGCAGCAATGCTTCGACAGTTTTGGAAGCAGCTTTCACCAAAATAAGTGACTGAACTTGGACAATAGAAGTTAGATAAGTTGATACATGAATCAAATGCATGATCACCAATACTCTTAATTGTGGAGTTACCTAACACACGGACTTGTTGGCCTTCAGAAATGCTTGTATAGAACAATGTCGTTAAATTACGGCAATCTAAGAATGTACTAGGTGCAATCTCTGTCATACCATGTGGGAAAGTGAATGATTCTAAGTTTTCGCAATATGCGAAAGCTTCTTCCCTAATTTCTGTAATAGTTTTAGGAAGAGTGATTGTTTCAAAATCACAATATCTAAAGCCACCTTTAACAACCGCTTTAACGGTAAATGAGCCACCATCTATAGTGACAGTTTCTGGCACTGTTAAATCATCTGGGACAGGATTATCATCACCTGTTAACCAACCAATAGCGACACTATTTGCTTCGCCATCAATTAGATAGCATTTAAATTTGTGACCATTATCGGTAACGGTATAGTATGTGTCTTCAAGAATTGTATAAGCACCCATAACCGCGGAGAAAGTGCCTCCGATAGCAGCCGCACAAGCAGAGGCTATTGTTGTAGTAACTAAGATTTTGCTAATAAGATTTTTACTTAATTTCATAATTGCCTCCTTTAATGCTGCCTATAGACATGGAATGTCTTAGTGAATTCTTCATCACGTATATAATAACGCGGTGCGTTGCTCGTTGAATATGCTGATAAGTAAGTAACAAAGACAGGTGCATCTTCAAATTCTAGAGATAAGTAGTTATTACCGCTGACTGTTTGAGTATCAACAATGAAGTCACCACTTTGACTATTGAAGTCCGCAGCGAAGTTAAATTGTGCTTTATCTAAACCATCAGGGAAGTTAGCTTTTGTTGGTTCACTGACTAAGAAGTCAACATCGCTTAATGTGCTGCCTAATTCAGCGGTAACGTTACCACCGATATCAGCGTCGTTTTGACCTTGAACTGCAAGGAAATAAATATTTGCATTCGCATTACTATGCGCACCAGAAGCACCAAGGACATAGTGACCTTGTGGAAGCTTAAATACGTGCGCGTATAAAGCGTTATTATCCTTCATATTATTGTCATTATTAACAGTGTGTGTTCCAGTGGCACCTGTTTCAACATCGTATGTGAAATAACGATGGACATCTCTATCGGCATCAGTGTTGTAATTAGATGATTTCATAGTGTACATTCTAGTGACATCATTATCTGGAACGTGTGGATTGTAAGAATAGATAGTAATGTCATTACCATTACCAACAACTGAGACGTTAGCGCCGTTTTCATTATCGATTTGGAAAACAATCGAATTGGATGGATAGTAATTATCGCCATATCTTTGTTTGTTATCTGGTTTTTTAACAGGCAAGTATGAAGATAAAGATGTTAATGTTTCATTCTTAGAAGAACGGAACATGAAACCGAATCTTTGACTACCAGGTTCAATGCTTTGACCTTTTTTATCAATAAGTTTCGAGCTTAAATAATTCGTTAAGAATGGGCTATCAGTGTTGCTCATATAGTTGTAGCCTTTTGATTTACCCATATCTTCTAAATCTAATTCAAAGCAATAGTTATAGTCTCTTGAGAATGGATAATCGTATGAGAAGATATCAGAATAGCTAGGAATAGATGACGCTCTCATTGGTTGATCTTCGTCCCAAACAGCGTCGGGGTTATTGCTACCATGAGCGGTATGATCATATTCCGCAGTGGAGAAATAAACTTTGGTCTTAGGAGAACCATTAATGATCGCTGTGTCACCCATCCTAGAACAAGCGTGGTTATAGTTATCTGGATCAGAAGCATTGCTATCGTAAACAGTGGCAATTTTAAATACGCCTAAACCACGGTCAATACCTTCCTCATCACCGATGACCTTATTCCATAAGAAATCAACAGAATTGAATCGCGCGTTATTATTAAGGGTACCTTGTGTAACTGTGTAATTATGCCATTCTGAAGCAGAATCACCTGGATCTATTACTTCGCCATTAGGAATACCAACACCGACATTAGATACATAATGTTTTGAACCGGCAACGTTAATATATCTTAAGTACTGTTCATAGTTATTAAATAAACCTGCGTCCGTATCATTAATAACTGAATCATATGAATAATAGTTTTTACTATGTGTGGCGTTATAACCCGCTTTAACGACACTACCACCAGTTAAGTTACCTCTGATACCTTCGTAGACACGAGTAAAGTTAATAACGCCAGTATCACCATTTAAGCCATAGCCTGAATCTGGATCTAAAGCATTGATGACGTTAGTGCCTACTTCACCAATTAAACCAGCGACTGATTCAGATTCAATTGGATAATAACCAGTATCATTGAATGAGAAACTACCACGATAGACATAGCAATATGTCATAGAGCCATCAAGGTGACCCGCTAAGAAACCAATGTTATTACCGTGGTGATAATTAGTGACGCGGTGAGAAGCATCTTCGTTAGCGACATAGTCACAGAACATCGCCATAGAATACTTACCAGCGTTATAAACTGTTTGGTTAGTATATGGCTCTTCAATACTTCCGATATTGTCTTTAGTATTGGAATAAAATTCGATTGTGTAGGATTGAATAACACGAGAATAAATATAGCCGTCAACTTCCACAGTGGCGTATAAAGATACTCTTGTATCGATTTGCATATTGGCGTCTGTGTAGTTGAACTTTCCTTCATCAACACCAGATTCTTTAAGTGGATCTAAATCAATCATGATTAAAGGATCATTAGTGCCGTCACCATCGATATCAATTGCTTCAATAGTTTTAACCAATGGGGAAGATGAACGCCATGAATAGGTAAATGGATCGTTTTCAACTGTTGGATATGTTGGAAGGAAGTAACCATTATAAATTGTGCTTGGTTCTCCTTCGATTGTGACGACATTAGAGGAAGCGTTGATTTCATCATAGGCAGTACCACTTAAACCATTTTCATGTTTTAAATTAGTACCAACATAGCTACTACCATTGTAGTTATAGAAAGACAAACTTGTATCTTTAGCGAAGTAATGGGCACTTTCGTTAAATAAATCATCAATTTCAGGATGGAATAATTCATAGGTTTGGTCAGATGTGGATGTGCTATAGCCTAAAGAGACAATGTCTAAGTCTTGGCACACTAAGCCTGTAATCGCACCTTCATAGGAAACATAACCAAAGACACCGACGTCTTCTGGATAACCTCTAACTTCAAGGTTTTTAATTGGAATACCATGGCCATTGAAATCACCAACGAATGGTGTTTCTTCGTTACCGATTGGAGAAATAGCAGCACCATCCATATCAAGGTAATCACCCCAGGTGAATTCACCATGGCCATCAGAACCGACGATACATTGATAATTTGGATTTTCAGGTGTGCCATTATTATGGCCAATAATAAAGTGTTTTTTAGTTGGGAAGACACCTAAGTTTTGAAGACGGCATAAGTTATAGAAATGTGTTGGAGTGACGATTTCATATGGATAAATGGAAGAACCATCACCATCGTAGAAATAACCGCGAAGACCAACATCACCATTCACGTGTTCATTTTCAGTGTCTTTTTTATTTGAAGTAAACCACGCTAAAGCCGCAGCCGCGACTGATGCTGAGGATAAGGCAACTAAGGAGATTGCAACGATTTTAGCGATAAATGGTTTATTCTTCATTGTTTCCCTCCTTATCTAGAATTAAAGCTAAAACTGAAGTTATAGTCATAAACTGCAGTAATATTTCCAGAATAAATCTTCTTAACATAGTCAGTTAATCTATCTGGAGCGTAGTTAACGTTTATATACATAGTATAAGTGCTTGATGGGTCATCAGTAAAAGACATTGGTTCATTTGCATCAATACTGATGTTTGTTGGCATTGGATTTGTGCTGTAATAATTAGCATGATTATTTTTAATGGAAGCCCAGTATGATAAACGATAATAAATTTCATCAATAGAACCTTCACTACCACCGAGATATGGGTTTTCAGCATCATATGGTAAATAAGTTGGGTAATATAATGGCTTACCACCTTCTGAACCAATAGAAGCAGAAATATCATCAGCGTAGAAAGCATCGAAATCCGCACAAGATGTTAAGTAGATTTCGCTTTCTCCTTTTGTCTTTTCTAAGTTTCTGAATGAATTCGATTGAAGATAGAAATCACCCGCTAATGAGGAAGAGAAAGTGATTTCATAGATAACGTTGCAGTTCAAAGATCTTAAATCAAAGGAATTGCCTCTAATGACTTTTTCAACTGGGTCATAGACGTTCATTGAACTAACAATATTCCATGTATAGTCGTAAGTATATGTGTCTTGCTTTGTATATTTGCCATCGGCATAGCTGTAATTACCTGTACCTGGTGTTCTTTCAAAATAACCAAATGTTCCCTCTTTTTCATTGAAGTCATAGGCATTAACAGAACCGGTATATGGGTTTAAGTAGTCATAACCACCGATACCATCAGGAGCGTAATCAAATTTAATAAGTCTGACTTTATCAATTCTTGCACCTTTTTCATTCGCTACAGTAATTTGCATGCCAGTAGCAGTAACTGCGCCACCTGAAG
Source organism: Bacilli bacterium (assembly GCA_017940265.1). Lineage (GTDB taxonomy): Bacteria > Bacillota_I > Bacilli_A > RFN20 > CAG-826 > RUG14515. The sequence goes on along the minus strand of JAGAYY010000034.1, from coordinate 13,091 downwards.
CGAACCAAGCGTATGTTACGGTGAATACGGACGCAAGTGAAAAGATAGCGGTTGCGGTAGCGCCGGCAATTTTTAACTTTGTACGTAATTTACTTGAGTAGCCCTTCATAGATTTTAAAAGCCAGTTGCCTATAAGGAACGGACTTTCTCCGTAAGGCAACTGGCTATCTTCTCAAAAGATTATAAAACCTCAACTGTAATTAACAATTGAGGTTACTGGCTATCTTTATTGTAAGACCCTATAGTTTTGCGTCGCCGAATTACTCCGGGTTTGCTTTTTTCTCGTATATATATTTAACATTCTAAAGTGAAGATGTCAAATACTTTTGTTATGAACAAAGAGAAGAGTTATTTCTAAGATTAAGCTTTGTATAAGCCATGTAGGTTGCAATATTCGTAAACCGCGATAACTTGTTCACCTGGTAATAAAGCGAATTGGGCTTTTGGTTCTTGGCCTGGTTGTAAGACTTTTCTTTGGTTGCCTAAATTTGTTTGCAAAGCAATCCATTGAATATAATGGGCTTCTAACATTGGATGATCTACTTCACCAACTTTAACGTTAACGATATTGTCCACGACTTCATAGACTGGGACATGTTTCTCATGAGCGCCATCTTGTGTGTTAACTGGGATTTCTTCCATGGCTTCACCACAGCACTTTGTTGGGCAACTAGAGCAGTCATTAACTAAGGCCACTATTTTGCCACATACTTTGCATCTTAAAAATTTCATTATTGTTTGTTCTCCGTTTTTGAATCTACCTTAATTATATTTCCTTATTTAGATTATTTACAAACTTCTTGCTTAAAAAAGAAAATGGTCATCCATTTGGATAACCATCTACTTTTGATTTAATTAATATAATTCTATAAGTTAGCAATCTTTTTATATCTATCCACTACGCCTTCTAGACCCGCTCTGTAGCTCCTAGCTAAGTCCTGTGATTTTTCTAAGATTACTAGAAATTCTTGAAGAGACTTTTTAAGACATTCTGGAATATTCTCTAGAGGTTCAAGATCTGCAACAATCGTTAATAGTCTAAAGATATCTTTTCTATGTTTTGCATAGTCCTCCTTATCAACTAACTTTTGCTCGTACAATTCCAAGTTTTTAAAATAAGCAAGCGTTTTGAGCGCTATAAGACCTTTAATGTCCACTATTGGTAAATCATAATCATATACAACGTGGCTTTTAGCAAAATCATAAACATCACTATCAAGTATAATTGCTGAAATCTTTTCTTCATTAACTTCGATATTAACTTTTGCCAGTCTATTATCTAACGATTCCGGGAACTCTCCTTCTTTGGCGAAAAACTCAATTACTCTTGGATATTCTAGAGACTTTGGCTTTTCAAATCGATAAGCAGTTTTCTTTTTGTTTCTATATTTATTTTCATATCCGCCTTCAATTAAGAATTTGCCAATCTGATTAGAAAAATCGGAATTATCGATTTTGGTGACTAAAACAATATCAAAATCTTCAGTGGCTCTAAAACTCAGTCCAACGTTTTCAAAGTGTATAGCAGCTGCGTTACCGCCGATGACGAAATAGGATTCTTTATTCTCACTTAGAAAAGAAACAAGCCTTTCAATATTCTTTTTATTTATCATTTGTAATAGCTCTTTCTAATTGTTTAATAGCGGCACTAACCCTACTATCAATGGTATTCTCATAGCGTTTGCTCACAATGATATAGGCATCCACTAAATCAATTTCATTGGTGAAGGAAAAATAATCAATTTTATATATCCATTCTTCGATAGTAACTAGCTCATCTCCATATAGTATTTTTTTGGAATTCTCGTGAATAAGATTATTAAAAACTACTGATGGTGCCGCTAATTCAATTTCATCAGGATTAGCTAAATTGCTAACTCTAGCAAGAACATGCTCAGCGCTATAAAACATTTCTTTTGCAAAATGATCTAGAACGCCGTAATTAACAAATGTTCTTGTGATTCTTTTATAAGGGAGGACGAAATACTTTTTAACACAATCGAGCAAGTGCTTTTTGCTTTTAATGTTATATGAAACAGATGAAGTATAAGCGCCAACCTTCTGTACAGCACCTATGCTTTCTAAAAAATCATATGCTCTTTTGATAGATGTGTTAGAAACTCCAAAAAAATCAGCAACTTGTCGTGTACTGAAAAGATTTGTTTTACTAAGTAATAAATATTTAACAACCAGTTGTGTCAACTTTGTATAAGATAAAGCACTCGTTTCAGGCTGTGAAGTTGGAGAGCAGTATTGTCCTAAACGATTGAAGTAACTGATTCCATAGCTTTCAGCTTCTTTAGCTAATGAACTATTCTCTATATATGCAATTGTCTTATCTTTCATATAAGAACAGACACCACGTATTAAATTAATATCAGTATTAGTATCTAAAGGAATGATTAAAACAAATCGATCAAATTGAGATATGGCTTCAGTTATAAAAAAGTTATTAGAAAAGATTAAAGGAAGCGGCTTTTTATACTTTTTCCAATAATAATCCGCTCCAAGTTTCTTTTCTAGCAATTCTAAAACTTCAAGTACATTTGTTTTCATCTGTGTCATTATTTTAGCACTGTTACATTATTTTGCAACAGCCGATTAAAAATGTAACAGTTGTTATCTTAAGATAAAAAAACGATTCCTTTCATAGTGAGGAACCGTTTCATTTTTTTATTTTTAGTTAATTATTCAGCCTTTTCTTCTGGTTGAACTTCTTCTTCATCATCTTTGACTGTAAGTCTAAGTGTTGGTGGGATTGTAGCTAAGGCACCTAAACCAAAGAGTAAGAAATAATTATCAAATAATGGTTCTAATTCTGCTCCTGGATCGTTTTGAATCAAACTTAAGTCTGTAGCGATATAGAATGAAGCATACATGAAGACTAAGACTGCTAAGATAAAGCCTGTAGCGATATACATTTTAGCAATTCTCTTATTTCTAAATGATGTTAAGTAATAGATAAGAGATAGCACTGATGCCACAAACATTAATAAGCTGATAGCTAATAAAGCAACGTTTTGTGTATAAATCTTAATGACCGCCAAAACGAAAGATGTGATGATATTTGCCACTAATAAGACGATAGAAACAACTCTTGAGAAGACATTTCTACCTGTTGTAAGAGCGGCTAAGAATAATACGCCACCCGCTAATTCTAAAACACCTACTGCAGCCAAATTACCTGGAGTTCTCGCTGTTGCGCAGAATGAAATAGCTAAGACTGCCAAAATAATCACGATGCCAGATAAAATTATCGCGGCTACTGGGAATTTTTTGTTTTCATTTTTACTCATAAGTATGAACCTACTTTCCTTCTGATTATAAACATCTATTTGTATAGACGCTAGAGAAAAGTGTTTTTGACTCTTCTCACCTATTAGACGTATAGAAAATGTAAAACTGCTAAAAAATGTGTTTTTCTTGCAAATAATATAAAAATATATAAAATAGACGCATAGATTGATAGAGGCGCGGTCTTTATCAGTAATAAGCAGAGATGGTAGTCAATGAAGCTTATGAAAGGAAATACCGCCGAAACCACTAGTAGACATATTAGTGAGTTGGGGTATAGGACAACATCCTATGCACTCCTACAGCTATTGTTGTAGAGGAGCTATTGATGAAATCCTGTTCTTATACTGAGGTTGCATCGATAGAATGCAATCTTATTTTTTTAGGAAAGGGGTTTCATCTATGAGGAGAAACAATTATTTAGCGTTACTTGCGCTTTTATCATCATTATCTTTATCCGCTTGTGTGGCTAATCAAGTGGATAATACTAGATTAGTTATTGGTATGGAATGTGCATACCAGCCTTTTAATTGGACGGTTAATAAGTCTAACGAATTCACTTTACCAATTGATGGCACAAATGAATTTGCGGATGGCTATGATATTGCTGTTGCTAGATTCTTATCTAAAGATTTAGGTAGAGATGTGGTGATTAAAAGAATTGAATGGGATGATCTTATTCCTTCACTTAATAGCGGTTCTATTAATATGGTTTTAGCGGGTATGTCTTCCACTAGTGAAAGAAGAAAGACCATTGATTTTACTGAACCATATTTAAAGAGTGATTTAGCGTGGTTAGTCAAACAAGAAAATATTCCAGAAGGCAATTCTAAAGATAATCCACTTAACTATGAAGGATTAAAAGAATTATTCAAAGGTCAATCATTAGTGTGTCAGGCTAATGTTGTCGGTGACGATATCATTGAAGATTATTTCGCTAGTGATGCCTCTCTTAATATTAGACATAGCGCCGCTCAACAAACATATCCATTAGCGGCATTAGATGTGCAACGTGGTATCTCATTTGCGATGCCCGCTGAATTACCAGTTATTGAAGCAATGGCATCATTAGATGGCTTAGGTGTTTTATACTGCGATTATTCTTTCTTAAGCGAAGGTGATTTAGAAGGTTTAGCGGTTAATATTGGTCTTAAAAAAGGTAACACCGCTTTACTTAATGATTTGAATGCTTCTTTAAGTAGACTTTCACAAGAAGAAAGAAGTCGCTTAATGGGTGAAGCTAGCCAAAGAAGTCAAGGTTGATCATAATGATAGACTTAGCAAAAGCTGGTGATTTATTTATTAGAAACCAAGGCCTCATTTGGGCGGGTATTATTTCCACTCTTATCTTATCGATATTTGGTACTGTTGTGGGTTTATTTCTTGGTGTCTTTATTGCCTATGGCAAGAATCTAAAAACAAAGCCCACTGCTTCTTGGATTAAGAAGGTTGGTTTCAACATTATTAAAGGATTATGTAATATCTATTCAGTTGTCTTAAGAGGGACACCGATGATGGTTCAAGCCTTAATTTTTAAATATGGTTGCGCTGCTTTAGGACTTAACTGGGATGCGATTAGATTTCCTTCATTAATTAGTGATGTCTTTAATGGTTGGTTCTTCGCTGGCTTAATTGTTATTACATTTAACACTGCAGCCTATATGGCGGAAATTGTCCAATCTGGTCTTAATGGCGTGGATATGGGTCAAGTAGAAGGAGCGAGAAGTTTAGGTATGAAGAGCTCCACTGCTTCTTTCTTCGTGGTGTTACCACAGGCTATTAGAAATTCCTTACCAACGATTGGTAACGAACTAATCGTTAATATTAAAGACTCTTCTGTTTTAAACGTTATCGCTACGACTGAACTATATTATCGTATGAAAGTGATATCCACTGCTTCATATGCTTTCTTAGAAGGATATCTCATCTTAGCGGTTATCTACTTACTATTAACATTATTAGCCGCGGGTGTACTTAAACTTATTGAAAAGAAATTAGATGGACAAAAGATCTCCCTTAATCCATTTAATAGATTTAAAAGAGGATTATTTGCATGAGTGAAATTATTTTAGAAGTTAAAAACTTAGCAAAATTCTTTGACGCGAATAGAGTGCTTAAGGACATTAATCTCACAGTAAATAAGGGAGATGTGATAGCGATTATTGGTCCAAGTGGCTCTGGTAAATCAACATTTTTAAGATGCCTTAACTTATTAGAAGAACCCACAAGAGGATTGCTCTCTTTTAAAGGTAATAATTACTTTAATATTGAGAAATGTAAGGATGATTTTGTGGATTATGATGCTTATCGAAAAGAAAAAGCAAAATATAGAGACATTTTAGTGGAGGCAGAAGATAATCTTGCAATTTATCAAAATAAGATTATTGAAGGCTACGTCACAAAACAAAATAAAAGAAGAGTTAAAGAGTGTAGGAAGATTTATAAAAAAGTCTTAAATGAAAAACCAAACAAAGCGGACTTCTTTGATAAAGATGCTTATGAAGCATTTATTAAAGAACATCCAATCACAGCGATTAGTGAAAAACAAAGAAACCAAATGCGTAGTCAAATGACAATGGTTTTCCAAAGTTTTAATCTCTTTAGCAACATGGATGTTTTAAGAAACTGCACGATTGCTCAAACTAAGGTCTTAAAACGTAGTTATGAAGAAAGTAAAGAAAGAGCGATTCTAGAATTAACTAAAGTTAATATGCAAGATAGAATGAACTATCGTCCTCGTGCCTTAAGTGGCGGTCAAAAGCAAAGAGTCGCTATCGCTAGAGCGTTATGTATGGATCCGGAAATTATTTTGTTTGATGAGCCAACTTCCGCCTTAGACCCAGAAATGGTTAACGAAGTATTAGAAGTTATGAAGAAATTAGCCAAAGAAGGTAGAACCATGATTGTGGTTACTCATGAAATGAACTTCGCTAAGAACGTCGCTAATAAGGTTATCTTTATGGATGATGGCTATATCGTTGAAAGCAGGGATAGTAAATCCTTCTTTGCTCATCCTAAAGAAGAAAGAACTAAAGCTTTCTTAAAGAAGGCTAATATCAATTTATAGAATTAGTCTTCTTTTTCTAGTATCATAAAGCAAAGGTGATTTTTATGGATAATGAATTAAATAGACTTATTCTTTTAGAACAAGAAAGACAAAATAATGGTATCGAACTTATCGCTAGTGAAAACTACGCAAGTAAGGATGTAAGAAGTGCCTGTGGCTCTATTCTTACAAATAAATACGCTGAAGGCTTCCCGGGTCATAGATATTACGGGGGTTGTGAAGTCGTTGATGAAGTTGAAAACTTAGCGATTAATAGAGCGTGTGAATTATTTGGCTGTAAATATGCTAATGTACAACCACATAGTGGTTCACAAGCTAACGCTGCGGCTTATAGAGCCTTACTTCCAGATGGTGGTAAGATTCTTTCATTAGTCTTAAATGATGGAGGCCATTTAACTCATGGTTCTCCTGTATCTTTTTCTTCTCACCTATATACATTTGTCCACTACCCATTAAAAGACGGTCATCTTGATTATGAAGAAATAGAAAGAATAGCTGATAATGAAAAGCCAGACCTCATTATGGCGGGCTATTCTTCTTATCCATACACTATCGACTTTAAAAGATTTAGAGAAATCGCTGATAAAGTTGGTGCTTTATTTATGGTAGATATGGCCCATATTGCGGGTTTAGTAGCGGCAGGTCTTCATCCTTCACCAGTCCCTTACGCTGATGTCGTGACTTCCACTACTCATAAGACATTAAGAGGTCCTAGAGGTGGTCTTATTCTCACTAATAGTGAAGAAATGATTAAAAAGATTAACTCCGCCATCTTCCCCTATTATCAAGGTGGACCATTAGAACATATTATTGGCGCGAAAGCCACTTGTTTTAAAGAAGCCTTAGCACCTGAATTTAAACAATATATTAAGCAAGTTTTAGTGAACACTAAAGCGTGCGCTGATAAGTTAGCAGAATTAGGGGCTTTAGTCTCTGGCACTGATAACCACTTATTCTTAGTTAATGTTTTAGATACATATGGTATGACTGGTAAAGATGCTCAATTAGCCTTAGAGGGTATTGGTATTACCTTAAATAAGAATATGATTCCTAATGATACATTAACCCCTGGTAAAACAAGCGGTTTACGTATTGGCTTTGCCGCAGTGACCACTAGAGGATGTACTAAAGAACAAGCGGAAGAAGTCGCTATTATTATTCATAAATATTTAAGTAAAGAAATAGATGATAAAAAGGCTAGAGAATTAGTCTCTAACCTTGTTAGTAATTGGAAACAAATTCAAGATATCTAATTGGTATCTATTTCGCTCAACTGTCTAAACTGGTCTCGTTTACTATAGACAATCGCTAAAACGTAAACTCTTTTTTCGTTTTCGTTAACACGATAATAGATAATATATGATTTTGCATACACTTTTCTAACCCCTATACTTCTCCAAGGTTCCTCATCAACTAGTGGATGAGAATTTGGGAAATTTGCCAAGCCATCAATGCTGTTTTCAATCTTATTTAAGAGCATCAGTGCTGCTTGTTTGTTGCAAAGATCATACGCGATATATTTGATGATGCTTTCAATGTGTTTTTCTACTTTTTGGTCAATGATGATGTCGTAATGCTTCATTATTTGATTTTTTTGCGAATATCATCAAATACAACTTTTGAAGGTCTACCCTCGCCTTTGTCGGCTCTTTCTAAGGACTCTTTCATCATATTGTTAAAGTCCTCTTCACTCATATCCTCCATTACTGGCACATTCGGAGGCAAGGTGATGGAAAAAGGAAGACCATTCGTATAAATGATTTGATGATAAAGTGCATTAATAACCACAGAAGCGGGCACCCCTAAATTGGCTAAGATAGCTTCTGCTTTTGTTTTAACATCAGGTTCTACTCTAGCCACAACATTCGCGCTTTTTGTTGCCATATAAATGCCTCCTTTCTTTATCATAGTCATTATAACATATTGTATGGCTATTGTTAATACATTGTTATACTATTATTCATCGAATATTGAGTATTTCGAAGTATTTTTATCTATGACATTATAGTGTTATGTTTTATTGTATTTATGACATTATAGTGTTATAGTATTAGTATGAAAAACAGTGAATTGATTATTTACCACGGCTCTATTTCTATCATAGAAAAGCCACAATATGGGATTGGAAAGCCATACAACGACTATGGTTTAGGTTTTTATTGTACTGAATCTTTAGATCTCGCTAAAGAATGGGCAGTAGATAAAACACATGATGGTTATGCAAACAAATATTCTTTAAATATCAACGGTCTCAAAATATTGAATCTTTCAAAAGAAGGAAATGTTCTTAATTGGATTGCTATTCTTTTGAAGAATCGCACTTTCAATTTAAAAAACGATATTGCTAAAGCAGGCAAAGAATACTTAATAAAGCACTTCTTACTCCCTATCGAGGAATATGATGTAGTAATAGGTTATCGCGCTGATGATAGCTATTTTGCCTATGCTGATGCTTTTGTCAACAACGCTATATCTGTTCGTTCTTTAAAAGAGGCCTTAAAACTTGGCAATCTAGGTGAACAAGTTGTTCTTATTTCAGAGAAAGCTTTTTCTCAATTATCATATTTAGGAAGCGAGAAAGCTGAATCATTTATTTATTATCCATTAAGAGAAATGAGAAATAATACCGCAAGAGAAGGATACATCAAATGTAGAACAGCGGTCTTTAAAGAAGACGACTTATTCTTAAATGATATTATGAAAGGAATTGATAAAAATGATCCACGCTTATAGAGAACAATACGCAGAAATTATTCAGCATAAGACAGCAGAGATGTTTGAACTCGCTGTTTTAAACGAGAAATTAAACATTGACTCATTCGCCGAGTCATTTGCCAGTTCCGTCGTTGCATCTGCTTTTGAATCAATGGACCCAATCTATATTCTAGGCAGATCTAGCAATGAATTAATTGCCTCAATTATGGATAAGCCACCCGTGGATATTTATACCGCCGCATATGCTTCTCCTGAATATTGGGTTGGTTGGGTTTTGGGATATGCTCAAACCACTCTCAAGAAATCATTTAAGACTCTTATCAAAGTATTCCCTTGTAGTGAATTATTAAATTATTATTTCCCATATCACGAAATGGATATTAAGCAAATTCTAGATGTTTTTAAAGATAAACTATCAAAATACAGTCCTTTAAAAGAAAGAAGAGAGGCCGTTGGCTTGAGCCAAAATGATTTATCTCTTTTAACCGATATTCCTGTGCGTACTATTAGAGCATACGAACAAAACAAATTGGACATTAAAAAAGCCCAGGCTGACACTGTTGTGGAATTAGCAAGGGCTTTATCTTGTTCTATAAACTATTTAATTTATTAATCTTTGTTTTTGACTTCTTTTTGAGCTTTCTTAGCTTCTTTTGCTTTTAAATATCTTCCTTCTATCAAGTCAATGACTTCACTAGGAATTTCTTTTTTGTAAATGGTAATAACAGCGGTTTGTTTATTAACTTTACCTTTGATTAAATAGAAGTTTTTTGTTTTCATGCGTTTCATATTGTCATAGCTGACTTTATAACGAGTTTCCATTCTTGCTTCTTTATTAGCCACAACATATTGTTCAACATATTCAGGGTAGATTCTTAAGCCGATCTCTTTAGGGGCTTTTTTCTTTAATCTAATTCTTTGAACAATCATCATGATAGCCACAATCACCACGAATAAGACGATAGTTAAAACAGTAAGTGTAGCGGCATTACGTAAACCATTTAATGGATTTTTAGGATCAATTGCTAAGAAGAAAAATACAAGGGCAACAAAGAATAACGCAAATATTGCTAAGAGTGGTAAGCCAATAGCGTAATTCATTGTGAGAAGAGTGGCTTTAAGAGAAGGGCGTCTCATTGATTCTTGTGAGAATTCAAATTCCGCGCCATTAGAAGTGGAGGCTTCATTAACATCAGCAATAACTTCGCTAAACTTAAGCATCTTCTTCGCTTCTTTATTTGCGGCTTCTTTACCTTCATCTTCCGCGACGATTTCAACATTACTTTTAATGTTACTATTAGTTCTTCTTTTTAATCTGATGTAACGGAATAAATCGGAGAAGAAAATAATATCGATAATAAAGCTAGCAAAAACCGCAATTACAACAATAAGTGTTGTTATTCTCGTAGGAGCCTCAGGGTTCGTGACAGCTGGATCTTTCATAAAGGCAATCATATCTAAAGTGAATGACGCAAACAAAAAGACATGGGCTAATATCATCAAAGAAAAGATGATAATGTGTGATGCTGATTTCCAATATGGTTTAACCATGATTACTTTTTCTCCAATTCTGTTCCCTTATACATATAGTCGTTCCAAGGGAAGTTTTTCCATGTGTTAAAGTGTAATCTATGCATCTCTTCAGTGACAAGAATTATCTTGCCTACGACATGTCTTTTTGGAACAAAATCATAGATTTGTTCATTCACCGCTAAAGCAAACTGTGTTAAGTCGTTTTCAATGATTGGAGAATATATTACTCCATAAGATAAATCAAAGTGCCATGGTTCATTATTTTTAATACCATCAAAATGGATACCTTGATGGTCAAATCTGATCTTACCATGGCCACATGGTATAGATGTTTTCTTATTATCTTTTACTGGTTTATAAGTTGGTAATTCACCAATATCGACTTCTTCTTCTAAATAGAAGTCTTTATTATCTCTAATTTCATGAATGACTTGCACTCTTTCCCAGTCCACCCAATCAGTTGGGGTATCAAAGATCTTACAAGTATCATCAAATGGATAGAAGTCATAATAATCATCCATACAACCACCATTACCGCAGTTTGTACATCTAATATATTTACCAGCAGCATCCATTTCGAATTCATGACCACATCTTGGACATTTATATAACATATCTTGCATATTAGTCATAATACGACCTTTGCTCTTATATTTGATATGTTGCGTTTTATTCCATTTATAGTCATCGTGATGGAAAGCTTCATTAATCTTATTATCAATTTCTTCAGGAGACATTTTTAATAAGTCTTCTGGTTTAAATAATAAGGACAAAGTAGCGTTAATCTTTCCAATACGGTCATCAATACAAACTTTATGAGAGGTGAGATAAGCACCTTCTAATTTCATAAAATAAACAGGAATATGATAGTACTTTAAAAATCTACCAGTGCCTGGGACGATTGGTTGGTTATGACCAAAGATGGAAGATGTTCCTTCTGGGGCGAACGCAATTGTGCCGCCCGCTTTGATGACTTTATCCATCGCTCTTATGCTCTTTGGATCGTTAGTAAAGTTCTTCTTTGGAATGACTTGGGCTTTTTTAAATAACCAAGTGAATTTCTTTCTAAAGAATTCTTGATAGCCAGCGAGCATATTAAATTTATGGGGGGCGATAAGATTCTTTAAGAATAAATAGTCTCTTCTAGATTGATGATTCCAAATAATAAAAGCAGGACCTTTATATTTGTTAATATCATCAATAATTTTATATTTAACGTGATATTTTGGGCCGAAGAATGGGGATCTAGCTAAACAAGCATATAAAAACCAGACAAAGTTTGATGGCTCTTTATATTCTCTTTTTGCTAGTTGTTCGGCGATAGTTAATTTTTGTTTTGGCATAAATTTCTCCGTCCCAAAAGAATATATGAATTTTTTATAAAATAAAAGACCTTTATTCGCAATCAGTAATGACTTTGTTGAGGTCTTATAAATTTTCTGGGGATAAATCGACTTTTCTTTTTTTGGTTTTAATACCAGCGTCAGCGAGTTCTTTAATAAAGTCAGCGATGTCTTTTTTATCGCTTAAATAATAATAGAAAAGGATATTCTCTTCTGTTTCTTCCATTAAGAAATTAAGACGTCCCATATTATCTAATTGGGCGTTTCTAACAATCTTTTCATCTAACGCCATTGAGATATCATCTAATTTAATTCTTTTTAAAATTGGATAATGATAAACATCACCCATGATTTGCGCGGGAGCGTTATCATCATATAAATAAAGTTCATTATCAGTAATCGCTAAAGCGGCTTGGGTATACATTTCATTTTCATTAAATTGAAATAAACCAGGCACAATAGCTTTTACTTTATCGTATTCATCAAGACTTAGTTTCATGCCACTATTATAGCAATAATAGAAGGTATAAAAATATTTTTATGCATTTTAGTGAACTTTTTATTTTGTTTGTGCTAATATCTTTATCGTTATGAAAGACGACCGCGAAAAACTTATTATTGCAACATTAGATAAAATTAGACATTTCTTACAAAGAGATGGGGGCGATGTTGAATTCGTCTCTTTTGCCGATGGCGTTGTCTATGTTAAATTACATGGCGCTTGCCAAGACTGTGCTTATGCGAATAACGACATTAAAGATTTAGTGGAAGTCATCTTACAAGAAGAAGTTCCAGGCGTGACTGAAGTTCGTCTTTATCAGGAAGACCAGTTTTAATTAACTGAATTTGGGGTGTCGCCAAGCGGTAAGGCAGTGGACTCTGAATTCACCATTCACTGGTTCGATCCCAGTCACCCCAGCCAATTAATATGAAAAAACCTGACTAAAAGCCAGGTTTTTATTGAATTCTCAAAGAAGACCCCACCTTCTATAAGTAGAGGATGAATTTGAGCGAATTAATAATACATAGTGGCACCTGTCTTTTTAATTTATTAAACATAATTATTGATAAATAGTGAATTAAGTATTGTAGTTATATCAATAAATTGATATAATAATAGTAGGAAATAAGGATATAGG
>JAGAYY010000033.1 GCA_017940265.1 Bacilli bacterium | reverse complement strand
AGAACAAGAGGCAACATCCTTTTGCTATGCTTTCTACATTAAATATAACTAGAAAAACCAATAATTTACAACAAGAAAAAAGTCTCAATCTCACATTATGCGTGCGAGCGAGACTTATTTTGTCGGTGAGTTGCAATTAATCATTCAATTAACAACTTTTGTATCAATCCTATTTAATCAAGTTGGCCAAAATGTACAGAAATGATATAACGCACCACTTCCAAATTTACGCACCACTATTTCTTTAACAACTTTTTAAGCTCTTTTTTGCTTTGTTCTAAATCCCCAGTAAGTAATGGGATTAATTTTTTGATTTCTTCAATATCTTTGTCCCACCATTTGAGTTCCAAAAGAAGATCAATTGTTTCTTTATCAAATCTATATTTCTTAACAACTGCGGGATTGCCCACAACAACCGCATAAGGAGGAACATCTTTTGCCACTACCGCATTAGCGCCAATAACTGCACCGTCACCAATATGGACTCCTGGCAATATTGTGGCGTTTTGTCCAATCCAAACATCGTTACCTACGACTGTATCTCCACGATTACCTCTATCTTCAAAAGGTCTAGATAAGCCTTTGAATTCATCAATTATTTCAAAAGGGTAAGTTGTTAAGCAATCTAACATGTGATTAGCGCCATTCATCACAAATTCCACGCCTCTTGCTATAGCAACAAACTTACCAATAATAAGCTTATCACCCATAAAGTCATAATGATGCGTTACATGTTTTTCAAAAGATTCTGGTCCTTCGTCCATATCGTCATAATATGAATAATCACCCGCAATAATGTTTGGTCTAGTAATTACGCTTTTGATGTAACAAAACGTTTTAAATTGTGAGTTTGGGTAAATAGGATTAATCTTTTTCTCCATATCAGTCTTCCTCCTCGTAATAATATGAGTAATCGATACCCTTCATAAAAGTATCTCTATTATTTACATCTTTAATTAAGGCTTTTTTTAGAAGACTAAAAATAGGTTTGGGATCAATGGGGCTTGCTTTCATCGCAGACAAATAATCGTCTTTATCAATCTTTGACCAATCAATGCACTTTTTCAACCTGTCCTTTAGAAGTAAATCTAGCCAAATTCTGGTAGCTCTACCATTGCCTTCCATAAAAGGATGTGCAATATTCATTTCAATATATTTATCCACTATTTCATCAAATGTATTATCCGGCATCTTATCAATGTCTTTTAAGACTTGTGGCAAGAAGTCTCCGTTAGCAAAAGTAAATCCGCCTTTAGAAATAGTTTTAGTTCTGATTTTACCAGCAAATGGATATAATCCTTCAAATAAGTAAGCATGTATCTTTTGCAGAGCAACTGTCTTACCAATTTCATCTTCTTCAAGCAATTCCGTTTTATATAATTCATAAGCTTTTTTCTTGCTTTGTTCATCTATTGGATCTAATAAACCTTTTATCCAATCTTGAATTGCTTTTTTATACTTAGAAGGAATGATTGTAAGAAGCAATCTAACGCCTTCTTCATTAATAACATCAGAAAGATATTTTTTGCCATCATCCGCATATAATTTCAGTTGTCCACAAAATGGTGACAACTCAGGATTTCTTACTTTGACATTGTTCCAATATCTTCTAGGAGAATTAGGCTCCACTAAAATGCTTATAAAATCAACAGCGGAATACCACCACAAACAATTATCGTTATCCCAAACAGCACGGATCGGTTTATTATTAAAGTATCTAATTGAGTGTTTTATCATATTTATATGGTGACATATATAAATTCAGTTGTCCACAAATTGTAGACAACTTACCGAACAAAAAATAAAAGGACTGACACATTGTATCAATCCTATTTAACTAAGTTGGCAAGGATTTCCAATAATGATACAAACCGAACACTTTGAAGTATTTGGCGAACACTATTGCTTTTCTTTCCAATACTTGAGATTTGGAAGCATTCCTCTCATATAAGTTCTAGCTTGGTCTTCAGGAAAACCTTGAGCGACCATATGAGGAATGCATGTGTTGATTAAATCGTCCATATTGTCGTAAGTGAATTTCTCGTCGTGATAGCACCACTGACAGTAGTCTTCGTTGAATGAACCATCTTTTTCTTTACTAATTAACGAATCTTGTAATGGCATACCACAACATTGGCACACTAGTTGCCTTGGAGACCCAAGTAGAGTATTAATTGATACATCAAATAGTTTAGATAATAACTTTAATGTTTCAGTGTTTGGTGTAGTTTCACCTGTTTCCCATCTAGATACAGCTTGTCTAGTAACCATTACTTTTTCCGCGAGTTCCTCTTGGGATAAATTATTCTTTGTTCTTAATTCTAATAATATGTCTTTAGTTTCCATTTCGCTTACCTCTAACTATATTTTATGACCATTGGTTTTGTTATCAAGCAACGCATTGTTGCTAAAATAAAAACATCTCTAGTGAGACGTTATTATTCGTCAATCAGGGCGGTGAATCCTTAATCGCTGACTCCATTCGTGATGAATGCGCCGTGGTCGAACACCGACTTTCCACCTTTGACAATGATATTATAGCAACATATCAATGCATATCAATCATAGATTGAAAATTCATTTTGACAACAAGTATAAATTATATACAATATAAATGTGAACCCAAGATGGCAATTGGAGCCATAATCGGTTCATTTTTCTTTTATTCTCTTAAGATATAGTTCGAGGTTTCTCTATCTCTTCTCTATTGAGAAGATTTTCATAATAAACCATCGCAACTATGTAGTTATGGAAGCGTTCCATATACTCTTTATTTAGGTTTTCCATCTACTTGATCCTCCTTGTATTTCACTGATTGCTCTAAGTAAAAAAGCACCTCTTTCGAGATGCTATCATCAAACAGGGCGCTGAATCCTGAATCGCTGCCATCCATTTCCGAAGAAATGCGCCGTGGTCGCACAACGACTTTCCACCTTTGACATGTTTATTTTATCATATTAAACAATTAAAACAACTATTGTTTTTTAATTTTTGAAGTGATGAATATCGAAGATATATATCCAATTTTATTGTCACGTTTCTCTACTTTGACAACTACTTTGATGTAGTGATTTTTGTCATGTTTTCTATTGTGATAATAACAATACGTCCTTGTATATCTTTTATCTTTCGTGTGTTCGCAAGGGTTTTTAATTGTATCTTCAAGAAGTTCTACATCACTAGAATCTAAGTTGTGGTACGCTTTTGCTACATGTTCTATTCCTGTTTCATTGCTTCTAGAACGTTCCTTAAAATAAATACTCAGGTTTCTTAATTGGTCAAAAATAGGCGTTTTGATTTTTACTAACGCCTTTATAATCTTTTCATCATGAGTTAGTCTTTTCTTTTTAGGCATGGATATAGAATATCATTTTTAAACATATATGTCATTATAAATTCATAGAATTTAATCAATTATATAATATCGCTATAATTGTTCAATAAAGGTAAGAAAAAAGGACTGACACATTTACATCAATCCTATGTTTCTAAGTTGGTGACGAATACGGGATTCGAACCCGTGAATGCATGCGTGAAAGGCATGTGAGTTAAGCCGCTTCTCCAATTCGCCAAGTGGCGCCTACCGAGGGACTCGAACCCACGACCGATCGGTTAACAGCCGATAGCTCTACCGACTGAGCTAGGTAGGCAACTTGCAACTACGCTTTTATAAGCGCGTCTAAAATATTAACATGTGAATATTGCAATGACAAGAAAATTATAATTTTTTTGATTCAATTAAATTAACGACATCGCGAATTGTCTTTAATTCAACAATTTCATCAGTGGCAAATTCAACATTTAAAGCTTCTTCAATCTTTAACATTGTTTCCACTAAATCCAAAGAATCTAAACCTAATTCGTCTAGTTTGTCATCATAATTAATTGAACCAATATTAATACGGTCTTTAATTGCTTCTTTTACGATTTCGAGTGCTTCCATATCAAAACTATTTTACAAGTGTAACTGCTTATTTTCAATATCAAAAAAACGGCCTTATTCAAGCCGTTATTTTTTAGAAAGTTAGCATTGCAGGTCTTGAGGTAATTGCCTTAGCCATTTCGGTGGAAACTGAGCCCGCCATATTTGTAAAAGCAGTAGCTAAAGCACCAGCAACAGCACCAAAGACAATAATCACTAAGATAATGCCTAATAGTTGTCCTTTAATCTCTGACATAAATACCCTCCTTTCTAACCATAAAATCCCACGACTGTCATGCGTGAAATAACGATGGTCATTTCTTGTTTATCAATAATCATTGGTCGATACTTCGTGGATATCGAATAAATGATTTCTTCCCCAAATGTTGGTGTTAAATTAATGGGGCAATCAAAATCTACATAGTAATAAGATTCAACATAGTTAATGAATTCCTCATCAATCACACCAGAACGTGATATTAAATATGAAATATTGTTGGCTTTAGAATCTAATGAAATATAAACACTTTGGATAGAGATGAGATCCGCACCAAAGAGGAAGAACATTGAAATAAAAATCATGGATAAAATAAGACCGACTTTATAAGACATTCATTAAATCCCCCAATACCGAGATGATGGATATAGTGAGCACTACTGTTATCGCCCCCGCTCCTATTAAAGGAAATGTTGACATATTGCTTAAAGACTTCTCCTTTTGTTCTTTCATCTCTTTATGTCTATTTCTGGCAATTTCATCAAAGATGACGTCAAACTGGGCTAGTTGCTCACTGCTTTCACCTTGATCCACCATTTGATAAATCGAAAGCAATAAACTATGGCTTGATAGTTGTTCAAAATTATTAGCGAAGTTCACAAATGGTTGGACTGATTTATCGCTATCTATTTCTTTTAATAAAGTTTCAATCTTATCTTTCATCCAGGAAGAACAATAAGGAATTAATAAATTAAAAGATTGATAGACGTTGTTTTTGTTTCTGATATAAACCTCAAAATAAGTGATGAGTGTAATTAGTTCATTTTCACGTGCTTTAATAAGCATCTTTTTCTTATCGTTATAACGGGTTAATAGCATGTAATCCACGACCACTAGAGCGATAAGAATCATGATGGTATAAATAATGTTTTTAAGAAAATAGAGCATTAAAGCGGCGCTTATTAAAAGCGCTAGAGAGATTAGCACTATCTTTAATATTTCTTTTGTGTAAGAAAGACCGACAAATTCAATTGTGTCTTTAAGTTTATTTTTCATCATCTTTATAGCCCTCCAATGAGACATTAACGATACGAGTAACCATGATATAAATAGAAAGAAGAACGAATAAGAAAAGGACCACTACGGAGACTTGGAAAAATACTGCGTGAATGATACGGGTATAAAACTGTGATAAAGCAAATCTTAAGGAAGAAAGAATTGCTAAAGTAATACCCCAAAGAACAAAGAATTCAATGAGCTTTGAACGATGCACAGATTCGCAGTGTAACAGATATTCCTCTTTAAGCCTGACTTGATTGATAAGATATTGACTCATTAAGAGGATATCGCCACCTTGTTCTCTCCAGACTTTGATGGTATCGAGAAATAAGTGATACAAGTCAAATTTAAAGTATTTACATAAGTAAGATAGTTTTTCTTCCTCATCTAAATCTTTAATAGAATCTATT
>JAGAYY010000032.1 GCA_017940265.1 Bacilli bacterium | reverse complement strand
TTATTAAAGATGCTACGTAATGTAATTGGTTCTCCATTTTTAGTTTGATAAATCAAAATGTTATCTAAGAAGTTGATTTTATCAATCCAAGAATTAACGAGTAAGTTGGTTTGGAAAATGCTGTCGTTAAAGAGAAACATAATCCAACGATTGCAGTTAGGATCTTCTCTAGCTTCAGAATCCATACGGTTATGAATACCAGAGATATTGATATAGCCGAAGTTCACTAATTCGTTAGCAACTATGGAGAAGCTAAATGCTTCATATTTAGCGCTAGCCTTGCCATAGTCATTATTGACGAAGCGATACGCTCTTCCAACAGTAGCTTTGCTATTATTAATATAAATTTCACATCCTTCTAAGACTTCAATCATATAAATGGTTGTGCCGTTATATGTTTCGTATTCTTGAGCGGTTAAAGCGAATAAGAAAGCAGAACTTGTCCATTTATTTTGTTCACCTTTTCTTAAGCTAGTAACTTCACCAAGAGTTTTACCTTCATCTTCTTCACTGAGATAGATTTTAATCTTAGAATAGGCGTTAATAGCAGATAAATCATCATAGATGATATTATTAGTGCCATCGATAGATTCTGAAAGGATATCAATGAAATAATAGTCATTGAGTCTATCCGCTCTTACTTGGGCTCCACTTAATGTAATTGGACCAGTAATTGGATCTGGAGTTGAATCTGGAAATAAGTTTGTTACTTGTTCTTTAGCGACAGGATCTCCATAAGATGGATTAAGGAATGTATATTCACCATCTAATTCACAAATCTTATTTTGATAGATGAGTTCACATCCACCTAAAACCATAATTTTGTAAATAGTTGTGCCGTTATATAAATCAAATTCTTCTTTGCTAAGAGAGAACATGAAAGATTGGCTTTGCCATCTATTAATTACCGCTTCTCTGCGAGAAGTAATTTCTGCAAGTGATTTACCTTCATCATTTTCAGAAAGATAAACAATGACTTTTTCATAGGCATTAATGTGAGCGCCTAAATTAACGTAATAAGTAACTTCTTCTGGTAAATATAGTTCACATCTTAAGTCGATATAGAAAGAATTATCACCTTCGTCTCCTCTAACTTCAGCACCGAATAAGGAGAGTTGTTGTTCACTTCTTTGATATTCGACATCTTCTGCCCATTCGAACGATTCATATTTAGCGTTTGAATCACCATAATGAGCATTAATAAATCTTTTAGTGGTAGAGTTAACCACGGTTTGAGATTTGTTATTTGGGTAAGTACATCCTTCCAAGATTTCTACCATATAAATAGAACTACCGTTATATGTTTCATAATTGGCGTTATTAATTGGAAACATAACTCCACCACATTCCCATCTATTGATGGTCCATGAACTATTATCGATAAAGGAAGATAAATAAACACCTTCTGAAGTGCTATCTAAATAGACTTTAATCTTTTCAGGAGCATTATATATAGAGGTATATCCAGTGCCTTCGGCAGGATAAGTTATGTCAATTTGAGAATCACGGATAACAAGATAGTTGCTATTAACATGGTCGCTTCTAATTTGAATGCCATAGATATCAGATGCAACTTCTTCTTGAACGGCGTTAGCTTTGCTAGCTTTGGTGTTTAATGAGGAAAAAACTCCGCAAACCATCGCTAGAGAAACGGATAATAGAGAGATAATTCCTAAATTCTTTTTCATTGCCTTTTTCCTAGATTTTATGATTGAAAGGAATAACTA
>JAGAYY010000031.1 GCA_017940265.1 Bacilli bacterium | reverse complement strand
CGGCAAAATCATTTTCCAATTGAATCATCGCGTCGGCTATCCAGACCAAGCCAATGATTATTACTTGTTTTTGGATGACTTGGACCAATTGTGCGTCAAAGAAACATTAAATATGAAGCCCGGCGAAGAAACCAGGACAGGTCGTTTTGTGACAGACACTAATGGTGAAATATCTGTTTTTTGGCAAGATTCTCATAATAGCGACAATAATAGCAATAATTATTCATCAAATAATGATCCGTATGAAATAGGAGTAAGAACAATTGCTAGAGACATCAATGTCGATTATGGCTTACACGTGCAAGGGAAAACAACTTTATTATTTGGCGATATGATTATTCCTTTTAACTACAAAGACTACAACATAGATTATTTAGCCGCTGGCGATTATGTTGAAGTTAGTTATAAAGGTGAATGGTTAATTAGAGAAACCTATCCAGCTACTGTAGCATTAGATGGAGAAATAGTGGACGTTAAAGTCACCCATGGCCGTATTTTTGAATTTGAAGTAGCTGAAAATCCTGGCGGTGGGAAAAGTTTAAGGATTTTAGATTCTTCTATAACGCCAGGAAACTATTTGACAACAAACTGTATCAATCGCGATGGAACGTTTGATTATCTTACTGACTATCCAGTAGGAACTAGAATTTATGGCATTAATCCTGCTAGTTATAATTCTTTAAGCGTTCTAGCCTTCTATTCTTATAATCCAAGCGAACGCAAAGAAAGTATAGACTTGAAAGATTATTATTCATGGATAAAAGATTTAAAAGAAGAAGATATAACGATGGTCATATCTGGCATAACTCATGGATCAATAAGCCCACGTTTGGATATTCTTGATGAATATTATTACAGTGTAGCCGCTTCAGAATTTCATCGTGTTTATCAATATTTAAACTCGACGAAAATTTTGTTTAATAATCCAGATTTAAGGGATGGAACTGGAACTAAAAGCTTAACAATAGTCACTAACGAACAGAAATATACGATTAATACGAATGTTGATGGCTGGCTAAGTATTAATGGCGAATACGCTACAGTTAACACCAGCCTTCCTTCCTTTGGCTTGCCATATGGCAATAGCTTTATGTGGCATGCGTTACTCGGCATGAAAGCTGTAGATATGTCTAGCGGTAACATTGTCACTAACGATTTTAAAAACATCAGTAGCATGAGAGACATGATTTTTGAAGACCTAGGTGATGTGTTTTTTCCTGAAGTAGAAAATTCCTACAATATTTATAAATTTGAAAATTCGTTAGGATATATTGTTTTTGAAAGTCCTACTGATTTTTATGTTTGCACAGCGGATGGAAAATATAACGCATATCGAATAGTTAACGAAATTACTTTTGATTATTTACGTGGGGTATAATTTATAATTATCCCATCTTTTAACTTCAAGTGTGTAACAAAAATAACAAAAATGTTCGAATCTTGTGGTACTCAGCAAATGAGACTGTATATGCACCCTTATTATATAGATGATGAGTGTTTCGGATTCAGACCTCACTCCTTATCTTAAGAAAGTGCAATAAAATAAGAAGAGAGTTGCTAGGAAATAGCAACTTTTTTCATATATAATGTTGGTATGGAAAATAATGCTAAAAAAAGGGTAATTCATGGACAAATCAGAATAGGCATATCATTTATTGTTATTGGCGGTTTTATATCAACTCCCTGCATCATTGTGGCTGTTTTGCTGGAATGGACGGTAATATTTTTCACATTGATTGGAATAGGCATGTCTCTCTTTTCCTTATTTTTCTTTGGTCTTGATATCATTGAGTATGATGATGAAACAATTATTTATAAAAAGTCAAAGAATAGCAAAGAAATCGTTATACGTAAAGATGACATAAAGCAGGTTTTTAAAAGCAGATTCGAAAATAACAATTTTGTTGTAATAAACATGGATGGTTACTTAGATAAGTCATATTCTTTTAGGTCTTACCTTTCTGAATGTGAAGAAAAAAGAATGAAAAACATAGTCGTTATAACTATAACTCGGAAGAAGGACTTCTTAGATTTATTTGCATCTCATAAGAAACTTATTGGAGATCATCTTAACTAGTATGTTAGTAGAAAATATTGTTCTTAGTTCAATTTCACTTTTAGATTTTTCTTTTAATTGTATTAGAGAGTTGTTAGAAAGAATTGAAAAAAATGAAACAAAATCAATTGATTAAAAAAGCATTATTTGAAATAGTGGTTCCAAAACTCGTAGACATTGGATTTGATAATAAATATCCCATGTTCTATAAACAAGAAGGAGACTTTTTGAATTTAATTTATATTGGCCCAGCTAAAGGAGGAAACGCAATTACTGTGGAAGCATCTTATGTTCGCTTGAATAGAAGCGAAAAAGAAAGCAATGTTCTCCGACTTTTTAACGGCAAGATTGACGAAATAACTCCAAGTGATTGTGACGACTGGTATTTATTAAAAGGTAAACACAAATTATTCTTCTATACCGATACTTATTATTGTGGATCATTGGGATATTATGGCGTTAGCAAAGATAAAGCAGCTGATTTTAAAAAACCGTTGTTCCACATAAAAGTGAAATCGTTCCACGAAGGTATATATGAAGAAGTTTGTAACGAAATAAATTCTAAACTACCTAAAGTTTTTAAATGGCTTAATAAAAAGAAAAATGAATTCAAACAATGAGCAAACAGCAAATTTAAGACACGTTTTTGTTTATCTGACAAATAAGTCAAAAAGGTTCGAATCTCGTGGTACTCACCAAATGAGACTGTATACGCAGACTCTGCATTTCCTGTGTTTAACACAAAATGCCCAATTTTGCCCTAATAATAGGGGTATGCAAAAAACACCTAGGGGTATGCAAATTTGCTAAGGGGTACGCATTGTATCAAAATGGGTAAACCTTTCCACAATCGTATATAATCCCTGATACTAATCGGGGATTTTATTTTTCAATATAAATCTTTTTATGAATAAAAAGAAATGTAGTTATACTTCCCAAAATCAAAAATATCTTAAAATTGGGAATTAATAAATAATGTAGTCGAGGACAAAAATATGAAGCTTATCATAAAAGCTGTCATTTAAGTTATAGGTCAATATTTCATAGAAAAAGTATCCCTTTCCTAATGTCTAGGATTTGGGGTACCTTTCATTTATACAAAAACAAAGCTTTTGAGCATAAAAAGGGTGTTTTCGAGATAAAATACAAAAAAGTAATAACAAGTTATTAATATAATTTTTAGCACTCTCACTTGCCGAGTGCTAATTTTGTGCTACAATAGAGTTATAAAAGGAGGATAAATTTATGCAAATGGAACAAATGCCTGACTATGAAAATGATAAAGATGTCCTTCAAAAATTTGGCCGTAACATTAACGAAGAAGTTAAGAAAGGGAAAATTGATCCCGTCATCGGTCGTGATGAGGAAATTAGAAAAATCATTGAAATATTAGCCAGAAAAACTAAAAACAACGTCATTCTTTTAGGTGAACCTGGCGTTGGTAAAACCGCAATACTTGAAGGTCTTGCGGAACGTATTGTCAAAGATGATGTGCCGACCATACTTAAGGATAAAACTATTTATGAATTAGATATGGGCGCATTAGTAGCGGGTGCAAAATACCGTGGTGAATTTGAAGAGAGATTAAAAGCAGTCCTTAATAAAATTAAGGAAAGCGAAGGCAAAATCATTCTCTTTATCGATGAGATCCACCTCATTGTCGGCGCTGGCCGAGCGGATGGTGCCCTCGATGCTTCTAACATGCTCAAACCGATGCTTGCGAGAGGAGAAATCGATTGTATTGGGGCGACGACATTAAAAGAATATCGTGAATATATTGAAAAGGACCGCGCTCTAGAAAGACGATTCCAACCCGTACTTATCAATGAACCGACTGTGGAAGATACTATTTCTATATTAAGAGGATTAAAGAATAGGTTCGAATCATTCCATGGCGTGAAGATTACCGATAATGCTTTAATTGCCGCGGCAAGTTTATCCAATCGTTATTTAACATCTCGTTTCCTTCCTGATAAAGCTATCGACTTAGTGGATGAAGCTTGTGCTTCCATCAAAGTGGAACTTGCCTCTATGCCTAGTGAGCTCGATGAATTAGAGAGAAAGATTAGGCAATTAGAGATTGAAAAGGCTGCTTTAAAGAAGGAGAGTGATGAAGCGAGCAAGAAGAGACTCGCGGATGTCGAAAAAGAACTCTCTTCTCTTAATGAGAAAGATAACGAACTCAAGAAGAGATGGAAACAAGAGAAAGATGAAATTCTCAAAGTTAAAGACATTAAAGAGAAACTCGAAAAAGCGAAGTTTGATTTGGATGTCGCTTTAAGTCGTTCCGAATACGAAAAAGCGGGTGAATTACAATATAAGACCATCCCAGAATTAGAGAAGAAATTAAAAGAGAACGATAATTCTCAAAGCGAGAATAAACTCTTATCCGAAGTCGTGGATGAAGAACAAATCGCGAAGATTATCTCTCGTATGACCAACATCCCTCTCAGCAAGATTGAAAAAGGCGATAGAGAGAAAGTTCTCGATTTAAAGAAGACTTTATCGAAGAGAGTAATCGGTCAAGAAGAAGCTTTAACTTTAGTTAGCGATGCGATTCTCCGTCAGAGAGCGGGGATTAAAGATAGCAATCGACCAATCGGTAGTTTCTTGTTCTTAGGTCCTACTGGTGTGGGTAAAACCGAAGTCGCTCGTGCTTTGGCGGAATCCTTGTTCGATTCGGAGAGTCATATCATCCGTATCGATATGAGTGAATATATGGAGAAATATAGCACTTCTCGTCTTATTGGTGCCCCTCCAGGATATGTCGGATATGAAGAAGGCGGACAACTCACGGAGAAAGTGAGAAGAAATCCTTATTCTATCGTCTTATTCGATGAAATCGAAAAAGCTCATCCCGAAGTCTTTAATTTGTTACTACAAATGTTAGATGATGGGAGACTTACCGATAGTCAAGGAAGAGTCGTGGACTTCAAGAATACGATTATCATCATGACTAGTAATTTAGGTAGTGAATATCTCCTCAATAATGAAAGAGATAAAGTAGAAGGATTATTACATCAAACCTTTAAGCCTGAGTTCTTAAATCGTATCGATGAAATAGTGTACTTCTCCCCATTATCTAAAGAGACTCAATCTAAGATTGTTGATAAGATGCTTAACAATCTCAATGATAGATTAAAAGAATCTTATTATTCGTTTGAATTCTCTGATGCTTTAAAGAGTTGGATCCTTGATAGTGCTTATTCACCAATCTATGGTGCAAGACCGATTAAAAGATTCATCCAGAATAAAGTGGAGACCATTATTGCGAATAAGATTATTTCACAAGAGGTTGATACCAAACACAAATACTCAGTTGATTATAACGGCCAAGAAGTCATAGTTAAACGAGTTTAATTTTAGGGAAGCCACCGTTTAAGTGGCTTTCCTTTTTTGTAAAAAAGCGATATAATAAAAGCACAAAAAGGGGACTCATACATTTTATGAAAAAACATTTTTTATTTTCTTTTGTTTCACTTTGCGCTTTTTCTTTGACCGCTTGTAGTGCAACAATCTATTTTGACTACGAAGGTTATAAAGCGAAAATCGCAGAAACTGAATTTTCTTGGGATTACACCAAAGTAACCGCTACAACTGAGGAAGATGGAGAAAAGCAAACCATCGAATACACTTATAGCCAGGAAGAAAAAGTTTGGAGAGGTAAACACACGGAAGAGATTGACGGCACAGAAGTAGAATTTTCAGATGTCATCACTCTTGATCTCCCATCTTATCTCAAAACCTTACCAACCACTATTAAACTTATTGATCCGTCATTAGAAGTTGATGATGTTTGCCAATTTGGTCTTACTAGTGGTATGGGTGGAACATCCTATGTCATCAACGTCACAATTGAAATGGAAGGTATGACCAATATCAGTGAAATCAAATTTAACAACAAAGGCTTAATGGTTTCTCAAACCAACGAAGATGGTAGCGGAACGAAAAATTCCACAACTTACAAATATTCAAAATAATTAAGTGAAGACCTCGTCACAAACGAGGTTTTCTTTTTTAAAAAAGTGGTGCTTATAAGCATAGTTTTATGCGACAATAAAAATGACATTAAATTCATGGAGGTATACTATGAAGAAGTTTATCATACCCGCTTTAGCGGTATCTGTTTTATCTCTTGCTAGCGCTATTGTTGTTTTTCAAAACAAGAACTATCAAGAAGTAAGTGCTTATTCTATCGCTAATTTACCAACCACGATTGACTTAAATGATTGCACTGATGCTGAAATCAGAAGTTATTATGCTGGTCTTGATTCACTTAGTGAATCTGAAAGAAAAGGCACAAACCTCCTTAAGAATTTAAAGCCAATCTTATCAAACAATCAAAAGTACTATAGTTACGATAGTAATACCAAAATCTGGCAGATTTATGAGATTGCTGATCGTGACTGGGAGAAATCTCCTGCTAGTTCGATAACAAAAGGAACATATGATCCTAGCACAAATACAATTACTGGCTATCAATATAGCACTAATTCCACTTATCAAAGTGGTAATAACCCATATGTCCATGCTCTATATAACAATAGAGATTTAGATAACCAAGCAAAAGCCTGGGGTAACCATGAACAAGATGGTTGGGGTATCAACCAAGAACATATCTGGGCGAAATCACATGGCTTTGACACTAAAGGTAGTGATGGTACAGGTGGTGCAAGAGGTGACCCAATGCACTTATGGGCCGGTAATGGTTGGGCTAACCATGAACATAGCAACAATTTCTTTGCTTTTGTTGATAAGACAAAAGATTATAGTGATGCTGGTACGAAGTACCAAACAGCTTATGGTAACCTAACTGGTTATTCTAAAAATGCTGGTGGTAATGAAAAAGTATTCGAACCACAAGATAGTGATAAAGGTGATATTGCTAGAGCTATCTTCTATATGGTCGCTAGATATAACAACTACGCAGGTGCAACCGAAGGTATTGATGGCAATAATCCAAATCTTGTGATGCTTAATGATTTTTCACAAAACAATACAACCGGTACAAGTACCGCCTCTAAATCATTCGGCATGGGCTTATTAAGTGACTTATTGGCCTGGAATAAACTCGATCCAGTTGATGAATACGAAGTCCATAGAAATAATCTTCTTTATAAAAACTACACAAATAATAGAAACCCATTTATCGATTTCCCAGAATGGGCGGAATATATCTGGGGTACCGCTAATTATGATGGTACAGGTTATAACTCCACACCTAAAGGTGCGGCAAAGCCTGCCACTGATGTGATTGGTCAAGCTGGTGATACATTTGAAGTATCCATCGAAGATATCAAATTCTCAGTGGGTGAAACCATTAAAGTTTCAGGTAAGAACGCTGATGCAGATATCGCTTGGTCAGTCGACGATAATAGTGTAGTTTCCATCGATAAAACTAGCACTGTTAATGATGAAGAAGTCACGATTACTGCTTTAAAAAACGGCACAACTACAATCCGTGCTTCAGCCTATACTGGTGGTGACTTAATTAATAAAACAATCAGTGTTACCGTTAGTGACTTAATTATTGAAAGCATTTCTGTTTCCGGTATGAAGACAGAATTCAAAGTGGGAGAAGAATTCTCCACTGAGGGATTAAAAGTTAAAGTCAATTATAAAAACGGTACAAGCGAAGAGAGTACAACTGGCTTTACTATTAGTAAACCTGATATGTCTAAAGAAGGTGAACAAACAGTCACCGTTACTTATAAGGATATCTCTACTTCTTATAAGATTAATATCGCTAAAGCACCTATTCCACAATATATATTCTATATTGCGATTATCGGTGGTGGTTTACTCTTAATCATCTTAATTATTGTCTTTGTTAGCAGTAGTAAGAAGACCAAAAAGAAGATGCTAAAAGCGGCGAAAAAAGGCGCGAAAGCTTATAAGAAAAGCAAAAAATAAACAAACAAAAAAGCCACAGCAATGTGGCTTTAATTTTGTTTGAATTAATCGAGATTATTCAAGGTTTCTTAATCTTTCTAATGTTCTTCTTCTGTTGGCCATTTTAACATGGTTAGAAATGCCACCCGCTAAAGCGATGATATTATCAGCGGTTTCCACAAAACTGAACAAATAGATAAGAGCGATTTGGCCCATAAAGGCAGAATAAAGTTCACTTTCACTAACTGAACCATGACTTTGAGCGTATTCATACATTTGATTCACTAACATTGCTGCAACAACGATGATCCCGATAATCGCGATAACGCTCAATGAGATACCAACACCAAGAGATGTGTTTCTTTTTCTTCTGAATTGTTCAATTTCAGCTTGTAATCTGCTTTTATCATTAACAGAATAACCATTAATTGTTTCCATATTCTAATTACCTCGCTTACTATTTTAGGAAAAAAACAATATGTTTAGCAATAAATATCGAAATTATCGATAAAATCGTATTTTTGGCATATTTTTGTATTCAAATCTGTCTATTTTTTTAGCAGTTTTCGATAATTGATTCGTCTTGTATAATGAAAGAGAAAATTATGAAGACAAATAAATTATTAGTTAACATTGGTTTACCGTTAATCGCTCTATCAATCTCAGCGTGCTCTTTTTTGCCTATTTCTAGAACAGAGGTTCATGAAACAGGGAATTATATGATTTCAAGAATGATTACTCCTGACTATGGTTTACATGTGCAAGAGCATGTCACTTTGTTATTTGGCACAGCGCTTATTCCTTTTAAGCTTAGTGATTTTGGTATCAATAATATCGTTGCAGGTGATCAATTAGAAATTAATTACACAGGTGATTATTTGGAATATCAAACTTATCCTTCTAGAATCGACACAAATAATATGTCAGTCACTTCAATGAATCTTTATGAAGCTAGAATAGTGGAATATCTCGTATTGCCTGTTCCTGGTGATGCTGAAAAGAAAGATCTTGTTCCAACAGAAGAGTTTAAAGGTTACACAATGGTTAGTGCAGAATATGTTATCAATGAAGATGGAACCTTTGTTTCCTTAGAATCTTTTATGAAGACCGCTGAAGCGGACACTAAGCTCTATGGTAGTAATCCTGCTTCTTTTAATTCGCTTAATGTCACAGCTTTATATTCATATAATCCAAGACCATAGCAGATAAATATTTCATTTACACACTAAAAGGCCTTATGGGTCTTTTTTTGATTAGCGTGCGACATTGTTGTTAATATTTGGCATATTGTTGAAACTACTAATAGTTTTTTGTAAACTATAAACAATTAGAAATGAAGAGGATTTTATAATGAAAAAAAGTTATCTTTTAGTTTCCGCTATAATGTCTCTTTGCTTATGCGCATGTCAAGGCAAAACACCAAGCGGATCATCTGAACCAAAAATGGAACCTGAAAAAACTCCAACTATGGAAGTTAATTTCCAAGAATTAGAAAACAATGTTGGTGTTACCGAAGAAGTTAAAGCCTACATTGATGCAATGCACGAGCAAGAAAAGAACCTTACTTATCCAGATCGTATTAGTTACTTATTTGGTCCAACTGACTTGAAGAAAATGTCTGATAAAGCTGAAAGCGATGATAATCATAAAGATTATCCTGCTGATGAAACAGGTGGCGTTGATGTTTGCCAAATGTTAAACAACAAGCAAAAGTACCAAAACGTTCCAATCGAACTTAAATGGGAAAAAGGTGAAAAAGAATTCTCTGAAGACGCAGTCATTCGTTACTGGACAGAATTCGATAAGAGCGACGCTCATTATGCGAAACTTGAAGAAGGTGGCGCTTCCGCTAAATTACCAAACCTTAAGAGAGCCACAACCTATTACTATCAATTAGTCGATGGTGAAGATGTTTCTCAAATGGGCAGCTTTGAAACTGCTGACTATACCAGAGTTATGACAATGGGCGCAGTCAACAATGTTCGTGACTTAGGTGGCTATATGACTTCATATGGTGTGAGAACAAGACAAGGCTTAATTTTCCGTGGTTATGAAATCAACGAAAAAGGATGGAGTGGCGGTCACAATGCTTCTTATACCCCTGAAACACAAGAAGTTGCTGAAAGAGATATGAACCTTGGTCTTGAATTAGACTTAAGAGCCAAGAGCGGTACCTATCAAGGAAATCAAGAAAAGTCCGCGGTTGAAGGCGTTGAATATAAGAGATGCGCTATTAACTCATATGCTGGTTTCATTACCGATCCAAACAAGACAAGCGAATCTGAAAACGCTGATAGAAATCTTCCACAAGAAATCTTTGAAGCTTTAGCTAACGCTGAAGAAAAACACGTTTACTTCCATTGCTGGGGTGGTGCTGATAGAACTGGCACAATCGCCTTCTTACTCAATGCTATCTGTGGTGTCAGTTATACTGACTTAATCATCGACTTCGAAATCACAAGTCAAACAAACAACAAGAGATGCCATATGCACAATTCAAGTAGTGCATACTTCCCAAAATTCTTATATGCATTCACACAAATCGAAGGCTTTGATTTTGAGAAGACTGTCAATGAAAACGCTGTGACATTATTAAAGAAAGTTGGCGTCACAGACGAAACAATCGAAGCCGTTCGTAAAGTGATGATTCCTGGTTATGAAACAGGTATGCAACCAGTTGAAACCGTTAACGAAAATGGCACAGATGAACTTCCAACATCTTCTGCTCAATTATTAGAAATGTTTGCGAAATATGGCGAACTCGAAGAACCAATCGTTGCTTAATTAAACATTTAAAAATGTGTTTTACATTCTTATATTAGAATGGAACAAAAAGAGGCACTCATAAATGAGTGTCTCTTTGTATTTAGTAGTAACTAGCTATTATTACCAATCTCCATCAAGATAGGTGCATCCGAATTTTAGTGTAAAGCTTTGGCTTAGAGTGCTTGGTCCGATATTAGCATTTCTATCTTCTCTAGAGACTAATATCATGCAAGTGTCGCCTTCCATAATGTTGATATAGCCTTCAAAATAACCAATTGAATAAGAAGAGGCACCAGAATAATAGTCATAGTCCCACGGAGTTGTTTGCCCTAAGCACATTATGATCAAATGGATATTTGACATATATCTAACATCAAGATGGTATCCGCCACCATATTGTGGTTCAAAGAGAAACATTGATGTACTACCTTGTTCGACATTAAAATCATGAAGATAATCGTAATCAAGTTCTGGATCGTAGTCTGGTCTTTGCCAATAATCTGCATCATAATCGATTTTCATGATTTCGTTGTACGTTGTAGGATGATTGATCTGGTAGTTGTCGTCATAACTATTTACGGTTGGAATTATGTCAAACCTACTCCATGCTTGATAATTACGATTGCTTGAAATTGTTTTAACACTGATTTCATATATTTCATTGGCTATAACACCTAGTGAAATCATAGCATTGTCTCCAAAACCACCATATGAATCTTGTGCCAATGCTTGTCCATCTAAATCTGAAATGGTTATTATAGAATCTACATCCCCTCTTGTTAAGAACATGGCTGTGCATGATTGTGTGAATTTGACATATGTTTTTTCTTCAAATCCTTTATATTGCGTATTGTTTCCATTTTCATCTCTTTCAAAAAGACAATAATGTATTTCTGTTTCGTATATCGGTTCGTCATCGATTATTACAGGATTGACAATGTGGTATGCGGTTGAAAAATAAGGACCGGTATCATAATTTCCCTCCATTTTTTTATAAGCGCATACTATGGCATAACAACTATTTTCTTTTCCCATTGATTCTAAAAGTCTAGCTTTGTCTTCGAGAGATAATGTATACCTCACAATACCATTATTCAAAGAATAACTATTATTTCTAATGTTTTCGATTTTGAAGTCAATTTCTCCATAAATGTATAAATCAAAAACATCATTTGGGGATGCCAAGCAGCCTCCAGCGTTCCATTCGAAAATAGGTCTATTATAATCTGTGATTTGATTCACCAATTTAACATTACTTGGAGCGATACATAATCTTTCTAAAAGAGAATTATTTGCTTTGTGTGTAAGTGGATCTTCTCCTGGAAAGTTAAATCTCAAAAACTCTCTTAAAGTATTTGCACCTGGAATGAAAGTGAAGTTAAAGAAAGTGGCGTATCTATCGTTTTTACCAGGAACAATTTGGCCATTTTTCGCCGTGTAACCTGAATAGATGTTATATAGATATACAGTCGAGCACAAAATGGAGCCTTCACCTGCATGTTCATCTGGTGTGTAGTTTTCAATCATTTCTATTAATTCTCTTATTGATTCTGTAGTGGCTAAATAGCCAATTTTATCTTTTACAGAATCGTAAGCTAGAATAGCAAACATATCAGCTAACGCTCTATGCCATACTATTTGAGCAGACATTTCTTTTCCATACATCCAGTTGTCCTCATACATGAAATTGCCATAATCGTCATAATAATTCATGATTGTATTTGAGCTAAGCATGCCTAAAACGCCTTCGACAAATAATCCATATAAACGGAAAGGCAAGATCCATCTTTCTTCGGCTTCAAAATACAGAGTTGATGATTCATTTAAATTGAAATTGCAAGCGTTATAAGAAGTTTCAACGTTTAAATGGCTTGTAATTAGATTTGGATGCCCATCAAACCCGTTGATGTTTTGTCTCGCAAAAGTTTCACACAGCGCTAATGATTGACACAAAGACATGGCTCTTGAAGTTTTTTCATATTGCTCATAAGATCTATCAACTGGAATATAAAAATCAGTATCTTCATTTATATACACAGTATGTTCTTCGGAAGGAATCATATAGTATCCATCAAACGCGCCATAGTTAGTTCCATCGACGATTGTTGAATAATCGCTTCCCAAAGTGAATGTATCTGTTTGAGTGTATATTCTCA
Source organism: Bacilli bacterium (assembly GCA_017940265.1). Taxonomy (GTDB): domain Bacteria; phylum Bacillota_I; class Bacilli_A; order RFN20; family CAG-826; genus RUG14515. The sequence continues at coordinate 60,554 of JAGAYY010000031.1, read as the reverse complement.
GCTGAACTTTGCATTGTTTTCCCCAATAATTACTATTGTTATTAATACTAAAAGAAACGAATCCTCTTTCATTAAGGGCGGAAGTTTGAGCACATTTGCCGTTAATATAAAGCGATGCTTTGCATAGTGTCAAAGAAGACCAGTTCCCATTTTTATCCTGCCATCGTGGTGTAGCATAAAAACAAGCTGAAGAGTTTTCTGGCTGGCTGGCATAATAATCATACAAGACATCGGCAGGTACTGAATCAATTCCTAATTGATTACTATTTGGTGATGATGACAAAAGAAAATTAGAATAACTGTCTTCTATTTCTTGCTTTGTTATTAATTCGTTTTTTATGTCATAATCAAGTGCTTTGCGCCAGGCATCTTCTTTGGAGTCTTCAGATATGTACACTTCATTTTTATATACATAAGAAAAAACTCTACAAACACATCTCGTTTTAGTGCCAGCTCCATAAAGAAATTCGTGAACGCCAACAGTTTTATTGACTTTAATTAAAAATTCAGTACTACGTTTTTTAGAATTAATTGTTTTTTTGGTAATGACAGTGCCATCATTTGATGAATACTCGATATTTGAACCTTCGACAATTATGCTGAATGTACGTAGACGAATCACTGGATCTAACTTACCTCGACCAATAGTTAGATCTTCAGATGAGAACATACCGGCATCAGTGTATGATACTGGACTGATTCCTCCAAAACGCTTGTGAGCAATGTCTTGCTCTTTAGCTTGAATGTTTAGGTCTGCATCATTTGTGCTTCTAGATAATTGCATTGCCGGCGAACCTAAAATGCTCACTGCTAGCAAACCTAAAATAAGTTTTTTTAACATTTTAATACCTCCTTGTAAAAAAACATTGTGATAGCATACTAAAAAATTGTAATAATAACGCAAAATAGTATGATACCAACAGATAAAAATATATGTTACGAAGAATGCGCTTTAAACAAAAATATGAAGCCTAAATAAACATATTCATATTTTTGTATGAAAATCTTATTTATCTGATTAATAGTTTTGGAAAAAATTAAAAATATCTGTCATAATCAATATTTATTAAGATTGTGTTTGCTTAGATAATTATGAAAATAATAAGCACTTGGGAAAAGCGTTTTTATATGAAAAATATGTATAGATTACTTTATCTTCTAAATGGTGATAATATAAATATATGAACGAAAAAACAAAAAAAGAGCTCGATAAAGAGCAAAAAGAACAAAAAGCTATTTATATCGAAAATAAGATTTTAAGTTTCTTACTACCGATTACTGGTGCGGCCGCTTTAATCTTGGGTCTTGTGGGATTCATTTTAACCATTAATGCTGGTAAACCTGGTATTACAGTCTTCTATATTATTTTAACATTATTAGGACTCGCGGGCTCCCTTTATGGTGTCCTTCTAATAGTAAGACTTAAAAAACCTGACTTCCTTAAAAGGAAGAAAAAAGAAGAAGTGGAAGATTCAATTCTTCAAGACTAATCCTTCTTCTTTAATAAATAGTCCTTAGAGAGATTAAAGAGCATCTTCTTAAAGACCGCTCTTTTTTCTTTCGGTGTATTTTTCCATTCATCTCTAATGAGCTTAAGTCTTTTAGCGAAGAATGGTAGTAGTTCTCTTTCATTAGGCAATTTTTCAACATCGATATTAGTTAAGAAATCAAATATCCCATCAACGAAGTCTTTCTTCATTTCTTCATCATAATTATTAAGAGCGTAGTTCATCGTATCCACAATATGTGTTGATCGAGGTGTATAAGCTTGCTTACGCACAAACTCATGACCCTCAATATCCCATGAAAAAGCGTCATGTTGGAGTAAAAGGCCATTACAAGAAGAAATAATCTTCTTTTCACGATATTCGTTCATTAAACGCCCAATAATTGATTCATCAGGTGTATATTCACGCAATAAATGTAAGATACTCTTATATTCCGTATCGTAACAGTTCTGTGGATAGTTAGGAGCGTCAAAAGAATAAACCCCTAATAACTTATATCTTTTATTTAAGCGTTTAGCCGCGGTAATCGCTAAACGTCCACCTTTAGAGTGACCACCGACATACATTTTCTTAAAAACGAAATTATAAGAAACATCTTGTAAATAACGGACCGCTTCAATTTCAGAAGGCACTGTATCTAGATATGCCATATTGAAATCTTCTTTCCAGCCTAAGGTCGTGGAATCAGTACCACAGAAAGAAACATAGGCAAAGTCATGCAAGATAATAGTGATGGCTTGAAACTGTTTAGAATTAACGACATCTCTTTCTTTTTTAAACCACGCAAATTTGGCGTTTTTAAATCTAAGAGAACGACAAATAATTTTGACGACTTCAATATAATTTAATTTTCTTTCACCAGTGTTTTTAGCAGGTTTATATTCATTAATTCTTTTTAATAATTCATCACTGGAATAGATTTCTTTTTGATCCTTAAGTTCATCAAAAGGAAAATAAGAAACCATTGCTAAAACAAGAGCATCCACTTCATTGAATGGCACTTCTTTAAAATCAATATTTTGATAGCGGTATAAGTAATCTAAAACGTACATGCCACTATGATAGCATTGTTGTCTTTTATTTTTAATTACAAAGTAAAAATAGTGGTATAGAATATTAAAAACTGATAACAAAGTTATTAAAAAGAAACAGTTTTACTAAAAGTTATTTAATTAGAGGTTAATATGAAAGCGTGGTTAGTGGTTAATTCATTCATGAACAGCGATAAGTTTAAACACTTATATGAAATGCTTTCACTTGCCTTTAATAAAAGAGGTGTTTCTTTAGATATTAAAACCGCTTCTGATATCTCTTTAGAAGTAGGCAAAAAGATTGATGAAAAAGTGGACTTTATCATCTTCTGGGATAAAGATATTTATCTCGCTCAAAGATTAGAAGCTCAAGGCTATAAATTATTTAATTCCGCGAAAGCAGTTGAACTATGTGATAACAAGATTTTAATGTATCAAGCTTTAGCGGCCGCTAACGTTAGAATCCCACGTACATTTATTGCCCCTAAAACATTTGAAGGACTAAATTATTCTAAACGTGATTTTGTTAATGATGTCATTAAACAAATCGGTTTACCTTTGGTAATTAAAGAAGCATATGGCTCATTTGGTGAACAAGTCTATCTCGCTAATAGTTTAGAAGAAGCGAATAAGATTATTGATCAAATCGGCTATAAAGATTTCTTAATGCAAGAATATATTGCTTCCTCCAAAGGAAGAGATATCCGTATTAATATCGTAGGCAATAAGGCGATTGTTTCTATGCTTAGAGAAAACAAAAATGACTTTAGAAGTAATATCTCTAATGGTGGAACAGGCGCTAAGTTTGAACCTAAACAAGCATATATTGATTTAGCCATTAAAGCCTCTAAAGCACTGGGTCTAGATTTTGCTGGAGTGGATGTCATGTTTGGTCCAAATGACGAACCAATTATTTGTGAACTTAATAGTAATCCACAGTTTGCAAGCACACTCCAATATACTGGCGTTAATCTCGCAGAAGTCATCGCTGACTATATCTTAAATAATCTATGATAAGTGGGTTAATAGTTTATAACGTTTACGACGCTAAATGTAATCGTTTCTTCATCAATAAGTGTCTCGAATTATTAAATGATGAGACTTTTTCTTTGAAATACGTTGATGAAGAAAAGTTACTTGAATATGCAGCCACTAATAAAGTGGACTTTGTCATTTATCGTGGCCGTAATTATCGTTTATTAGATGAACTTGAAGAAAACGGTATTAGGTCTTTCAATAACGTTCTGACTAATAGAGTTGCGAACGATAAGTATCTTACTTATAAAGTCTTAAAGGAAGAAAATCTTCCATACATTGAAACATACTTAGAACCTAAATCATTTCCTTGCATTATGAAGAGTGTTTCAGGTCATGGTGGTCAAGAAGTGTTTTTTGTTAAGACCATAGGAGAAGTTAATCAAATCAAAACCGAACATCCTAATCTTAAGTTCATCTTTCAAGAATTCTTGGAAAATAACGGGGATGTCAGAATTTATGTTCTAAATAAAAAAGCCGTGGTCTCAATCAAAAGAAAGAGTCAAGTTGACTACCGCAATAACTATTCCCTTGGGGGAGAAGTTACTCTATTCGAACCAAGTCAAGAAATGGTGGACACAGCCACTAAGATAGCAAGTCTGCTAAAAGCAGATTTCATCGGAGTGGACTTCTTACTCACTAAAGACGGCTATAAAATAATCGAATTAGAAGATCCAGTTGGTTCGAGAATGGTTTATAAATTAAAGCCAGAACTAGACATCATCAAACAATACGTGGAGCACATTAAAAAGAATATCTAATCAGCATAAAGGTTGATTAGATTTGTATTTTCGTTCATACTTTTCCTATGGAACAAGAATTAAACGTCTTAGAATACGATAACGCTAAAGTAACATTCAATGGTCAGACAAATAACATTGCCACTAGTGATGAGCTTGAAGCTTCTCCTATTTATCAAGATAAAATGGGCACTGCTTATTCTAGAAGCAAGAAACTTTCTCGTGCCATCAGTGCGACAGGCATTTCTTTACTGTTGACTGCGGCCGCTATTAGAACAGGTAGCCTTATCGCTAACGCTTATATTCTTAATCCGCCTTCAATCAGCGTTAAACCATATACGGTGACTGAGCATGTCTTTAATTATGAATTTACTGTTTCTAATCCTGGTAAATACACAATTAATTATTTCTTAGAAATAAACGCCAATAAAGTCATCACAGGTGACTGCTCTGAAGAAAGAACCTATAGCGGCTCTTATGTAGGTGTTAATAAAGGTGATGAATTGCATTTCTATATCCAATTCACCAATGGTGTTGATTACACCAAAATAATTGAAAACTATAAATACACAGTGGAGGAATAAAATATGGCAGAAGAAAAGAAACAAAACTGGTGGAAAAGAAAAACCCCAGGTCAAAAAGCTAGCTTCATCGTTGGCGCAATCTTATTCGTTCTCTCGTTAGCAGGCTTTATCTTGTTAATGAATGGTCGAGTGGTATTCGGCGATGAATTTGGTAATAAGTTCTTTGGCGAAGGTATCGCTAATGGTTGGATTATCATCGGTAATAGTCTTATCGATGGTGGTGTCCGTTGGATTGTTAGCATGCTTATTGTCTCTATTGGCATCACGCTTATTTTTATCGCGACATTTATTACTCACATCTTTGATGGCAAATCTAGAAAAGCCAGAACAATCTCGGCATTAATTAGATCTTTATGCAAATACATCATCATTATTGCGATGATTTGTGTCATCCTTGTCGTTTGGGGCGTAGATGTTGTTGGTATTATCGCTGGTGTTGGTGTTTTAACACTTATTGTTGGTCTTGGCTGTCAATCTCTTATCCAAGATGTTATCAGTGGTATCTTTATCGTCTTTGATGATTATTTCGCTGTCGGTGATACAGTCATTATTGATGGTTTTAGAGGCACAATCGTTGATGTTGGTCTAAAGACCACTAAATTACAAGACTTCGGTGGTAACATCAAATCTATCACTAATAGTTCAATCGTCACTGTCGTTAATATGTCTCGTTTAAGAAGTGTCACTTCTGTGACTTTATCAGTCTCTTATAACGAAGATGTCGAAAGAGTGGAAGTTCTTATCATCCAAGAAGTTGAAGCCTTAAAAACTAAAGTTCCTAATATCATTGAAGGTCCATGGTATAAAGGTATTGATAATGTCAGTGCTTCTTCCATTGACTTCTTAGTGATTGCCTTCACTGATGAAGCTAATAGATTCCAAGTCACTAGAGACTTAAAACGTGAATTCTATCTTTTATTTAAGAAGAATAATGTTCAAATTCCATATCCACAAGTGACTGTTAATCCTGAAGATAGTAAGGATCGTCCAAAAGCCACTAAGGAAGAAATTACTTTAGCCCTTCAAGAGCAAAGAAAACTTAGAGGGCTTGAACCAATTAATGTTAAAAAGTCTAAAGGTAACTCAGTGGTCAGGAGAATGAAGAAAGCTCTTGATAAAACTGAAAGTGAATTTGATGGAAAATAGAGGCTTTGCCTCTTTTTTCTTAATTAGAAATACATCGTTAAAACGCCAATGGCTTGGATAACTGTGGAGACTAAGACAAAGACATGGAAGACACTATGTAAATATAAGTTCTTCTTTTTACCAACAGCGTAAAGTATCGCACCTATTGAATAGACAATTCCACCCGCTAAAACAAAGCCAAAGCTAATCGCACTCATATAGAGGAACCCTCCACAGAATAAAACAAGCCAGCCCATCGCTAGATAAAGTATCAAAGATATAACTTGAATAGCCTTACTTTTAAAGAAGAAGGCATTAAGGATAATACCAATAACTGCACATCCCCATTCCACAAGTAACATCACTAAGCCCACAACATGTTCGTTCATTAAAACAACACATATTGGGGTATATGTACCCGCAATTAATAAATAGATAGTGCAGTGATCTAAGACTCTAAATAACTTTTTATTAAACGTAGTAGCGTCTGTACCATGATATAAACTAGAAACAAAATAAACATCAATAATCGTGATGACAAACACTAATAAACCAAGGAAAGCTGTAATATCGATTGCTCTTATAAGTAAGCGATATAAACCAATAAATAAAATAACAAAGGCTAAAGGAATACCAATAACGTGTGAAATAGTGTTAAACCTTTCTTGTCCTTTTGTGTATTCTGGAATCTTAATTTCTTCAATATTTTCTTTGTATGACATAATCTTTGCCTTCCTTTCATCGTTATCTTAATAGATAAATTAATAAAGGTCAGTGAACTGATAAAATAAAAACTCTACTTATAAGGTAGAGTGTTCTCTTAAAGGGTAGATTGGTTAGTAGAGTTTATACTTTCTACTTTAGTAGAATTATTTAAAAAGTGGGGCTAGGACACTAGCGAGTTCTTCAAGTAACTTTTGATCGTTTTCATTGAAGCGATTATAAATAGGCGCGTCAATATCAATGACCGCTTTGACTTCGTTATTAAATATAATCGGGGTCACAATTTCACTTTTAGATAAACTAGAGCAGGCAATATGACCAGGGAATTCATTAACATTAGGAACGATAATTGTTTTAGCTTCTCTCGCGGCTTTGCCACACACTCCTTTATTTAAAGGAATGACTGTACAAGCGACATCACCTTGGAAAGGTCCAAGGTATAAGTTATCACCGTTTTTAATATAAAAACCACACCAGTTAATATCTTTTAAGTTATTAAGTAAAGCGCTTGCGTTACTTAAGTTAGTGATAAGTGGTAAGTCTTTATCAATCAGGCTAATAAGTTGTTCTGTTAATAATTCCATACAAGTAATATAACCAGTTTTTACTATCTTGTCTTTAATTTTTAAATCAATAACATTAAGATTATAGACATGAAAAGAATATTGGTCATAGGTTGTCCAGGCGCAGGTAAAACATATTTTGCAAAAAAACTAAGTGAGATTAACGGCTTACCTGTCATCCATATGGATAATCTCTATTGGAATAAAGATAAAGAGTCTATCTCCTATAAAGAGTTAGAAGCTAAGCTTTTACCTTATTTAAAAGGTGAAAACTGGATTATTGATGGAAATTACCACGATATATTAAAACAACGTTTAGAATACGCGACAGATGTCTTCTTTCTAAAGATGCCACGTGAAGAATGCATTGAAGGCATATTAGAAAGAATCGGGGAAGTTAGAGATGACATTCCTTGGGTTGAAACTAAAAAGGACGCTGTGGAATTAATCGAATGGACAATCGATTATGAAAAGCGCACCAGAAAAGAAGAAGAAACTTTATTAAAACAATATAAAAACGTTAACGTTCATATCTTAAATTCAAGACAAGAAGTTAACGATTATTTAACAAGTTTACTTAAGTAATTAAGCGTCCGCTTGATCGGCTTTAGATAAGGTAACGTTATCTTTACCGTTATTTTTCGCTGTTCTATTCGCGAAATCCGCTAAATCGAGAACGTGGTCTAAGTTGAATGATTCATCGACTTTAATAACAACCGCACCAACGGAAACAGTGATGTGGAACTTTGGATAATCTTTAAATCTACACGCAGCAATCTCTGCGCGATATTTTTCACCAATGCGCATTAAGACATCTTCACTAATATCGGCGAAGCAGACAACATATTCATCTCCACCCCAACGGCAGACAAATGCTTCTTTTTCTTGGGAGAGGATTTCACCAATTCTAATTAAGACCACATTACCGAATAAGTGACCATATTTATCGTTAACGTTTTTAAAGCTATCAACGTCAACGAATAAGCAACCAAGAGAAGAATTCTCTTTTCTATTTGTATAGACATCATCTAAATATTTAGCGAGTAAGTTTTGGTTAGCTAAACCTGTTAAGGAGTCATGCATAGAAGCATATTTGAAGTTCTCTGTATAACTACTTAAACGCTTAGCCGCCACTCTTCTAAGAAGTTCGGCGAAGAAACCAAGTAATAAACAAACTAAATAGACAAGAGTCATACGAAGTCTGAAGTCAACGCTTAAATCGGTGTATTTAAGGAAGTCATGCAATGGACCAAAGAAGAATAACTCCATGACTAAGAAGACTGGTAAAGCGGTGATGAAACCTTCATAAATACCAAAGGTAATGAAAGAGAAAGCAGGAAGTAATAAGATCCAAATATGTAAGAAACCTTGTGGACCACCGTCATAGCAAAGATAACCAAAGAATAAAATTGTGACCGCCATAAAGACACGGCGCCAAATGTAATGATGCTTTCTATCGAATATTGTTAATAAAAGAATAGCCATAGATAAAATAGCCACACCAAGTAAGATGAAAGCCATGACCTTTGGCCAATCATCATCAATAAAGTGTGGAACCGCCGCGATACCAACAATGATTGTGCACAAAGAAGAAAGAACAGACACTAAAAATGATTGCCTGAAGACGTCATCTAAAAGACCGTCAGTTGCTTTACTTACAAACTTTTTAATATTCATCGATTATAATATCCTGATATTCTCTACAAACTTATAATAATACAAATTTTTTGTATTGTGTAGATATTTTGCTTTAATAGAACGGCTTTGTCCAGTATAATCAATTCGTACTCATGGGACCTACATGGCCTATAGGGGGAATTATGAAACAACATTTCAACACTAAAACAATCGTTATTACCGGACTATTGTTAGCTTTGGAAATTGTGTTCCAATTAATCGGTAACTATTTACAAATCGGACCAGCAAACATTAACATTTCGTTAGTGCCTGTCGTCATTGCTGGCTTTGTTGGTGGACCCATATCTGCAGCGATATTGGGCTTTTTTAATGGCATTATGGCCTTATTATCACCATCCACAATTGGCTTTTTCATGCCAATGTCACCTGTGGGCACTGTAATTGTGTGCTTACTAAAGTGCACGATAGCAGGCGTTGCGAGTTCGCTCGTGTATCACGGCTTTAAAAAGCTCGCGAAGGGAAAATTCTCTTTGATTCCTGCTCACATAGGTACACCTATAGCGGCAGCGCTCGTGCCTATCATCAACACTGGCTTATTCATTCTCGGTAGTTTCATCTTCTTTAGAGATTGGATTTTTGATGGTAGAGATGTCTTAGGCGCCTGGGGCTTTATTCTTATTGGTGTTGTTGGCTGGAACTTCTTAATTGAATTAGGTTCAACTGTGGTTTTATCTACAATCACTAATGAGATTCTCTTAATAAGAGAAGCTATTCAACGATAATCGTTATCTCTTATTCCATTTTTATAGATTTGCTTGTATGATTTAGGTATGCAAAAGCCTTTAGCGGATCTTTTACGTCCTGAATCAATATCGGAAATGGTGGGTCAACACCATCTTTTAGACGAAGGCTCTGTTTTTAGAAAAAGTATTGAGGCTAATCATTTAACCAATATGGTTTTTTATGGCCCTCCAGGTGTTGGTAAAACCACACTCGCTAATATCATCGCTAAAAACTCAAAGTTATCTTTATATAAACTTAATGGCACGAATGCCTCAATTGATGATATCAAGACTGTCATCAAGGAAGCGGATAGCTTCTTAAACGGTAATGGTGTTTTACTCTACTTGGATGAAATCCAATACTTGAATAAAAAACAACAACAATCTCTATTAGAGTTCGTAGAATCTGGTGATATCACCTTAATTGCCTCCACAACTGAAAACCCATATTTCTATATCTATCCCGCACTTTTATCACGTTGCACTGTCTTTGAATTCAAAGCTTTAAAAGTTGATGACATCAAAGAGGGCCTTTTAAGAGCGTGCGATAAACTTGGTCTTAAGATTGAAGAAGATGCTTTAGAAACCTTAGCCCTTGCTAGTAACGGGGATATGCGTAAAGCACTTAATAACTTAGACTTTGTCTATGGAGCGATTAAGGGTAAAAACGTTATTGACCTAGACGCTGTTGGTGAATTAGTTAATAAAGCCAATATTGCTTACGATAGAAGTGAAGATAAACACTTCGATACTTTAAGTGCTTTTATGAAATCTCTTAGAGGTAGTGACCCAGATGCTGCGATCTTCTATTTAGCTAAGCTATTAAAGGGTGGAGATATCATCGCTGCAAGCCGTAGATTATTATGCTCAGTAAGTGAAGATGTAGGTTTAGCCTATCCTCAATTAATACCTATTGTTAAAGCCTGTGTCGATAGTGCGCTTCAACTTGGTATGCCTGAGGCAAGATTACCTTTAGCGAACGCCACAATTTTAATCGCTACAGCCCCGAAGAGTAACTCTGCTTATCTCGCCGTGGATACCGCGATGATGGATATTGATCAAGGTAAGGGGGCAACAGTTCCTAGAAACTTACAAAATACCCACTTCGATGGTAAAGACGCAAAGGTCAAAGGACAGCATTATCTCTATCCTCATGACTTTGAAAATCACTATGTGGAACAACAATACCTTCCAGATGATTTAAAGAAGAGAAAATACTATATCCCACAAGAGAATAAGAATGAGCAAACATTCAAAGAATATTGGGATAAAATCAAGAAAAAGAAGTAATAAATTATGGACTCATTAAAAAGTTTAATGGATAAAAAACAATATGACTTAGTCTTGAAATTAACGGAGAATAGTCAAGACTCTTTAGCCATCTTTTATCGTCTCAGTGCTTTACTTGCCACCGGTCATAGTGATGATGCTTTAAAGTTAATCAATGCTAAAAGACAAATCTTACTCAATAAGCCAGGCGTTTTAATGAAAATTCATATTGAATTATTATGCTTATTAGGTAAATTTGATGAAGCATATAGTGAACTTCGTTACTATCAAGAATTACCTTATGAAAATCAAGAAACAGAAGAGCTTTTAAACCGTCTTCCAAAATACATTAGAGAAGAAGAAATCAAAGTCTATAAACGTCAAGAAGTAGGTCAAGATGAGATTCGAAAGAAACTCTTATCTAAAAACGATGTTGATGTTTTAAGCGCTCTTGATGCGGTCAGAGGTCAACAAGTTGAAAACTTCCTTCTTCCAATCCTCAATATCATGAAGACTTATCCTAAGCAATTAGTGAGAACCTACGCTCTTCTTTTACTTGTAGCGTATAAATATGATAAGAATGTCGAATTCCTACAAAATGATAGAATCATTACCGTTGTTCCTAAAGAACTTGATGAACCATTTGTCATTAAAGGTTTAGGTAATATTGAAGAGATCACATCATTATTCCAAAACGAATATCATGATCCTTCCTTAAGCCAAAACGCTGTTAACGTTTTATCTTCCTATATGGTTTATATCTATCCAAATCAAATTAATTATTCTAAAGAAGAATTACTCGTAATCTTTGGTTACATCGCTAAAGAATTACTCCAAAGTAAAGATACTAGCTTATCTAAAATGTGCGAGAAATATAACCTTAGCGAAGAAGAAATTCGTGAAGAAGTTAATAAAATTAAAGCCCACTTAGAAGATTTTTAAGATTAACTATTCTTTAATAAAGAAAATACAAGCGCTTTCTGCTTGTGTTTTATTTTACACACGTGATATATTTATACACGCACACATTTGAAAGGATAAATATTAATCATGGAAAGAAAAGTAACCAAATTAGAACACTGCCATACAGAAGTGTTAGTCAATGTGGACAAAGATTTATGGAAAAAAGCTCAACAAAAAGCTTTTAACAAAGTTGCTAGTAACATTACCGTTCCAGGTTTCCGTAAAGGTAAAGCCCCAGCCAATATGCTCAAGGGCCGTGTTAACCAAATGGAAGTCTTTAACGAAGCTATCAATAACGTCTTACAACCAGTTTATGAAGATATCTTAAAAAACGAAGATATCCAACCAGTTGCTAGACCAGCCTTCGATGTCACTAAATTAAGCGAAGAAGACTTAGAAATCAAAGTGACCATCGCCACACGTCCAGAAATTAACCTTGGTAAATATACTGGCTATGAATTAGGCAAAGCCACAGTGGAAGTCACTGATGAAGAAGTTGATTCCGCTATTGAAGGTTTAAGAAGACAATATGCCACAATCGCACCAAAAGAAGGTCAAGCTGAAAAAGGTGATACCGTTGTCATGGACTTTGAAGGTTCAGTCGATGGTGTCCCATTTGAAGGCGGTGCCGCTGAAAACCACGAATTAGAATTAGGTAGTGGTCAATTCATCCCAGGCTTTGAAGATCAATTAATCGGTGCTACCGCGGGTATTGAAGTTGACGTTAAAGTCAAATTCCCAGAAAACTATGGTCCAGATGAAATCTCTGGTAAAGATGCCGTCTTCCACTGCAAGATTCACGAAGTGAAACAAAAAGTCTTACCAGAGTTAGATGAAGAATTCATCAAAGACTTAAACATCCCAGGCGTCGCTGATTTAGAACAACTTAAAGCTAATAGAAAAGAAGCTTTATTAAAACAAAAAGAAAAAAACGCCAAACAAGAATATCTCAACAAATTAGTTGATGAAATCAAGAAAGTTTCTACATTCGATATCCCAGAAGAAATCGTTAAAGAAGAAACAGAAAACCGTAAGAAACAACTCGAACAAAGATTACAACAATCCGGTATCGATTTAGAACAATACTATGTCTTAACTAAGACAAAAGAAGAAGACTTAGAAAAGCAATTAGCTGAAGAAGCTAGAAAAGGTTTAGAATCATTCTTCGTTATGGATTCCGTTGGTGAAAAAGAAAAACTCAACATCACCGAAGAAGAATTAGAATTCGAACTTTCCAAAATGGCGGAACAATACAATATGACTATCGACCAAATCAAGAATGCTTTAGGCCAACAATTAGGTCAATTACGTCACAATCTTATCATGCAAAAGATTGAAAACTTCTTATTCGAAAACAACAAGTAATTTAAATTAAGGAGGTCATTTATATGAGCGATAGACCCCAAACATTGACATTACCATTACTTCCAACACGTAGTTTCGTGCTTTTTCCTAGTACTATTCAACCAATAGAAGCAGGAAGAAGTTTCTCTATTAACGCGATTCATGCGGCGCATTTACAAGCGGACTCTTTATTGTTTGTTGCTTGTCAAAAGAACCCAAATGATGACACTATTGATTTCGATTCAATTTATCATGTTGGTACTTTATGCCGTATCGTTTCCATTGTGGAAAAAGGCGATTTAGTGAGAGTGCGTGTTGATGTCGTGGAAAGAATCGTTTTAAACGATATCTCCTATGACCAAGTAAATGGCTATTATGTCGCTAATGGTACAATCGACAATGCTCCAATGATGGATGAAATCACTAATGACTCCATCATTCGTGCAATCGTTGATAAATTAAACAATTTACCAAACGTTTTATCATTATTAAATAAGAGTACCCTTAACCAAGTTAACAAAGTTAAAGATGCGGCTTCTTTATGCTACATTTTAGCGAGCAATCTCCAATGTTCTACAGAAGAGAAACAAGCAATCTTAGAATGTAACAACGTTAATGAATTAATGGAGAAGATCTTACTTCTCATCTCTGGCGAACAAACAAAGGCTCAAATCGATGAAAACATCGCTAACTCAGTGAGAGAATCAACTGAAAAGAGCCAAAAAGAATATTTCTTAAGAGAAAAACTCAAAGCCATTAAGAAAGAATTAGGTGAAACCACTGATAGTGCTAATTCTCCTGAATCTATCTTAGAAAAGTTAGAGAAGAATCCTTATCCAGAAAACATTAAAAAGAAAGTTAAGAGTGAACTTTCTAAGTTTGATATGATGCCTCAAGGCTCCTTAGAAGGCGCTTTGATTCAAAGCTACTTAGATGTTCTTATGAACATTCCATGGTGGGAAAAGACTGAAGATGATGAAGACCTTAAACACGTCGAAGCCATCTTAGATGAAGACCATTATGGTTTAGAAAACCCAAAGAAGAGAATCGTGGAATATTTAGCCATTAAGAAATTAACTGGTAACTTAAAATCTCCAATTCTCTGTTTCTATGGGCCTCCGGGTACAGGTAAAACTTCTTTAGGTAAATCCATCGCTAGAGCGTTAGGAAGAAAATTCTTCAAGTGCTCTTTAGGCGGTATTTCCGATGAAGCGGAAATTAGAGGTCATAGAAGAACCTATGTCGGTGCTCTTCCAGGTCGCATCATTCAAGGCATGAGAAAAGCGGGAGTCACTAACCCAGTATTTTTACTCGACGAAGTCGATAAACTCGCTTCTAGCTATAAAGGCGACCCTGCCAGTGCCTTATTAGAGGTTCTTGATCCAGAACAAAACAATCAATTCAACGATAATTACGTTGAAGAACCATATGATTTAAGTGATGTTCTCTTCATCTGTACCGCTAACTACTTAGAAAATATTCCTGGTCCATTAAGAGACCGTTTAGAACTCATTCAACTCTCTTCTTATACAGAGATTGAAAAGATGCACATCGCTAAGGAACACTTAGTGGCTAAACAAATTGCTCTTAACGGTTTAAAACCAGAACAAGTCGTCTTTGAAGACGATGCCTTAAGATTCATCATCCGTTCATATACACGTGAAGCGGGTGTCCGTGAACTTGAAAGAAAGATTGCCTCTTGCTTAAGAAAAGTCGCGGTTAACTTTGTTAAAAATCCTGATTGTGGATTAACCACAATTAACGTTGATAAGGTTAGAGAATATTTAGGTGTCCCAATATTCGAAGACACGCAAAAAGAAAAAGAACCACAAGTCGGTGTTGTCACTGGCTTAGCCTATACTGAATATGGTGGTGACATCTTACCAATCGAAGTTAATTACTTCAAAGGTAAAGGCGCTCTCATCTTAACAGGCCATTTAGGTGACGTGATGAAGGAAAGTGCGAGTATTGCCCTTGACTATGTCAAGAGTAACGCTGAAGCCTTCCAAGTTGATCCTGAATTATTCGTTAATAGTGATATTCATATTCACGTTCCTGAAGGCGCTGTGCCAAAAGATGGTCCAAGCGCAGGTGTGGCTATGACATGTGCGATTATCTCATGTCTCAGTCATCGTCCAGTTTCTCCAGACGTCGCAATGACTGGTGAAGTCACCTTAAGAGGTCAAGCTTTACCAATCGGTGGTTTAAGAGAAAAATCTTTAGCCGCTCTCAGAAGTGGTATTAAGAAAATTGTTGTTCCTAAAGACAACAAGAAAGATGTTGATGAACTTCCTAAGGAAGTTAAAGACACATTACAAATCGTCTTTATGTCTTCCGTGGAAGATGCTGTGAAGGAAAGCTTTGTACAATGATTAATTTTCTAAACGCGACATTCATCAAATCTTGCCCGAATAGAAATGAAAAACCTCAGGCGCAAAAACCTGAGGTTTTAATCGTTGGGCGTTCTAATGTTGGTAAATCTAGTCTCATTAACGCCTTAACACAAAAGAAAAAACTTGCCTTTACAAGTAGCAAACCAGGTCATACTAGATTATTAAATTATTACGATATAGACGGTAAATTCTATCTCGTTGATGCTCCTGGATATGGCTACGCTAAAGGGGGCATTGATCTCGATAGATTATTCGCTGAAATGATGTCTTCTTATTTTGATAACAACACGGATTTAAAACTTGTTTTAATCTTACTTGATGCTAGAAGAGAATTAAGCGAAGATGACCTTGAGATTGTTGAATACGTTAAAGAAAATAATATTCCTTTTGCTTTAGTCATTACTAAATACGATAAGGTTAATCAAAAGAAAAAGTCCACTCTTAATCGATACCTAAAAGAAATGGGACTCGCTAATGAGCAAGTATTTTATACATCAATACTGAAGAATGATAGTTTATCTCTTTTGAAAAAAGGGATTGAGAATAGCCTTTAGCATATTTTAGCAAGAAGTCACCACATCAATTTGATGGCTACCTCTACAGGTGGGGGATGAATTGCTAATTATAAACGTTTATAAAAACAAGTAAATTTCTATATAAAACAGTAAATATTTGTTGAGAATATATCAATAAATTGATATCCTAATAATAGGACGATGCGATATGAAATAGACTTGTCCTAAATGTGGATTTATTCATGTTAAAGATATAAACGCCACGAAAAATATTCTAAGTAAGGGAACTACAATACTTACAAAGGATGGGACACATCCGGATAGCTTGTTTATGCTGGGGTCATTAGACTCCTCGAGCAAGAAGCCCCCACTTCTTTAAGTGGTGGGAGTATGTCACTTTAGTATAATGTTATCGTCCGTTGAAGAAGAGGAGTAATCTATAAATCTTCTCATAGAGAATCGAGGATGGTGGAAGCTCGATAGAAGAAGTAGATGAAGGTCGCTTTGGAGGAATCGTTACCTAGCGAAAATAGGTTAATGAAGTGCGTAGATGATTCTACGAACTAAGGTGGTACCACGTGAGAGCGTCCTTAGATAGGGCGTTTTTATTTTATAGGAGATCTTATTATGTTAGAAAAACGTTATAACCATCTTGAAGTGGAAAAAGGAAAATACCAGAAATGGAAAGAAGCTGGCTACTTTGCAAGTGGTGATATTTCTAAGAAACCATTTAGCATTGTCATCCCACCTCCAAATGTTACTGGTAAGTTACATATTGGTCACACTTGGGACACAACCATTCAAGACATCATTGTCCGTTATAAGAAGATGCAAGGCTATGATGTTTTATGGCTTCCAGGCATGGACCACGCTGGTATTGCCACTCAAGCGAAAGTCATGGAAAAGCTCAGAAATATGGGCAAAGACGTGACGAAAATCACAAGAGAAGAGTTTTTGAAGTGGGCGTGGGGCTGGAAAGATGAATACGCTAGCCACATCCATGAGCAGTGGGCGCAAATGGGTCTTGCTCTTGACTATAACAAGGAAAGATTCACTCTTGATGAAGGCTTAAATTACGCAGTTAGAACAGTCTTCGTGACTTTATACAACAAAGGATTAATCTACCAAGGCGAAAGAATCATTAACTGGGATCCAGTGCAAATGACCGCCCTTAGTAACGTTGAAGTTATTCACCAAGATGACAAGGGTTATATGTATTATTTCAAATACCCAATTGTCGGTAGTGATGAATCCTTAATCGTCGCCACAACTAGACCAGAAACCATGTTCGGTGACGTTTGTGTGGTCGTTAATCCTAAAGATAAAAGATACACAAAATATCATGGAATGAAGGTTATAAATCCTGCTAACCATGATGAATTACCAATTATTTGTGATGAATACGTTGATATTGATTTTGGTACTGGGGCGATGAAATGTACACCTGCCCATGACCCAAATGACTTTATCATCGGTGAAAAATATGGTTTAGAAAAACCAATCATCTTTAATAAAGATGCTACGATGAATGAAAAGTGTGGAGAGTACAAGGGCATGGATAGATTCGTCTGTCGTGAAGCCTTAATTGAAAACATTAAAAAAGAAGGTAATTTTGTTAAACAAGAAGAAATCGTCCACCCAGTTGGTCACAGTGAAAGAAGTAACGCGGTCGTGGAGCCAATGCTTTCTAAACAATGGTTTATTAAGATGCGCCCACTCGCGGAGCAAGCTTTAGCCAATCAAAGAAAGAAATCCACTAAAGTTAACTTTGTGCCAGAAAGATTTGAAAAAGTCTTTATCCAATGGATGGAAAAAGCCGAAGACTGGTGTATTTCTCGTCAGTTATGGTGGGGTCACCGTATTCCTGCTTATTATAATAAGCATACAGGTGAAGTTAAGGTTTTAATGGATCCGCCAAGTGATATGGAAAACTGGGAACAAGAAAGCGATGTTCTTGATACATGGTTCTCCTCTCAGTTATGGCCATTCTCCACAATGGGCTGGCCAAATAAAACACCAGACTTAGAAAGATATTTCCCAACTGATGTTTTAGTCACTGGTTATGACATTATCTTCTTCTGGGTTTCAAGAATGATTTTTGAAAGCTTAGAAATGACAGGTCAAAGACCATTTAAAGAAGTTGTTATTCACGGCTTAGTTAGAGATGAATTAGGCCGTAAAATGTCAAAGACATTAGGAAACGGCGTTGATCCAATTCAAGTCATTGCCGATTATGGTGCGGATGCACTTAGATATTTCTTAACCACTAACAGTACACCTGGACAAGATATGAGATATATCGATGAGAAAGTCCAAGCCGCTTCTAATTATTTAAATAAAATATGGAATAGCGCGCGTTATGTGTTATCCATCCTTGGTGATGATTATAAGGAAAGTGAATTATCTCTAGATAAGATGTCTGCTTTGGATAAGTGGATTATCAATAGACTTAATACCACAATTAAAAACGTCACCATGAATATGGATAAATATGACTTCAATGCGGCTAGTAACCACTTGTATAACTTCGTTTATGATGATTTCTGCTCTCAATACTTAGAAATGTCTAAAGTCGCTCTAAATAGCGAAAATGAAGAAGTGAAGAACACCACAAAAGCGGTCTTACTTAAGTGCTTGAAGAATATTATTCTTCTCATCTATCCATATACGCCTTTTATCGCTGAAGAATTATATTGTTCTTTACCAACTCATTTAGAGTCAATCATGCTTGAAAGTTATCCTAAATATGAAGATAACTTAGTGGATGAATCTAAAGACTATCAAGTTGATCTCTTATTTAATCTTATTAAGGATGTGAGAAACTACAAGATCGAAAACAAATTAGCGCCTAACGCTAATCTTGACTTATCTTTATTAATTAAAGAAAGTATGTTTGATGGCTTCTTAGCCTACCTCAAGAGATTCAGTTTCTCTGAAGTGAAGTTATTAAAGAAAGATGAACACGTTGAAGGTGAAGCTCATATCTATAATGAAGCTGAACTTTATATCGCTAGTAATGTTAATAAAGACGAATTACTCGCAAAATTAAATAAAGATATCGAAGCTTTAAATAACGAAATCAAACGCTGCGAAAATATGCTTAATAATCCTAACTTCATTAATAAAGCTCCTGAAGCTAAGATTGCATTAGAACGTGAAAAATTAGCCAAACATCAAGAGAATTTACAAGTTTTATTAGAAAAAAAAGAAAAAAATTGCATAATTTTCGGACAAATTTGAAAAAACCTCCCTATTTAATTAATAAGGAGGTCTTTTTTATGACTTATACATTACTCAGCAAAGAAGAGATGCAAAACCACTATGTTGGTGAAGCCATTACAGTGACTGCAGTTATGGCTATTTTATGTGTTGCCATTATGGCAGTAGTGATCTATCGTTTGTTCCGTTCCTCTAAAGGCAGTGCCACTGTCCCAGGTGGTTGGAAATTCTCTTGGAACTAATGAGCAAGATTGATGATTTACCCACTCTAGATAAGCCACGCGAAAAAGCGGCTAGATTTGGGATTGAAACTTTAAGTGATGAGGAATTATTAGCCCTTATTATCAACGTTGGAACAGTTGGACATTCCTCCCTTGATATTGCTAGAGAAGTATTAAATGACTGTCACACATTAACGGCTTTATATAACAAACCATATCAATATTTTCATTCGTTTAAGGGGTTAAAGAGAGTGAACGCTTTAAAGCTTGCGGCGACCATTGAAATCGCTAAAAGAATGAATGAAAAAACACGTCTTGTTTATGAAGAAAAAGCGGAAGTAAATAGCGACTCTCTTTACCAGAGATACGCTCTTTCATTAGTGGGACAATCTCAAGAAAACTTTGTTTTAGTTATTCTTAATAAGAATAAACAAATCATTTTTGAGAAGATTTTGTATAAAGGCGATGATGAAAATGTGACTATTTCTCCACGTGAAATAATCCATCTTTTAGTGCTCCATAATGGCTATTATTTTTACCTCATTCATAACCATCCAAATAACTCATTATCTCCCAGTGTTTCTGACATCACATTTACCGAAAAAATTAATAAGAGAGCGGAAAAGATAGGGGTTAAACTTCTTGATCATCTAATCATTGGGCAAACAGGATATTATTCTTTTCTCCATTCTAAAGTATTTTCATAATTGAAAATTTCTTTAATTTATTGTTGAACGCTTTTATAACTTATGTTATATTACATGCGTTGTCGCCTCACTAGCTACAACCGCATAGAAAAGGTTTATGAAACTTTATTAAGTACCTTAATAGCGAGTACTTAGTGATTAATTAGAAGGAGGGACATTATGTACGCAATTATTGAAACTGGTGGAAAACAAGTTCGCGTGGAAGTTGGCAGCAAAATCTACGTCGAAAAACTCGATGCCGAAGTCGGTGCAAAAATCACCCTCGACAAAGTGCTCCTAATCGGAGACAAGGCTCTCAAAGTTGGTAACCCATATATCGAAGGTGCCAAAGTTACAGCCAAAGTCGAGAAACAAGGCAAAAGCAAAAAAATCCGCGTCTTCAAGTACAAAGCAAAGGCTAACGAACACAAGACCATTGGTCATCGTCAACCATATACTTGCTTAGTAATCGAAGCTATCAATGCCTAATCATGATTAAAGTGATAATTGGCCGTGCATCTAATAACCAAATTAACTTTTTAGAAGTTAAGGGTCACGCTAACTCAGCTGAA
This sequence comes from Bacilli bacterium, assembly GCA_017940265.1. GTDB lineage: Bacteria > Bacillota_I > Bacilli_A > RFN20 > CAG-826 > RUG14515. Next base: position 39,643 of record JAGAYY010000031.1, on the reverse strand, counting down.
TATGGACAAGATCTTGTCTGTGCAGCGGTCAGTGCAGTAGTGACTGGAGGATTCAATAACTTAGTGAACGTTAAAGATTACGAAATTAAGTTAGATGAAGGACATGCATTATTCAAAAGTGAACATCCATTAGATGCCCATGATGAAGTCGTGATTGAAACAATCGTCTGTGGGTTAAATACCATAGCCGAAACAAATCCGAAGTTCATCGCTATCAAAACCGATAAGTAATTCGGTAGAAAAGAGGAAATAAAGATGTTATTTAAATTAAATCTCCAACTCTTTGCTAGTAAAAAAGGTGTCGGTTCCACAAAAAACGGACGTGATTCTGCTGGTCGTAGACTTGGCGCTAAAGTCGCCGATGGACAATGGTGCCATGCAGGTAGCATTATCTACCGTCAAAGAGGAACAAGAATTTATCCTGGAGTCAATACCAAAAAAGGTAAAGACGATACCATCTTCGCCACATGTAATGGTGTTGTGAAGTATGAACGTTCTGGCAAAGACAGAACACTCGTGAAAGTCGTTCCACAAGACTAATTGTTAAAAAAGAACATTAAGACCACATTTTAGTGGTCTTTTTGTATGCTTTTCTTATATAATAGAAAAGAAAGAAGAATTTTATGTTTATTGATCGTGCAGTTATTGAAGTAAGAAGTGGTAAAGGTGGCGATGGCGCCATTGCCTTTTTACGTGAAAAATATGTCCCAAAGGGTGGACCTGCCGGTGGTAACGGTGGTCGTGGTGGTTCAATCTTTTTAAGAGCCAGTAAAACCATCAATACATTATTTAATTTCCGCCATAGCAAAACCTTCATCGCTAATGATGGTGAAAAAGGCGGTATCAAAAACCAATATGGTAAATACGCAGAAGATGTCATCGTCGATGTCCCAGTGGGAACAGTTGTCTATTTAGAAAAAGACAAAGAGTTCTTAGGTGACTTAAATGAAGATGGCAAGATGATTAGAGTCGCTAAAGGTGGAAGAGGTGGAAGAGGTAACTCCTGCTTCAAGAGTTCCACTAATAGAGTGCCTAAGATTGCCGAAAACGGTGAACCAGGCGAAAGAAAAAGATTAATTCTTGAACTCAAGCTTTTAGCCGATGTCGGCTTAGTTGGTTTCCCAAGTGTTGGTAAGAGCACACTTTTAAGTGTGGTTAGTGCTGCTAAACCTGAAATTGCTGATTATCCATTTACCACAATTACTCCAAATCTCGGTGTAGTTTCTGTTAAAGATGGTAGCTCCTTCGTGATGGCGGACTTACCAGGATTAATTGAAGGTGCTCACCAAGGTAAAGGCTTAGGTTTACAGTTCCTTAGACATATTGAAAGATGCCGTGTTATTGTTCATGTTATTGACTTATCTGAAACAGGTAGAGATCCTTATGAAGACTATCAAATCATTAATAATGAACTTAAAGAATATGGTTTTGCTTTAGATAAACGCCCACAAATCATTGTCGCTAGTAAGATGGATGAAGAAGGGGCTAATGAAAAACTCAAAAAATTAGAAAAACAAATTGGTAAAGAAATTATTCCAATCAGTGCGATTACTGAAGAGAATATTGATAAACTCCTCTATAAATGTGCGGAAGTTCTTAAAAGTACTCCTTTATTCCCACTTTATGATGCTAAAGAAGAAGATCTTGACCATAAGACCTATACTCTTGAAGATGAAGAACCATTCTTCACTATTAGAAGAATTGATGCTCATACTTGGTCTATTGAAGGTGAAAAGATGCTTAAGTTCTACCATATGACTAACATCTCCACTGATGAAGGCATGATGGTCTTAATGAGTAAGATTCGCGCTCTTAGAATCGATGATGAATTAGAAAATAGAGGGGCAGAAGATGGCGATACTGTCATCTTAGATGACTTCGAATTTGAATACGTGAGATAGTTATGAAATTAGAACAATACTTAAAAGAAATCGAACAATTCCTAAAGGAATATATTGAAAAAGCCCACTGCAAAACTTATGTGCTTGGTATTTCTGGTGGTGTTGATTCTTCTTTATGCGCGGCTTTAGCCAGAAACGCTGTCGGTAAAGACCGCTTATTATGTTTAATCATTCCAATTGAAAGCCAAAAAGCTGATGAAGATGACGCTCTTCTTTTAGCGAAAGAATTGGACTTAAACTATGTCACAGTGGACGCTACTGAAATCTTCAATGGCTATGTAGATACATTTAAAAAGCTCGGCCATGATTTCGATAGAAGTACTTTAGGTAATTTAAAAGCGCGTATTAGAATGAGCATTTTATATGCTTATGCGCAAAAATATAATGGTTTAGTTATTGGCACAGATAATGCTGATGAAAGATATACAGGCTACTTCACTAAACATGGTGATGGAGCATGCGATATTCTTCCTATCGCGCATTTATTAAAAGGCGAAGTCGTGGAAGCAAGTAAGCTATTAGGTATTAGCAACCATTTAGCGGAAAGAGTTCCAACAGCGAGCCTTTTTGAAGGCCAAACTGATGAAAAAGAAATGGGTGTAACCTATAAAGATTTAGATGCTTATATCTTAGGCGGGAAGGTTGATGAAGCGGTGGAAAAGCGCATTCAACATCTCCATAAGATTAGTGAGCATAAAAGAGTGCCTACACCTATGCCGAAAGAGTTTGATAGAGGTGAATAAATGAAGGTTAATAAATTAGAGGTAATTTTCATATCTAGTTTATTAAGCGCACTTGCTGTTCTCCTTTTTCTTGTTCTATTTATCATCGTTAATTTGTAAAATTAAGGAAGGTAATTACTATGATTTATTCTTTAAAAGGCAGAGTTTTAATGACTGATGGCGATACCGTCATTGTTGATGTTCGTGATGTCGGCTATCAAGTTTTGGTCAGTCATATTAGTGACTACGAAGTTGGTCAAGAAGTGTTTTTATATACATATAATGTCATTAGAGAAGATGAACAATATCTCGTTGGCTTCTCATCTTTAGATGAAAAGAAAGTCTTCTTATCTTTAATCAAAGTTAAAGGCTTAGGTCCAAAAACAGTTATCGGTGCCTTAAGCGCCACAACCGTGGATGGAGTCAGAAACGCGATTGCCTCTAATAACGTGGCTTATTTAAAGAAGTTACCAGGCATCGGTGCGAAAGCCGCTAGCCAAATCATTCTTGATCTTAAAGGCGAATTAACTGGCACTAAAGGTGATCCAGGTGTTTATGATGAAGTGTATGAAGCCTTAAAAGAATTAGGCTTTAAAGGAGCGGCTATTGACCGTGTTTTAGCAACCATCAATGAAAAAGACGCTTCCCCAGAAGAAATCTTACGCTTAGCTTTAGCTAAATTAAGGAAATAATATGTCCAGATTATTAGACGCAAATAGAAATAGTAACGAATCACAAGAAGAGTTATCTCTTAGACCGCAAACTCTTGATGAATACGTTGGTCAAAAAGATTTAAAGGCTAATTTAAAAGTCTTTATTGGTGCCGCTCTTCATAGAGATGAACCGTTAGACCATATTCTTTTCTATGGCCCTCCAGGTTTAGGTAAAACAACTTTGGCCTATGTTGTCGCTAACGAGATGCACGCTAACATCCATTTTGTTAATGGTCCAGCGCTTGAAAAACCTGGTGATTTAGGGGCAATTTTATCTAATTTAAATAAAGATGGTGGAGACATCCTTTTCATCGATGAAATCCATAGACTTCCACGAATAGTGGAAGAAACACTATATAACGCCATGGAAGATTTCAAATTCTCCGTCGTTATTAATCGTGATACAAACGCGAGAACTTTAACTATTGATTTACCACCTTTCACACTTATTGGTGCGACCACCCGTGCGGGTAATTTAAGTGCTCCTCTTAGAAGTAGATTTGGTATTTCTGAAAAGCTCAATTTCTATGATATTGATGAATGTGTCGCTATTGTCAAAAGAACCGCAAAAGTCTTTAATACCACAATTGAAGATGCTGCGGCTTTAGAAATTGCTAAACGTTCACGTGGTACTCCGCGTATTGCTAATAGATTATTTAGACGTGTTCGTGACTTTGCTAACTATGCTGGTCAAGATCACATCACCGTTAATGATGCTCTTCAAGCCTTAAAAGCGTTGAAAGTTGATGAGCTTGGTTTAGATGATGTTGACATTAGATATTTAAAAACAATTATTGAAAGGTTTAAGGGAGGACCGGTTGGACTAGATACTTTAGCTAGTGCTATCGGTGAAGAAATTGATAATTTAGAAGATGTTTACGAACCTTATTTACTACAAATCGGCATGATTGATCGAACCGCTCGTGGTAGAGTGGCTACCGATAAGGCTTATAAGCATCTAAAAATCAATTATCAAACAAAATTATTCTGATTATGTTTAAATATGAAAAAATAAAAAAACTTAAAAACACTGGTTTTATTGTTTTGATAGTTATTGTATTAATCATACTTTTATTCTTATTCACTACTGGTGCTATTTTATTTAAAAATGATGGTAATAGCACTTTTTCAGGAAGGGATTTGTTATTTGGTTCCACTTATTCATATACTTATGGCTACACTTATGTAACCACACACACTTCTACCTTCCATCCTTCCCCATTAGCGGTTATTTCTTTTGTATTAACGATATTAAGCTTTTTCTCATTGCTATTTGGCTCATATCTATCCACTAAAGATGATCGTTCGCTGCTATTTGTTTCATTTATTTTGCATATTATTACAATTGCCTTCTTGTCCTTATCATTTGTTTTGATGCTTTTTATCCCATTACAGGTTATTCTTTCTCTTAAATCATCCTCTTATAAAGGTGGAATACTTGGTGTTGGCTATATTTTTGCAGCCTTATTAAGTTTGCTTTCTGCCGTTTTTCTAGCTATTCCAACCGTTGTTATTGCTAAAGAAAAATTATTGAAATAATTTTAGTGTTATTTTTACCAATCGATGAACAAGAAAAAAATTCTTGTTCTTTTGTTTTATAGAAAGTGCGATAAATATGTTGAATTACTTATGTAATTAGAGTATATTATTCAATGACGTCGCCTTACGAGCGAATGCACATACACGTATTAGGAGGAATAAATATGCGTAGATTATGGTCACATATTGTCATAGCGGCTACTTCGCTATTGATGGTTGGGGCAACATTTGCCACCGTAGTTACAAATATGAACAGTAATATCGAATTCGAGAGAGGTCGTGAATTAACATTCCGCATCAACGCTAAAGATGATGATGGTAATCCAGACAAAGACTATGAATTCACCGATGATGAAGCTGTTAAAGAAACCGCAAAAATCATGGAAAAGAGATTAGCAACTGCTGATATCTCTCGTTATAAAGTTGAAACCGCTGGTTTTGATACAATTAAAGTTTCTTTCGTTCAAGATACAGATCAAGAATACGAAATTATTCAAAACTACCTTTCATTTAATGCCAGTTTGGCTATCTCAAACTCAAAGGAAACATATGCTTTAGCAACTGAATTCCTCGACACAAATAAAGAAGCATATTGGACCAGTGATAAGGGCTATCCAACAATCATCATTCCAATCAATTATGATAATGAATTATTCCAAGCTGTTTATACAGAAGCTAAGGAAATGAGTGATAACAATACTGGTGAAGTCGAAGAACAACACCAACACGAAGAAGGTGAAGAAGAGGAAGAAGAAGCCAAAAGACATGCTTACCTCTACCTCTGGTACGACTACATCGAAGACTATTACTCATATGATAAAATCAATCAAAATTCTCAAGATACATATGATGCAGCTATCGCTAGCAAAGTCTTAATGACTTTCGATGCTGCTGATCCATTCTTAGATGAAGAACATACCGCTTTAAGAGCTTATGTCCAACCAGAAGTTGGTGAAGATAGTAAAGTCTCTCCTGACGCTTTAAGAAAAGCATTCAGAAACGCAAAATACTATGTGAACTTGCTCAATGCTGGTCAAATGGAATACCATGTTGACTTCATGTTCTCTAAGACCGCTAACTTATTCGTTGAAAGCTTAGTGGAATTAGGCACACATAAGACCATTGCCTGGAGTAGAACATTTATCGCTACAATCGTGGCTATCGCTGTCATTAGCTTATTACTTATCTACTTCTATAGATTAGGCGCTAGTGGTATTGCAGTGACAAGTATCATTGCTACATTCTTAGGCTTCTTGTTCGTCGTCTTATTAGGCGCTGAATTCAATGTCGCTGGTATGGTTGGCTTAATCGCTTTAGGCTTAATCAGTGTCTTAAGCGGTGTCATCTATATGCACAAATTCAAAGAAGAATGCTACCGTGGTAGAACTCTTAAGAAAGCTAATACAGAAGCTGCTAAGAAGTCCTTATTACCAATCGTTGACTTACACGTTGTTTTAGTGGCGATGGGTGTGGCTTGCTACTTATTAGGTGGCGTTATGATGAAATCATTCGCTGTCGTTAGTATCTTAGGTGGCGTTGTTTCCTTATTATTAAATCTCATCTTCTTACGTGGCATGGAATGGCTTGTCACAAACGAACAAGGCTTAGCTGGTCGCTATGACTTATTCGATGTCAGCAAAGATCAAGTCGCTGATGGCTTAGAAGAAAGCAAAGAAAAATACGAAGGCGCTAACGCTGACAAAGACTTCACAAAACATAAGAAACCAGTTGGTATTCTTGCCGCTATCTTATTCGTTGCTAGTGTGGCTTCTATGATCGTCTTCGGTATTGCGCAAAAAGGCGCTATCTATAGTTCAGATTCCCCATATGGCAATAGCCAAGTCTATATTGAATATGTCAGTGAAGTTGCTGGTAATACAACATTAACTTCTGATGTTAAAGAAAGAATCGATGCTATTTTAGACAATGCCTCTTTAGAAGGCACAAGTTTAAAAGAAATTACTGAACTTGATACATATGAATACACCTCTAAGTACGATACCACTGCAAGTGGTACAGCTACTGTCTACTATGGTTACTACATCATTAACTTCAATAAACCATTGAAGGGTGATGAAATGATCAAATATGGTGATTTAAATCCAATCGCCGTTAGCGAATTCTTCACTCTTGATGAATTAAATAACGCTAGTGGTGCAAACCTCAATATGCCTGCTAATGTTAACGTTTCCTTAAAGGATTCTGTGAGAATTAGTGCGGATCAACCTTCTGTTACATCCTTAATCATCGCTACAAGCGTTGGTTTAGGTATTAGTGCAGTTTATCTCTTACTCCGTTACCGTTTAAGCCGTGGCCTTGCTTCCTTAATCGTAAGCTTTGGCGCCACTGGTATTGCCGCTGGCTTATTTGCGATGTTAAGATTCTTACCAGTCACTTCCTATGCTGGTTTAGCAATTCCATTTGTCGCCATCTTCTCCTTAGCGGTTGGCATTATCTTAATGAATAAAGAAAGAGATATGATTCTCGATGATCGTAATAGAGACAACTCCGTTGAAGCAAGAAATGCAATGATGATTAAAGCTACTGCTTTAGCCTCAACACCAATGACCATTGCCTTCATTATGGCTTTATACCTTGGTGTTAACTTCTTCGGCTTCATGTTCACAAATGTCTCATATATCTTCTTAGCCGTCATCTTAGGCGTGAGCATTGCTACTGGCCTTACACTCGTCTGTTTCGGTCCATTAGCCCAAGTGTTCTTTAAAGCCTTCCACGGTGTTAGAATTATCAAACCAAAAGCCAATAAGAAGAAAGCACGTCCAGTACGTGTCAACAAATCTGCGGAACCAGAAGAAGCAATCTTCATTGGCATTAACGATTAATTAATGAAAAGGCTGCTTTATAAGCGGCCTTTATTTTATAATATGAATATGGAAACTTTACTCAATCGACTTCTAACATATTTCCAAATTAGTGAAAGCGAATATCAAAAACTCCTCGCTCCGGTGAGTGAAGAGAATTTCGCTATCGGTCACTCTTTTAAAGACATCGATAAATGCGTCGAAGTCGTAAGAAGTGCGATGAAAGAAAATAAGAAGATTTATATATATGGGGATTATGACTGCGATGGCATCATGTCGATCTCTATTTTAGTCAAAATGTTCTCTTATCTTTCTTATCCAGTTAGCTACTATGTTCCTAGCCGTTATCTCGATGGATATGGCTTAACCCTCAAACACGCGGAAGAAATCGTTAAAAATGGCTATGATTTATTAATTACCGTTGATAATGGTGTGACCGCTTTTGAAGGCATTGAATATTGTAAGAAAAATGGCATGCAAGTCTTAGTCTTTGACCATCACCAAACCGATGAAGTTTTACCTATTGCTGACTATATTCTTCACCCAGTCGTTTCTAACTTTGGTGAAACACCCACAAGTGCGGGTTTTGTGACATTCATGTTCGCTAAAGAATTCTTAGGAAGATATGACCAATATCTCGCCACCTTAGCGGGTATCTCTGTGGTCTCAGATATGATGCCAATTAGAGAATATAATCGTAACTTATTAAAACTAGTCATTGAAGAGTATGAAGAAGGCCAATTCTTTAATATAGATTTATTAAAAGAAAAAGAAAGCTTCAATGAAAGCGCGATTGGCATGAAAATCGCCCCAAAAGTCAACGCTGTTGGCCGTTTAGTGGAAGATGAGGATTCTCTTATTAAAACTGTCCAATTCTTCACTAGCGAGGACAAAAACCTTCTTTTAAACTACAATGAGTGGATTAATTCCGTAAATAGTGAAAGAAAAGAAATCACTAAAATCGCTACCGAAAATAGTAAAGAAGTTGATACAAGTAAAGCGGCTATCATCGCGGTTATTAATGAAAAAGAAGGGGTTATTGGTTTAATCGCTAATAACTTTGCGAAGAAATATTTAAAACCAACAATCATCTTTGCCTTGGACGCTAGTGGTGAATATTATAAGGGCTCATGCCGCGCTCCTAAGGGCTTTAATGTCGTTGATGCCTTTAACAAATTAGATAAATATATGTTGACCGCAGGTGGTCATGAATCCGCTGGTGGTTGCTCTGTTAAAAAAGAGTTATTTGATGAATTTAAAGACGCTTTTATTGCGCTAGCCGCGCAAACAGAAATCAAAGAAGAAAGACCACAGACAATTGATTTATATTTAAACGAAATCACGCGTGAAAACTATGATTTAATTCAATCATTTTCTCCTTTCGGAGAAATGTGGCAATCTCCTAAGTTCAAATTATCACGTATTAGAACACAGTCTTTAATGTATTCTCGTGATACTCAACATATCCTTACTAGCATTGGTCAAGCTGCGAGATTAACAGGCTTCTATTTCCCAAAAAGTGAAATCAGCCAATATCAATTTGTCGATATGATTGGAACATTTAGAATCTCCACATACTACGGTAAGACCACGGTGGAATTTTTAATTAGTGATATTTATCAAAGCGAAAAATAAAAAATGTGTCATAATATTTCTATGAAAAAGTCTAGATTATTACTTCTCCCATTAGTGATTCTTCTTACTGGTTGTAATAACCAAATAGAAATTGGTTTTTCTAATGGTGACACTCATTCCGTTGGACCAGATCGAGAAACATCATCTAAAGAAGGTGGTGTGATTAGCTACTCCTACATGGATAACGCTACCCTAGATAACACTGGTCTAAATAAAGCGACTTTAACATTTGCCAATATCAACACTTCAAAAAGTGATATCGAAGATAAAGAACTCATTATGTCTTATTTAAATGTGGATCAAGACATCTTAACAGGCGTTGATAATCCGCATTATGTGAGCACTAAAGATGATGGCACCTTCTTCATCGGTGCGGATTCATCATATGTGGACGGCATGATTACTTTATATTTCAATGTCAATATTAAAAATATTGAAATAACCGCTAAACCTTATTATTCAATCTCTACAGCCTTTAATGAAGAAGTCTTAACTTATGACCATGAAGTCTGTATTGCCGTCAATAATACTGGTTACATTAAATTAAACGAAGAAGTTAACGAAGAAAGCAAAGAAGTTTCTTCTAGTAAACTTAGCTACCACTTAGAACAAGCCGCTGGAGCGGTCACTATTAAAGTTGGTAAGCGTCGTGCAATTTTCGAGAAAATTGACTTATATTATTAAATAAATACATTAATAATGTGTTTGGTATTGTTTTAACATTTTGATATGTTAAGATTTTTCCAATAGAGATTTTTTATGTTATTCGGAAAGTACATTAATCGTTATTATCTCAAATATGGCTGGCTGTTTCTTATTGGCATCCTGGCTTTAATCGCGGTCGATTATATCCAACTTAAGATTCCTGAATATCTTGGTGAAGTTGTTTATATCTTAGAACATAACGGCGACACTAACCGCATCTTTACCTTAGGTATATATGTCTTAATCGTGGCTGCAGGGATGTTTGTGGGTCGCTTTATTTGGCGTATCGCTTTATTTAATGCTTCTTTCCGTATCGAAGCGGATTTACGTCATAAGATGTTTTTAAAGGCAGAGGCTTTACCAAGACAGTTTTATCATGACACGAAAGTTGGTAGCGTGATGAGCTGGTTCACTAATGACTTAGAAACAATTAGTGATCACCTTGGCTGGGGCACAGTCATGATTGTAGACTCATTATTCTTGTCGGTCCTTACTATTGTAAAGATGATAATGCTTGATGGCATCATGTCTTTTATTTGTTTTATTCCAATTGTTTTAATCATCATTTGGGGTGTCATTAATGAAAAATTCATGGCCATGAAATGGGATGAAAGACAAAAGGCTTATGATGAACTCTATGATTTCTCACAAGAAAATTTCACTGGTATTCGTGTTATCAAAGCCTTTGTTAAAGAAACAAAAGAAATCCATGCTTTCGCAAAAGTTGCTAAAAAGAATGCGAATGTAAATATCTCATTTGCCAGATTATCTGTCATCTTCGATGTCATTATTGAAATCATCATTGCTTTAATGATGGCTATCGCCCTCATCTTTGGTGGCTGGTTTGTTTACGCTTTTAACCATGAAAGCGCGATTACTTTATTTGGGGTCACTGAAGAAATCACTCCTGATAAGTTAATCGTCTTTATTGGCTATATGGATATTCTTATTTGGCCAATGATTGCTTTAGGTCAAGTGGTGCCAATGTATTCTAGAAGTAGAGCCTCTTTAAAGAGAGTGAGTGCTTTTTTAAGTAGTGAAATCAATGTTAAATCACCCGAAAATGCGGTGAAGTTAGAACAAGTTGAAGGCAATATTACTTATCGTAATTTTAGCTTCTCTTATCCAACATATGACTACGCTAACTTAAAGAACATCAATCTTGAAATCAAAGCTGGTGAGTCTATCGGTATCGTTGGTAAAATCGGTAGTGGTAAAACAACTTTAGTTAACGTCTTATTAATGATGTATAACGTTGAACCAGGTACTTTATTTATTGACGGGCATGACATCATGACTTTAGATATTGATTCTCTTAGAGATCATATCGCTTATGTCCCACAAGATAATTTCCTTTTCTCTGATTCTATCGAACATAATATTAATTTCGGTCTAGAAAGCGGCACTGAAGAAACCGCGAGAATGGGCGCGATATTTGCCGGTGTTGATGATGATGTTCGTGGCTTTAATAAGGGCTATCAAACAGTCTCTGGTGAAAGAGGCGTCACTCTTTCTGGTGGACAAAAACAAAGAATCTCTATCGCTCGTGCTTATGTTAAAAATGCACCAATCTTAATCTTAGATGACTCCGTTAGTGCGGTTGACACTAAAACCGAAGAAACAATTTTGCACAATATCACTAATGAAAGAAAAGGTAAGACCACTTTAGTGGTGGCATCTCGTATTTCAACAGTTTCACAGTTAGATAAAATTATTGTTTTAAACGATGGTGAAGTCGAGGCTTTTGACACACCTCATAACTTGTTAAAGATTTCTCCAACTTATCAAAAGATGGTGAAACTTCAAGAACTCGAAAGTGAAGTGGAAGGAGGTAAGAGCTAATGAATGATGATAATGAAAAGCTTTTTGGCGATAAAAAGATTCCTTTTAAAGTGATGATGAAGCGCATTGGCCATTACGTCATTCCTGAATGGAAAGCTTTTGCTTTGGCCTTCTTTCTAATCTTATTAAATGTCGGTGGTGATATCTTGTTACCACTTATCATCAAACAGTTCGTCGATAGTATTGCCGTGACTGAAGAAGCGCCAATAATTATGACTTCGCTTAGTACAATTCTAGGCATATCTTTTGGCTGGCTTGCGTTAAGTATTTTGTCACAAACCTTTATTTACTTTGAGAGTATGATCCTGCAAAAGGCTGGTCAAAGAATTGTTTATAAACTAAGAATGGAAGTCTTCACGCATATTGAAAACATGTCACAAAATCAGTTTAATATGATGCCTGTGGGCTCTTTAGTCACTAGAGTCGCTAACTATACGACATCAATGAGTGATTTATTCACTAATGTTTTGGTTATGTTACTCCGTAACATTTTGACCATTATTGGTGTCTATATCATCATGTTCATCTTATCTTGGCAGCTTTCTTTAATTCTCCTTGCCTTTGTCGCCGTTGTCTTTGTGGCCTCATTCATCTTTAGAAATATTGTCACCAAGTTATTCCGTAAAGAAAGACAATACACCAGTGATATGAACACATTCCTTAACGAGAATCTTTCTGGTATGAAGATTATCCAAATCTTTAATCAACAAAAGCGTAAGGAAAATGAATTCAATGTTAAAAACAAACAATTAAGAAACACTAAGTTCAAAGTCTTAATGGCGTTTGCTATTTATCGTCCATTTATCACATTTGTCTATTTCTCCGCTTTAGCGGTGACTTTCTTCGTGGGTGTTAAGTTTAACTTTACTCCAGGTATTATCGTGGCTTTCTACAACTATTTGAACAGGTTCTTTAACCCAGTACAAAATATTGCGGACCAAATCAATCAAATTCAAAAAGCCGCATCATCTAGTGAGAGATTATTTAACCTTCTTGATGTACCTCCAGAAGTCTTAGATAAACCAAATCCAATCGTTATGGACCACTTTGAAGGTCGTATTGAATTTAAAAATGTCTGGTTTGCCTATGAAAAAGATGAATGGATCCTTAAGGATGTCTCATTTGTGATTGAACCACGTCAGACTGTCGCCTTTGTGGGCGCTACCGGAGCGGGTAAAACCACAATTCTATCTTTGATAGTGAGAAATTTCTCCATCCAAAAGGGTCAAATTTTCCTCGATGGAGTGGATATTAACGATATTGAAATCCATTCTTTAAGAAAAGCCGTGGGACAAATGCTTCAAGACGTTTTCTTATTCACTGGCACAATTCGTAATAATATTACCCTTCATGATGATGAATATAGTGATGAAGAAATCAATAAAGTTTGTGAATATGTGAACGCTGATAAATTCATTAATAAATTAGATAATGGCTTAGATACTGAAGTCTTAGAAAAAGGTGAAAACTTCTCCCAAGGTCAAAGACAGCTTCTTTCATTTGCAAGAACTGTTTTACATAAGCCACAAATACTTATTCTTGATGAAGCGACCGCTAATATCGATACAGAAACTGAAAAGCTCATCCAAGATTCTTTAGAAAAGATTAAAAATATCGGCACAATGCTTGTCGTGGCTCATAGATTATCAACGATTCAAAACGCTGATCAAATCATTGTCTTAAATAAAGGTGAAGTCATTGAAAAAGGCACACATCAATCCTTACTTAGACAAAAGGGTTATTACCACAAGCTCTATCTTTTACAGTTCAAAAACGACTAGTTCTATACTCTTTTATTAATAAGAGTTCTTTATTTTCTTGAGAAAATTAAAGGAAATGATTTAAGATAATATGTATGGAAAATAAGAAACCTCCCGTTAACGGTGGCTATCCACTGCACACTTTTCAAGAAGTAGAAGATATCTATATGCTTTACATCTCTTCTCCTGAAGACAGAAGAAGAATCCTCGAGGCATATAATTTTATTATTGAAAAGCATCAAGGCCAAGTAAGAAAAAGTGGTGAACCTTATTATCATCACCTTATCGAAGTCGCCTACATTTTAGCGAGCCTTCAATCTGGTCCTAATACCATTATCGCTGGTTTATTACATGACGTTGTCGAAGACACTGATGTCACTATTGAAGATATCAAGAAGAGATGGGGAGAAGAAGTCGCTCGTATTGTCGATGCTTTAACAAAGATTCAACGTTTAAAATTATCCAAAATCACTAGCGAAGAGTTTGAAGCGGAAGATCACCGTAAAATCTTCATCGGCATGGCTAAAGATATCCGTGTCATTTTAATCAAACTCGCTGATAGATTGCATAACTTAAGAACATTAGGCGCTTTATCAAGAGAAAGACAAATCGCTATTTGTAAAGAAACTATGGAAGTCTTTGCCCCAATCGCTGAACGTCTAGGTTTAGACATCATCAAAGGCGAAATGGAAGACATATGTATTTCTTATCTTGAACCTGAGAAATTCGCTGAAATCAAGCGTTTACTTAGTAAAAAGACTAAGATTTTACAAAAGTCACTTGACGGTTTAAAGAAAAGAGTGGCCGATGTCTTATTTGAAAAGAAGATTCCTTTTGAAATCTCTTCTCGTGTCAAATCCATTAACTCTATTTATCGTAAGATGTACATCAAAGGCCATCCTTTTGAAGAAATCTACGACATTTTAGCGTTACGTATTATTACGGAAACTGAAATCGAATGTTATGAAATACTTGGTTTGATTCATCAAATGTATAAGCCAGTACCTGGTAGATTTAAAGATTACATCGCGATGCCTAAACCAAATATGTATCAATCATTACACACCACAATTGTCGGTGGTGATGGTAACTTCTATGAAGTCCAAATTAGAACTAAAGAAATGGACAGCATCGCCGAAACCGGCATCGCTGCGCACTGGGCTTATAAAGAAGGTGTCTATAACTCACAACAAGAACAAAAAGAAATCGAAAATAAACTGCACTGGTTTAGAGAATTTGTCTCCTTATCAAGCGAATCGGAAAACGATAATGCCTCTGAATATATGGACAATCTCAACCGTGATATCTTCGAATCACATATTTATGTGTTCACCCCAAAAGGTAAGGTCGTGGAACTTCCTAGTGAAAGCACACCAGTTGATTTTGCCTATCGTATCCATACGAAAGTGGGTGACCAATGTACAGGCGCACTCGTCAATGGCGTGATGGTGCCACTTAACACTGTCCTTAAGACTGGTGACATGGTGGAAATCAAAACTAGCAAGAACTCTGTGCCAAGTGAAGGCTGGCTCGACTTTGTCGCTTCTAGCTCAGCAAAAACGGCGATTAGAAAATATATTGCGAAAAAGAACGCTGAGATGATGAGAGAAGACAGAATCGCTAAAGGTAAACAAAGCTGTGTTGATGCCTTCCATGAACGTGGCATTGAAGAAGATGAAATGATGAAGCTTCTCAATACAGATAAAGTCTTAGATTATTACAATTTCCAAGATGTTGACTCATTATTTATCGGTGTCTCTGGTAGAAAACCAACCGCTAGTGCGCTCATTGATTTCTTAAA
Organism: Bacilli bacterium; assembly: GCA_017940265.1. Taxonomy (GTDB): domain Bacteria; phylum Bacillota_I; class Bacilli_A; order RFN20; family CAG-826; genus RUG14515. The sequence goes on along the minus strand of JAGAYY010000031.1, from coordinate 24,203 downwards.
GATTAAGCGTCCGGTGAACTTAGAAGTTAACTTCACGAAACGTAAAACTGATAAAAACGATCATTGTCCAGTCTATATCAAAGGCGCTGGTAAGATTGCCATTGCTTTAGCAAATTGCTGCACTCCAGTCCCAGGAGACGACATTATCGGCTATATTACACGTGGTAAGGGCATATCCGTGCATAGAAAAAACTGCCCAAATATCGCTAACGAAAAAGAAAGATTAATTGATGTCTATTGGAGAGACGATATTGAATTCGCCACATATCCTGTGGATATCATCATCGAAGCGAGTGATAGAAATAACTTGCTCATGGATGTGATGGCGGTCTTCCAAAACGCGAAAGTGGGCGTGAATAACTTACACGCGAGAAGTAACAGCCAAAACTTATCCGCGACAATTAGCGCGACTATCATGGTTAGCGACGCTAAACGTCTGCATGATATTTTTGTTTTGTTAAAAGGTATTACCGGCGTTTATCGTATTGACCGTGTCATTCATTAAGGAGAAAAGATATGTTAACAAATAATGTTAAAGGTACTCACGACATCATTGGTGAAGAAGCTAATGGTTTCGCTTATATCGAAAATGTTTTAAAACAAATTTGTGAATTATTCGCTTATAACGAAGTTAGACCTCCAGTCATGGAACATAGCGAGTTATTTGTCCGTGGTGTTGGTGAAGGTAGTGACATCGTCCGTAAGGAAATGTACACATTTAACGATAAAGCTGATCGTTCTATCACCTTACGCCCAGAATTTACCGCCGGTATTATGCGTTTAATCGTGCAAAATAAGTTATTAGCCACTAACGAACTTCCTTATAAGGTTTATTACTGTGGTCCAGTCTTCCGTTATGAAAGACCACAATTAGGTAGATATAGACAGTTCAACCAATTCGGTGTGGAAGCAGTAGGCAACAACACTCCTGAAATCGATGTTGAAGTCATCACTTTAGCGTACACAATCTTAAGTTCCTTGAACTTAGAAAACGTTAAAATCGCCATTAATACCTTAGGCGATGATGAATCTAGAAACGCTTATAAAGAAGCCCTTAAAGCTTATTTTGCTAAGCACTTAGATAAGATGTGCCCAGACTGCCATAGCCGTTATGAACTTAATCCTTTAAGAATTCTCGACTGCAAGGTTCCAGAAGATCAAGAAATCGTTAAAGGTGCTCCTAAGATGAAGGATTATTTAAGTGACGCTGCTAAAGCAAGATTTGCAAGAGTCCTTGAATTATTAGATGCTTTAGATATCCCTTACGAAGTAGACGATACTTTAGTGAGAGGCTTAGACTACTACACTGAAACCGTCTTTGAATTCCATTATGTCTCTAAGACCGGTAATGATTATGGCGCGATTGGCGCTGGTGGTCACTATGACAAACTCGTCAAAGAAATCGGTGGTCCAGATGCCGCTGGTGTGGGATTCTCTTTCGGTGTCGAAAGATTATATTCCGTTCTTAAAGATGATGAACTATTACCAGATAATATCAACACAAATGTTGAAATCTATGTGATGCCATTAGGAGTTGAGGCCAAGACCATGGCCCAACAAGTCGCTAGTGAACTTAGATTATCTGGCTATCGTACTGATATCTGCTTTGAGGATGTCAAACTCGGTAATATGTTTAAGCGCGCTGAAAGAAAAGGCGCGAAGTTTGCCATTATCATCGGTGAAGATGAAGTGAGCAAACAACAAGTTGTTATTAAAAATCTAGAAACAACTGAACAAAAGAGTTGTGAACTAGATAAATTAATAGAAACCATTTCCACTGAAATGGGTGAAGAATTTTGTGATTAATCACAAAGGTAGGTAGTATTATGGAAAGAAGCCATTACAGCAACGAACTTGGCTTAGCTAATGTTGGTGAGAAAGTCATCCTCCTTGGTTGGGTCAGCAAAAGAAGAAATCTTGGATCTTTACTCTTTATCGATTTAAGAGACCGTTACGGTTTGATCCAAATTGTCGTTAACGACAACGTAGAAATTCCTGATGTCAGAAATGAATACGTCATTCAAGTGAAAGGCGAAGTCGCCAAAAGAGCGGTCGCTAATCCTAAACTCAAAAGTGGTGAAATCGAAGTTATCGCTAGTGAAGTAGTTTTGTTGAACACAGCGAAAACTACACCTTTAATCATCGCTGATGAAACTGATGCTCTTGAAGACACCAGACTTAAATATCGCTATCTCGACTTACGTCGTCCTTGTATGCAACATTATTTCGATGTGCGCGACACAATTAAGATGACCACACATAGTTTTATGCATCGTCATCACTTCATCGAAATTGAAACACCAATGCTCTGTGCCTCTTCTCCAGAAGGCGCTAAAGAGTACTTAGTGCCATCCCGTGTGCATAAAGGTCAATTCTATGCTTTGCCACAAAGCCCACAAATGTTTAAACAACTCCTTATGGTTGCCGGCTTTGAAAGATATTATCAAATCGCGAGATGCTTTAGAGACGAAGACTTAAGAGCGGACCGTCAACCTGATTTCACCCAAATCGACGTTGAAACAAGTTTCTTAGATCAAAATCAATTCTTAACTTTAATGGAAGAACTCATTAAAGACATCTTTAAAGCCACGATTAACTACGATGTGAAGCTTCCGCTTAGACAAATGACTTATAAAGAAGCCATGGATAGATTCGGTAGCGATAAACCAGATACAAGATTCGGCATCGAATTAAATAATATTAAAGATATATTTAAAGATACGACTTTCGCTGGTTATCAAACCGCAGAAGCCATTAAGGCTATTGTCGTTAATGGTGTAGCGGGCCAAACAAGCCGTAAAGTTATTGATGGCTTAACATTAGAAGCCAAGAAGTTCGGTTTAGGCGGTTTAACCGTTCTTAAGAAAGAAAACGGGGAATTAACCGGTTCCTTCGTAAAATTCCTTTCTGAAGCCGAAATTAAGGCCTTAAATGAAAGATTAGCGCTCAAGGATAATGACATATTAATCATCGCTGCAGGCAATGATAATCGTGTTACGCCTTTATTAGGTGCGCTACGCTTAAAGTACGGACGTGAACTTGGTCTCATCAAAGAAGGAACCTTTGATTTATTATGGGTCATTGACTTCCCAATGTTTGAAAGAGATGTGGAAAGTGGGGCAATTGTTGCGACTCACCATCCTTTCACCCGTCCAAGAGACGAAGATGTCAAATACTTAGACACAGATCCAACCAAAGTCTTAAGCTACGCTTATGACATTGTCATTAATGGTTATGAAGCTGGTGGTGGCACTCTTCGTATTTATAACCAAGATATGCAAAGAAAAATCTTTGAAGTCTTGGGCTTAAGTGATGAAGAAATCAAAGAGAGATTTGGTTACTTCGTCGATGCCTTACAATACGGCACACCTCCACACGCTGGTATGGCCTTTGGCTTAGACAGATTAGCGATGATTTTAGGTGGTACAGACAACATTCGTGATGTCATTGCCTTCCCTAAGAACTTAGCGGCGGTGGACCCAATGACCAATGCGCCAACAAGCGTTACACAAGCGCAACTTGATGAATTAGGCATCAAATTCGACAACTAGGTTATAACATAGTTATACAAAAACTATTAAAATACTAAATAATTACTAATTACAGAGGTAAAAACATGAACAAAAACGATCAATTAGCAATTGCCACAATCAGATCATTGTGCATTGACACAATTAACAAAGCGAACTCTGGTCACCCAGGTATGGCCTTAGGTAGCGCTCCTGCTTTGTACACCTTATTCACAAAGCATTTAGTGGCCACTCCAAAAGACAGCAAATGGTTCAATAGAGACCGTTTTGTCCTCTCCGCTGGTCACGCATCCGCACTTTTATACACAATGCTTCATTTAAGCGGTTATAAAATCAGCATGGATGACATGAAACAATTCCGTCAAATCGATTCCTTAACTCCAGGTCACCCAGAATATGGTTGGACTGATGGTGTTGATGCCACTAGTGGTCCTTTAGGACAAGGTATCTCCCAAGCCGTTGGTATGGCGATGGCGGAACAAATGGTTAACAAGCTTTATAGCTTTGGCGATGAAGTTTGCAATCACTACACATACGCCTTATGTGGTGATGGCTGCTTACAAGAAGGTATCTCTCAAGAAGCTATCTCCTTAGCCGGTCACTTAAAACTCAATAAGATGATTCTTCTTTACGACGCTAACCAAGTTACACTTGATGGTGCCTTAGATTTATCATTCTCCGAACAAGTTAAAGCTAGGTTCTTAGCGAGTGAATGGGATGTCTTAGAAGTTGCTGATGGTAATGATGTCGATGCTATCGATGCCGCTATTAGCAAAGCTAAAAAGAGCAAAGACAAACCAACAATGATTATGATCCATACCGTGATCGGTTATGGTAGTGCAAAACAAGGCACAAATAAAGTCCATGGTAACCCATTAGGCGCAGAAGACGGCAAAGCCGCGAAGTTATCCTATGGTTTCGACCATGAAGACTTCTATGTCCCACAAGAAGTATATGATTTATTCGCTAACACCTTTGGTGCGCGTGGCGAAAAAGCTCTTAAGGCCTATAATGATGCCTTAGCAAAATTATCCGCTGATAAGAAGACCAAAGATGAATATGATCGTTTCATTTCCTTAAACGGTGTTGATGTCGATAAATACTTACCAGGTGTTTATCCAGACTTCGCTGAAGGTTCTTCTACATCCACTCGTGTTGCCTCTGGCAAAGCCTTAAATTACTTAATGCTTTCCATACCAAACTTATATGGTGGTTCCGCTGACGTTGCCGGTTCAGTTATGACCAAACTCGATAATGGTGCAAACTTCGATGCCAACAATAGAGAAGGTCACAACATCAACTGGGGCATTCGTGAATTCGCAATGGCGAGTGCACAAAACGGTATGCTCTTACACGGTGGTGTACGTAGTTATGTCGGTGCATTCTTCGTTTTCTCTGATTACATGAAACCAGCCATTAGAATGGCTTGCTTAAGTCATGTTCCAGCCATCTATTTATTATCTCACGATAGTATCGCCGTAGGCGAAGATGGTCCAACACATCAACCAATCGAACAATTAGCGATGTTACGTAGCATTCCAAATATGGATGTTATTAGACCAGCCGATGAAAGAGAAACATATGGTGCATGGTTTGCCGCTTTACAAAGTAAGAATCATCCAACCGCCATTATCTTGTCCCGTCAAAATCTTCCTTTATTAAAGGAAAGTGATGGTGAAGCCTTAAAGCGTGGTGCATATGTTGTTTCTAAAGAACAAAAGAAAGCCGACTTTGTTTTAATCGCGACAGGTAGTGAAGTAAGCTTAGCGGTCGCCGCTCAAGCCTTATTACTTGAAAAGGGTATTGATGTGAGAGTCGTCTCTATGCCATGCTGGTCATATTTTGAAAAACAAGATGAAGCTTATAAGAAGAGTGTCATCAACCTTCCAAAGGAAAAATGTGTTTCTATCGAAATGCTTTCCACATTTGGTTGGGCCAAATACGCTGATACAAACATTGGCTTAGATCAATTCGGCGCCAGTGCTCCAGCAAAAGATGTCTTTAAGAAATTCAACTTCACTCCAGAATTTGTCGCTGGTGTTGTTGAAAAACTTAAATAATTAAACAAAACGCAAAATTAGAAGCGGGACCACCGCTTCTTTTTTTGATAGTCTCCACCACCACTCCTTTTTATATATAAAAAGGAAAATACATTAATAAGCCTTTTAAGTCAAGTATTTTTCCTTTTTTCGCGTGGGCAAAAATTCTTCCAAAAACGTTTGACAAATCTTACACCCCACGGTTCGTGTACACGCGTATACGCTTACGCATTATGCGTATAGACTTTTGAAGGTCAGTTTGCAAGTAAAAAGAATTGTTTTTATTTGCTTGCTAAAAGAAGTGGAAGTGACTATAATCGCTGAAAACTTTTCCACTTTCTTCTTTTACAAACGAATATATTTAAGATATATTATTAGTAGGTACAGATTATGGCAGACTACGTCTATATTGATAACTACTCAAATAAAGGTAAAATCGCTATCTCACTCAATGTCTTCGATGCATTAGTGACAAATGCTTTAGCGAGCGTTAAAGGCATCTCCATGAGCAGTGCCCATATGAAACGTAATCAAAAGATTCGTCTTAATAGACCAGTACAAACCACAATTAGACGTGGTATTGTTCACGTTTGGGTCGCAGTGGATGTCGCTAAAGGCACAAATTTACAAGAAGTGACTCATAATATCCAAGATGAAATCACTAACGCTTTCTTAATGGCCACTGAACAGGTACCATTTGACGTGCAAGTCAAAGTTATATCAATCATTTAATTTATTAACAGTCTTTTTTTATGGAAAAAATATCTCGTAATCAAGAAAACTTTATAATCATGACCGTCATCTATGACGAGATTGCTGACCAAGTGGCAAGCAGGGAACATAACTTCCGTGATGTTGATGAAATCATCACTGAGATGACTGATGATCCTCGTTCGTTTAAGGAACATAGTGCTTATGTACAAAACATGATTTCTAGTGTCTTAAATAACTATGGTGCGATTATCTGCGCTTTCCAACCTCACTTAAGAAACTGGAAATGGGAAAGATTACCATTATTAACACAAGCAGTCCTATTAATGAGTTACGCTCATTTCTACTATGTAGAAAAGATTGATAAACGTATCGTTATTAATACCGCAGTTGAACTCGCTAAAAAATATATCGAAGAGAAACAAGCGAAGTTTATCAACGCTATTCTTGATGAGGTCTTATAATGAACCAAGATCGCCCAGTCTTTACAGTCAGCGATATCAACCAATACATTAAAGCTCTCATTAGCAGTGATGAAAATTTAAAATACATCTACGTTAAAGGAGAAATCTCTAATTTTAAAATGGCTAGTAACGGTCATTTTTATTTTTCTCTTAAGGATGAAAAATCCTTAATTGGGGCAATGATGTTTTCTAACTACGCCGGTAGAATCAACTTTAAACCAGAAAACGGTCAAGAAGTTGTCGTCTTTGGTTCAGTTGATGCCTATCCTGGTAGAGGCACATATCAAATCATCGTCTATCAAATGGAAGAAGTAGGCGCTGGCCAACAACTTTTAGAACTAGAAAAGCTTAAAAAGAAACTCCTAGAAGAAGGTTTGTTCGATGAATCTAGGAAAAGAAAGATAAATCTTTATCCAAATGCGATTGGTGTTATTACCGCCCCTAATAGTGCGGCTATTAAGGACATCTTATTCAACATCAAAAGAAGATATCCAATCGCTGATATTTATGTCTTTTATAGTGCGGTACAAGGTGAAAACGCTCCTAAAGAATTACTTAAAGCATTTGGGTTAGCCCAGACTTATCCTTTAGACACACTTCTAATTGGCCGTGGAGGTGGCGCTAGCGAGGATTTAAGCGCTTTTAATGATGAAGCATTAGTACGAGCCATTGCTAATAGCAAAACGCCTGTAATCGCCTGTATTGGCCATGAAATAGATTCCACACTCGTCGATTTTGTCGCTGATAAGCGTGCATCTACTCCAACAGCGGCAGCGGAACTCGCTACTGTGGACCGCAGAGAAATAGAAGAAAAGCTCTCATTCGCTTTACAGGATATGGAAGAAAGTTTAAAGAGCCGTATTCAAGGAATGAAAGATGATTTATCTTCTTATAAAGAAGATTTAGATTTAGAAATTAGACAATTAGTGAGCCATTATAAAGAACTATTAGCCCATAAGAAAGTCGCTTTAGAGGCTCTTAATCCTGATAATGTGATTAATCGTGGCTTCTCCTTAACTGTTGATGAGCAAGGTAAGCCAGTGAGCGATATAAGACAAGTTAAAAAAGGACAAAAGATTAGAACCATCTTAAAAGATGGTGTTATCAATAGTGAAGTCATAGACACGGAGAAAAAATAGTATGGAAGAAAAGCAATTTGACTTTGAAAAAGAGATGAAGAGATTAGATGAAATCGTCGCTAATATATCTTCAGAAAAACTCCCTTTAGATGAGTGTTTAAGTCTCTATAAGGAAGGTCAAGAGATCATCAAAAAGTTAGAAAAAGCCTTAAAAGACGCGGAAGAAAAGGTCGAAAAGGTCATCGAAAATAAATAATTTTCATAGTATTTTACTAGTGGTTATTTAGTAGAAATAATACTTTGTATTAGAAATAATGTCCTGTTTAAGCAGGATTTTATTTTGCAAACAATTTAGTTAACATAATCAACGTGCGCATATATAATGTAGGTATGAGCAAAGTTATCGTCCATATTGACCTTAATGCTTTCTTTGCTAGATGTGAAGAAATCAAAGATCCCTCATTAGAGAATAAGCCAGTGGCGATTGGTCATGATGGTAGAGGAGGGATTGTTTCAACGTGTTCATATGTGGCGAGAAAATACGGTGTCTCTTCGGCTATGCCGATGTTCAAGGCTAAACAGCTTTGTCCGAACTTAATTATCATTCCAGGTGACTATCATTATTATTCTTCGATGAGCAAGAAGTTCTTTAACTTTGTGAGAAGATACACAAAGCTTGTTGAACCAGCCTCTATCGATGAATGTTTCGCCGATTTCACTGACGCTATTAAAGGACAAAGCGATGTTGTGTTTTTCTTTAGAAAACTCCAAGCGGATTTATTTAAAGAGACAGGCTTAAAGTGTTCCATTGGTGTTTCTACGACTAGATTCCTCGCTAAGATGGCAAGTGACTATCAAAAGCCAATGGGCTTAACCATTATTCATAAACGTGATATTGAAAGTATCTTGTTCCCACTTAAAGTTGAATCAATGTTTGGCGTGGGTAAAAGAACTGCTCCTAGACTTAAAAGCATTGGTATCAAGACCATCGGAGATTTATATCAGAAGTTAGAAAGTGATGACGAAGATGTTAAGAGCATCACCGGCAAATTCTTCTATACACTCAAAGAGTGGTTAGAGGGCAAAGGCTCTGATGAGATTGAATTAGAGAAATGGGATCCTAAATCCATTGGCAATTCCACAACACTTCCATATGACACTGATAACAAAGTGAAGATTAAAGAATACTTCTTAGAGCTCGCTAAAGAGGTCTCCGAACGCGCAATAAAGGAAGATAAACTTGGCCATACTGTCCAAATTGTGGTCAAAGACCAAGCCTTTAAATCATTTAATAAATCGACGACTTTTGAAAATCCAACGAATAAGTGGGAGACCATTTATGATGTCGCCTGCGCTTTATACGAGAAAAATTTCTCACGTATGACGCTTAGACTCGTGGGAATCACCCTTCAAAATCTCATCGATTATCAAGAAATGGCGGTGCAAATGAGTTTATTTGACTATTCTAGACACGAAGAAGAAAGTGCCACTAAATTACTCATTAACGATTTGAATCGTTCCTTAAAGAAGCCATTATTAAAAAGAGCCAGTGAGGTAAAGAAAGATGGAAATAAAAGACGCCGTTGATTTATTTCAACAATACGTTTTAGTGGAACGTGGCTTATCACCACAGACTTGGGTGTCTTATTTAGAAGACTTACAAGCCTTCTTTAACTATTTCTCCGATAAGAAAGACACAAGCGATTTACTCGAAACTGATTTATATGAGTTCTTAAAGTTTGAACTCTCGTTAGGCAAATCCGTTTCAACCGCTTTAAGAAGACTTAGTTCCACTCGTAGTTTTTATCTTTTTCTAAAGAAAGAAGGCTATTTTATCGGTAATATCCCCGATATTGAAACACCTAAAAAGCCAAAACACTTACCAAACTGCTTAAGTGAAGAAGAGATTGATAGGCTTTTAGAAGCCCCTGATTTAACTTCTCCAAGTGGGATTAGAGATAGAGCAATGCTAGAGACAATGTACTCCTCAGGATTAAGAGTTAGTGAACTTTTAAATCTTAAACGTGGACAAGTGAACCTAAATAAGTGTATCATTACTGTCTTTGGCAAGGGCGCTAAGGAGAGGAAAGTCCCAATCGCTGAGTACGCAGTTGAATATATCAAGAAATATATCAACGAAGTCCGTAACAAAAGCGAATTTAAAAAGAGCGACTATTTGTTCCTTAATAGAAGCGGAAATCCTCTCAGCAGAGTTTATTTCTTTAAGAAAGTGCGTGAATATGCCGAATTGGCCGGCATTGAGATGACCATTTCTCCACACACGCTTAGACATAGCTTTGCGACGCATCTACTCAACCATGGGGCCCAGCTACGCATGGTGCAAGGGATGCTTGGACACACAAATATTGCGACAACGCAAATATATACGCACGTTTCTAGCGAGAAACTGAAGTCAGATTATGATAAGATTATGAAGTGAGGAAAAAACAATGAAAAATTATCGTTTTAAGAGAATTTTTGTAATCGTTGCTGACTCTATGGGCAGCGGTTATCTTCCAGACGCTGATAAGTTTGGTGATAAAGGCTCTAATACCTTAGTCCACATTGGCGAGAAAATGCCTAATGGCTTAAATGTCCCAGTGATGAACGCGATGGGTATGGGTGACCTTGATCCAATTAGAGGCACAAGCAAAGTGAACCATCCACAATCCTTTATCACTAAAGCTCACGAAGTGAGTAATGGCAAAGACACAATGACTGGTCACTGGGAAATTATGGGTATTAATACTGTCACACCTTTTAAGACATTTACTGATACCGGCTTTCCAAAAGAACTCATTGATGAATTAGAAAAAAGAACTGGTCACAAAGTGATTGGTAATAAAGCCGCTTCTGGCACTGAAATTTTAGTGGAACTTGGTGAAGAACAATGTCGAGACAATTCTCTCATCGTCTATACATCAAGCGATAGCGTGCTTCAAATCGCCGCTCACGAAGAAGTCACAGGCTTAGAAGAATTATATAGGTGTTGCGAAATCGCTCGTGAAATTTGTATGAAGCCTGAATGGATGGTTGGTAGAATCATCGCTAGACCATATGTTGGTACAGATAAGACCAACTTCAAACGTGTCACAGGCCATAGACATGACTTAGCATTAAAGCCAAGCGCGCCAACAGTGATGAATGTCTTACAAGATAACGGCTTCATGACAAGCTGTGTCGGTAAGATTGGTGACATTTTCGACATGTATGGCGTCGTTAAGACACAAAAGACTGTCTCTAACGAAGATGGTATGGATAAGACCATTGACGAGGCTAAAAACCATGATTTCACCGGTTTATGCTTTGTTAACTTAGTGGAATTCGATAGTGAATATGGTCATAGAAGAAATCCAATCGGATATGGTAAATGTATTGAAGCATTTGATAAACGTGTTGGTGAACTTTTACCATTCCTTAAAGACGATGATTTGTTAATCATCACTGCGGACCATGGTAACGATCCAACTTGGACTGGTACTGACCACACAAGAGAAAAGATTCCTCTTATTATTTATAATAAAGCGTTCAAGAATGGTGGACTTCTCCCTGAAAGAGCGTCTTTCGCTGATATCGGTGCGACAGTCCTTAGAAACTTTGGAATTGCTAAACCAGAACACTTACTCGGAAAGCCAATTGAAGAATTATTTGACTAATTTTCCAAAAAATTTATGAGCTATTTTTACAAGGAAGGGCATACCAAATATGCTCTTTTCTTTTGCATTTTTCCGTTTTAAGTTGGAATTAGATAAAGAAAGGAGGGTGCAAAAGAAACATGAAAGAGAATAAAGTTACCGTCAGGGAAAAACAACAGCTAATCCTTAAGAAAAGAAGAATTCCAATGGCTCAACCTTATATCAAAGGACAAAAGGCTCATAGATATATGGGTGCATTAAACACTTATCTATTTGCCTACAAATATTTTGAAACACAGTTTGCGGTCAAAGCAGGCGACGTTTACTTAGCAAGATTTCCAATGGAATTTGGTGCAGAGCTTCATGGCGATCATTTTGTAGCAGTTCTTTTAGACTCAAATCAATTGAATCCGCTGATTACTGTTGTGCCGCTTAAATCCGAAAAGATTAAAGAGCTGAATCCAGCGAGTGATATTAGGCTCGGAGTTATAAAAGGAATCAACAGCGGGCACAGAACAATTGCGGTTATCAATCAAATCAGAGCAATAGACAAAAGACGTTTACTAAGTGAAGAAGCTATTAATGGTTTACATGCTCAATTTCACAAGAATTTGATCAAAGATTATGGTGAAGTGTGCGTTGAAATCATAAATAGATATAGGTTAACACCAGAACAATTAAATCTTCTTAGAGCAGTCACGCTTGGCTACATTAGAAATAATTACGTAAAGCATGACGCCGAAGAATTAGTAGATTTCTAGTACTTTTGAAAATCTGCTAAAATGTGGATATTTAGACTGATGAATGTAAGTGTATAAGTCAAAAACTGCATTTGTCAGTCTTTTATATTACGAAGTAAATGTTTTATTTTTCGTTATTTAAGTTAACATAATGACAATTATGCGAAGTTAATGTATTCACGCAAATCGATGTGGAAAATGTGGAAAAGTCGACTTATCCACTTTCATCACTCTCTAGCTTGATTCATGTCAGAACCCCCCGATTATTTAATTGCCTATTTTTGCGGTTTTCCTCAAATCCTTAATCAAATGTGTGTTAATAACCACAGGCAAAAATAAAAGCCTCATCTCTGAGGCAATTTGTCTTATTGTCTTCCCCTATTTTAGAGGCCTAAATAGTATTTGAAACAGTCTGCGGTGAACCTGTTATCCACCATTTTATCCTTGCTAATAAGGAATTCTCTATTGGCTTTTAAGACGGTTATAAACCCTTTTTCAAAGTCTTCATACATCGCCTTTATGAGGCCACTTGAGTCATAAGGACGGGTTGGTTCAATCTTATCTGAGACGAAAACTAGCTTTTCTAGCCACCCCATTTTCTTTCTACCAGTCGTATGATATTTAATCGCATCTAATATTTCAGGATCGGCGACACCGAATTTATCACGAGCCACCATTGCGCCTAAGAATTGATGGTAAGCATAGGCACCAATATCTAAGAATCCTGGGTAGAATTCTTTCATTAATCTTAAAGATTCTTCATCATTTATCCCTTTAGCGACGTCATGAAGAATACCAGCGACATATGCCTTAGAGAAATCTAAATGATGGTGCTCCGCGAGTTGATAAGCCATATGGGCCACTGATTTGGAGTGTTTGAATCTGCTCTCTTTTAAAAGAGGTTTTAATTTCTTTATAAAATAAAGTTCGTTATCTTCGATATAACGGATAACATCTTCTTGAAGATAAGCGCTTCTAAGTTCTCTAATGTCAGATGATGAAACATCCATTGTGGGGCCAGAAATCGCAATCATATGGTATTTATCCACATTGACCTCGTTTAGTTCATATTTTGGCCTTTCATAATAGATTATTTGGGTGTTTTTAGCGATTTCTTCTGGTTTTGCCCATTCATGGAAGGCATTGACTTGGTCTTGGCCAATCAAAAAGTAGAGTTTATCGTTTGGATATTTCTTTTTGAAGTACTCCACTGTTTGATAACTACGAGGTTGTTCAGGCTGATCAAGCTCAAAAGTGTCCACACTGAAGCCAGGAATATTTTTGATGGCAATCTGCACCATCGCTAATTTGTGTTCTTGGCTAATGGATGAACTTTTCCAAACCGCGATTTTCGCGGGTACGAAAACCACTTCACCAGGATAAGCTTGTTGGGCCATGATGGCCATATTGATATGTCCTAGGTGAACTGGATCGAAACCACCACCGAAAATAATTCTATTCATTATAATTTGATTTTTGGATTCTCTTTATTCCTACGGAATAGGATGATAACTCTACCCATGACATGAACGAGTTCAGCGTTTAACTTGTTAGAGATATCAATTGCCACTTCCATAACTGGAAGAGAGCAACCTTTCATCACATCAATCTTGATTAATTCATGCGCAGTTAAAGCTTTATCGAGCATATCGATAAGAGTTTGGGATATTTCGTTTTTACCGATTTGGTAACGGATGGTTAATGTTGAGGCTAAAGCCTTCAAATCACGTTTTTGTTTTGGTGTTAACATAGTTATTTAATTTTAGCGATACTTTCTTTGAGTGCGACGCCCTTAGGTAAGCGTACACGAATCATTTGTCCTTGCGCGATAAATGATAACCAGCCTAAGCCTTCGATGGCGATATCGTGCCATTTCTTATCATTTTCCATCGCATATTCAAACATATCGTAGTCTAAGAAGCTGACTAATCTTTCAGAGACTGGTCTAGCAAAACGACGGATATTGTTTTCATTAATGTAGTCATCCAACTTCTTGGATTGCACTTTTCTTGTTTCCACGCCTTCTGCGGAATAGAAACGATAGTTTGTGGTTTTACCTTTAATAATTTCAAAAGCCGCTAAGGAGCCAACCATGAGGGCATCACCAGCGCTCATTGTGCGGGTAATGACTTTCACCATTTTCTTAGGAACGATTTGTCTAACGACATCTTTTTCTAATTTACCTGTCGCGGATGTAGTTTGAGAAATACCTGGTAATTCATAGAAAAATGAAGAACGGGATAATGGAATTTCTAAAACGTTCACGTTTGTGCCTGGATAGGTGATGGTTTTGATTTGTCTACTTGTCTTATTTTCAAAACCTTTCATCGCTCTATTAATAATAGAAGTCTTACCAGAGGTGGAATTACCGATCATATAAACGTCATGACCTTTTCTCGCAGCGTTCACTGAATCGATTAATTCTTTAGAATCAATCTTGTTTGTAGCGCCTAAAAGTCTGACAGATTTTGGTTTAATGCCATAGGCATTGAATGTGACATTAAGATATTCCACTAAGGATTCATCTTTCACATTAAGTGGGAATAAGTCGCGTTTATTGCCAACGACAATAACGTTTAACTTCTTCACTTTCTTAGCGATTTCACTATTAAGAGTGCCGTTGAATGAGAACAAGTCAACAACCCAGATAATAAGTGCGTCTGTGGCGAAAGCGTCATCAAGAATCTTTAAGACTTCTTGGTCGACCTTTTGTTCAAGCTCACTATTATTGAAAGCTTTCATTGTTTCAAAACATCTATCGCAATAGATGATTTGGATTGGTGTCGCTCTATGTAATGATTCAGGAATGATATACCCTTTTTCATTTTCATTTTCACATTGTAAGATCGCACCACAGTGATAACAACGTAATACTCTACTCTGTTTGCCCATATTTTGTTCTCCAATCTGGCAACTTGCCTTTTTTCCTTAGATGTTTTCTAATCGGTCTATCTAATAGACGATTGAAATGCGTTGTAAATTGGTCTTCTTTGACGACTTTCTCGGTTAGCATGACGCGTATATGAGCGCCTCTACCGGCAAGTACATCCGTCATCAATTGATCACCAACGAGCATAGTTTCTTCTGGCTTATAGTTATTTTCCGTAAGGAACTTTCTAATCTTGCCAGAGAATGGCTTACGAGCGGAGTTAATAAACTCACATCCAATCGCATTCGCATATGATGTGACACGCTTACCACGATTGTTAGAGACGATGATGACTTTAAGACCAGTCTCTTTAAGAGAGTTAATTAATTTGACCGCTCTATCGGTTGGGATCAATAAACGATAACTGTCCAACGTATTATCCAAGTCGATTAAAAGGACACTAACGCCTTGCTTCTTATAGAAGTCAACTGGGACTTCGTAGATGGATTGGGCGTGTGCGAATGGAACGAATTTGCTGAACATATTTATCTAAATAAATAATAACTTAAAACAGGCCTTAACTGTGAGAATAATTTAATTTTTCTCACAAACTATATTAAATAATAAGATAAGAAAAAAGCCTCTTTTTGAGACTTTATTCTAAATTATATCTTTTGATATATAACTTTGTTATATGTATTACTAATTATTTACTAGTTATATACTACGATATTAATCATCTAAATCGTCAAATATGGAGATCTGTTCGAAGCCTTCTCTATCAGATTTTTCCTCTTTGGCAGGAGTTGCCGCTTCTTCCACTTCACCCTCTTCATCATTATCTTCACCTTCGTTAACAGGTTGCGGTTCTTTTTCTTTAATGGTGATTGGATGAGAGATAGTCTTATTATTGATGATTTCAATGTTAGTATCTATGACACTATCGATTTCGGTTTTTGCTGGAATCTCAATATTCTTCTTCGCGTATTTAGCTAAGTCAGAGAGATAGAATTCCGTTAAATCAAAGGCGAAATATTCATTCGTGGATAAGAAGAGATTTATTTTTAATAAATCTGCCTTGGTATTGAGCTTAAAGGCACTGACAACATGATGAATATCGCTCTTGAAGCAAGGCATGATATTTTGGGCTTTGCCTAATCTAGCTGTTAGATTCACATGTGCATTATCGAAAATACGATAATGACCTTTATCAGTGAACAAGATCACTTTGTTCTTTTCTTCTTCATCAAAGGCGATTAACGCTATTGCGTTATTCTTACCTAAACCTGCTACTGATTTAACACCACCAGCTTTGCTAGAAAGAACACTTAATTCGTTTTCATTGAAGTATGTAGCGTTACCATTACTTGTCAAAACAAGTAAGTTGCTATTGCCGGATAAGACTTGGATATCAGCGACTTCATCGCCATTAAGTAAACGCATATTGCGTATTGGGCGCGAGCGTTTTCCTTTTTCTATCATATTTAAAGGCATACGTTTAATCTGGCCATATTTGGTCAAAATGCCTAAATAAATGTCATCTCTAAAGTCAGTAACCGCTAAACCTTTGATGATTTTTTCACCAGCAGCAAGTGTGGAGAAGGCATTTAAGTGATCGCCTTCATCTTTCCATCGATTCTCTGTCATTTTGTGGACAGGAACGCAGATGTAATTGCCCTGATTTGTAAAACAAATCAAATAGTCAGTAGTATTGACCATACCACTAGCGATAAGTTCATCGCCATCCTTTAAGCCAGGAAGAGGATTATCGCCACTACTACGATAAGATTTAAGGGTGGAACGTTTTAAATAACCATCACGAGTTAAAGCAATCATTACATCGTCTTTAGCGATAAGTTCACGCTTATCAATTGGGGCGATTTCTTCTTTTTCTTGGATGACTGTACGTCTATCGTCACCATACTTATCGGCGATAGCTTTTAGTTCACGAACTAAAACACGGTTTAATTTGCTCTCATCTTCTAAAATTCCTTTGAGTATTTCGATATCTTTTAAGAGTTGAGCTTTTTCGTTTTCTAAGATGACCTCATCAGTGTGAGATAACTTATATAATGGCATTGTAACGATAGCTTCTGCTTGTTCATTTGAGAAACCATAACGGTTCATTAAGTTAATTTTAGAATCCGCTTTATCTTTACTGTGTCTAATGATTTCCACGACTTCATTGATATTTAAAGAAGCTTGAATTAAGCCTTCAACGATGTGTAATCTGGCTTGGAATCTATCTAAATCGAACTTACTTCTTCTTGTGATAACATCGACTTGGTGAGCGATATAAGCGTCAACATAAGTTAGAAGATTTAAAGTTCTTGGACGACCATCCACGATCGCCACCATGTTAGTGCTATAAGATGAGACTAGGCCAGTCTTATTGTTCAAATATTGCAAGAGTAATTCGACTTTCGCATCTTTCTTACAATCGATAACGATTCTAATGCCTTTCCAGTCAGATTCATCACGTACTTCTAAAAGACCATCAACCGCTTTGCTATGGATAATCTTATCGATTTCAAAGACTAATTGATTCTTTTGTGTTTTATATGGTATTTCAGTAATGACAATCTGTTGATTGTCTTTGTTTTGGACAATCTCTTCTTTACTAGCGATTTCAATACGACCTCTACCAGTTAAATAGATGCTTTTAAGACCTTCACTTTCATAGATGATACCACCACCTGGGAAGTCAGGACCTAAAACAAATTGCATTAAGTCTTCAATAGTGGCAGTTTTATGACCAATACGATAAACGACCGCATCAATAATCTCTCTGAGATTATGAGGTGGGATTTCAGTGGCCATACCAACAGCGATACCTTCTGTACCATTAGCGAATAAGTTAGGGAATCTAGCCGGTAAAATTGTTGGTTCGAATTCGGTATCATCGAAGTTAAGCTGCATATCAACAGTCTTTTTATCAATTTCTCTCACTAATTCGTTACTGATTTCCGCTAATCGAGATTCGGTATAACGATAAGCCGCTGGCGAGTCACCATCAATAGAACCGTTATTACCTTGGAAGTCGATTAATGGGTATCTAATCTTCCAATCTTGGCTCATTCTAGCCAAGGCTTCATAAATAGATATATCACCATGAGGGTGGAAAGTACCCATAACCGCACCAACGGTATGAGCACATTTTCTGGTTGGTTTATTGAAGACGTTATTGTTCTTAAACATCGTGAAAATGATACGTCTTTGAACTGGTTTTAAACCATCTCTAACATCAGGAATAGCACGATCTTGGATGACGTATTTAGCGTATGTTGCATAGCGGTCACCCATGACATCTTCCATTGGTTGTATGGAGATATTTTCTACGTAATTTTCTTCGACTAAATCAATCTTTTTTCTAGCCATAGATTACTTTACCTCCTTAATGAAAGTGTCAATTTTATTGAAGTCAACGTTCTCTTCGACCCACGCTCTTCTGACACTAGCGTCACGGCCCATTAAAACGTTAACTCTTTTTTCTGCAAGAATTGGATCATCAATCTCGACTTGAAGTAAAAGTCTAGTCTTTGGATCCATTGTGGTTTCTTTTAATTGGATAGCGTCCATTTCACCAAGACCTTTATAACGGTTAATCTTATAACCAGCACCAACTTTTTTCTTGGCTAGTTCTAAACCTTCGTCATCCCAAGCATATTC
This sequence comes from Bacilli bacterium, assembly GCA_017940265.1. Classification (GTDB taxonomy): domain Bacteria; phylum Bacillota_I; class Bacilli_A; order RFN20; family CAG-826; genus RUG14515. The sequence goes on along the minus strand of JAGAYY010000031.1, from coordinate 5,467 downwards.
TTGAATGACCTTTTTACCGTCTTCTTTATGAACGCGATAAAGAGGAGGAACCGCAATATAGATGTGGCCTGTGGTGATTAATTGACGCATATAATGATAGAAGAACGTTAATAATAACGTTTGGATATGCGCACCATCGGTATCAGCATCGGTCATGATGATGATTTTACCGTATTTTATATCTTCAATATCGAAGCTTTGTCCAAAGCCCGCACCAATGGTATTAATAATGGTCGCGATTTCTTCATTATGGACTAATCTATCGATAGAAATTGAGTCTGTATTAAGTGGTTTACCACGTAGTGGTAATATGGCTTGATGTAGTCTATCTCTACCTTTCTTAGCTGTACCACCAGCGGAATCACCTTCAACGATAAAAAGCTCGTTTTTAGCGTAGTCTTTAGACTGCGCTGGGGTCAATTTGTCACTCAAAATGACCTCTTGTTTAGGTTTTTTATTACTTCTAGCCTCTTCTTTTGCTTTGCGCGCAGCTAATCTCGCGGTTTGTGAAGCGACACATTTATTGATCAAGTTAATTGCGAATTCTTTGTTTTCAAGCAAGTAATAAGTAAACTTATTAAAGATGAAATTAGAGACGACAGAAACGGCTTGAGGAGTGCCTAATTTACCCTTAGTTTGGCCTTCAAATTCGAGGAGCATTTCCGGGATTTTTAAGCTCACAACTGCGGTTAAACCTTCTCTAATATCGCTACCTTCTAACTTTTTACCTTTGGTAAGTTTGTAAGTTTCAGCGAAATCATTGACCGCTTTAGTGATACCTGCTCTGAAACCAGTTTCATGTGTACCACCATCTCTTGTTCTTACATTATTAACGTAAGAGAAGATAGTTTCGTTATAGTCTTCGTTACAATATTGTAAAGCGATCTCGATATCGATTTGTGTTTCTTCATCGGTATCAGAGAAGCTGATGACAGGTGATAATGGATTCTTATTAATATTGACGTTATTGATATATTCCACTAAGCCATTTTCATATAAAAAGTTTTGAACTGTTCCTGTTTTTTCATCAGTAAGAACAAATTCCACGCCTTTCATTAAGAAGGCACTTTCTTGTAAGTGGCTAGCAATTGTATCCCATTTGAATTCCACTGTAGAGAAGATTGTGGCATCTGGTTTAAATCTCACTAAAGTACCATGTTTTTTACATGTACCAACAACTTCAAGTGGAGTGACAAGATTACCACCATTTTCGAATTTTAAATGGTAGATATTGCCGTTTTGATAGACATTAATGTCTATCCATTCACTCAAAGCATTAGTTACACTCGCGCCAACACCGTGTAAACCAGCCGCACTCTTATAGACTGCATTATTGAATTTACCACCTGCGTGGAGTTCAGTAAAAACAACTTCGACCGCTGGTCGACCAGTTTCTTTATTGATACCCACAGGAATACCACGTCCTTCATCAAGAACGCTAATGGAACCGTCTTTATGCATGGTGACACAAATCTTTTTGCCATATCCTGACAAAGCTTCGTCAACTGCATTATCAACAACTTCCCACACTAGATGATGGAGACCTGTACTATTGGTTGAGCCAATGTACATAGCTGGTCTTTTTCGGACACCCTCAAGACCCTTCATCACGTGAATATCATCGGCTGTATATGTTGTTTTTTTGATATCTGACACTATATTTTCCCTTTGCAAGACTTAATTATATACAAATTAAGTTGCAAATATAAAGCAATTTTGTAGAATATAAAGGTGCGATTTGGAGGTACAAAAATGAATATATTTGTAAATATATTGGTGCCAATCATTTGTTTGCTAATTGGTTACCTAATGGGAAGTGCAAACATCTCAATTCCATTAGGAAAAATGGTCTTTAAACAAGATCCACGTGAATTTGGTTCACATAATCCAGGTGCCACTAACTGTGGTCGTTTATGGGGTAAAAAATACTTCCTTATCGTATTCTTCTTTGACGTATTTAAAACAATCTCCCCACTTTATATCTGTTGGGCAATCTTAACATTCGTTCCATTTAATAATGGTTTACCATTATTACCAAGTGCTTCCGCTATGTATGCTGGTAACGTTGATGGCTATATGATTCAATGGCCTGTCTACTGGGTTGCAGTAATCGGTGCGATGCTTGGTGGCATTTATCCATGTTTTATTGGTTTTAAAGGTGGTAAAGCTGCCTCTTGTATGGTGGGAATTACCTTGACTACATCTTGGACTTTTGGTGTTATTGGTGCTCTTTCTTATTACTTCACATTAAAAAGAAGCGGCTATGTTTCATTAGCGAGTATCATTACTTCCATCATTAATGCTTTTGTCACTTGGGTGTGGGCAATTCTTCTTTTATTTAAGGTCATTCCAGTGGGTACATATTGGCAATTCTTTGTCAATTGGGGACCAATGCTTTACTGCAATTATGTCTATGCAATTTTGATGACAATTATCTCCATCGTTTTGATCATCAGACACCGCACAAATATCGGCAGAATCAAAGCGGGAACTGAAAGACAAATCACTTGGATGAAAGTAAAAAGCAAGTAAATATTTAGTAGAGTTAATAACTTTGTTATTATAGACAAAAGCACTCATAACCGAGTGCTTTTATTTTTCAGTCATTTTTGCGGCGATTAGGCCACCATTACATTTGGAGATAAAATAGATTCACAACGTCGGTTTCAGTGTAGTAAACAAAGCCAAATGTGAGCCCTGAATCAGGCTCTCCATAACGGAAATATGAGTATGGTTTTTCAAAGTTGATTTGGTATTCTTCATCCCATGAATAGTAAGTCGAGCCAATCCATTTTTGGACGAACTCGTTGGTATTAGTTTCAAACGTCATGTCTGGTCCTTGCTTGAGCTTGAAATCAGTCTCTTTTTCTGTATTGAATTGGGCTAAGAAGTTTTTATTGTTAGCGGAGAAGTCTAACACAAAATAAATGGGGCCAGAGTTGTCCATACCAGTGAGATGTTCATAATGGAAAATAGGATTGCCAGTAATCCAATGTTTGATAGCGCATTTGCTTTCAAGTTCCTTAAGACGTTTCTTAGTAAGATCAGTACATCCTAATAAAGAAAAAGATATAAGGAATAATATAGAGGCTTTTTTAAGGATTTTATTCATAAGTTAAGATTACACGTAAACAAATTGTGTTTCAAGTCTTAAAACGGCTAAAACCACTATTTAGTCATAATAAAAACACTCTTACGAGTGTTATTATTTATAGTTCTATCGTGCCTAATGTTGATAGTATAGAAAATAAACTGTAGTTGACCCTTCATAACTGACAAACGCCTTTTCAAGTGGATCTGTCATTACTTCAAAGTAAATATAATAGTTCCCAAAAACAATTTTATATTTTTCATCGAATGTCGAATAGACATCAGAAAACCACTGCTCTATGAAATTGTTAACTCTATTTTAGAAATCGGAATTATTCCCCCCGCCAAAATGCCAAGGGATAAGCTGCGGTTGAGAATGATTAAATTGATCAAAAAACTTTTCTCTATTGGCACCTAGGTCAAAAACATAGTAAGCAGGGCCAGCATTGTCTTGCCCCTTAAAATCATCATAGGTAAAAAGTATCTCTGAACCAACAATGTAATGTAAACCAAATTTTCTCTCAAATTATTCTAAAAATTTATTATTAGAAGGGGTACACCCAATTAGTGAAAAAGATATGAGACATAAAATAGATGTTTGCTTTAGCATTAATTTCATGTTTTTAGATTACACATCAGCAAAATGCCTTTCAAGATTTTAAACGCCTATAAAGGCATAATAAAAACACTCTTACGAGTGTTATTATTTTACTTTTGATTCATGTTTCTCATGATTTCACGAATTTGTTTTTCACTTGGGGTTCTACCCATGCTTCTAAACATCGCGCGAATCATCTTTTCATTCACAGGTGGGTTTTCTCTTAATTGTTTTTGGAAGAGATAACGAGTAATGAAGAATGCTGCAACAGCACCGACAAGCAAACCACCAATGAATAGTAACAAACCTTGCCACCATTCAATCATAGATTGCACCTACTAGGCTCTGCTGTCGTATTCGCCTGTATCTGTGCGAACTAAGACTTCTTCGCCTTCTTCAATGAATAATGGGACTCTGACCACTAAGCCGGTTTCTAATGTCGCTGGCTTTGTTGGTTTGTTGACTGTGTCACCTCTAACGCCTGGATCACATTGCGTAATCTTTAAAGCGACTTTAGCAGGTAAGTTGACACCGAGGATTTCACCTTCGTAAGAAGTGATTTCAACAATTTCATCACCTTTTAAGAATTGTTTTTCCCAAGTTAAGCGTTCAACTGGGATTTCAACTTGGTCATATGTTTCTTGATCCATGAAGACTAAGAAATCGCCACTATCGTAGAGATATTGCATTTGTCTTTTGTCTAAACGGACATTTTCAACCATGTAACCAGAGTTACGAGCTAATTCGTTAATTGTGCCTGTACGGACGTTTTTAACTTTGACCTTAGCAACCATCTTTCTCATCGCAGTTTTATTTAATAAAATATCTAAAACTTGGTATAAATTGTTTTCATCGATGAAATAGTTGCCTGGTCTTAATTCTGTAACATTAACCATATAAATTTCTAATTCCTTTCAATAAATTCCTTGAATATTATATCAAATATTCATTATTTGACAAATGGATTTACTCTCCGCTCTATCTCAAGGGTAGATGAAGGACCGTGTCCTCCATAGAGTTTTGTCTCATTTGGTAAGGCTAAAATCTTTGCCATTGAGTTATTTAATTCTTTAGGTTTAGCGCTTGGTAAATCAGAGCGGCCTATACTATGCATGATAATGAAATCACCGGTGAATAAAAGACCGTTTTCTTTAAGGTAAAAACACACTGAACCAGCGGTATGATAAGGTACGGCAATGACCTTAATATCTTCATTTAAAAAATGAAGAACTTCATTATCAGCGATGGTATTTGCCTTGCTTTTAACGATGAGATTTTCACCTAAAAGAAATGACACATTAGCGTATGTATCACTGAGCTTATCTTCATCATCAAAGCCGATATATAAAGGGGCATTAAAAGCCTCCACTAAAATATCAACACCACGCATATGGTCAACGTGACCATGTGTAAGCAAGACTGCCTTTAGGTTAAGCTCATTTTTCTTAATATAATTAACGATTCCTGGATATTCTTTAGCGGGATCTATGACGACACAGTTATTATCAGAATCGATTAAAAGATACGTATTAGCGTATAATTCATCCACACCTTCATATATAAAAGGAACTACTTTAATCATAGGCACAAAAAAATAGGCACAAGCCTATTATTTCTTTTTCTCACGATGGAGAGTAACTTTTTTGCAACGTGGGCAATACTTCTTTAATTCTAAACGATCAGCGTGTTTCTTTTTATTTTTAGAAGTGAGGTAATTTTCCTCGCCACATTCTGTGCATTTAAGTGTTAATGAGATTCTATCATCTTTGCTTGCCATTT
>JAGAYY010000030.1 GCA_017940265.1 Bacilli bacterium | reverse complement strand
TCTTCCTCGTCTTCTTCTTCAGGTTCTTCTTCTGGTTCTGGTTCTGGCTCTGGTTCAGGTTCTTTTTCTGGAGCTGGAGCTGGAGCTGGTTCTTCTTCTTTTTCTTGGTGATATTCTTCGACGTGTTGATCAACGCCTTCTTTAACGAGAGCGCGAACTTCTTCTTCACCTAAACCGGCTTCACCGCAGCAGCATTCTTCTTTCTTTTGTTCTGCACCAGCGGCTTTGTCTAAGAGACCAAGTAAGTCTCTGATGACTGGTAAAATTGCAAAATAGATAGCAAATAAGTTAAGACCTGTAGCACCACCCATAAGGAGCATTGGAACAGCTCTCATAACATGCATTTCCACCATTGGGATAACGAAGATGAAAATGAATGGTAAGAAACCAATAGCAATAATTTCTGTTAATGCTGTAAGTAAAAGGACTGGTTTCTTTTTCTTAATTGCTAAAACGATTGTTGCGATACCCATTGTGAGGGCAACAAAAACGAGCACTACGCCAACGTAGGCTGTTGGATGACTGAATTGAGATGGTTTCCACATTAAGCAGTAATATTGAATAGAGGCACGTAAGCCATATGTGAACAATTCACCATTCAAAATACCGACGCCACCGTTACAGAGATCGCTGACACCTAAAATACCTGTGATTAAAGCAGCGATTAACCATAAAACGAAAGCAATACATGTGGTACGCAAAATTTTCTTGTTTTCCATATATAGATTCTCTCCTTATTTAATAATAATTTAGTGCGCGCATTAATTAATTTCAAGTTTTTATTAAAAAATTAAAGAAAAAAGCACCATATTGGGGGTATCTAACCTAGTTTTGTTACATTTTAAGGTGTTTTGTATTGCTTTTTCATGTATGACTTTTGTGCTAAACTAATGCACTTATCCCCTCTTTTTTATCCCCAAAAATAGCCGACATGGTATCGGTTTTAAAAAAGATATCAAATAAGGTATGTTATTTCCTAATTAATTGGTTATGATATAAGCATGTTAATAAAATTAAAGGTACAAAATTTCGCAATCATCGAGGATATCGAGATTGACTTCAAAGATGGTTTAACTGTCTTAACTGGTGAAACCGGCGCTGGTAAGAGTTTAATCATCGACTGCATTGGCCTTCTTTTAGGTGAAAGAGCCGCCTCTGAAATGATTAGACAAGGGGAAGAAAAGGCTATTGTGCAAGGTGTTTTTGATAATAACACTCCATTACTTCGTGCGGCTTTAGAAAAAGCCGGTGTTCCTGAAAAAGATGGACTTATTGAAATTAAAAGAACCATCTCTTCCACGAAGAATGTTATCAAAATCAACGACACCACCATTACTTTAAACGAACTTAAGTACATCATGTCATTAATCGCTGACATCCATCAGCAATTTGATATGGTAAAACTATTCAATAACGAGAACTATTTAGCCATGGTAGATGGTTTTAATTCCCGTTTAGTTAATCAATACCTTGATAAGTATTTAGTTAGTTTCAGCGCATTAAAAGAACAAGCTAGTTCCTATAACGCTTTAGTCAAACGTATTGATGAATTTAATCGTAATCAGGAAGAATATGAATATGCCTATAGTGAAATTAAAGCACTAGGCTTAAAAGAAAATGAAGAGGAAGAAATCAATTCTGAAATCTCTTTATTAGAGAACTACGATAAGATTTATTCCTTGCTCATGGAAAGTAAAGAATTAATGGATGGGGATGCTCTTAATAACATCTACACCATTAAGGAAAACGTTAGCAAGTTATCTGAATATCAAAATGAATATCAGGATTATATTGAAAGACTTAATAATGCTTATTATGAGTTAGAAGATATGTTTGAAGAAATCAAAAAGAAAGCAGACTATCTTAACTATGATCCAGAACATCTTGATGCTTTAATTGAAAGAAGTCACGCAATCAACGCCTTAAAGAAAAAATACAATAAGACATTTGATGAACTAAGAGCGTATGAAGACGAACTTAATGCCTTATTAAAATATAAAGAAGACTATTCCATTCTTCTTAAAGAAGAAAAAGATAAACTTCAAGCCGCCTATGATGAAGCATATACACGTGCAATGGACTTACACAAGGTCAGAGAAGATATTGGCTTAAGTATCACTAAAGATTTAGAAAAGACACTTAACGAATTAGCGTTATCTTGTCGCTTCAATGTCGCAGTTATTGGTAAAGAAAAAGATGCTAATTTAGATATCTCTATCTTCAATGAAACAGGTATCGATACGATTGAATTCTTTATTGAAACTAACATCGGTGAAGGTCTAAAACCATTAGCCAAGGTTGTCTCTGGTGGTGAACTTAGCCGTATTATGTTAGCGATTAAACTTCTCTACGTGAAAGCTCAAAAGATTGGCACGATCATCTTTGATGAAATCGATACTGGTATCTCTGGAGATGTCGCTAGTAAGGTCGCTAAAAAGATTAAAGAACTATCTTATGGTCATCAAGTCATTACCATTACCCACTTACCACAAGTGGCGAGCTTATCTGACCATCATATAAGAATCGCCAAGAAAGTATCTAATAATCGTACCTACACCACGATTAAAGAACTATCTCTTGATGAAAAGATCTATGAAATTGCTTCACTTATTTCTTCAGGTAAGGTCACTGATAAACAGTTAGAGTACGCTAAAGAAATGGTAATGGAAAGAAAATAGAACCCAAAATGGGTTCTTTTTCATTATTTAAGTTTGTTGCCTTCTCTAAAGGCTAAGGCGACTGTTTCACCAATCTTACGATATTCACTAGTGATTGGATCAAATGATACGAAGTTGATTTTCTTTGTGTCGACTTTGCCGTTACTATCAAGGACGCTTTCATCAACGCTGGCATTAACGATTCTAGCGATGATGTTACCACCACCTTCGCCTTCATTAATGATATCCACGACTTCGCATTCTAGAGTTAATGGATAGTCAGTAAATATTGGAGCGTCGACATGTTTAGCCTTTTCATATTTAAGACCACTTTTAGCAATCTTATCTTTTTCTTTCTTTTGGCTAACGATACCGACATAGTCACTGGCAGTAATTGTTTCCACAGTGGCAAAGCTCACTGTTAAGGCTTTTTTAAGTCTAATGTTGTCTGTTGTTTGATGAGATGATAAACAAATCATAATTTGATTGTAATCATAGGTACCACCCCACGCGGCATTCATCGCATTTGGTTCATTGTTTTCATTGTAAGTACCAATGATAAGTACTGGCATTGGGTAAACCCATGTTTGTGGTCCAAAATCTTTTCGCATATTATTTTCCTTTCAAGTATGCACTTAAGCGTGACATTGCATCTTTCACATTATTTAAACTAGTCGCAACATTAACTCTGATAAAGGCTCCACCATTTTTACCATAATGGAGACCATCGTTAATGAATAGACCAGTTTGTTCTCTTAATTCTTTAGCGAATCTATCGCTAGGTAAACCATAATAAGAAATATCAAGCCATAATAAGTATGTCGCATGGCCTGAAACATATTTAACATGTGGGAGATTATCTTTTAGATAATTCTTAACATATTCTTTATTAATTAATAAGTATTGATTAAGTTCATCAACGTATTGAGCGCCTTGCTTATATGCCGCGATAACCGCTGGGACAGCGAAGTAACTAGCCTCACCAATATCATCGTGATAGAAAGCCGCTTCAATCTTGTTCTTAAGTTCAGGATTATTAACAATAGTAAGAGCGCTATGTAGACCCGCTAAGTTGAAGACTTTAGAAGGAGCAATACAAGTGATGATATCTTTAGAGATACTTAATGCTGGAACATATTTATATCCTGGGTCAACAATATCGCAGTGAATCTCATCAGAGATCATTTGGACACTGTATTTAGCTAAGATGTTATATAGTTTTTCGATATCTTCTTTTTCCCAAATCTTTCCTACTGGGTTATGAGGGTTGCAGAAGATAAATAATTTGACATTGTGCTTTTTAATCTTTTCTTCGACATCGTGATAATCGATATAGAAATTATCATTTTGATAAATCAAATTTGAAACAATGAGGTTTCTTTTGTTATTTGTCACAACGGTAAAGAAGTTGTTATAGACAGGAGAAAGAATCATCACATTCTCATTTTCATTAGTTAGTGTCCTCACTAACGAATCTAAAGCGGACACTACACCAGTCACATAAATCATAGATTTAGTGTCTAATTCAAGGTCATGACGAGACTTCCACCAGTATTGATATGCTTTAAAGAATTCTTCTGTTGGATATGAATAGCCATAACTACCATCAGTCGCGGCCTCCTTAATAGCCTCTTGGATTTCAGGCATAACCATAAAGTCCATATCAGCGACCCACATTGGTAGTTCATTATCTTTAACATTCCATTTTTCAGAATGGCTATGTCTTCTATTACTTAACTTATCAAAGTTATATTTCATATTATTCCTTAATGATGATTGAAGCGTCACCACGTTTATTCTCATCAACAATTAACTCTTTATAGCCCTTGCAGCGGATGACTCCACTCGTTGGATTTTTAATTGATTCAATAACATCAACAATATCAGCGTCGATGTCTTCACAATATTCAAAGGATAATGAAGTATCAAGTAACTTGCAGTTAATCATCTTTAAGCCTTTGATATAACAAAGTCCTTGTAAGGAAGAGATTTCACAATCAATGAATGTGAGGTTCTTACTATTCCAACCAAGATATTCCCCGTTAATCTTACAGTTAATGACTGTCGCGTTTTCTACATTCCAGAATGAATCTTTACTATTGAGAATAGAATTCTTAATAACAATGTTTTTACCACCATCGAAGACATAGTTACCATCAAGGGTGAGATTATCAACTTCGATGTTTTCACTATTCATCCCAAAGTAGTCACCTTTAACTATGATATTCTTAAGTTTGATATTAGTGCATTTCCATAAAGTTTCAGCAGCGTTAGGTAATTCACAGTCAATGAGTGTGATATCATTCCCTCTTCTAAAGGTCTTAGGAGCCGAAATAAGGCACTTTTCCATCAAAAGGTGGTTAGTATACCAAATGCCGCTTCTCGCCGTTTCTAGGAGTGTAGAATTGCTAACTTCCACATTTGTTGTGTACCATAAAGGATACTTCCACTGAAAAGTAACATTATTTAGTTTTAGATCAGAGCTTTCTTTTAAAGGAGATTCCCCATCGTGAAATAAGCAACTTTCAATGACCGCATTATGGGTATTGAATAAGGCTCTTTCACCGGTAAAATCTTGATTCTTAATACTTAAAGGTTCTTTATTCATGTTGATATTTTAACTTTTATTAAAATAAAATACTAATAATATGCAACTTTATCGATAGTATTTTTCGAAAAAGAGTTTTTGATAAAGGGATGGATGTAATTTATTTGTGGTTGGATCAAATTCAGATTGGGTGCCACCATTATAGGAACTAGTGCCTTCTTTAACACCACTGGATTTGATGTATAGATTATTAAACCATTCACCGATATCCCCTAGTAAATTATGCTTCTTCCAGAAGTTATAAACATAGCTTTGGGTTTTATTAAAAGCAGGATCTAATGGATGTAAGCCTTCTCTTTCACTTTCAGTGAGATAAGAGCCACTCGCCATTGATTTCATTTGATAGAAATAACTGGTGTAAGCACTATATCTTAGATATGGACTTTCACTATTTAAGCAAACATAGAACGCTAGTTTGTTAGCGTCATCTTCCCTCATCACTCCCTTAGTGTGGGCAAGCTCATGAGCGATGGTAAATGGAAGATTAACTTTAGTGTTAAGCACATTGATATTAGCCTCACCTAGAGCATTAAATGAAACACCAGTGATTTGGAATTCACGATAGATAAAAGAAGACATCATAGGTTTAACCGCACCAAAATAGTTAGAGAAATAACTATCAGTCACGATTTTATAAGATTCTTTTACTAACTTAGTGGCTTCATTTAAGTCATAGCCTTTGACATCGCCTTCTTCAGTGAACTCTAACTCACTAGCGCACAAATTAACATCATCCGCAAAGAAGTTATAGATATCGACAAATTCTGTTCTATCTACTTCACTTTCATAATATGGAAGAGGCATCTCTTTACGGTTATAAGCCATTTGGCAAGATAAGGAATACATCGCCACAACAGTCAAGACCATCACCGGAATAGTAAGAAACTTACTAATGGCTTTGATAGGACGGATTTTAACTAAGTCTCTAATAACTAGGACAATAAGAATGATGCTCACTATGGCGATGATAATCACAACTAGTTCAGTAAGAGATACAAATGGGATTAGACCACTTATAAAGCTAGCGACTTGAATATAGCCTCTAGAGAATCCTCTTGTCATGGCTTCAGCGACTTCTGGATTCTTTTTAAGAACCGCGATTAAAACGATTGTTAAAACAAGAATAACAATTACTGCTGATTTGATAATAATGCCACGGAGTTTTTTAAGCATATTTAGTCTAATTTCTTAAGTTCTTCAGGATATTTCTTTGGATCTTTAAGGAAGATATATGGGGCGTTTGGATATTCTTTATTAAGACGTTTGACAGCCTTTTTGCCTTCACCACTACCAGAATAGAAGATGAAAGATAATTTCTTATTAGATAAATCTAAGATGCTTAATAATGAGTTAAGAGCAGGAGTAAATGTTCCGTTCCAAATTGGGGAGCCAAACACTACTTCTTCATACATTGAGATATCTTTATCGAAATCTTTTAATTCAGCTTTCTTTTTAGCACCCGCTTGAAAACCACCAACCATCATGGCTCAGAAGAATGATTTAGGCAAGTTTTTAACTGTTTCGACTTTGCGGACTTCGTAGCCTTTTTCTTGCATTTTTTGAGCAACGATATCACCACGACCAGTGTATGAGTAAAAGATAAATAATTTTTTCATATTGTTCTCCCTTTTAGCAATATAATTTCTCCAACCTCCATAAGAGGTGATTTCTCTTTGCCCTTTGATTATATCATCTTCTCCCACGACACCGAGAACAGATGCTCCATCGATTAAAGTGATTTCCTTAATCGTTAAGCCTGGTGGCTCTTTAGCTAGGACTTGTTTAACTCCTTCATCACTAATAGCGTAGAGTTCGACATCAACAGTGTTACCACCATTAGCGACTTTGATCATCGCGGGATATTTATCGTTAATACTATATAAGCGATAAGCTTTTTCAGTTTTGCTTTCTTTAATGAAAAACGCTCCGACTTCTTTGAGATTATTCTCAAGTTCTAAGCCGCGCATTAAAGTTCCGTTGACCGCCAAAAAGATATTATTTTGCTTCATCGTTGGAAGTCCTTAGGAATTTGAATTTCCTAATATAGTGCACGATTGTGGAACATAAAACGAAGCCTAAGGAAATACCAATGAGAACCAGACCTAATGTTGGGCCATGTGTAGTAATTAATTCAGTATTGCCCCAGATAATACCGGCAGCGACATAGAAGAATAAGTCACCAGGAATAAGAGGAACAATAGATGGATAACGATATAAAACAGATGGTTCTTTCTTTACTAACGCTAAGATTTCGGAATATAAAGCAGCACAGAATGCCGCAGCAATTGTGAAGATAAAACGATATTCAGGAATAGCGGCTTGTAAGCCGATATAAACAATTCTCACGATTGTGCCACCGATAGCAGCATAAATTAAGTCTTTCCATTGAATGTTAAAGACCACACCAAAGCCAGCGGAAGCAATAAATGATAAGCCAATTAATTCAAATGAACGGAGTAAGCTGTTGTTTCCAAGAGCATTAATGAAGTCTTGGATGAGAAGTTCACCCGCTAGATTACCAAGCATAGCGTATGCTGCGGCCATACCTGCCACGATCGTGCAAACTTCTAACAAGACTTTGAGTAAATCAATAACACCATTCATCTCATTACCACACAATAAGTTTCTGGCGCAGTTAACCATTTGAATACCTGGTATTAAGAAGAAGGCATTAGTGATAATAACGATGTAGAAATTGTTTATAAACCCGGCAGCGTAGAACAATATCGCTATCGTCGAGCATAGGAGCATACAAACAAAGTTTGTGACGATTTTATTTAATCTAATCTTAGAAGATAACTTGCCTAAGAAGAATAAGATGACAGTGTTTAATAAAGTGATTAATAATTCCGCTGGGCCAGCAAGGAAGATTCTTGCTAATGCCGCCATTGCGACAAGATAACCACCAAGCATAATCCACCATGGGAAGTCATTAGATTTTACTTCATGAAGCAAATCATAAAGCGTCTTTTCATCTGGGGTTGTTTCTTTAACTTTGTAGTAAAGGTGATTGAGCTTTTTAAGTCTTTCTAAGTTAAAGGCTTGAGGAGGAACATCGGTTTGTCTATGAGCATAGTTCTTTTGTTCGTCCTTCGCGGAAATGGAAATACGAGTGGTCAAATTAGCGCATGTCACATCGTGAAGACCATAAGCGTGACATAAATGTTCAATGCAGAGATCCACTCTTTCGATATTAGCCCCGCAGACAATCATTTGTTTAGCGAGTTCTTTACAAAAGTCTAAAATATAATCGATTCTTTCCATATATGCCTAAAATATAGCAAAGTAGAATATAATTATCAATTAATAATCGTATTTATTCGATTATTTTAATGGCATTAAAAAAGCGGGTCGCCCCGCCTTTTGCTAGTTTAAAAAGAATTAGAACAATTTGAAAATGTGATGTGTGAGAATCATGAAGATGATGTCTAAAATCCAAATGATGTTCCAACCGAAGATTAAACGGATTAAAGCACAAACCCAGTGACCTTCTTTGAATCTGGTAACGAAACCAAAGACCCAAGATGTGATTGGGATGATTGCTAAAATTAAACTAACAATCCACGGAAATCCAAAATAATCCTTACCGCCTGACTTTTTTGCCATAGTAATGTTCCTCCAATATTATTATTTGTTTGCTATATGCAATAATATTTTAGCATTGCTCTAGGCAAAAGTTTATAAGTTTTTAACTATTTTTCTTGGTTAAGCAACTCTTTTAATTTGCGGTCTAATTCTGGGAACTTTTTATCCCCTAGTGGGAGCATTTTTCCTTCTTTGGATAAGAAGCAATGATCACTATCACCTTCAAAGATGACTGTGTCTTTTACTCTCATCACATAGTGCATGGTTAGAACAATTGAGTTATAAGCTTTAACACTTGTTTCAATTTCAATTGTGTCACCCACTGTTGATGGTCTTTTATAACGGATATTATTTAAACCAATGACTGGTGACATCACACCCATCTTTTCAAAATCTAGATAATCGAAGCCAATCTTTTTAAAGAAGTCTAATCTCGCTTCTTCCATGAATCTAATATAGTTTGAATGATGAGTGACACCCATCTTATCTGTTTCATAATATTGCACGAAATGTTGATACATATTTTAGTCCTCTATTTTGCTACTTATTATATAAGAAACTTCGATTCATTCAAGACAATCACCTGTTACATATTAGGCAAGTAATCACATTGATTATTGGTAATCTATAAAAGCGCTTATATATGTGGTCAAATGGATATATAATCTTTGCTATATGAAGAAACTAAAGGTTTTTTATTCGTTATCGTTATTAGGCACTTTGCTCTTATCTTCTTGTGTTACTAACACTCCTAGTGAGTCTAGTTTTTCTTCTAGTGACGCAAGCACTTCTACAAGTGTTGAAGAGACAAGTTCAAGTGATAGCACCTTTAGTGAGCAATCTAGTAGCACAAGTGAAAGTAGCGTTGCTACCAGTTCAAGTAGTTCCACTACATCATCAAATAGTTCTAGTTCATCAACTAGTTCTAGTGTGAGTTCATCTAGTAGCGTTCAATCTAGTTCAAGTTCTTCTAACTTAAGTAGTTCCTCTAGTAGTTCTTCAAGTTCTATTTCTACTTCTTCTAGTAGCATGCCTTCTAGTTCATCAAGTAGTTCGTCTTCTAGTAGTAGCGCACCTATTGAAGATCCATATGAACCAATTGAGACTTTCTCAAAGAGAATGCCTGGTGAATTTGAACCTCTTTCAATGGTCAAAATGTGTTATCCAAATAACATGCCTTTAAATGTTTATAAGACTATCGCTAAAGACAACAAGGTTTTACTTTTAGTTAACCCTGATTACATGAATAGATCACGTATTGAGAAAGCCAGAAGCGATTTAACTAATGCTGGTGTTAACGTCAATAACGTGACCTTCTTAGATATGAATATCGATGATGATTATGCTTATTGGGTGAGAGACTTCTCTCCATTCTATGTCTTTAAAGATAAGCAGTTATCCATCGTTAATTTTAATTACAATAGACCACAGAGAACGGAACAAAATGCTGTTCCAAGTAAACTTGCTACTTACTTTAATATGCCTTATGACTCAATGAGTCTCACTCATACTGGTGGTAATCTTATGCAAGATGGTAGAGGTACCGCTTTTAGTGATGATTTAGTCATTCAAGAAAATAACAATAATGAAGCAAGAGTTCGTTCTTTAATGAAAACTTATACAGGCACTGATAACTATGTTATCACTATCGACCCACAAGGTGATTATATCGCGCATATTGACTGCTGGGGTAAGATTGTCGCGCCTGATAAGATTATCGTGGCTAAATTACCTAAGACTAACCCCCGTTACCAATACTATGAGAAGGTCGCTAATGAACTAGCGAACACTAAATGTATTTATGGTTATAACTACCGTGTTTATCGTATTGAAGAACCAGGTGGTAGCACTGTCGCTCCTTACACTAATTCATTAATCGCTAATGGTCATGTTTATATGCCTTTAGGCAGCAATGCTTCTTATAACGAGAGAGCGCTTAATGTCTATAAAGAAGCTTTACCTGGCTATGATGTCGTTGGTCTTCAAGGGTTCTCATCTTCTAATCAAAATGCTTTCTTAAATACTGATGCTTTACACTGCCGTACTCATGAAGTGCCTGACCAAAATATGGTCTTTATTGATTCACGTGATGTTAACTGCGGTAATGTGCCTTTAAAAGATAGATATATCGTTAAAAGTAATGTGGTTAGCTATGCTAATAATGAGATGAGTGAAGTTAATATCCACTACTCAATTAATGATTCAGAATATGTAACTTATCCAATGAATAAGTATGAAGAAACCACTAACTACACCTTTGTTTTTAATAATTTAAAAAGTGGCGACGATGTGAAATACTACATCGAGGCCACTGATGCTAATAATAATTATAATGTTGATCCAACTTGTGGTAAGTTAGACCCTCATCACTTTGTTATTGAATAACGTCTTTATATTCGTTACTACTTTCCATCATCTTTTTCGCGTAGGAGCAAATCGGATTAATCTTTTTATTTTGTTTTCTTGCTTCTTCAATGACGGCTAAGACTAAACGTTTAGCGATACCTCTACCACCGAACTCT
Organism: Bacilli bacterium; assembly: GCA_017940265.1. Classification (GTDB taxonomy): domain Bacteria; phylum Bacillota_I; class Bacilli_A; order RFN20; family CAG-826; genus RUG14515. The sequence goes on along the minus strand of JAGAYY010000030.1, from coordinate 7,503 downwards.
TGTTTGACAACTGTGTGAATGATAGACCAGATATTGTTTTCTTCCTTGTATTGGCAATACCCAATAATATCCTCATCATTTAAAGCCACGCTTCTTTTCTCTTTGACGATCATTTTTACGATAATATCTTCCATAATCTATCCCCTTATTTTTGTATCAATCTTTTTCGCGGTTTCTTCACTTATTGAAACTGGTCCACGGATAAGTGAGATACCAATGGTTTTTAAATAAGCAAAATTGATATTATTATGTTCCACTTTTTTTAATAGTTTAATTTTCATTAACTTAGTCATTGATACTTCTTTTGACTTATATTCAAAAGGAATATCTGTTTCTACGACTTCGCATTTATATTTCACCGCTCCGACAGGATTAGCGACATACATATAACAAATATCACCAACATTAACTTTTCTAGATTGTTTCCAGCCTGTGATTCCTTTATCTCTAATAAAAGCGGCTTCTAAATCATAGAATTTAGGATTACATGGTTGGATAAAATATAATCTTTCATTACCTTTACGGATAGTTTTTCCAATCATGAAATCACGTGAATAATTGATATATGACATCACTTCTTCATCAGTGAGCGAATCATCTAAAAGGATGGAGGCCCACTTCTTCTTATTCATATGATATGAAGGAAAGATGGTTTTATTATCAATAATATTGTCTCTGTTTTCTTCATCAATTCTAACATTGATAACATCAATAAGTTCTTCACTATCAAGGCCTAGAACTGACTTTTTAACATTCATCACTAAGCCATACCATTTCTTGTTAATGTGATATCTAAAAACACCATAGTTTTTGATATGTGGATCTTCAAAAGGATAATCAGGTAATTCGTGATATCTTTCCTTAATAAGTGACATTAAGCGATTGGCCTGGTCTGAAACAAATGGTCTTTTAAAGAAACATTTATCTTTAATGTCTTCTAATAAGGCTTTATAAGTTTCTCTAACTTCACCCACGAAACCTCCTTGAAATGATTCATTTCTCAGTTGGCTATATTCTTCATCAAAAGCTTTTTCAATGACTTTGCCGTTAACTACACCTTTTTCATTAATGGTGATTAAGGCTTTAAATTCATCATTACATATGTCTTTAGAATATGTATAAACACCCCCAAAGCAATCAAAGCCATAGGGAATTAATTTATTAAAATCAACTTTATAAGAAGCAAATATTTCTTGTTCAATGAGCATAGAAATATTATATCACACCCTAGTAACAATATTTAAAATTGGATGCAATCCAGGGCTAACATGACGACAAAGCCGATGATAAATGACCAAACACCAAAGTGGTCATGACCTTCACTTGTCATTTCTGGAATCATTTCTTCCGCGACTACGTAAATCATACAACCAGCGGCGAAGGCTAAAGCCCATGGCATAATGCCTTGGATTTGCATTGCTAAGAATAAACCTAAGACAGCGGCAATTGGTTCCACTGCACCTGATAGCATACCAAATAAGAAAGCTTTACCACTTGATCCTGTTTCACCTTTGATTGGTAAGGACACTACTGCGCCTTCTGGGATATTTTGAATACCAATACCAATAGCGAGTAATAAAGCGCCTAATAATAAAGCAGCGTTATCTGGTTGAGACAAGGCCACACCAAAGGCAATACCAACAGATAAACCTTCTGGAACATTATGGATAGTAACCGCAAGGAACATCTTTGATGTTTTACTCATTCTTTTAACGGATAAACCTTCTTCTTTATTTTCTTGCACGTGGAAGTGTGGAGTAAGTTTATCAATGCCCCATAAGAAGCCTGCACCTAAGACGATTGAGATGACCACTACTAGCCAAGAAGGCATATAAGTAACTTCAGATTCTAAAGCTGGTTTAATAAGTGAGAAAAAAGACGCTGAGAACATCACACCTGCGGCAAAGCCAGTGAATATTTTATTTAATTTAGGTGAGATTTCTTTTTTACGGATAAAAAATACGAATAATGCACCTAACGTTGTGCAGATAAAGATTAATGATATACCGATGATTGGATATAGAATTTGTTTCATAAATCTCCCCTCCTTTTGCGTTAGTTAGTCATAACTAACTTATTACTATACCATGATATAATTTTTTGTAAACAAAAAAGCGTAATAATAACAACTACCCTATGTAAAAATAATTTTTTATCAAATTAATTTTATTTATTTGCAGACCCATTTACAATATATAAGGACTACCTTGGAGGATATTATGACCAAACAAGAATTTATTGCGTTAGTAAAAGAATTACTAGCAGAAGAAAATTTAGACGACAGAAATCAAGATTTACAACTTGTAAGAAGGGAATATAAATATATCGTTAACCGCGATGAAGAAACTTTCTTTGATCAAGATGAAACAAATAAAGCGGTTGCCCTATTTAACGAACTCGCTAAAAAGGAACCAAAATTACTCGTTTCTCCACTTGAAGAAAAGAAAGCCATCATTGAGCAAGCAAGAAAGTTATTAGATAAAAAAGAAATCCTCGCGGCGAACCGTGAACTCGATAAATTAAATAATGATTTTAGAAAAGTCGGTCGCGCTGGAAATAAAGAACAAGATGATGAACTCTGGAATGAATTCAGACAAATCAAAGATGAATTCTACGCGAAGAAAAGAGCGTTCTTTGAAGAATTAGACAAAGCTAATGAAGAAAAACGTGCTAAGAAAGAAAACATTATCGAAAGAGCCAAAGAAATCGTTAATAATGTTGAAAACATTAGAGAAGCGAATGCTCAAATGGATGCCTTAAGAAAAGAATGGAAGGAAGTTGGCTATTCTGGTAAAGGCGATGAATACTTATGGAAAGACTTCGCTAAAGTGATGGATGAATTCCAAGAAAAGAAGAAAGAAAGACACGGGGAAATGCTTAAACTCTTTGAAGAAAGAGCGGCGAAAAAAGAAGAATTAATTAAGAAAGCCAGAATCTTACTTGCTAACTCCGAATTCACCGATGAAGAAATTGAAAAGGTTAAAGCCTTAAGAGGCGAATATAAAGCCGTTGGCTTCGCTGGTAAAGATAAGGATGACGACTTATATCAAAGATTTAATGAAGTCATTCAAAAATACTTCGAAGAAATGAAATTCTATAAAGACTAGGACTTAAAAAGTCCTTTTCTTTTTATAAATAAAAAAGCCGGAATTGACTAGATTCCGGCATGCATCTTCATCTGTGTCTTAAGAAGATGTTATTTCTTTAACAACAACGGAATTAAGGAAGACATTAAGCCATAAGTCGTTGTTGGGAAGGAAAAGATCATTTTTGATAAATCTTGCGCTTTGAGCTTTTGATTAATAATGATGGTCAGAATATCAAGATATTCACCGGCTTGGTCGCTAAGGATAGAAGCACCAACGAGTTCATGTTTATCATTGATTACAAATGTTAAATGTTCATTGAAATCATTTTTATTCATCCACGCCATCGTTTTACCAAACTCCACTTCTTCAACACGTAAGCCAAGTTTCTTCGCTTCTTCAACTGAGACACCAACTTGACCAATACGTGGTAAGGTAAAGACTAGATTTGGGACAACTGGGTATTTGATTTTCTTTTTTAAGAAACCTGGTAATAAGATATCTAAAGCAATGTAATTAGATTCAAATTCTGCGGTTGGTGTTAACTTTGGAATATTTTTATCAATGACATCACCAGAAGCATAGATATTTTTCACTTTTGTTCTTAAGTGATCATCCACTTTAATACCACGTCTTGAATATTCAATACCTAAGCCTTCTAAATTAAGGCCATCAACATTGGCTCTTCTACCAACGGCGACAAGGATGTAGTTAGTATCAATATTGTCGCCTTCAGTTGTTTTAAGAACGTATTGTTCTTCTTTAACTTTTTCAATCGCTAAAACGTGTCTATTGAATAAGAAATTAGCGCCTTGAGCTTTCATCTTATTAACCACGAAATCAACATACTTTTGATTGTATTGATTTAAAGCATTAGGGGCTAAATCGATGATATCGACTTTCTTACCTAAAGATAGGCAGATTGAGGCAAATTCCATACCGATGATACCCGCACCAACGAAAGTGACGTGGTCTGGAATATTATCTAAGGATAGGAAGTCTCTTGAATCTTTAAAATATTCTTTTCCTGGGATATCAAGTGGGACATAATTTTGACCAGTACCGATTACAAAGTAATCCGCACTATATTGTGTCCCATAGACATCGATTGTATGAGCGTCCACGAACTTCGCAGAACCTCTTAAAATATCAAAACCGAACTGTGTGAATAAGCCATCTAAGGCATTTGGCATTGAACCAATATAGCCTTTCTTATATTGCATTAAAGCATTCCAATTTAATTCTGCTTGCTTTGATAGACCAATATTTTGATAACGGTCTAAAGCTTCTTTTAATTCAATTGGTGCATCAAGTAAGATCTTCGCGTCACAACCATAATTAGTGCATGTGCCGCCTAATAAATCTTTTTCTACGAGGGCTACTCTTTTACCTTGGAGCTTAAGAATAAGCGCTCCATGCCAGCAAGAGTGGCCACTACCAATAAATATAACATCGTATTTTTCCATGATTATTGTCTCCCTTTTTCATAATCAAGAATTTTATAAAGTATCTTATATAAGAACATTGCTTCTTCTTCACTAAGATTGAATTCCTCGGCAATTGAAGGAGGAACATCCACCGCTTTTTCTTTTAACTTTTCACCTTTCTTAGTTAATGAAATAACTAAGTTTCTTTTATCTTTTTGATCTTTTTCAATGGTGATATATTCTTTTTCTTTCAGTCTTTTTAATAAAGGGGCTAAAGTGTTGGTCTTTAAATAAAGAGCCTCGCATAGTTCCTTTTCATTTACCGTTTTCTTTTCCCACATCACCATCATGGCAATATATTGGGTATAAGTTAAATCAAGCTTATCAAGTAAAGGTTGGTATTTTCTTAAAATCTTATTAGCGACCGCATATGTTGGAAAACATAGTTGGTTTTTTAATAATAATGAATCGTATTTATCCATTAACAACTTCCTTTAAGAAAGCTTCGAGTCTCGCAAAGTCTTCGTCATTTGGACGGCCTTTATTTAAGAAAATCCAAGATGCAACGGTATGGAATTCTTTATCAGAGACAGGAATGTTGTTCTTGTCTGCGACTTTCTTAACCGCTTTTAATGTTGAAGTGCCAGAAGCACTACTATTGATGTTGACTAAGCATTTGATTTTAGAAGCATTTTCCTCTAAGAACTTTTTAACTTCCTTATCGATGTTAGCGGCGTACATCGCATTCACTAATAACAAGCAATCAACTTCTTCCTCTAATGGTTTACTGACATCAACAGCTTCAACATCGATTTTGTTTTCGATGAATTTAGCAATCTTCTCGGTGTTTCCTTTTTTACTTTTTGTGAAGTATCTAATAGCAATTTTCATAACTGACGTATTATCCCCCTACACTTAAATTATATCGTGTGCGACATATTTAGCAACAATAAAGTATATTATATAAATTAAGGATATATTTAATACAAAGTATTATTCGTTAGAGGATTATTGATTTTTTAATTTTTTTATCATTTTTTCGGACAAATTCAAAAAAACTTCCCTATTACATTATTAGGAGGATCTTTCTATGCATAAAAACATTGGTCGACTCAAAGAAGACGAGTTTGTCTTTGCAATTAATGGCAAACGCGCAGAAGATTTATCACACAATTTTAAACACATCTTAAGAGAAATTTTCGGCTTATTTGATGGAAAAGAAATTATCAAATGCGGACTTGTTGAAAAATTACAAAAGCCTGATTTCTATATCGAGTATAAAGGAATTAGAAAATACATTTCTTTAAAAACAGGGCGCGCCCAAACAGTTGCAGAAGGTGATTTAAAAGCTTTTCTCGATTATTTAAGGAGTTGGCATTTATCTATCGAGAGCCAAAAAACATTTCTCTACTATCACTTTGGTGATGGCACGATGGATGGTTCTGGTGAAAAGAGAATGGAATACTTTGAATTAGTGGCCAAGCTAAATCAAAGAATTGTTCGTTTGAATGAAGAACTTAATAGGAATAAAGATTTTATCAAAGATGTAGTTCATCGTTTAGTGTTCAAAGGCTGGTCTGAAGATAATTTAGCCGCTGATTACATCTATTTTGGTGATGTCAACTATGGTGTTGTTTGTAGTGAGAAACAAATCTTTAAACACATCGATCGAAGAGATTGGGCATTCATGGATAATCCACATATTGGACCGATTCAATTTAGACCACATGCTCGTTACATTAACACTCCTATCAAAAAGGAGAAATCTCGTTGGAAGATTGATTTTTGGTGGGCAAACTTATCCGCAGATTTGGAATACATAGCGGAGCGTTACGATGGTTAAAGCTAAGCTTTTGGTAAAAAAGACCCCTAAAAAAACAGTACCGATTTACATCGATACTGCCGTTTGTTGTTTTTTAGTTTAAAAGTCCACCATTTCTAATCGCTTAGAAGAGACTTTGTACACCACAACATGTAGTCCAAATGATATTAATATAGCGGCACCCAAAATGGCAAATTGAATACCAAGATGCAAGTTATTTAAAATATCCAAACCTGGTATAAATGGTAAACCAATAGTAAATATACCGATATATACAACAAACCCTAGAATGGTAAATAATGTCGACATCACGATTGATTTACCATGTTTATAATAAATTGGGAAGAAAATGATGTCCGCAATAGCGTATCCAATAAGAGCAATTGCTACTAGAAGGACATAACTATCTAAACCTAAACCAGGAATCATGTATTCGCTTGGTTTTTCCGCTGATTGAGCAATCGCGTTATTGATAATTCTTGCCACTGGATAGAGGGCGGTCATTGCCAAAATAAAGGCGATTTGCATAAAAATAACCGTGAGTATTCTCGCCATGACAATATCTTTTTTGCGGACAGGCAACAAAGTTGAATAAAGTAAATCATTACTTTGTTGTCCTTTATTCGCTCCCAAAAAGAGAATCGGATAACACGTTAAAACATAGATGAATCCAATTCCTAAAGGATAAGAAGGAATAAGAATCATAAAAGGAAATAAAACAATAAAGACATAGCAGATGGGATGCATCGCCAATTTGAGTTCTTTATAAATCAAAGCTTTCATTTTCTTTCTTGCTCCTTTCAATGTAGACCATAATTTGTTCTAAATCTGGTTCTTGTGGTTCAATTTTGTTTTTAATAAAGAGATCTTTTTTATCTGGACTGATCAATCCTTCAATACGATCATCAAATTCTTTATAGGCGATATATTCATTTAATAGTTCTTTATTAAGGGATTTATCTTTAATAAATAAGTAAGAATTAACAAAGTCATTTTTCGTGCCTGAATAAATGATTTCTCCATCATGAATATAGGTGATATCACTCGCACATTTATCTAAATCACTAGTTATATGAGTGGAGAAAAGAATCGCTCTATCTTTGTTTTTAACAATTTGTCTAAAGATATCTAAGATTTCATCTCTTGAAACTGGATCAAGTCCAGAAGT
>JAGAYY010000029.1 GCA_017940265.1 Bacilli bacterium | reverse complement strand
GTGATAAGATTCGTTTTTCTATTCCTAAAAAGCTCAAAGAACACCTTAATGATAAATATCAAATCAATGATAACTTCTTCTACATCAAGCTAAAAAGACACTTTGAAAGCATTAAACAAATTGAGTTTTCATACGTTGATAAAGATAAATACATAGTCTATGTGATATATGAAAAAGATATTAAAAAGCAAGTCGAAGATAATAAGCACTATATAAGTATTGATATCGGAGTTAAAAACCTGCTTTCAGTTTATGACAATAACGGTTCTTCTTTTATTGTCTCAGGTCACTCAATCTTAAATACCAATTACTATTTCTCTAAAAAGATTGCTTATTACCAATCGCTTTTTGATAAATGCTATCCTCATCATAAGAAAGGGGTGACCACCAAGAGGATTAAGCGTTTATATGAAAAGAAGAATAAAAGGATTAAGTTAGCTTTACATCGAGCCACAAGAACAATTGTTGATTATTGCTTATCTCATGATGTCTCAAAAGTTATAATCGGTGATTTATCAGGCTTACTAAGTGCGAAGAATGAATTTGTCAACAACAAAGAAAAGCATCGTTATAACCAGAATGTCAGGGCAATTAACTTTTCTAAAATCTATTCGTTGCTAGACTACAAGTTAAAACTAGCTGGCATTGAATTAATTAAAGTTAATGAAGCTTATTCATCTTCTTGTTCCCCTAATAGTCCATTAGTTGACAAACGATTCGCAAACAAAGCTAACAGGGTTTATAGAGGCTTATTCAAAGAAGGGAATAACGTATTCAACGCTGATATAGTAGGTGCTTATAACATTATGAGGATTTATAGGCAAAATAATAATGATAATTTCTTAATGCCTAAAATAAGATTATCTAATCCTTCTAAAAAATATATTCCTGTCACAGACCAGTTCTTGAATGAAGATTATGTTAATTGGAATGGTAGGGCTGGTAATGTAGGGATATCGGGTAGGAACTACCCAATAGGAAATGAATTGATCACCTTAATAAATCAATTCATGACCAAAATGCTCGGCAATTCAATCGACGAGTAAGTTCACGGGCGGTTACTTTATTGCTGCAAGCTTCTTTTAATCCGTTTTTCAAACTCATAAAAGTCCTCCAAAAATTTTTGTGCTTTTTTCTTTACTCTAAAGTAGATGCCATGCATCGATGATGCTGTGGCTTTATAAACTAGCGCACATATAGGCAACAAAGTTACTATCGTTATCAACTTTTCCTTTTTCTAATAGATTGATAAAAGTTTCGCTAACGACATCGTCTGCTAGATCATTATCGTGGAGTATTTCAAAAGAAACATGCTTCACTAAGCGTGAGTAGTAGGAATAGACTTCTTTAACAGCCCAATCCTCTTTATTAAAGAATGCTGAGTATAGAGTTTTTGCCATGGTTACCCTTCACTTATAATACAATTTAATCGCCTAAAACGTTCGAAAAATTTTTCTAATCACATAAAGTAAGAATTTTTCTAATACTTTTTGTTATATAATCAAATCAAAGTATTACTAATAACGGGATATTATTCGTATGTTTAAATTGAATATAAAAGTTATATACCAAGACATTACTAAAATAGGTCGCACCGCGGATGCGATTGTTAACGCTGCTAATGAAACGTTATTAGGTGGCGGTGGTGTTGATGGCGCTATTCATCGCGCAGCGGGCCCTCTTCTTGTAGAAGAATGCCGCACTCTTAATGGTTGTAGACCAGGAGAAGCTAAAGCCACTAAAGCGTATAACTTAGACAACAAATATATCATTCATACTGTAGGTCCTAGATATTATAGTGACCCTAATCCATCAGTGACTTTATATGACTGTTATATCAACTGCTTAAAACTCGCTGATGAATTAGGCCTAGAATCAATTGCGTTCCCGTCTATTTCCACAGGAGCATTTGGTTATCCAATTAAAGAAGCAGTAAAGATTTGCTATCAAGCCTTACACGATTACAAACCTAAAACACTAAAGAATATCTACTTATGTATCTATCCTGATAGAGATAACTTAAGGATATTTGAAGAAGCTTTTAACATATTTTAGTAAGAAGCCACCCTTTTTAGTGGTACTAGTATGTCACCTAGCCTTTGTATTCAAATTCGTAAATATCAAATGGATTACCTAATGAGATTATTCTTCCCTTATCGTTAAGGGCTAGGTGTTCAAATTCTGTATAAACCCCAAATTGTTCACCCAAGTTTTTATATTCTTTAATAATGGTTTTATTTCTTAAATCCACAACTCTCATAACAGGGGCTCTTAATGGATCTGTTTTAGAACCAAATGAGAATGTTTGATATAAGTGATGGTGGGAAATAAAGCCACCCTGTGTTGCGGTTTCACTAGGAAGAATAAAAGTATCAATTGGATTATCAGTGTGTACTTCATAATACTCTTCTCTATAACTTGGCATTGGGAAAGAATAATACTTTAACTTATTAGTGTCACTTCTCATATAAGAGTTTTCAGTATAGCCACCATAATAGATAAGACCATCATCAAAGTCATAATATGAGTTTGGATAGTAGATGGTATCTTCTTCATAGTCAAAGACTAGATTAATAGTTTGTATTTCTTCTAAATGATATGTTCCACCTTTAGTGTATATCCTAAAGGCAATCGTAGAATGCACATTTTTATGTTCCATAGAAACATAGAATAGAGGATATTCATCCGTTAACTTATAGTATTGATCACCAAAGAAAGCTTGGTTACAGTGCCATTCTTTATTAAATGTTCCATCTATATGGTGAAGTAATTTCATATTGTTAGAATCATAGATTTGAATCGCTTCTAAGCCATCTAAACAGACAACATATTTATCTTTATAACAGGCTGCACCTTGATAGGAAAAGTTAGAGGAACTTTGTGATACTTTACCAATATGTTTAATGCCAGTAATTTCAAACTTGCTATCATCAACCTTTAATTCTTCGCCTTGATAATAATCATTATGGAAAGCTCCTTCCCAAGTAAAGATATATTGACCCACTGAAATAGAAGAAGGAATGACTAAAGAGGCCACTAAGATGACAGGATATTTCTTAAAGAAGGAGAAAAACTTATTCATGAGCTTCTTCCTCCTTTTCTTTCTTCTTCATCGCGCGCACCATAATCACTAAAATAATGAACATAAATAAATACATCGCTAACTTCATTGCTAATGCGCCATATTTAAATATTGCTGCGACTAAATAATTAGTCTTTATTGCGTTAAAGCTACCAATAAAGGCCATTAAGTTAATAAGGATAGTCATACCAATGACATAGAAGAAACCGAAACGACATCTTTTCGCGTTTCTTTCCATACCTTCTTCGATGAAATAGTCCTTACAACCTAAGAAGAAATAAGCATAGGCCACACATATCAAAATCGTGGCAGAAATATCCATACCACGAGCCCACGCAATAGTGAAGTCTTCCGTGGATTCGCTGCCTACGAATGCTAATAAAGAAGTGAATAAACAGATAATAGAAGTGATAAAGGCATAGAAGAAATTCTTATTAAAATCATGTAACTTCGTCGCTGCCGCAATCATCATGATAAAAGCCACTAATTGGAAGATAATAAATATCCCCATAATCTCTGATATGGCTTTTATGTAAGAACCATATTCCAACAAGCCCAACATCATGAAGAACTGTGAGATAGTAAATAATAAAAATGCTTGTTTATATTTTTTAGAGTTTCCCATTTATTAAATTATAACCCTTAAAATACATCTGATGTTTCGATATCGTACATCATTGATTCAATAGTGCCCTTATAATCAGGGAACTTGCTTCTTAAATATTCAGTTTCACCAATGGAGTTCATTTTAGCTGCCATAGTTTCGTTAGTGATGATACTAATATTTGTTTTAATTCTTCTTAAAATTGGATCTAAGTATTTACCAGTCTCATCATTAATAGCGGCGTGAATCGCTCCACAGTGGGTGTGACCCAAAACAATAATGCGTTTTACTTTTAAGTGTTCAATCGCATATTCCACAGTGGCTAGTTCGCCTTCATTAATGACATTACCCGCGGTTCTAATAACAAATAGTTCACCTAATCTAGCGTTAAATATATATTCAGGAACCACTCTAGAATCAGAACAAGTGATGACTAAAGTATCAGGATGTTGTCCTTTTACTAATTCATCTCTTCTATCTTTTAATTCTTGATTGTTATCCAAGATGCTTAAAAATTCTTGATTACCTTTTTTGATATCCATAAGTGTCTCCCTAGCAATAATTGCTATATATAGTTTATCAAAATATAAACATAACTGATTTTTATTTTGCTTTTTTGTGTTTATTTATATAATGAAAAGTGAAAAAACATAGATAAGGAGTGACTATTATGGCAAGCACATATCAATTTGGTGATAAAGAATATACTAGACAACAAGTAATAGATTATGGTAGAGCACACTATCCAAAGTTATATTGGATTCCTCGTGGTATTGGCATAAGTGCACTTGCTGCTTCACTTTTATTAGTTGTTATTATGCTTATGGGCGCAGGTCTTATCGTAAGAGAAGCGGGAGAAGAATATCTTGATATGTACTTTAGTGATCCTAGAATGGTAGTCGAAATTGTCACTTCAGTCATTTTAGCGATTGCTGGTATTATTGCTATAATCGCTTCCTTTGTTAAGCCTACTGATGAACAATGCTTCATTCATGGTGAAAAGTGTTTAAAACAAATCGCCCAAGATAGAGCGTATTTCCATAAAAGCAGTGACGATAGAAAAGATTTCTAGATAAAATCTAAAAATAATATAAAGAGCCATTCATTTATTATGAAATGGCTTTTTATTAAGAAAATATTTTCGGTATAATATGCTTAACCAAAGGAAATACGCTTTATGAATAATAAGAAATATTTTTTATGCTCCATAGTATCTTTACTATCCCTTTCTTTTCTAGTGGCATGTAACTCTAACAAGAACACCACTAGTGAAGAACCTAAGCCAATAGAAATCGGTGATACCGTTAAGGAATGGAGAACTAACTATGATTTAGATTCATTACCTCTAGGCTTAGCGGACACCAATAGCAAAGGTGAAATTGTTAAAGATTTTGGTAACTATGATAATTCATCATTAAAATACGAAGTCAAAAAATCAAATAACATGTACCTCGGTAGTGACTTATTAGAGGAACCATATTTCGTAGAAGATGATGCAAAGAATGGTGACATTATTTCCTTATATGTTTATGTACCAAGTGAAGGTAATATCTCTTCTTTTCAGTTAGAGGTTTTCCCATCTTCAATGAACAATAGCATTAAGAGTGACTTATTAGAAATTGATAGTAGTCTAGAACAATCATGGAACAGATTAATGATTTCCTTTGATACTTTAGAAACATTAGGCGCTATTCGATTGAATTATCAAATTGCTGATGGCGTGGATTCCGCGACTTTCTTCGTCGATAATATCAACATCACATTAGGGGAAGAAACTGTTAAAACAGACTATGTCTATAACGATGAAAGTTTATATAAAGCTTATGAGCCATATCTCAAAGTTGGCACCTGTATGTCAGGAAGAATGCTCGCTAATACAGAGCTTAGAAAGATTACTCAACATAACTTCAATTCCATCACCGCAGAAAACGAAGGCAAGCCAGAACAAATCTTAGATCAAGCAGCTTGCCAAGAATTAGCGAAAACTGATGAAACACAAGTGGCGATTAGAACATCTCCATTTGAAAAGATTTATAACTACGCTGAAGCGCACCATATCGGTGTTAGACACCATACATTTGTGTGGTTTGACCAAACACCACAATGGTTCTTCAGAAAGAACTATGACGCTAATGGCGCGGTCGTTTCTAAAAGTGTCATGGTGGCCCGTATGGAAAACTTCATTAAAACCGCTTTAGAAACAATCAATAGTAGATGGCCTGGTTTAGTCTATGCAATCGATGTCTCTAACGAAGGTGTCCAAAACGGTGGTATTCGTAAAAAAGATAATAACAATATGAATCCTAACTATTGGTATGAAACAATTGGAGATGACTTTGTCTATTATGCCTTTAAATTTGCTAGACAATATGCAGAGGAAGGTCAAGAACTCTACTATAACGATTATGCTTATGACTATGACACAAATAACTGTAAGTTCGCTCTTAATACATTGTTAAAAGACGCAATCGCAGAAGAACTTATTGATGGTGTTGGTATTCAAGGTCATTTAGACACAAATAACTTTAGTTTAGATGCTGTTATAAAAGATGCAGAAATGATTAAAGAAAAAGGTCTTAAATGCCAAATCACAGAATTAGATATCACTGTTAACAGTGAATCCACTGCAGATTTAAATAATCAAAAGAACGCTTTTAAAAGATTAGGTACTAGAGTGTTAGAAAGTAACGCTAGTGGTAAAACAGAAATCAATGCAATTGTCTTCTGGGGTATCAGAGATGACTTATCTTGGAAACGTAATCAACATCCATTGCTATTTAATGCAAACTACGCTAAAAAGCCGGCTTATTATGGCTTCTTAGAAGCAGTAGAAGAATATTTACCAGAACAATTAGAGGGGGACTAATATTCTATGGTTATCTTTACTTATCAATTGCCTTCTTCATTATCTTTCGATAATTATGCAGAAGTCGAAGCTGACATTCTTAAACAAATAGAAGGTCATGGCTATGATGAAATCGTCTTAGATGCACAAGGAATGAAATATATCTCTAGTGCGGGTCTTCGCGTTGTTTTAAACCTTAAAAAGAAATTTGAAAATGTATCCGTTATTAATACCAGTGTCGCTGTTTATGACATCTTTGAAATGACTGGATTTACTAATATCGTCACCGTAGAAAAAGCCTTACGTCAGGTTTCAGTTGAAGGCTGCAAAATTATTGGAAAGGGCGCACACGGTACCGTATATTCTACCGCTCCGGATACCATTGTTAAGGTCTATGAACCAGGCACCTCAATGGTGGATATCAATAGAGAAAGAGAATTATCTAAAAAGGCTTTCGTATTAGGCTTACCTACCGCGATTGCGTTAGACACTGTTAAAGTCGGTGACCAATATGGTACAGTCTTTGAATTATTAAATGCAGAGTCGTGTGTTAACTATGTTAAAGAAAGTCAAAAGAACTTAGATGACTTCTGTGATAAAGCAGTCGCTACTTTAAAGAAAATTCATAGCACTGTTTGTAATGATAAATCATTACCAGATATGAAAGCCAGTCACCTTAAATATGTCGATAATATTAGAATCTTTTTAAGTGATGAAGAATATTTAAAGCTTAAAAAGTTTATTGAAGATATTCCTGACGCTAAAACATTAATTCATGGTGACTTCCATCTTAAGAATCAATTATTAGTAGGCGATCAATTAATGCTTATTGATATGGATACCTTATGTACAGGTAATCCAATATTTGAAATCGCTAGTGTTTGTAACTCATATTTTGAATTTGGTGAAATTAGACGAGAAGCAATTGAAGACTTCTTAGGTATTTCATTAGAGACCGCGAATTATTTATGGAAAAACATCTCCAGAAAATACTATAGCGATTTAAATGATAAACAATATCAACACGCTATTGATAAAGCTAGATTAGTGGGTTGTATACGCGCTTTACATTATCTTAAAAAACGCAATATGCCAGAAGAAGATAAGAAAAAGTGCCTTGAACATATTAGAGAATTACTCAAGAAAATCTAAATTGTTATCTCTTAAGTGTAATTGCACTTTAAAATTGCACTTTAAGACATATTACTATAAAATAGTAGTATGAAGAAAAAGTACAGTAACAAGTACCTTATTAAGACTGGTATTGGTTTACAAGATGTTGATCATCTTGAAAACTCAGACTACTTTTTGCAAGAAAGCGAAAAGTATATTTCTGGTGAAATAAGTCTTGATGAATTAAAAGATAGAATTGATAAGTACTATAAGAATAAGCCAGGCGATAAAAGTAGAACAAAAGAGGCTGATAATGTTTCAACTCGTATCGCAGATCTCTTATCTGATGATTCTTTTTCTTTTACTGTTGGGCAGTTACTATCTATCCATCATTATCTTTTCGAAGGCCATTTAGATCATCCTGGTCAATTAAGAACATATAACTTCACAAAAAGTGAGTGGGTTCTTAATGGTGACACCGTTATCTATGGTGACTATCGTGAATTAGAAGAAACCTTACAATACGATCTTAAAACTGAAAAAGAGTTTAAATATAAAGGCCTTTCAATTAATAAAATAATTGACCATTTAGCGGTCTTTATCGCTAATCTATGGCAAATACATCCTTTTGAAGAAGGCAATACTAGAACCATCGCGGTATTTGTTATCAAATATCTCCGTACTTTAGGATTTAATGTTACTAATGATACATTCGCTAATAACGCTTGGTATTTTAGAAATGCTTTAGTTAGAGCAAATTATAATGACTTTAGAAGTGGTTCTTTTGAAGATAAAAGCTATTTAGTGCTATTTTTAAGAAACCTTTTACTTGGTGAAAATAACGAACTAAAAAGTAGAAATCTTCATATTATATATGGTGAACGTCTTGCAGAAGATACACGTGAAAATAGAATTATCGCTCTAATGAGAAGAGATCCAACAATCACAATTGAAGAAATTGCTTCTAATATTGATTATTCAGTTAGGACAGTTAAAAGCGCTATTAAGTCTCTAGAGGAATTAAAACTTGTTCGTCGTGTGGGTGGCAAAAAACTCGGTCACTGGGTTGTTAAGGATTAGCGATGAAGAAAGAACAAACAGATGTTGAAACCCTAGCGCACATCATTAATTCTGTTGGTGGCGTGGAGCCATCTCCTCAAGCAAAGAAGATTATTCATCTGTACGCTACTGGTGAGATTGATTTAGATACCACAAAGAAAAAGCTATTAAAGGAATATCATTCGTAAAGATTGATATTTGTTTAGCAGTTTTCTATATTTATTAACGTCTAATAAGTGAAAGGTGGTAAACCACTATGAGCAAAAAGGCGTTATTTTTGTTACCTATTACATTTATCGTTATCTCCACAGCGTCATGTTCGTGGCTTTTTGGTAGAAGAGACTACATTTCAGAACGAAATCCTAGTCGCATTTTAACAAAGAGAAATGACTCAGGTGATCACTATATTAGT
Source organism: Bacilli bacterium (assembly GCA_017940265.1). GTDB lineage: Bacteria > Bacillota_I > Bacilli_A > RFN20 > CAG-826 > RUG14515. The sequence continues at coordinate 37,938 of JAGAYY010000029.1, read as the reverse complement.
TATAGCAATTATCGTTTAACAGGAGATATTGTCGATAAAGTTATTTATGAGATTGACTATACCGTTGAATATACATATTGTAAAGGAACTCCAAATCTAAACGGAAAGTCATTTGAGTTATCTTTGCAAATGTCATCTTTTTGGACACCTTCTTTTGATGCGATTGTTTTCTATGAAAGCGGATATGCTTCAACAAGCAGATATGATACTAGAGCGAAAGAATACTACACCTACTATTATCAATTTGATGAAAAAGTAGCCAAAAAAATTTGTGAACTTGTTGATGATGAATATGAATACATCAAAGAACACGAAAGAAGAGAACAAGAAGATATGGCCAACACCAAAAGAGATTATGAAAAAATGATCGAATCAATGGATATCCATACAATCATCAATAAGATAAAAGAAGAAGAAATAACCGACATGGAGTTTACTTTTACCACTGATGAGACACCAAAAAGATCATATACATTCACCTTTAGAGATGATGGCTCAATCTATGATTTACTAAACGCCGCAACATATGGTGTATACGATAGTAGCAATTACTCTACCGAAGGCACTGTAGCGACACTCAACATTCGTGTTCATTCGCCAGATATATGGAGTATCATGGTGGATAAACAAGCTAAATATATCGATGCTTATTACTCAACGTTAGATAAATACAATAGAAACTACGCTAAACATATCCGTAACTCTATTGATGATGATTCACTTATCGCCATCATGAATAGAGCTTATGAATTAAGCGCTCCTACCAATCCTTTTGGTAACAGCAGTTCAAATCCATCTTCAAGTAGTGACCAACAAGCATAAATAATTAGCGCGTATACGCATTATCCGTTATAATATATGCAAAGGCATACATATATAAGGGAGATAATATATGCGTTTTGAACTTACTGATAATTTACTAACTTTATTTTTTGAAGGAGAATTAAACTCCTATAACGCTGATGTGATGGAAAAAGAGGTTGATGAAGTCTTATCTTCATCTAAATTTCAAACACTCAATTTAGACTTTGCTAAACTCCATTACATCTCCAGTGCGGGTCTTCGTATTATTTTAAAGATTAAACAAAAACACGATGACTCACATGTTATAAACGCTAATTTGGATGTTTATGATGTTTTACAAATGACTGGTTTTACTAACATCATGGATGTCAAAAAAGCCATGAGAGAAATGTCTGTTGAAGGTGCGGAAATCATTGGTGAAGGTTTCTTCTCCACAGTTTACCGTATTGATAAAGACACCATCATTAAGGTCTTTAATAGAACTAGTGATGAAAAACAAATTGAAAGGGAATTGAAACTCGCTAAACAAGCGTTTGTCTTAGGTATTCCTACAGCGATATCTTTTGATATCGTTAAAGTTAAGAATAAATTAGGCGTACGTTTTGAAATGCTTGACTGTATGTCTCTTAAAAATGCCTTTATTAAATATCCAGAAAAATATGATGAATTATTAAATAAATATGTCGACTTATTAAAGAAGATTAATACCACTGAATGCTTTGATCCTTCAGTGCCTTCTATTAAGAAATTCTTTATTGAAAAAGTTGACGCTATTAAGCATCTTCTTGATGAAGCCCATTATGAAAAATTATTAGGCTTAATGAAAAGTGTTCCTGAAAGAAGTACTTTTGTCCATGGGGATTGTCACTTTAAGAACATCATGGTCCAAGGGGAAGACTTCTTATTAATTGATATGGATACCTTATCCGTTGGTCATCCAATATTTGAATTAGCGAACTTACGCTGCCCATATGTCGCTTTTGAAGAAGACGCTCCAGGTAACTGTGAACAATTCTTCGGTATGAAAGCGGAATACTGCGTCAAACTTTATGATGATATTGTTCGTTTATACTTTGGTAAAGAAGATGAAGTTATCAAAGATAAGATTGCTTTAGTTTGCTACGCTCATATGGTGTGGTGGACATTAACTAATCAGAAAGATAATCAAAAGAGATTAAATGGCTGTAAGGAAAGATTAATTGCTTTATTAGACAAATATAACGACATTGATATAGGTATCTAATTATGACTGAGTTTGAAAGAAATAAATATTTAGAAGCATATTATGAAAACGAAGCGGACGCGAACAAACAGATGAGTATCGCTAACGCTTTTGGTGCGGCTTTACTTTTAGGCATTTGGATTTGCTATATGACAGGGGCTTTCTATGCTTCGCCTAAAATCATGCCTTTAATCAACATCGCTTTCCCAATAAGCGTTGTAATCCTTTTAACACCTTTACTATACGTATTTAAATTCAAAAATAATTTAAAGAAGCCAAACTATAAATTCTTCGTGGTCTTCTCTTTCGTCATGGTTATCGCAGTACTTAATGTTATCTTACCAAGAAATGCATTTATTGGTTGGGCCTTATGTATCGTTATGACTAACCATTACTATAATCCTAAGTTAGGTAGAATCACCTTTGGTGTCATCGCAGGTTTAATGCTTATTTGCTTATACTTCTCCTTATTCGTTGGTGAATATGATGCGAATATCTTAGGCATCAAAGAAGTCGTTAATAATGACGCAGTGGAAGTCTTTGGTGTTAAAGAACGCTTTGACTTATTACATGAACAACTTTTAGCGGGTCAAAATAGATACTTACAAGCTTTTACATTTACCTTCTTACCAAGAGCATTAATCTTAGCGTTAATATTTGTTGTTTCTAACTCCTTAAATATCAGAACTTATAAATTATTAAGACAAGAGATTAGTGTTAATAGTGAACAAGAAAAGACAAGAACTGAATTAGACGTCGCTAAAGAGATTCAAATGGCGACATTACCGACGGAGTTTGTCACTAGTGAAGATATTGAAATCCAAGCGGAACTTAAAGCTGCGAAGAGTGTTGGTGGTGACTTCTATGACTATTTCTTGCTAGATAATGAACATGTCGCGTTAGTTATCGCTGACGTCTCTGGTAAAGGTATCCCAGCCGCCATGTTTATGATGAAAACAATTACTTGCTTTAGAAACTGTGTTTCTCTTCATAAAACACCTGAAGAAGTCTTAAAAGAAGTGAATAGAATCATTAATAAAGGTAATGACTCTAATATGTTTGTCACTTGCTTCTATGCGGTGATTAACACTAAAACTGGTGAAATGAACTTCGCTAATGCGGGACATAATCCTCCAATCGTTGGTCAAAAACAAGACTATCATTACTTAAAATGTAAACCAGGCTTTGTTTTAGGCCCTCTTAAAGATGTATTTGTCACTAATGAAACGTATCAGCTTAAAAATGGTGATACTTTAACTCTTTATACCGATGGTATTACTGAAGCTCGTAACTCTAAGGGCCTATTCTATGGGGAAGACCGTTTAATCGCTGTTTTTAACCAAAAGAAATATTCTTGCTTATTAGAATTACATCACTCCTTAAAAGACGATATTGAAAGATTCGTTGATGGTGAAGATCAAGCGGATGATATGACCTATATCACGATGAAATATCATGGTGATAGATATTTATATAAAGAAGAAACCTTTAGAGGGGAAAAAGAAAGCCTTCCAAAGATGATTGGTTTAATTGAAGACTTCGCTCATGAAATGAAGATTGAAGAAGGCTTTATTGGTAAATTATGTGTCGTCGCTGATGAAATGCTATCTAACATCATTAAATACGGCTACGCTGAATACACTGATGATATCTTTATTAGATTACTTTATAACGAAGATGAAAATGAATTTGTTATGACTCTTATCGATAGAGCGGAGAAGTTTGATCCATTTACGGTGAATAATAAACCAATTGATGGTAACTACGCTAAACGAGCGGAAGGTGGCTTAGGTATATTAATTGTTAAGAACCTAATGAGTGAATATGCCTATGACTATATCAATCATAAAAACATTGTCACTTTGAAAAAGAAGTTCTAAGTAGAGGTAATAGTTATGAGTGAGCGCATCCCAGTTATTGAGGCGAAAAACCTTGTTAAGACATATGGTGAAGGCGAAGGTCTGATGTACGCGCTTAACGATGTGTCTGTCACAGTCTATGAACATGACTTCTTGGTAATCCTCGGTGGCTCTGGTAGTGGTAAATCCACTCTTTTGAACATGATTGGGGCAATCGACAAAGTCGACAGTGGTGAAATCATTGTTAACAACCGTGATATTGTTAAATTAAACGACAAGGGTCTTACTTTATATCGTCGTAATGAAGTTGGTTTCGTCTACCAATTCTTTAATTTAATTAATGATGTTACTGTTTATCAAAACGTCACATTATCCCCAGGTAGTAGAAATAAAGAAAGAGCTCTTAAACTCCTTGATAGAGTGGGCTTATTAGAGAAGAAAGATAAATTCCCAAGGCAACTATCAGGTGGTCAACAACAAAGAGTGGCCATCGCTAGAGCGTTAAACAAAGAAAGTAATATTCTTTTATGTGATGAACCAACAGGCGCTTTAGATGATGTTTCAGGTAAAGCGGTCTTAAAGTTATTAGAAGATATCCATAATGAAGGTAAGACTATTGTTTTAGTCACACACACTAAAGAAATAGCCCAGATGGCTAACCGTATTGTCACAATGAAAAACGGTAAAGTCGTCTCCGATAAAATTAATCCACATATTGTTAAAGCAGAAGAGGTTGAGTGGTAATGATTAAAACCATGCTTAAACCATTCTTTAAACGATTCCTTGGATTGTTCTTTTCTATGGTTTTCGTAAGCATGCTTTCTGTCGCTCTTTTGTGCTGCTTTGGTTCATCCATAGTGAACACTAAAAATCATTACATTAACTATGTTAACGAATATCAAGATATGGATGAACTAGTGTCCACACAGTTTGTTAGAAGAGAAAACCTTGATTGTTTAGATGAATTAACGGATGTCATTGATAAATATGATTCAAGATTAACCGTAGACTGTTATCTTAGAAAACCAAATAGAACACTTGTGGCAAGAGTCTTCTCTTATGATGATGATCCAAAGAGTGAATTTAAGAATCAAATATTTAAGAGATATGTTTTAGAAAGCACACCATATGTTACTAAGGCTATTAATTACCGTGGTAAAGAAGTCGATGTCGCCGCTAATATTTCAGTTTGTCGAAAGTTCGCTAAAAATAACAACTTTAAACTAGGCGATGTTGTGGAACTAGGCTTCTTAAATATGTACGCTAATTTCTATATCGCTGAGATTGTAGAAACCCCTGAAGGTATTTATCCAAGAGCGAATAACTATATTTGGTCTGATAACCATGACTTTGGTTATATCTATGCGAGTGAAGTTGAATTATCTAAGGGTCTAAGAGTATTAGGCCAGATGGTTCATGACCGCATTGAAAGTGGCGACACAATCTATAAAGAATATTATGAAAAAGCGATTGCTGTAACTGGTATAACAATTCCAGATCTTGTTGAAGCTGTAGCGGATGATCACTTTGTGAGCCACTGGTCTAACCAAGTATTAGTAAAGAATAAAGAAGGCGTTAAGTTAGATGACGCTGTTGATAGAATTACCGCGAGGCTTGAAAAGAAAGGTATGGAAGTTAAAGGCACAACAGTAAGAACATATATGCCACATATTGCCTATATGGACCGAGCTTTGGCTCAAGTACAAATCGCTGCAGTATTCTTACCAGTCTTCTTTTATACAGTAGCGATGATTGTCGTTGGTTTATTTATTAACCAAATTATTAAGGCTATGACGCCTCAAATAGGTATATTTGTTTCCGTCGGTGTGGGTAAATGGGACATTATTAAGCTATTCCTTATCTATACTGTTTTAATGGCAATAGCCTCAGTTGTAATAGGCGCCCCTGCGGGCTTTGCATTAAATATCTTCCTATCAGGAATTATGAAGAATACATATTCTATTCCCACAATTAATTCCTTCCTTAATCCTTGGGTAGTGGGTGCCGCTGCGATATTATTAATTATCTTCACTATTATCACGACATTAATATCCACTCAAAGAATCTTTAAGATTACGCCAAAAGATGCAACTATCTCTAATGAAGCAAAAAGAAAGAGATTACCCGCTCCTGTTGAAAGATTCATTGATAAAGCGCCGATGAATATTAAGCTAGGCACTAACTCAATCTTACAAAATCCAAGAAGATTCTTTGTTTCTACTTTCTCTATCTTCGCTTCATTAGTAATGATTCTTTTAGCGACATTATTTGGTGTTTCTAAAAACGAATTGGTGGGTCAATCTGTCGATAGAAGACTTAACTATGATGCACAAGTATACTTAACCGCAGCTGAAACTAAAGAAGATGTCCTTAGTTTCTATGAGGGCGGCAAAGTTAAGGCAGACGGTAGTGGGTTTATTGAAGATTTTGTTAACTGCTACTATACCTACTTAAAAGTCGATAACACTGATCATAACGTTTATGTTGAATGTCTCGCGGTCGATGTTTCCAATAGCAGTGTTGATAAATTAATCCATATTCCTAATTCTAATGGACATGGTAAGTTATATGTCCCAGAAAACGGTATAATCCTACCAAAAACAACCGCTAACGAACTTAATGTTAAAAAAGGTGATTATATATCAATTAATAATAAACGTGTCTTAGTGAGTGATATTTCATATCAATACTTCCATCCAATCGCCTATCTCTCATTAGAGCAGATGGAGAAATTAGAAGTTAGTTATGTCACTAGCTATATTATGAATGTCACAACCGAAGCGGACTTACAGCACTATATCGCAGAAAATAAGAATCAATCATTAACAGTCTTTACTTCATCATTATCCAAAGATTTACATAACATCTTTGATGCGATGGATGTGATGATTGCCATTATGGTGGCCTTCTCTATTGGTATGGCCTTTATTATCTTAACAATCATGTCACAAAACGCTTTGATGGAGCAACAAAGACAATTAACAGTCCTAAGGGCTATTGGCTTTACCGTTATGGATATATCTAATTTCTGGACTATACAAAGTGTTGGTCAATTGTTCTTCTCCGCTTTGTTTGGTTTACCAGCAGGTGCTTTATCAATCTATATCTTATTATCGCTTGCCTCATCTAATAGCCAAGTTTATCCATTTGTCTTCTCTTGGCCAACCGCTTTGATGGCCCTTGGATTTATCTTAGTGGTGCTTCTTGTTTCACATTTAATCGCGATGAGAATCATCGCTAGTTGGAACATCGCAGATAATACAAGAAGTAGAGAATAAAAAATATTTCGGACAAAAATCAAAAAATCCCCCTATTACATTAATAGGAGGGTTTTTAATGAAAAAGCGCAAAAAGAAAGAATTTAGAAGACATTTTAGAATTTATCTGAAAAACAATTACCCAGCTTACATCGTTGATGAAGAAGGAAATATTTATTACTTCCATAGGGTTACACATTCAAAAACATCGGGAGGAAGAAAAAATTGGAAAATAGAGCCAAATCCTATCAAGGGTCAAACTTCACCAATGTATATTGTTAAGCAAGAAAAAAGAGATTTTAAAGCACGATTCAGTTTGTTTGAAATTGAACTAAAACACAAAGCCGATGTTAGCTATCCAGACATAAAAAAAGCCGGAAGGACACAGAATCATCTTGATGGTGAACGTGCAACAATATCATCCGGCAAAACCATTAAAACAAAAAAAGAATAAAAACACAAATGAAATGATTAAAATTAATTAGAATTTATCGATACTGTTTTAAGCAAATGTGGTAAATTAAAGTTATGAACAAAAAGTTGCTAACCCTTGCGATACTACCTATAGTGCTTTCTTTGTCCTCTTGTGGATACAACACCATGGATTGGCCACGAATCTCTTTTTCGTTTAGCGCTGATGATGTAATAGAAACTAGGATGTATTTCCATCAAAAAGCAAATAGATATGTGGAAGAAATTAAAGATTCTCGTGTTAGTGAAGAAAAAGAATTTGCGGAAAGCGTTATTAGCACTTTAGGCGCTTATCCTTACAAAGAAAAGGCAACTAAGAGTATAGACACCAAAAACTATGCTTTGATGCTTGATATACAATTCACATATTTAAATGACAATATTGAAACAATAGAAAAAATAACATTATATGAATATGGTATTTCTGATGGAAAAGTGGTGTTTAATAACGGAGAAATTCATTTTATTCCTGGCACTGTTCGTGGAGGATATGATTCTATAGTAGACAAAGAATCTAAGCAATAAAAAAGCCGGCGGATCACAGACAAGTCATGACAAGGTCAAGGTCGTGAATAATATAACAACCGGCAAAATCATTAAACCAAATTATTGAATAAAAAGCAAAGAAAAAGGAGACAGAATTGCTACCCGTCTCCTTTGTTTTAATAGTTTTATTCTTCTTCTTTGAACATATCTGTGGATAGATATCTTTCACCAGTGTCTGGTAAGAGAACCACGATAGTTTTGCTTTGATTTTCTTTACGTTGGGCGAGGATGGTTGCTGCTTTAACAGCCGCGCCACTGGAGATACCAACAAGTAAGCCTTCTTTTCTCGCTAATAGCTTACCTGTAGCGAAGGCATCTTCGTTTGAAACTGTGATAATTTCATCATAGATTTCAGTATTAAGTGTTTGAGGAATAAAGCCCGCACCAATACCTTGAATCTTGTGTGGACCAGGTGTGCCTTTTGATAAGACTGGTGAAGATTCTGGTTCAACTGCCACAATCTTAATTTCTGGATTTTGTTCTTTTAAATATTTACCAACACCAGAGATTGTGCCACCTGTACCAACACCAGCGACAAAGATATCAACACGGCCACTTAATTCTTCAAAGATTTCTGGACCTGTTGTTAAGTAGTGGGCGTTTGGGTTAGCAGGGTTTGTGAATTGGCTTGGAATCACACTGTTAGGATATTGAGCGTGTAGTTCTTCCGCTTTTGCGATAGCGCCTTTCATACCTAACTTACCATCTGTTAAGACGAGTTCTGCACCATAGGCTTTTAAAAGATTTCTTCTTTCAATAGACATGGTTTCAGGCATGGTGATGATTAAGCGATAGCCACGTGCAGCACTGACCATAGCTAAGCCGATACCAGTGTTACCACTTGTTGGTTCAATAAGGATTGTATCCTTTTTGATTAAGCCATCTTTTTCACCTTTATCAATCATCGCTTTAGCGATTCTGTCTTTGACAGAACCTGCTGGGTTAAAGTATTCAACTTTAGCGATAATTCTCGCATTTAATTTTAAATTTTGTTCGTAATTTGTAAGTTCGACTAATGGAGTCTTACCGACTGCTTCGTCAACATGTTTTAAGATCATTTTTCTATTTGTCCTTTCGATATCATTCAATTTGCTAACTAAACCATTTAATAATGGTTCAAACTTTACACCATACCAGTGATCCTTATCACTTTGGGTGTAGTTGATACATCGATATACATAATCCGCGGCCATTTTAACGGATAGAAATAATTCACGGTTCTTTAAATAAGAGGCGACAAATGTCGAGGAGAAGATATCGCCTGTACCATGATATCCATTACCGATTTTATGATGCTTATAATATTGGAAATAACCATTATCATAAATATAGACACCAGTAGCGTTCTTTTGGAATGAAACATCGGTAAGAATAATCTTTGCAGATGTATATTTACTTAATTCTTTAAGTAACTTCTCGATATATTCTTTATCGTATTTATCTTGATATGGGAAACCACTCATAAAAGCGGCTTCTGTAATATTTGGTAAGATGATATCCGCTTCTTTGATGAGTTCACGCATTTTTAATGCGTATTCTTCATTAAATGCTGGATATAATTTACCTTTATCACCCATTGCAGGATCAACAATTACTAAAGAGTTTTCTTTCTTTAATTGTTTGATGGCCCTTAAAGTGAAATCCACTAAAGAGACACTGCCTAAATAGCCAGTATAGATAGCGTCAAATCCTAAACCTTCTCTATCCCAATGTTTGAGGAACTTATCTAATTCCTCATCCATATCTTTATACTCAAAACCATTAAATCCAGCGGTATGAGTAGAAAGAATAGACGTTGGTAAAATAGCGGTTTCATAACCACAGGCACTTAAGATAGGGAGTGCCACTGTAATAGAGCATTGACCATAGCAAGAAATATCTTGAATGGTCACAACTTTCTTATCACAACCTTCTAAACTAGGTTTTTCATTAATTTCGAAGAATAATTCATTAGCATTTAAACCAAACTTCTCTACGAGAAGAACGGCTTTATCATAGCTCATTTCTGTTTCGCCCTTTTCAATTTTGCTGATCATAGACTTATGAGAATAGCCAAGAGCGTCCGCGAGTTCTTTTTGTGTGAGTCTATATCTTTGTCTAACTTTTTTAACTAAAATTCCAAATTTCATGACGCTATTATAAAACAAAAAGTGAATGACATTCAACTTTTACGATTATAGAGCAAAATAATAACAATATAATTGCTATTAGATGGTATTATAGTAGAGATGATTAAAAAAGTATCTGATTCATATAAACATAACATCTTCAGTATTGCTCTTGGCCCATTTATTAAAATCATTGAAGCAATATTTGATTTATTAATACCTTTATTTATGAAAGCCATTATTGATTTAAATCAATATGGTAGTCCTGAAAATATCCCTAATCAGATCTCCGCAGGAGTAGCATCTTTTATTAAAATATTTAATCATTCCTCCAGCTCTATGAGCGATGCTTTAGTGGGTGGATTAATTATTCTAATCATGGGTATCGTGGGCTTTGGCTTAACCATGATTAGTCAATATATTGCCGCTGTTGCATCTGTGGCGGTAGGTACTGAAGTTAGAGAATCATTATTTGATAAGATGCTTAAACTCTCTAAAAAGGAAAGAGAGCAAGTTAGTAATTCTAAGATCTTAACTGTTATGAACAGTGATACTTATCAATTACAACATGGAGTTCTTTTATTCGTGAGATTAGTAATACGCGCTCCATTTATATTAATTGGCTCATTAGTGATGTCATTTATTTTAGACTGGAGAGTGGGTTTAGCCTTTACTGCGATTGTTCCTTTAATCTTCTTAGTGAACTTCCTTGTTTTAAGAAAATCTTCTAAAGGTTATGTTGAAATCCAAAACGATTTAGATGATTTAAGTAATAAAACAAGTGAAACCACAGATGGCGCAAGAGTGGTCAGAGCTTCTAACCAACAAGATAGAGAAAATAATGAATTCGCTATTAAAACAAATGCCTATCAAGATAAGGCTATTAAAGTTAATCGCATTAACTCATTAATTAATCCTTTAACATTTGCGATTACATCAATTGTCTTAATTGTTATTATCTTGCTCTTACAAAATAGTCTATTTAGTGCCGCTAATACACAAGTGGCTTCAACCATCATCGCAGAGATGGCTTACTTATCACAAATCTTCTTTGTAGTGGTCCAATTCTCACAAGTAATTATTGAGATTGTTAAGGCTCATGTCTCTTCTAAAAGAATCGATAGCGTTCTTTCTATTAATCCATCAATAATTAATGAAAATAAGCAATACGTCACTGATAATAAGGCTCCTCTAATTAGATTTGATCATGTTAGTTTCTCATTTACAGATGATGAAAATTATTTCTTAAATGATTTAGATTTCCAAATTAGAAAAGGTGAGACTTTTGGTGTTATTGGTGGTACCGGTAGTGGTAAATCAACAGTCATTAATTTAATTGAAAGATTCTATGATGCCTCTAAAGGTGATGTCTTATATCAAGGCGTATCTTTAAAAGACTATAACTTAAGTGATTTAAGAAATGATATTGGTTTAGTTAATCAAAAAAGTTCCTTATTTAAAGGCACAATTAAATCAAATTTCTTAATGAGCAATCCTACCGCTAGTGATGAAGATATCATTGAAGCTTTAAAACTAGCACAAGCATATGAATTTGTTAGTAAATACGAAGACGGCATTAATCATGAAGTAAACGAAGGTGGACTTAACTTCTCAGGTGGTCAAAGACAAAGACTTTGTATCGCTCGAGCGCTCATTCGTAAGCCAAATATCTTAATTCTAGATGATTCTACCTCCGCTTTAGATTTATTAACGGATAAACGTATTAGAGAAACTATCAATAGTTTTAAAGATATGACTAAAGTCATCGTGTCTCAAAGAGTGTCTACTATTCAGCACGCTGACTACATTTTAGTGTTAGAAGGTGGACAAGTCGTTGGCCAAGGTAAACATGCTGACTTATTAAAGAACTGTCCAATCTATAGAGAAATCTATGAAACCCAAATTAGAAAGGAATAAGATGACTAGCAAACAAAGACTTTTCAGTTATTTAAAGCCAATGCGTAAATCACTCTTGATTGCTTTAGTCTTTTCATTACTCTTTGTTATCGCTCAAATCGCTCAACCTTTCTTATTAGGTAGAGCCCTAGATGCCTCTAAAGATAATGACCATCAACTATTTAATATCTATGTATTCGTAGCGTTAGGTCTAATCATTATTGGTATTGTTTTTGCCTATTTATTTGAAGTCATTGTGATGAATGTTTCACAAAAGGTAATTAAGAAAGCAAGAGATGATGTTTATCAAAAAATTAACGCTATGCCGCTTAAGGATTTTGATAATAAAAGACGTGGCGATATTGTCCAACTTGAAATTAGAGATATGGAGAATTTTGCCTCTGGTTTATTCGCCGTATTTAAGACTTTGATGCAAGGTATTTTCACTGTCATTATTACTATTATTATGATGGTGATGGTGAACTGGATTTTAGCCCTTGGTGTCATTGTGTTAACACCATTAAGTATGCTCATGGCAAAGATTGTTTCAAGCTTCTCTTATAAGCACTATAAGAAGCAATCAGAATTACAGGCAAACCTGTCCGCATCATCCTTAGAAACGCTCAATAACATCGATATTGTACAGTCTTTAAACTATGAAAACTCTGCAATTCGCCAGTTTAATCAAATTAATGAAAAACTGAAAAAAGAAGGGAGAATTGCGCAGTTTTCAGCTTCTTGGGTTAATCCAAGCACTAGATTAGTTAATAACATTATTTACGTCATTATCGGTGTCGCAGGCATCATCATGCTTGGCTTTAACGATGACTTAATTACCGTGTTCGCAGTCATGTCTATTGGTCGATTATCAAGCTTCTTATCATACACAAATCAGTACTCAAAACCATTCAATGAAATATCAAATGTTGTCTCCGAATTTGAAAACGCAAAAGCGTCACTTAGAAGAATAAATAACTTCTTAAATATTGAAGATGATATCAATGAAGGAGAAGCCTCAATTGATAGCATCGATAGCATTGAATTTAAAGACATGTCTTTCAGCTATGAGCCTAGTAGAAAACTCATTGAAAACTTCAATTTAGAAATCAAAAAAGGACAGAAAGTAGCCATCGTTGGACCAACAGGTGCAGGTAAGACAACACTCATTAATTTACTGATGCGTTTCTATGATCCTAATAGTGGTCTAATCTCTATCAATAATAAATCCTATTTAGATATTAAAAAGGAATCCTTAAGAAGCCATGTTGGCATGGTTCTTCAAGATACATGGATCTTCTCTGGCACAATCTTAGATAACATCCGTTACTATAAGAAAACCGCTAGTGAAGAAGAAGTAAAAGAAGCGGCTAAGAAAGCTCATGCTGATATCTTTATTAATACTTTACCTAATGGCTATTTAACTAGGGTTAGTAATAAACATGGCTTATCCGAAGGTCAAAGACAAATGATAGCAATTGCTAGAATCATGTTATTAAATCCAGAATTAGTGATTCTAGACGAAGCCACATCTAATATCGACACTCGTAGTGAAAAACTTATTACTGATGCTTTTGACTATATGATGAAAGATAAAACATCAATTGTTATCGCTCATAGATTATCAACAATTGAAAAAGCGGATATCATCATTGTTATGAAAGATGGTGCAATTGTAGAAACAGGCAACCATCAAGAATTAATGAAGAAGCAAGGATTCTATTATTCCTTATATTCTTCACAGTACAAATAAAGTAACCTATGGCTAAAGAGAAAAAGGAAAAGAAGAAAAATAGCAAACTTAAAAAGATTAAGAAACTCGCTACTCCAAAAAAGATTGCTCTTTTAATGGCGCTTATCTCCTTAGTGTCTTTCCTTTATAAGATTGGTTTGGGCATTATCTCTAACTCTATTATCTTAATTATCGCTTCATTATCCACTGCGGTGGTTTGTGCTTGTAAATTCATTTTCTGGAAAGATATGAACGCTGATAGAAAAACTAAAAAGAAATCATATTTTATCATGATGATTTTAGCGTTATCTTTTGCAGTCTTATTCTTACTATTTGCTGTACTAAAAGTCGGTGGCATTGATACATCTAGTAAGAATAACTTTAAAGGCATTATTGGTTATATCTTTATTGCTTTTGTTATTTTGATGTTTGTTTTATCAATCATCAATTTAAAAGGCGCATTAACAAAAACTGACATCATGGTCATTGGTATAAAAGAAATGACATTTGTTTCCGCCCTCGCTGACGCTGTTATTATTCAAGAATTCTTATATAAGACTATTCCTCATTATCGCGACTTACCGTTTATGAGAATCTTAAATAGTTATTTCCCATTAATAATCGCTGTAGCGATGATTATGGTGCCTATCTATATGTTTAAGCGTTTTAGACAATACGAAGCTTAACAGAAGACAAGCAGCATCGCTAAAGCGGTAGCGATAACTGGAACACTAATAATTGATCCATATTTAACAAAATCTTTGAAGGTGAACTTAACACCATATTTTGATAACAGACTTTGAAACATAATACCCGCTAAAGCGCCAACTGGTGTTAAGAAAGCACCAATGTTACTACCGATAATAGTGGCGTATATTGCTTGATAATATGCTTGTCCATTTAAGGCTAATGGGACATCGGCAAATAAGATAGACATTGGGATATTATTAACCATATTAGCCATTAAGAAGGAAGAAACACCATAAGATAAGATAGGCGATATGGTATTCAATAATTCACCAATTTTCTCTGCTACTCCTTGATAATGAAGCGCAATAACAATAATACTCATTGATAAGACAAATGGGATTAATTGATAAGGTAATCTTTTAAGTGGATTAACTAAATAATGCCACTGTTTTCTTCTTACTAATCTAGTGATAATAACAAACACTAATAGTGAACCAGCGCATATCAAAGATATGAGCCACATATCTAAATGAATATATGGTGAGATGATAAGGAAGACTAAGCACACTAATAAGTGAGCAACACCAATAATTAAATCAAACTTGCTTTCAATATGGACTGCTTCACAGTTCTCACAGCTTAATACTTGTCCTAATTTCTTACGGAATAAGAGATAGATAATAAGTATCTCAACTATCCCAGCACATAATGTTGGTATAGCCATCACTTTGAAATAATCGATAAAGGTAATATTTGCGGATGTTGCTAAATAGATATTAGTAGGATTACCAATCACAAACATCATTGACCATGTATTAGCCGCGGTAAATTCTGCGATTAAAAATGGAATAGGGGAAATTTTAGTTCTTTTACAGAAGAAGCAAATAAAAGGAGTGAAAGTTAATATCACTATATCATTAGAAGTGAATACTGTAAGGAACGCCACTAGGAAGTAGAGAATAAAGAATAATGCTGTTTGACTATTTTTAGCGTGCTTAACGGCAAAACAGGCTAAGAATCTAAATAGACCAACTTCGTCTAAGAAGATTGATAGTATGGTCATCGAAAAGAATAAAACTAATATCTTCAGTGGATTAATCGCAGCACTACTAGTCCAAGAATCACCAATCTCTTTAATTGGACATAAAGTAGTGGCCACTAAGATAACTGCACCTAATAAAGCAATAAGCCAATATGTATCTAAAGAAAACTTCCCTAATTTGAGTCTAGGGAAGAATAATGTTGATAGAGTTATTCCTAGAAATGTAATAACGGAAATGACGATCGTGGCAATCATACAAACGACTATCATAGACCTTTATATTTATAAAGCAATACAAAATATAAAAAAATAGCACAAAAATGTGCTAACATATACATATCATCAAGTGGGGGAGACACTATGAAAAAGTTTTTTAGAAACCTATTCTCTGGATATTTTCTAGTCTTATTAATTTTATTAATAGAAATAGCGGCTATTGTTTTCATTGAGTTCTTCCTTGAGGGTGTCATTGAAGCAATATCTACTGACCCTAACATTAACGAACGCGTCAAAGACATCATTGAACTTGTGTGGATTGTCATTAGAGCGGCTGTCTTTGTCATCAGTGTGCTTATTTTCTTTAGAATCGTTAATAAACATGAAGATCCAGAATTTAAGATTCCTTGGATTGTGGGTATGCTTCTTTTACCATTATTCACATCTGTTATTTTCTTAATCTTTGGTAATCATGGTTTAAATAGACGTGATAAGAGAATCATTAAAACCACGACAGAAGAATATAACAAACACTTCCAATTAGATGAAAAAGCCAAGAAAGAATACCGAGAAGAATTAGGTACCGCTGTTAATGCTTTTAGATATATCAATAACATCACTAAGTTAGGTGTACACCCAAATAATAGAGTTAAATACTATGCGACCGGTGAAGAGTTCTTCCCTGAATTAATAGAATCATTAAAACTAGCTAAAGAGTTTATCTTTATGGAATTCTTTATTATCACTGATGGTGAAATATGGGATGAAGTACAAGCCATATTAATTCAAAAAGCTAGAGAAGGTGTTGAGATTCGTATCATCTATGACGATATGGGTTGTGGTGGCACTATTAGTGCTAGAACACCAAAGATCTTAGGTAAATATGGCATTAAATGTTATAAATTCCATCCATTTAGACCAATTCTTTCTGGTGTTTATAATAACCGTGATCATAGAAAGATTGTGATTATCGACCATCAAATGGCTTTTACCGGTGGTATGAACTTAGCGGATGAATACGCTAATAAGATTAATAGATTTGGTTATTGGAAAGACACAATGATTAAGATTGAAGGTAGTGCTATTAACAACCTTATCGCTGTTTTCTTACAAAATCTTAACTTAGTTGTTGGTCATATTTCTGACTATAACAAATGGATGAACTTTGACTATCCAGAATACAAAGATAGTGGATACGTGATGCCATTTGGTGATGGTCCAGGTGATTATGTGAGCGCCCTTTTAGGCGAACAAACGTATATTAATATTCTTAATTACGCGCAAAAAAAGGTTTATATCAGTACGCCATATTTAGTGCCTACTTATAGCTTATTAGATGCTTTAAGAAGCGCAGCGCTTAGAGGTGTAGAAGTTAATCTTATTGTTCCAGGTATGCCTGATAAACCAGTCGTGTATTGGATGGCTAAATCTAACTTCAGATATCTATTAGATGCTGGTGTAAATATCTATTTATATAGACCAGGCTTTAATCATATGAAAACCGCAATCGCGGATAATGAACTAGGATTCGTTGGCACGATTAACTTTGACTTTAGAAGTTTAGTCCATCACTTTGAATGTGGCGCGATCCTCTATAAGTGCCCATGTATGGACGATATCACTAAAGACTTCGAACAAATGATTGAAGTCAGTGAAAAAGTCCCGCAAGACTATAAATTCAAAGGCATTAAAAAGAGCATCTGTTCAGTACTCAAAATTATCTCCGCTTTGTTCTAATTTAACATATTCCAACAAGAAGCCCCTCACATCAATTTGATGGTTACCTCTATATGTGGGGGATGAATTGCTAATTATAAATGTTTATAAAAACATGCAAATATCTATATAAAAAGCAAATATTTGTTGAGAATATATCAATAAATTGATATAATATTTATAGGATAAGGATAAGGGATATAGATATGGATGGAACCATTTTTATGCCCCTTTTATTTTACCCAAAATTATGATTAGAAAAGCTTATAAGTATCGTATCTATCCTAACACTGAGCAAAAAGTATTCTTTGCTAAATGTTTTGGGTGTGTTCGTTTCTTTTATAATAAGTCTCTATCTGATATGAACGAGATATATAAAAGCACTGGTAAATTTAAAAATATTACTCCTGCTTCATATAAGGAAGATTATTCATTTTTAAAAGAAGTAGATTCGCTTGCTTTAAGTAATGCTCAACTTAATAGAAACACCGCTTTTAAAGCTTTCTTTTCTCATAAATCAAGCTTCCCTAAGTTTAAAAGTAAAAGAAATGATCAAAGTTACACAACGAATAACGTAAATGGAAAAATCAAATTTTCTGAAAACGGAAAGTATCTTTTGTCACTCTTTAAGTGTCCGAGGATCAGAATTAAGAAACATCGAGATTTTGATGGAAGGATTAAATCAGTCACTGTTTCTAAAACTTGTGATAACAAATATTACGTCTCTTTATTGGTTGAAGAAAAGAATAAACAAATTGAGCCAAAGAATAAGATAGTTGGTCTAGATTTAGGTGTGAAACACTTAATTATCGATAGCAATGGTAAGAAATACAAGAACAACAAATATTTAACTAAATCACAAACCAAATTAGCGAAAGAGCAAAGAAAACTCTCTAAGATGGTTAAAGGCAGTAATAATAGAAATAAACAGAGAATTAAAGTCGCAAGAATTCATCGTCACATCAATAACCAGAGAAACGATTATCTCCATAAACTTTCAAAGAAGATCATTGATGAAAACCAAATCATTTGTATCGAAGACTTGAAAGTAAAGAACATGGAACAAAACCATAAACTGGCTAGAAGTATCGTTGATGCTTCCTGGTCAAGATTCGTTTCTATGCTCCTATATAAAGCTGATTGGTATGGTAGGAAAGTAATAAAAGTTCCTTCTACTTTTCCATCTAGCCAATTATGTTCATTATGTGGATATCAAAATAAAGAGGTGAAAAATCTCAAAATAAGAAAATGGGCTTGTCCAGAATGTGGATCGGTCCATGATAGAGATATAAACGCTGCAAAAAATATTCTAAGTAAGGGAATTGAAACACTTACAAAGGATGGGACACATCCGGATAGCTTGTTTATGCTTGGCTCGTTAGAGTCATCGAGCAAGAAGCCCCCACTTCAATAAGTGGTGGGAGCACGTCACCGAACCTTAAATGTTGGATAATTATAAATAATTATTGCTAATAGTAAAAATATCATTTAAGGTTTATTTAAGGCTAAAAAGATACTTTTTAAGTATGAAATTACTCTTAGTAGAAGACTCAATTCAACTAAATAAAGCTTTAACGACTGTTCTTAAACGTAACTCATATATCGTTGACAGTGCTTTTGATGGTGAAGAAGCTCTTTTATATATCGATCAATATAAATACGATGTCATCATTCTTGATATTATGCTTCCTAAGATTAATGGCTTAGATGTATTAAAAAGAGTCAGAACTAATAAAATTGATACGCCTATTATCATGTTAACCGCTAAGTCTACAACAGAAGATAAGATACATGGTCTTGATTTAGGGGCGGATGACTACTTACCAAAACCATTCGTCGTGGAAGAACTTTTAGCCCGTATTAGAGCGTTGCTCCGTCGTCAGCCAAACTATGAAGAAGAAAGTAAATTAGAATTTGGTGATATAGTATTAGATTCTAATAACTGTTGCTTAATAAATGGCGAAAAGAAAGTTACTTTAATGAATAAAGAACTTCAAATCATTACTTTATTAATGAAAGCAAACGGCAATGTAGTCTCTCAAGACACAATTAGTAAAAATGTTTGGGATATTGAATCATATAGCACGAGCGAGAACGTGTGGGTATTTATATCCTATTTAAGAAAGAGATTAGAAAGTATTGGTTCAAAAGTAATAATTAAATCAATTCGTTACCAAGGTTATTACTTGGAGTATAACAATGATTAGAAAACTAAGATTGCGTTTTATTCTTGCGGCCTTAGTGTCGATTCTTTTTGTTTTAGCCGCGACAATTGCGGCCATTAATGTTTCTAATCATATCAAAATGGAAAATGAAACAGTTGAATCATTAAATAACATTATTGAATACTCACATCAAAGTGCATTATTCAACAGTGGTGTGATGCCAAGTCAACAAGAGCAACAACCAGGTGGAGGGCAACCTGGAGGCCCAGGTGGCCAAGGTGGTGGTCAACCAGGTGGCTACTTCTATCCAAGAAGAGAAGAAATAAATGAACAATACTTTGTGACTGTCTTTAATGAAGAAGGCAGTATTGAATGGTATGACTATAATCATATTGCCCCAGGTGATAGTGATGATGAATTACGTCAAGTCATGTCCACGAAGATCTATAACAGTGGTGAAACTGAAGGCACAATTGGTAAGCTTCGTTTTAAAGTAGCGAGCACTGATGAAACTGCCGAAGTAGTGACAGGCTGGGAAATGACTCCTGAAGGTGGTCAACCAATCACAGAAGAAAGAGAATTAAAGTTCACATATGTCGCTTTCTTAGATACTTCAGAAAGAAACCACGCCTTTAATAACTTCTTTATGAGTTCAATGGTTATCGCGGGTATAAGCTATACCGTATTGGCTATTTTAATTATTTTGTCTAGTAAGCTTGTCTTTAGAACTAGTGAAGAATCATATAAGAAACAAAAAGCATTTATTACTAACGCATCACATGAATTAAAGACACCTTTAACTATTATTTCTACTGACTTAGAACTCGTAGAAATGGACCATGGTAAAAGCGAATGGACTGAATCTATTCATGATCAAATAATTAGATTAAACACTATGACTAAACAACTAGTGACCCTCTCTAGATTAGATGAAGGTAACGCTAGTAACTATCCATTCGCGGAATTCTCACTTTCAAAGCTCGCTAGTGAAAGTGTGGATTCATTTGCCCCAACATTTAAGAGTAAGAAATTAACATTCAGTAGTGATATCCCAAGTGATATTGATATGAAAGGTAATAGATATCTCATTAATGAGTTATTCTATATCTTCTTTGATAACGCTTTAAAATACACTAAGAGTAATGGTGAAGCCTCTTTAACTATTAAAAAGAACCAAAATAAAAAGATCGAAATTACATTTAGTAACGATGTTGAAGATAAGGAAATGGACACTGAACAATTATTTGAAAGATTCTATCGTAGCCCTAATTCTGTCTCTAAAGAAGGTTCAGGTATTGGATTAAGTATCGCTAAAGAAATCGTAGAGTTACATAAAGGAAAAATATCTGTCACCATCAAAGAAAATAAAATCTACTTTTCTATCGCTTTATAAACATTTTTATAAATTATAGTTCATTTAAGTTTACTTTTTTATGCTTAAGGTAGATAAAGAGCTTAACTAATTTTTGTTAACCACTCTTTTTCTAACTTTATAGGAGACTGACATGAACGCCGTAACAATGATGCAACGTTATGAAATGAAATTCATTCTCACTAAGGACCAATTAGTGGCTTTTCAAGATGCCCTTAAAGGTCATATGGAAGTTGATCAATATGGTAAGACTTCAATCGCCTCTATCTATTACGATACTCCTGATTATTTATTAATTAGGAAATCATTAGAAAAGCCAGTCTATAAAGAAAAGATTAGATTAAGATCTTATGGCTTAGCAAATAACAATAAAACAGTCTACCTAGAGCTTAAAAGAAAAGCCTTAGGCGTTGTTTATAAAAGAAGAATTGCTTTAAGAGAAGATATCGCAGAAGAATTCCTTAATCATCAAGATGTTAATTTAAAAGACGATCAAGTCACTAGAGAAATTGCTTATTTCCGTGATTACTTAAAAGTCTTAGAACCTAAAATCATGATTATCTATGATAGAACTTCATACGCTGAAGTGAACGGTAATATCCGCTTAACTATCGATGAAAATCCTAGATATCGAAATGATGATTTAAATCTTCATACATCGATGGATGGAAATCTACTATTACCACCTGGTAGTGCAATTCTTGAAATCAAAGTGCAACAAGAATTACCTCTATGGTTAGTATCTATTCTTAGTAAATATAAAATCTACAAGACCAGTTTCTCTAAAGTTGGAGAAGCTTACAAATTAATGTATCGAAATGGTGTTGAAACTCAAGAAAGGAGATTAGCTCATGGATTCATTGTTCAATATGCTTAATGGTCTACACAAGGTTGTTGTGGCCATCATTATCATCGCTATCGCCTTTGCCATTAGTATGCTATTTACCTTAGTGGTTTCATTAAAAATGAAAGGCACAAAAAGTTTCTTTGTTACTAGTGCTTTAATGCCAATGATTGTCGCTACTGTAGTTTCAATGGTGTCAATCTTCCTAGATAGTACAACTTCAGGAGCGGTTAGAATCGCCACAGTAGCAGTGGCCTTAGGCTTAGTAAGATTTAGGAGCGTTAATGCAAAAGCGGAAGAATTATTACTGCTCTTCGCGGGTATCGCTATTGGCCTAGTGTGTGGTTTAGGCTATGTAGCTTTCGCTGGCATATTTGCCGCTCTTACCGCTATTATCTATCTCTTATTAACAAGTGCTAATTTATTTAACAATATGAGATACGATAAAGAAAAGATGCTTAAAATTACCATTCCAGAATCTCTTGAGTATGATGATGTATTCAGCGATACATTCGCTCGCTTCTTAAAACATAATGAATTAATAGAAGTTAAAACAACAGCGATGGGATCATTATTCAAACTCTCATATAAGATTGAACTTAAAAATAAAAGGGAAGAAAAACAGTTCATCGATGAATTAAGAACAAAGAACGGTAACTTAGAAATATCTATCTTACCATTCGTAGGAGAAGACAAAACTTTATAAAAGGGGGACCAAAATATGAAAAACAGGAGACTAATCTTATTGCCATGTCTAGCTTTGCTAGCAATGTCTATTTCATCATGTAATGTTTCACCAAATAATCCAAGTCATGGTGAAGCAAATCAAAGTCAAAATGATACAGCCGTTAACGGTGTTTCTCTTAGCTATGAAAAACTCACTATGTATAAAGGTAAATCCGCAACATTAAAAGCGACAGTTACTCCAGACACTGCGACTAATAAAGAAGTATCTTGGACAAGTAGTAATACAAGTGTGGCCACTGTTAATAATGGTGTTATCACCGCGATTAGTGTAGGTACATCTGTTATTACTGTTAAAACTAAAGAAGGCGGCTATACCGCAACATGTGCTTTAACAGTCATTGCTGAGGAAGAAGAAACTCCATATGAACCAGATACCACAGATACAGATATCTATTTCATTACTGATAGCACATTGAGTAATGGCACATATGATTCCACTGCGGATGAATATACATTCTCCATTACTAAAAACTATAAACAAATCTATGTTAATGCACCTGAAAAAGTCATTGTTATTGAACTTAATGGTGTGACTTTAGAAAACAACACTAATTCACCAATCTATGTTGAAGATTGTGATACCGTTGAAATATCCGCGAAAAAGGATACCACTAATAACATAAAGGATACCCGTGCAGCCTATGTTACTGATCAAGAAGGTCAAGGTAAAGGTGCGATATTCGTTAGTAATGGTGACTTAAAACATAAAGGTACAGGTACCTTAAATATCACCGCTAATTACTTAAATGGTATTCATGGTAAAGATGATGTTAAAGTGCAAAAACAAACATTAAATATCACCGCTGTTAACCATGGTATTAGAGGTAATGATAGTGTGACCATTACTAGTGGCACAATTAATATCTCTTGTGGTGGAGATGGCTTACATTCAGAAAATAGTGATATCTCCTCTAAAGGTAATCAAAGAGGTAATGTCACAATCAATGGTGGTTCTTTAACCATTAATTCTTGGAGTGACGCTATTCAAGCTTCATATAATGCTATTATTGATCAACTAGATGATACAGTCCCAACCACATTCGTGGCTAAGACTAATAAATATTCCTCCTATAGTGGAGAAACAATTGATACAAGTACATCTAACTTCTACTTAAAGATGAACTCAAATACCTACTCTAATGGTGCTTATACATATGCCGCATATATCAATGGTAATTGGTATCCAGCAACATATAAAGGTACTCAATCAAGTGGCGGTCAACAACCTGGTGGTTTTGGTGGCGGTGGAGGTAGTAGAAGCTACTACATCTATCAATTAGAAAAACCAGCAGATGCGACAAGTTTCACCTTATATCGTTTCAAAGGCAGTAATATCACAAGTTATTCATTAGATACCTATAACGCAAAGAGTGACGCTAAAGCATTCAACAGTGCTTATGATATGGTGCAAATCAGTGTTAATAACACAACTATTAGTTTCTCTAGTTGGAGTAACTACGCTAGTGGTAATACTAATTCCGCCGATGTCTCTGCTAAAGGCATTAAAGCGGAAAATGAAATCTATATTAAAAAAGGCACAATTGATATTAAAGCCTATGATGATGCAATCCACGCTAATAATGATGGCATTATTGAAAATGGATCTTCACCATTAGGTAACATCATTATTAGTGGTGGTAATACCACAGTGGAAGCAAGTGATGATGCAATCCATGCTGATGGTTCATTAACTATCAGTGATGGTGAAATAAATGTTAAAAGTGCTTATGAAGGTTTAGAAGCTAATGTCATCAACATCAGTGGTGGCTCCTCATACGTCTATGCAACAGATGATGGAGTTAACGCTACTAGTGGTAATGCTACCCCAAGTATTAATGTCAGTGGTGGCTTACTAGATGTTGAAGTTCCAACAAATGGCGATACTGATGGTATCGATAGTAATGGCTCATTCACCCAATCAGGTGGTGTTGTAATCGTTAAGGGTCCAGGTAATGCTGGTGGTAATAGTATGGGTGCAGCTGCTCTTGATACAGATGGAGCTGCAAGCGTAAGTGATGGTACTCTCATCATCTTTGGTGGTACGGAAAAGACTCCGACAACAAATTCCAAAATCACCAAAACCTTATGTTCTTCTAATAGCGTCGCTAGCGGAAGCCATACAGTATCGTTCAGTAATAACACTAGTTACCAAACGACACTTAAAAATTCATCTCGCGGTTGTTTAGTCTATAGTGCACTCGGAACCGCAACGCTGAAATAAACAGCGTATTCCTTTCTCTCTCTGAAAAGGCTGCTTCGGTGGCCTTTTCGCTTTCTTAAATATATAAAAAGAAAATACGCGCATGCCCACGCCCACACAAAAATATAAATAAATAATGATAAAAATAACTAAAAACATAATAAAAAACATAGTAATTAAAAATATTGTTAATTTTTTTCAAATAAAAAAGTTAGATATAATCAAGAAAAAATAATTTATATAAAAAATAATTAAAAAATTTTTAAAAAAGTGTTGCAATAAAAATTAAATAAGCGCATACTATAATAACCCACCCGGGAAACCGAGTGAGTAAGATTATAAGAATTGATAGATTCTTATATATCTTAAGACCAGGTAAAACAATCAACGCAGGTATCTAAGTTGCTAAAGCGTTTCCAGGATTAAAGAAAAAGTCTGGATCAATGATTGTACTGGCAGATTGGTTCTCGTAATCAATCAAGGGCAAATCCTCCCTGCTACAGTGGATGCTGAATTAGAGTTTGACAGCGTAAAACCACCGCCCGACAAGATCGAAGAGGATGATGAAGGCCAATTACCCATCAACACCCCACATTCAGGCTAAAGCAACTCAAAACCTGAAATAAGTTAATTGGTCAGTAATGGCACAGAGAGCGAATGGGCGAAAACTTAGCCTTAAAAGTAAGACGATCACCACTAAAACGACGTTGATAGTAAGGCTCTGGGATTAAAGTTCCCAGTCAATGATCGCAAAAGGCTGGAAATCCTTCGGGAAATCCAAACGGCAAACCTCACTGCTACAGTGGTCGCTGAGTTAGAGTTTAACAGCGTAAAACCACCGCCGGACACAAGACAAAGAGGGAAAAACAAAGCGAGTTAGAGAAAATCTAACCGCAAAGCCTAAATCTCATTACTCAACCTAACGTGAGATGATAGTAAGAGAACCCAGATGGAAATCTTACAAAGAAAAGGCCTAAAGAACTTAAGACTAGATAAGTCAACCACTTCCCGTAACTGATTCGGGAACCTCGAAGGATTAAAGAACCGTCGTTAACTGGTTGCACTAGCAAAGAACCATTAGAAATAGTGGTTATCGGTACGATCCCACCTGACTAGCAATAGCCACCGGCATCTGCGTTAAAGCTTGGCAGAATAAACCCGGCACCGGACATGACGAAGAGGATGAAAGCTCTAAAGAGAATATCTTAGAGAAGCTGGCCATTAATGCGCTACTCAGTTCAAAACGCATTTTAACAAGAAGCACCACCAGCCAAAAGAGCTTAACTTGGGTATCTAGTAATAGGTACAACGGTTCAAAAGAAGGAAGCGGAAATTGTCCGCTTCTTTCTTTTTTGTGCTATCCTTTAAATGATGTATAATCCTCATTCTACAAGATATAACTATCCAGAATATACTGATCAGCATTATTTAGTGGTTAAAAAGAATAATGGTTTGGTTTTTGATGAAAACTATCCATATATTGATAATTCTAAAAGTTTTAGATTTAAAAGATGGTGGGTGCGTGTATTGCTTTATTTAATTGTTTTCCCATTATCTATACCTTATATGGGACTAAGAATTAAAGGACGTAAAAACTTAAAGAAATATAAAAATGAATTAAGTAATGGGGTGATTACTATATCTAATCACGTCCATATGTGGGACTATATCGCTATTATGAAAGCTCTCAAACCAAAAGAAACAAGAGTATTAGTCTGGGCTCCTAATATAAGAGGGGAAAATGGTGCTTTAGCAAGACTTGTTGGTGGTGTACCTATTCCTGATGGTAATTTAGGTGGTAAAGTTGCTTCTAATAAAGCGATAGAACAATATGTTAAAGAAGGTGGCATATTACAAATATATGCGGAAGGTAGTATGTGGGAATGCTATCCATATATAAGACCATTTCATACAGGGGCTTTTTCATTAGCGTGTCGCCTTAATAAACCAGTATTACCGATTGGTTTCTCTTTCAGAAAACCTTCTTGGATTAGAAGACATATCTTTAAGCAAGAAGTCGCTATTACATTAAAAATAGGGGAACCATTATATAAAGATGAAACACTAAGTGAAAGTGAACAAAGAATAGATTTAGCAAAAAGATGCCACCATGCAGTATGTTTACTCTCTGATGTTGATCCTAAAGAAAACCCATATCCAGAAATATTTGATAAGAACAAGAAGATAGATAATATATAAGGTTGCTTTAGTATAAGCATACATATACAATACATAGCGGTATGAGACCATTTATTCTTATTATTAGCTTAATTATTCCATTAGTGGGCACAACCTTAGGTAGTGCGATGGTTTTCTTTTTAAAAAAGGAAATCAATCCTAAATTACAAAAGGTATTATTAGGTTTCGCTAGTGGTGTGATGATAGCCGCTTCTATTTGGTCACTTATGCAACCTGCAATTAATTCCTATGATAAAGGGGATTGAAAAGCTTATGTATTTCCTGGCATTGGTTTCTTATTAGGTGTTGGTTTTATGCTCCTTCTCGATTATCTTGTGCCTCATATGCACATCAATAAGGAAGAAGAAGGTCTTCAAAAAGATAAATATTCTAAAACATTTAAGATGTTATTAGCCGTCACTCTTCATAATGTTCCTGAAGGTTTAGCGGTTGGTGTTGTTATTGCTTCCGCTTTAGCGGGTCAAGTTAGTGAACAAGCTGTCTTAGCCTTAGCAATAGGTATGGCTATACAAAACTTCCCAGAAGGGGCAATTGTTTCTATGCCTTTAAAAGAAGAAGGCGAATCTAAAGGAAAAGCATTCTTTTATGGTTTTATCAGTGGTGCGGTTGAACCACTTGCCGCAGGATTAGCCATATTAATTACATATCTAGTATCAGTTATCTTACCATTTGTTTTAGCGTTTGCCGCAGGTGTGATGATCTACGTCGTCGTGGAAGAACTTATTCCAGAAGCTAATGAAGGTAAGCATTCTAACTTAGCAACGATTGGTCTCGCCGTGGGCTTTGTGCTCATGATGGTATTAGATATCGCTCTTGGATAATAAATAAATATAATAAAAGGCCTACTCCACGATAGGGTAGGCCATTATTTTAGATTGAAGAGAATTAGTAAGCTCTGCTAATTCTGAAGCGATTGTCGTAATCAGAGATATACGCGATATCGTGCTTGTTTTCATTAACGTAGTATTCTTCGTTAACTCTAAGATCAAGCATGTGTCTATTGTAATACTTGAAGATGTAATCAATCGCGGAATTTCTACTCTTGAATTCTTTATTGAATTTGATGAATCTTCCTTCTACGACCGCTTCTAATAAATACTTCTTATTCATCTACTAGAATACCTCTTTTCTATAGCCTTTTATCGTCTTGCTTAGGACGCGGTATTCCGCATTTGAATACATAATAATAGTCTTATTTTTAACTTAGTCAAGCGATTTTGATAAATATTTTTATTATTCTTATATAAATATAAGGTTAAAAAGAAATAAGGCATATTATGTGAAATAATAGATTTATTCCTATATTATGTAATAGGGAGATATAAGACTATGAAAAGAATTGCCGTATTCGACGCTAAAAAATATGATGAAGCATCATTCAAACCTTATTTAGATAAATATACTTTTACTTACTTTAAAGATAGATTATCTAATCATACAGTAGCGTTAGCCAAAGACTTTGACGCAGTGATGTGCTTTGTTAATGATGAACTTAACGATGAAGTACTCACTAAACTTAATGAATATAGTATACATGGTGTTTTTCTTAGATGCGCTGGATATAACAATGTTGATTTAGCAAGTGCTTATAAAAATAAGATTCATGTCGCTAGAGTACCTGCTTATTCTCCTTACGCTATCGCGGAACATGCTTTTGCCTTATTACTTTCACTTAATAGACATATCCATAAAGCCTATATTAGATCTAGAGACTTTAACTTTAATCTAGAAGGTTTAAGTGGCTTTGATTTACACGAAAAGACTATCGGTGTTGTGGGTACTGGTAAAATCGGCAGAGTATTTATAGACATCGCTAAAGGATTTGGTATGCATGTTATCTGCTATGACCCATATCCAATTAAAGATAGCGATTATGAATATGTCTCTTTAGAAGAAATGTACGCTAGAAGTGATATCATTTCTCTTCACTGCCCACTTACTAATGAAAATAGACATATGATAGACGAAAAAGCCATCAAACAAATGAAGAAGGGCGTAATTATTATTAATACATCACGTGGTGGCTTAATTGATTCTAAAGCTTTACTAGAAGGTCTTAAAGAAAAACAAATCGGAGGAGTGGGCTTAGATGTTTATGAAGAAGAAGCTAATCTCTTCTATAAAGATAATTCCTTAAAGATTGTTAATGATGATACCTTATCACTTCTTTTACAATTACCAAATGTCATTATTACGTCCCATCAAGCCTATCTCACTAATGAAGCATTAAGTAATATTACAGAAACCACAGTGAAAAACTTAGATGAATACTTCTCAGGCGCATTTATTAATAACGAATTATGTTATCACTGTGAAAAGAGTAAGGACCCACAGGCTTGTTATAGGGCTAAAACAAAGAGATGCTTTTAGCTCTTGCGATAGATTTTAATGGCATCTTTAAGAAAGCTTTCTAGAAAAGATGTATCGTCACCAACTAATTGTCTATGGGTTTGAAGATCTACTTCTTTTCCTAGTACAGCATCTAATTCAGCGGCCATACTAAAAAACTTCATACCTATAGGTGGACATACCACTAAGATATCGATATCACTTTCGAACGTTGCTTCTCCTCTAGAATAACTTCCAAATAGATATGCGCATTCTACTTCAGGGACTTTCCTAAATATTGGTTTGCATATTTTCTTAATACTATTCACACTATGAATGAACTTCATCGAATCTCTTAATTTGTCAAGTTTTACATATATATCATCATAGGTGGCATTTACTCTGCCAGTTTCTTCATATGTTTGATAGGTACGACGAGAAACACCGCATGCTTTCGCAGCTTGCTCTTGTGTCAAACCTAATTGTTTTCTTTTTTGTCTTAAAATATTTTCCATACTTATATTATACTGCGCAAAATAAAATGCGCAACTTGTTATTATAAGATATTCGTGTATAATTTCACTAATATATCTCATTACCAATATATGTATGAAAAAGAGTAAGTTAGATTTAGTCTTAATGATCATCTTTACCGTATTAGCGTTCGCTATTAACGCTTATATCATTTACCATTCTTGCTTAAATGGTTCTCAAAGTAGCCAAGCTTCACAAGGAGTCGTGGAAGTAAGTGAAGAAGTCGTTAATACAGTGAGGCCAGGTACAGTAACTCCAGAAAACCATAATGCCTTTGCGACATTTATTAGGAAATCATTAGGCCACTTTGGCTTATTCGTGGTAAGTGGTATCTTCTCTTCTTTAGCGATTTACTATATCTTCAAAGATTTCAAATGGATTAAACACTTCCTTAATACTATATTTGCCTTATCATTCGGTTTAATCATCGCTATGACTACAGAAATCATCCAATTAAATGTTCCTGAACGAAGTGGTGAATTTACTGATGTACTTATCGACTATGGTGGTTATTTATTAGGGGCCTTCCTTGTTGGTTTAGTCTTGTTCCTAGTCATAAGACACCAAAGGAAGAAGCAGGCTAATAGTTAACATTTTGGTTTACGATTTGGTTGACGATTTTTTGATACTGGTTTACAATTGGTTTACAAGAAGGTTGACGAAATGAATTATAAAGACCTATATAACGAGCAATTAAATAGACATTATTGCACCGCAAGAGAACTGCAATACAGTAACATTTACAATTACCATCTTTCGCTTGAAGAGTTAAATGGCTTTTATGATTTTATCGACAACAATGGTGAAACAATATCTGATTTATTTGAAAAACTTCCATTGAAGAGTTTCAACTCTAAGAATATATATTTTTCAAAATGCAGAGAATTCGATATACAAATGCATACTTTTTTTGATTTGTTAAAAGCGGATTTAGAAGAAAATGAAAACTATTTAGCTATTAGAAATATGCCTGAGGTCCTTAAGTCAAGAATCTATTCGGAAGTAGAGGGTACATTAGATATAGAAAATGTGCCTACAACTAGAAGAAGATTTGAAGAATTAGTCTATAAAGATGATAAGCCTAAAAATGTTAATGATAGGATTATCAAAAATATGGCTAACGCTATTGAATATGTTTTAAAAAGACCATCTTTTACAAAAGAGAATTTAAGATATCTTTATGATTTATTGTCAAAAGATTCTCTAGAATATGAAGATCGTTTAAAAGACGAGGAACTATATAGGGATGATAAGGTATTTGTGGATGGATATGAAGGATGTCCATCAAACAAAATCGAAGAATGTATGGATTCCTTATTTGATTTTGTAAATGGAAATTTGGCTAAAAATAGTGTTATTCGATTTCTTTTGCCTCATATTGCCCATTACTATATTTTATATATTCATCCATATTTCGATTATAACGGCAGAACCGCTAGAATGGTGTCTCTTTGGATTTATTTCTTGATTAACAATGATTCATACCCACCTTTTATTAGTGATGCAATCAATCAAACAAAGGGAAACTATTATTCTGCTCTTTCTGAATCAAGAAATGCTCATAATGATATCACTTACTTCCTTTTATATATTTTTGATGTTTCAATTCTCTATTTCTTGACCTATAAAAATATCGAGCACATAGATGCACTTCTAAAAGAAAAAGGCATTGTTATCTCAAACACCGATAAAGACTATATAAAAAGAATTCTAGTAAGTGCTAAAGGGCCTTTTGTTTATACAGACTTCACCTCATGGAATCGTATACAAATAAGCAAACAAGGTGCATTTAAGATACTTAACAGATTTACGGAATATGGAATTCTAAAAGAAGTAGAAACTACAAGCAATAAAAAACTATTTGATATAAATAAAGAGATGATTGCTTATGAAAAGAAATGATAGAAATAGTATTTTTTGCGATTATATGCGTTATGTGAGAAAATAAATACGCTAAAGAATATGAAGAAGAAAGATATTAAGAGATTTGACTTAGATAAACCTTTTAACCCTGCGGATATCAAAGGCTTAAAGGTAGATGAACTTGAACAGTTAAGCAAAGATATCAAAGATAAGATTATTGTTAGCTGCGCTAAAAATGGTGGTCACCTTGCTAGTTCCTTAGGAGCCACTGATTTAACTGTCGCTATTCATCATTGCTTTAATTTACCTAACGATAAGGTCATATTCGATGTTGGCCATCAAAGTTATGCGCATAAAATCTTATCTGGTAGAAGTCTTGATAGATTAAGAAAGAGTGATGGTGTATCAGGTTTCCAAAGAAGATGTGAATCAGAATATGATCCATATGAAGCGGGTCACTCTTCTACATCTATAAGCGCTGCTATGGGTTTAGCCTTAGCCCGTGATTTAAATAAAGAGAAATATGAAGTTATCGCTGTTATCGGTGATTCTTCTTTAGCCAACGGCCTAGCCTTTGAAGGTCTTAATAACATCGCTAACTTCAATCATAAAATCATCATTATCATCAATGACAATAACCGTTCTATCGGTGAATCACGTGGCTTAATGCATAGATACTTTGAAAAGTTCAGATTATCTAAAGGTTACTTAAGAAATAAAAATAGATATCAAAGGTTTTTAAAAAAGACTTTCTTAACTAGATGGTTCTATCACTTAACTAGTTGGATTAAACGTCAATTTAAGAAAATCTTTATTAGAAGGAACATATTTACAGAAATGGGTTTATATTTCATCTCTAATATTGATGGACATGACATCAAACAATTAGAGAAAGCCTTTAATTACGCGAAGAACGCTCCTAGTTCAGTTGTCTTACATGTCACCACACAAAAAGGTAGTGGTTATAAGTTAGCCGAAGAAGATGATGTTGGTAACTGGCATGGTGTTGGCCCATTTGATATAGAAACAGGTAAACCACTTAAAGTTAGAGATCCTAACTATATATCATGGAGTCAAGTATACGCTCAGTTATTAAAAGATAGACTTAAAGTCGATGATAGGATGGTATTAATTAATCCCGCTACTATGGTGGGCTCATGTATTGATGATTTATTAACTAAATATCCAGATAGAGTATTTGATGTTGGTATATCTGAAGAACATGGCGCGGTTTTTGCCGCGGCTATTGGCTTAAATAAAGATATCCATGCTTACTATTCTATCTATAGTACCTTCTTACAACGTAGTTATGATGAAATTAGCCATGATGTTGCTAGACTTGATAGCGATGTCACTTTCCTTATCGATAGAGCGGGCCTCCCTGGTGAAGATGGTGAAACCCATTCAGGTATCTATGATGTCGCCTATCTCATGTCTATACCTAATGTCGCTATTGCAATGGCTAAAGATATGGAAGAAGCTATTGATTTATTTAACTTCTCCACTGATTATCATCATCCACTTGCAATCCGTTACCCTAAAGACATCACTCCAATTGTAAATAACCATGAACCACGTCCTGTTAAATTAGGGGAATGGAAAGTAGAAACTAATGATGGAGATATAGCTATCATCTCTTATGGTCCAGTAATTACCCATTTAGTGGAACACTTCAAAGGTTGCACAATTGTTAACGCGATGTTCCTTAGACCAATAGATGAAGAATTATTAAAGCCATTATTCAACAAGAAACAAATAGTAATTTACGATATCTATGGTACGAAAGAAGGCTTTGCCTCATATGTGCTTAATTATCTAAACGAATTTGGTTATAACGGTAAAGTCAAAGTCCTAGCGATTCCAAATACATTTATCAAGCACGGTAATGTTTTAGATCAAGTTAAAGACCTTGGTATCACCTTTGATGATTTAAGGAAACTCTTGTAAAGGATTTCACAGAATTTAATAAAGCAAACAAGACATAAGCTCGTGTGCATTATCTGCACATGAGCCTTTTATTAAGGCAAAAACAGTATTTGCAAAAAATGCAACAACTGAAAAAGCATTGTGCATAATTTACACATTGCAATTATTGATACTGCATTAAAGGAAAATTTTAAAAAATTTGCCTTTAAATATTATATTATTACCTACTAAGATATAGATTACCTACTATTTAATATAATATTAAAAGGCAATTTTGGTGGGTCTATTGACTCATTTTTTTCTTTATGAGAATGTAGTCTAGAAAGAACAAAAAAATGGAGGCTACATCAATGGAATGCAAAATAAGTGGTGGAAGTACGTCACAGGAGAGTCATATGAAAAAAGTTATTTTAAATAAATGCTATGGGCTATTTAGAGTCTCCCCTAGAGGATATTCTCTTTATGCTGAAAAGATTGGTAAAACCCTTTATTACTATAGAGGCAATCATAATGCTGAAAATGCACTTACCTACACTAAAGAAAGCCTCAATGAATTTATTAAAGATGAGCCAACGTTATTATATTTTTACTCCTTCGTGGACCTAGGGGACAAAATAATACGTTCTTCTTTTGATAATAAACGTGAAGGGTGTTTGATTTTAGATGAGAAGCATAGGTTTGATCCAGTTCTTATTGAAGTTATTGAAGAACTTGGTGATGAAGCTAGTAGCATTTTTAGCAAATTACAAATTGTTGAAATACCTGAAGATGTTATAGAAGATTATATGATTGATGATTATGATGGCTTTGAAATGTTGCATAAAAGAGTGATAGAGTACTAAGCCAACTAACTAATGTGCCAAATTGGCGTATCTTTTGATTCATCATATGCCAAAGTATTGAGAATAAATGTATAATGACGTTAGCTATGATTAAACTACTTAAACCTATTGCCCATTGTTATGGTGTGATAAATGCGATTAATCTTGCTAAGAAGGTCGCTAATGAATATAAAGATAAGAATATCTATGTTTTTGGTTTACTCGTCCACAATGAAGAAGTGACTAAAGAACTAGATGGTTATGGCATTAAAACAATAGATTTAACTAATAAGAATCCATTAGAGGTCCTTAAGAAATTTACTAGTAGAGATATTGTGATATTTACCGCGCATGGTCATCCTGATGTCTATGAAGATATCTTATCTATTAAGGGTGTCACATATTTTGATGCGACATGTCCTAAAGTAAAAGAATGCTTTAATGCAATAAGAGGTAGTAA
The DNA here is from genome assembly GCA_017940265.1 of Bacilli bacterium. GTDB lineage: Bacteria > Bacillota_I > Bacilli_A > RFN20 > CAG-826 > RUG14515. The sequence continues at coordinate 2,923 of JAGAYY010000029.1, read as the reverse complement.
AGAAACTATCTATATTGGTAAACGTAATCATCCAGAAGCAAACGCCGCATTAACACAAAATGATAATGTGTTGTTCTATGATATTAATGAGAAGTTTGACTATTCCCAAGTCAAAACTGATAATCCATTAATCATCAATCAAACAACATTATCATTTCTAGAATTAGAAGATATCCACAAAGAGATAAAAGAAAACATCAAGAATCCTAATATCATTGATGAAATATGTGATGCGACATTATTAAGGCAAAAGGCCATCAATGAACTAGGGGATGATATAGACACTATCATCATCGTTGGTAGTAAGAAATCATCTAATACGATGAAACTATATGAAGTCGCTAAAAAGAAACATCTTAATAAAGCGATATATCTACTAGAAAATATCGAAGATTGTAAAAAGTTAGATATTAAATATAAAAACGCTGTTATAGCAAGTGGTACATCCACTCCGTTAAATACAATCAATCAAATAAAAGAATATCTAGAAAATAAATGAGTATTGCTTGAAATCTCCACTAAATCCAATATAATTGTATTTGAAGGTGCAAACAATATGATTTTAACTATTACACAGCTAAAAGAGAGATATCATAAGTATGCTAATCCTATTGATAAGATAAAAAGGGATTGTGATGCTGGTCTTTTGATTCGCTTAAATCGTGGATTATATGAAGATAATCCTCATGCTGAACCGATGTTTTTAGCGGCACCCTTATTATCTCCTTCTTATATTAGTTTTGAAACAGCTCTATCTTATTATGGTTTAATACCTGAACGGGTGGTAACTATCACATCAGCATCTCTTATGGTCAGAAAGAATAAAGACTTCGTCAATAGTTTTGGAAGATATACATTTACTGATATTCCTTCTGATGTCTTTTATTTAGGGACAACACATATTACTAACGGTGATTATGTTGCCCGCATTGCCACCAAAGAAAAAGCGCTATGTGATTCTTTATGCAAATGGCCAGTTGTCCATAGCGTAAAGGACTTAAAACAATTAATGTTTGATGATAAAAGAATAGATATTGATGAATTTCAATCATGCAATTTCCTCGACATGATTGAAATTGCTAAACAATACCATAAAACTAATCTTGTTTTATTGATAAAAATGATAAGAAAGGAGTATCTCCATGAATAGTGTGTTTGAAATAATGCTTAATAAATATCAGCCAAAAGATAATAGTGAACGTGAAAACGCTATTAAGGAAATAGTGCAAGAAATAGTGTTGTCTGGTTTATCTAGAGGGGGCTTCTTTGATAAAGCGGTTTTTTATGGAGGAACATGCCTTAGAATATTTCATGGTCTTAATAGATTTAGTGAAGATTTAGACTTTGCGTTACTAAATAAAGATGAGGATTTCAAAATAGAGGATTATTTCCCTGCAATTAAAAAAGAACTTATTTCATATGGTTTAGATATGGATGTTGTTAAAAAAGAAAAAAGTAAAGACAATAATGACATCCAAAGCGCTTTTGTCAAAGGCAATACACAAATCTTACTTATGACATTCTTCCCAAACAATAATGAAGTAGATAATGTCATAAAAGATCAGACAATTAAAATTAAATTTGAAATAGATACTGATAATCCTGAGGGTGGTGTAGTGGAAACTAAATATCGTTTATTACCCGCCCCATATGAGGTCAAAGTATTTGATGAGCCAACATTATTCGCGGGTAAGATACACGCTATTTTGTGTCGAGAATATAAAAATAGAATCAAGGGAAGGGATTATTATGATTACCTTTTCTACTGCGCTAAAGGAACTAAAATAAACTTAGAATACTTGGAAAATAAACTGAAAAACTCAAATAAGATATCTAATGACATTAAGTTAGATCTTCCATTACTTAAGAAGATGCTACAAGAAAGATTTACAAGTGTTGACTATAATCTAGCTAGAAAAGATGTATCAAGCTTCATTACGGATCAAGAATCTCTATCACTATGGAGCAAAGAATTATTTCTATCTACACTAGATTACTTGAAATTATAAGGAGAAACCAAAATGGCAAATAATCAAATTAATCACGTTGCCCTCATCATGGATGGCAATGGTCGTTGGGCTAAAAAAAGAGGATTGCCTAGAACCGCAGGTCATGAAGAAGGCTGTAAAAGAATTATTGAAATATTTGATGCTGTTAAGGCTAATCATATCTACTGTATGACCTTATATGCTTTTTCTACGGAAAACTGGAATAGACCAAAAAGTGAAATCACTCTCTTATTTAGATATCTAGATAAGTTCTTTAAAGATAATATCGCAGATTTAATGCGTGATGGTGTTAGGGTCCAAGTGATGGGAGACATCACTAGACTCCCTAAACACACACAAAAAACAGTATTAGAAGCATTAAATAAGACCAAAGATAACAATAACTATGTTTTTAACATTGCTCTTAATTATGGAAGTAGACAAGAATTAGTGAAAGCCACTAAAGAAATCGCTAATTTAGTAAAAGAAAATAAGTTAGATATAAATGATATTGATGAACAAACAATTAGTGATCATCTATATACATCAAACTTACCTCCAATTGATTTAATGATTAGAACAAGTGGAGAACAACGTTTAAGTAACTATTTACTATATCAACTCGCTTATTCTGAGTTTATTTTCACTAAAACATATTGGCCAGACTTCACTAAAGATAAGTTTGAAGAATGCCTAAAAGAATACGCTACTAGAGATAGAAGATACGGTAAGATTACTGAGGAATAATCTACAATACTCAGCTCTAGCCATTATAAAAAATTGTTAATTGAATAATTAATTGCAACTCACCGACAAAATAAGTCTCGCTCGCACGCATAATGTGAGATTGAGACTTTTTTCTTGTTGTAAATTATTGGTTTTTCTAGTTATATTTAATGTAGAAAGCATAGCAAAAGGATGTTGCCTCTTGTTCT
>JAGAYY010000004.1 GCA_017940265.1 Bacilli bacterium | reverse complement strand
TTCCTATGTTAAAATAAGGCATACAATACCTCCGTCGAACAGTTGTATTGTAGCAAAAGTGGCGATTTCTGACGATTTCGTCACTTTTTCATAATAAAAGGAGCTATCTACTCACCTATAGGTTTTCGAACAGCCCCTTTTCATTTTTTGTCCAAATTATTTATCATTTTTTCTTTTTAAGTTCCGCTAATTCGTCATTTACGAGACGTTTGAGAACTCTTAAATCTTTTTCATTAAGAACAAGGCTACGGTCCACCATACCGGCGAAAGTCATCTTCTTATAGACGAAATCGCTGACGGATTCATATTCCACCACATCTCTTTTTGTGGCGGTGACTTTATGAACCGGAGCGGCTTTCTTATCTTCCTCTTCTTGGATATATTCCTTAATTTGAGGAATAAGGGCTAATAAATCATAAGAAGGATCCATGTTTAAGATTGGGTCAAAATAGGAGAGATTCTCCGCGATGACTTCTGGATAAACACCAACGATACGCGATAATCTTTCACAAGTCATGTATTTGACTTTGTTTTTACTCATCGCCGTTAAATACTTTTTTAAAACAGCAACACTAGGTCCCTTCATATGCATATACCTTCTTTTAGTATATTTTAGTGCATATTTCGGGTTTATTCAACACCACTAGTTTAGGATTGATAGCCAGATATTCCCATATAAGTAAAGCCAGCAATAATTGATAAGCCAACATTACCAAAGAGGATGCCAAATTGATAACCCTTTAATTTAAAATTACGACGTAATAAGCCATATAAGGTGTAATAGGAAGCAGCATAACTAACGTAGAACAATAATGACAAGATTGTGCTAAATATTGAGCCGGACATGATTGTGCCGATAATTAAGCCAATTGTGCCAAAGCCAGCGTGGAACAAGATTTCTTGATATGGTTTATTACTATCTGGTTTACCAGCCCATTCACTGGATGGATCTTTTTCAACGATAAAGGCCACGATACCTAAGGCCGCTAAAAGGACAAATTCAATGATGCATGTATAGAATGATCCAGCGTAGTACCATTCTGAGCCATTACCAAATAGGAAGAAATCGTTATAGCATATGAATCTTTCAAATGTTTGTGCAACATACGAAATAGCGCCTATCGCAGATGGTCCTTGTAGGAAGAAACTAGCCTCACCAATGTTTCTAGTGAAATATGCAATAACCACATAGTTAATGCAGTTAAAGAATGTATATCCTAAGCAAAAGACAAGCAAAGAATTAATAAAGGAGTTACTACGTGAAACTAGTAAATAGGAGATGAAATATAAGCCTATACCCACCACTAAGCAAGTGAAGTACATTGGAATAAACCAGCCATAGTATAAATAAAAATCTGGGTTTTTAAAGATGATGTAGTTTCTAACTGCTAATGTGGCGACTTGAACAGATAAAGCAAGAGTATAAGCGATACAGACTATAATCAAAGATGATAGGTGTTCAGCATATCTGATTCTCTTTTCTTTAAAGGCGACTTGGCGATATAAATCACTTTTACCTAATGAATAACGATAATTCATACTAAAGAATGGTAAAGCCGTCATAATAAGGAAGAAAGTTGAAATAAGACTAGCGACATCACATCTTGGCGTCAATGAATAGTGATTAGCGTACTCGCTTTCAAATTCAATATTACTTGCGCTAACAAAAGCAACAGTTAGAAGCAAGACAGAAAGGACAACAAAAAGAGGGAGCTTTCTAATGATTGATAAACGTAAATATCTTTTCATATTATTTGTCCTTTCTTGCGTCGAGCATTTCTAAGGCGATTAACTCATCGGGGTCGATGGCGATCTTTTCTAGAAGAATGACATCCATCTTGTTACGGATAATGCTTTCATCGATTTCACCGCGGAAAACAACATTGCATAATGAACCAACTTTCTTGAAAGATAAGACACGATATGAAAGTGCTTCTAAATCTTTTTGTTCTAGTTGACCTTTAACGAGAATTTGATATTTCACAAAGTTCTCACCAAGATGTTCAACGTCGCCGTTCTTGCCGACTCGGCCTTTGGAAAGAAGAATGAAGCTATCGCATAATCTTTCTAATGAAGAAATGTTGTGGGAGGAAACAATGTACGTCTTTTTATCCGCATCTTTGATAATTTCCTCTCTAACTGTTGCTAGGACTAGCGGATCTAGTCCGTCAAAAGCCTCATCTAATAAGGCGTATTTAGCGTTACTTGAAAGCGCAATAGCGATAAATAACTGTCTTCTCATACCTTTAGAATAAGTAGAAACTTTTCTATCTGTTGGTAATGAGAGTTTATTCATGATTTCCATGAATTTATCTTTATCTAAATCAAATAATGTTGAATAAAATTCAAATGTCTGCATAACTGCGGAGTTATGTGGAGCGTAGGGATTATCAGGAAGGAAGAAGACTTCTTTCTTGGCGCTGATATCATTATTTCTAATACCATCTATGATGATTTCACCACTATCTGGTTGATAAACATCGCTGATGAGTCTTAATAATGTGGATTTACCCGCACCATTTTCGCCGATAAGACCATTAATACCGGAGTTAACAGTGATTGATAAATCATCAACCGCTCGTACAGAACCAAACGTTTTAACTAGATTTTTAATTTCTATCATTGTCTATATCCTCCAATTCTTTAATAATCTCTTCTTTGCTATATCCTTTATTAATGATTTCTTTTAATTCATTTTTTAAAGCAGCGTAACGATCCACTTTATTTTTATGAACATAGAAACCCTTTTTCGGAATAGATACTAGATAACCATCTTCCACCATTAAAGAAAAGGCTCTTTGCACTGTGTTAGGATTAGCGCTATAAGCTAGCCCTACTTCTCTAACAGAAGGCATAGCGTCACCTTCTTTATATGCGCCCATATCAATGAGTCGCTCATACATTTCTTTAATTTGAATGAAGATCGGTTTTTTGTCGTTCATAATCTGTATTAACTGTATTAATTGTATATAGACAGATTTAATTTGTAAATAGCTGTTAAACAAAAACTAAGAAAAATATAGAAAAATAAGAAAAACCCTCATTTTTTTGAGGATTTTACTTGTGATTAAGCTTGTCTAATAAATGTCTTACCATCTTTAACAAATTGGTATTTGTCATCCACTAGTTTGATATCTGTTTGTCTAGTGACTAATTTGTTTTTCTTCACTTCTTCAGTGTAGTTGATGGAGATATTGTCTTTCTTATATTTGATGACATAGCAGTCGATATTTCTATCTTCTTTAGCGGTATGTTCCACCATGGTGGCGTCTTCTTTAACTTCAATGGTGTCACCGTTATCCGCTTTATAGGTGCCAAGGAATGGCATTCTGCCCCAGATGGAGTCTGTTTGTTTGTCCCATTCTTCGTTACCAATAGATACGGTATTTTCTTCCACTGCCATTTTGATTTTCGCAGTACGTTCATCCGCGAAGTGGACGGTAGCGTAATTATATTGTTCTTGTTTAATTTCATAAATGGTATTGCCATATTCATCATAGGCTTCTTGACCGCGGAAATTTAGCACTGGTGTATAAGTTTCTTTAGTTTCTGTCTTATTGAATTCTAACCAGCCTTCTTCCACGACTTCACCTAAGACAATGTGGACAGCGTGGTAGTTATGAAGAACACCATTTTGATTTTCAGGATTCTTCATATCAGTAATTTGCCAGAAAGAGAGGTAAATACCATATTTGCCCTCGAATGGACTAATATAGGTATCTTCTAATTCTCTAATACGAGCGTTTTCGTTATTGATTCTAGCGTTAGTTCTAAGGACTGTGGTTAAAGTAACCGCACCGATGACGGAACAAGCTAAAGCGGCACTAAAGATAGGAATAAATAGATTCTTTCTTGGAGCGGGTTTGATAGGTGCTGTATTTTTGATGAAAGAAGGATCGGTAATTAACTTATCGAAACTCTTATAGGCTTTTTCTCTTAACTTTTGTTTAAACATACCTTAACTCCTTTTTTAACTTATCTTTAGCTTGTTTATAGATTAATCTTGCGGTACTTGATGGAATTCCCGTCTCCTTAGTGATTTCATCCCATGTCATCTCAAATATCGCTTTATAGTAGACCACAATGACTTCCTTATTGGATAAGAGAGGTTCAAGGATATTGAGAACATCGTTATTCTTATCACTTTCCCCATACATCTCATCAATTAATTCTGATTTAACGAGGTGACTATCTTTTCTAATAAAGTTAATAGCCTCGTTTTTAGCGACAGTACAGATGAACTGTTTTAAGCCATCAGGGTTTTTAACACTTTCTCTACTTTGTAGAACTTTTAAGAAAGTATCACTGAGGATGTCATTACAATCATCTTGGTTTTTAACGTAAGTGGCAATCACAAAATATGCCAGGTTACGATATTCCCTGTACACCATTTCAGTAGCTTCTTCTTGTCCTTGAAGAAAATCGTTGAATGTTTGTTTTGTGATCATTACTTCCTCAGTTTCTTAGGACCACGTTTGCGCGGTAAAAATGTTGTAATATAGCTACGCTACTTGAAGCATTTCGTAGAGTTCGTTGTTTGCTTCAAAATGTAAAGTGAGAGTGTGTTCCCCCACTTTAAAAGTGATGTCAAATCTTCCCTCGATGTTGAATTTAAGAGAGAAGACTAAATTATCAATAAACTTATTGGTGAGTTCGATGGTATAACCATGGCCATTGGAAAAACTCACATCATCCTCGGTATAAGTAGATGTTGAGAAATCACCAATAAAGTTAATGAATATATATAATTCGTTGTATGTATCTTCGGTATTAACGACGTAACGTTCTACACCATCACTACCTTTGAATGTACGGACACCTAATAATTTTTCTTCGAGATCGATTATTTCAAAGTTAATCTTATCCCATTCAATGTTCACTTCTTTTTGAGTGTTTTTCTTAAAATAGCCAATGCTATTAATAGAAATTGGATTACAGCTATAAGATGATTCAATCACTAAAAGATTTTTTCTAATGTTATAAGCATAGTCATGCCCACCTGTATATGCTTGACCTAACTCTTGATATTCAAATAGTTCTTTACCGTTATAAACGTCATAAGCATACGCTGCATAGCAGGTATTACCTGAACCAATCATTTTACCGATACATAAGTCTTTATGATTATCAAAATTGATATCAGCGATATAAAGAGAAGCGATATCATCCACTTTGAAAGGATTACCATCAATATTTAAAGTTACTTGATAATAACCACTATTATTTAATGTGAAACTTAAATTATCAAAATCCTTAAGGTAGAGAGGGGTGGTTCTATTTTTATAATTTGTTTCATAATCTTGAGTAGCATAGAAAGCATCAAAAATTCTTTCGCCTTTAGCGTATTGGCTTTCATCTTCTATACTGGAATTATGGCTTGGGTGGTTATAGGAAAAAGAATCTCTATCACCATATGAGTATCTACCCGCATTAGCGCCACAAGAAGACAAGAGTAATGATATGAATGGTAATAATAATTTGATTGCAAGTCTCTTTTTTCGCATAGGGCTATTATACCTCCAAACCATCTAATACTCGACAGTTTTTTCTCCCTTTCACCTATTAGACACATTTGTTAATAAAAACTGCTAAAAAAAATAAAAACCCTCGAATTTTCATCGAAGGTTTATTTAATAAATTGGTACACTCTCAGGGATTCGAACCCTGGACCCCGAGATTAAGAGTCACGTGCTCTGCCAGCTGAGCTAAGAGTGCATCGCTAGATAATCATATAACAAACTGGCAAATTAAGGCAAGTAAATATTCTTTATATTTAATATAAGGATTTAGAAAAAGCCCCCACTATGGAGTGAGGGCTAGTTGTTTAATTAAAGTGAATTAGGCTGCTTTATAAACAACTTCTAATGTTTTGATATTGAAAATAGAAGATGCGTTTGTGTAAGAGGCTTTGTTTTCAGCAACTGTGAATTCTGTTTCGGTTGGATCACCATAGTTAGATGTTGCAAGACCACCTTTAGCAGAAACTAATGTGTAGCCTTCGGCAACTTCGATTGTAAGTGTGCCAGTACCAGACTTGTAGAATCTCCATTCTGTGGTTCCTGTATTACCGATATAGATTTTGCCAGTATTGTCATCAGTGCCTGTGGCTTTTGCAGTAACAACTGCATCAAGAGCGATTGATGAAACCTTTGTTCCAGATGTAACAGATTGAGCTGTAGCATAATCAGCGAGATTCAATGTAACAGTAACTGGATCGTTTTGTTGACCACCACTTGCCTCTGTAGCAACAGCAGTGATTGTTAAAGCACCAGCAACCTTTGTTAATGTATAACCACCATTGGCGCTTAATTTAATTTTGTTATAGTTAGCCTTTGGTGTGATGAATTCGACAGTGCTGGAAGACATTTCTGTGGCTTCACCCCATTCAATACCATCATTGAATTCATAGCCTTCTTCAGGAATGATTTCAAAGTTGAATTGTGGTTCAGTTTTGGAATAAGCAAATGGAGTTGCTTTATCACGGGTGTAGAATTTACCTTCTTCACCAGCGTCAACGTTACTACCTGTTTCATCTTTTGGACCAACGTAGACTTTAGCGGTTGCGTGTGTTAATGCAAATGTAATTTCATAACCATTAATACCATCAACGTGGACTTTTGGAGTAATAACGATGCTTAAATCTGATTTAATCTTTGTAACACGGACGATCCAGGAATTTTCTTCTGTATCGTTGGAAACGATTTTGATCTTATTGTATGTACCAGTAATGGCTAAGCAATCGGCATCGATTTCATAACCAGCAGCACAGACCACTTTGAAGTTAACTTGTGGTTCTAATGTGGTTTCTTCTTCTGGTTCAATCCATTTTGTCTTTTTGCCTTCTTCGTCTCTGGATTCAGTTGTGTTTGTTTTAACTGGAGCGACGGAATAGTCTTGACCAGATTCATAAACCCAAACTTCACCATTTGTGGCACTGAAGGTAATGTTATAGCCTTCGCCTTCATCAACTGGGATAACTGGATCAGCGGATTCATCAGCGGCTTTGTAATATAATCTAGCTTCTTCACCGATTAATAAACGATAGCCTGTTGAAGCATGTGTTGTCATACTGACTTCGACTGTACCAGAGTTAACACCGAATTCTGCGACTTTGAAGTAATTAACTTCAGTATTGGTTAAGCCGGCTTCACCATATGTGTCATGGGTGACTTCTTGAGTAACACCATTGACCTTTAATGTAATTCTACATGTACCATCATTGGCTTCATTGCTTTCAAACGGGTCACTATCAGAAGCACCATTATGGTCTGTGTATAAGGAACGGTCACTATGATTTGAAGAACTCATTTGAGCACCAAAAGCGAAAACGACCTTTGTGTAATGCTTTGGTACGCTGAACGTGAACTTATATTCATGACCTTTTGCCCATTTTGTTGCAGATTCATAGCCCGCTTCAAATGGAGCAGAGTAGTATGTTTCTGGCTCTGGTGTGACAGAAGAACTACTTGGTGTTGGGGTACTTGATGTGCTTGGTTTGCTTGATGTTGAAGCAGCACCACTAGAACTAGCTGGTTTGCTTTCGCCACCTGAATTTGATCCAGGGTTACAAGCAGTAATCAAAAGACCAAAGCAAGCAAGTGCCATTAAAAAACTTGTTTTTTTCATATCAAAACTCCTTTGATTTCTTGCTTACATTTTAGAACAAACAAACACTTAAAGCAAATAAACAAACTATATTTATGTTTTGTTTAAGGAAATAACAAGAAAGGAGCGCGAAGAACGCGCCCCTATTTTATTGTTTTGTTGTTGATTATGCAGCTTTATAAACAACTTCTAATGTTTTGATATTGAAATTAGAAGATGTGTTTGTGTAAGAGGCTACATTATTTGCGATTTCGAATTGTGTGTCTGTTGGATCACCGTAGTTACTTGTTGCAACACCACCTTTTGCTGAAACTAATGTATAGCCAGCAGCGAGTTCGATTTTAAGTGTGCCAGTACCAAACTTGTAGAATCTCCATTCAGTAGTACCTGTTGTACCAATGTAGATTTTGCCTGTGTTGGAATCTGTGCCTTCGGCTTTTGCGGTAACGACAGAATCGAGAGCGATTGAAGCAACTTTTGTGCCAGAAGCAATAGAATTGGTTGAGACATAATCAGCAATATTTAAAGTGACTTTTGTTCCTTCTTGTTCGCCACCAGAACCGCCACCTTCGCCGCCGCCTTCACCGCCGCCTTCACCACCAGCAGGGGTGACGGCTGTGATGATACCAGTACCTTGAATGGTTGTGGTTTCACCTTTAATATAGTCGGCACGGATTAATTTCATTGTGATTTCATCACCGACTTTAAGAGCGGATGTTGTTTCGTTTGTTAAGAAGTCTTGTGGGTTTGTGAAGGCATATTCACCAGCACCATCCCAAGCAAGAGCTGTGGCTGTGGCTGTAGAACCATAAATAGCGACATCACTTGTGCCATCAGTAATGGTCATATTACCATATTTGTCTTTTGTATCGCCAGATTTGAAAGCTTTAATTGTGGCTTTAACAGTATAGGCATTCTTCTTGTTGTTTTCTAAAGCGATGAATTCAGTAACTGTCTTATTAGCAACTGCTGGTTCTGGAACGGCCCATTTTGTACCGGCTTCGAGAACTGTGACATCTTCATCTTTGAGGTCAAGACCGTTTTCGATTGTACCATGGTAGTTCTTAACGATCATTGTGACTTCGACTTTAGCACCTTCTAATAACTTAGCGGCTAAAGCTTCAACTTTACCAGCACCATATAATTCAATGGCGTTAGTACCTTTGATATCTCTTTCTTGGTGAGCAGCATCAGATTTACCTGGAATCAAAGCTTCACCCTTAGTGGCGGTTAAGAAGTAATCGTTACCAGATTTAACTGTGACGTAACCTTGGAATTTGTAGTAATCCCATGTGCTATCACTATCTTGTAAAGCATTACCAACTGCTAAGACTTCAGCAAATGTCTTTGTTAATGTTTGTCTTGGTTGTGGTTTTGTACCTTCACATTTGACAAAAATAGCAGAGGACGTTTCGGCTTGTGTGTTGTTGTAAACGGTGAATGGACCATGAGCTGTGACTTCACCACCAACCCAGATGTCATCATCTGTTAATGGTTGTTTTTGTTCTTTGTCTTTGAAACATTTAAAAACTTCAAATTTTTCTGTTTTGCCTTCTGCAGGTGTTAAATAGAAAGCTACTTCGCCAGAAGTTCTGCTGCCTGGAGCATAATAGAAGGAAGAAACCTTACCTTTGACATAGAAGTCTTCATTGTTGTATTTTTCGTGTTTTGCAACTTTGCAAGCATCTTCGTTGTCGAATGGATCTTCAGCAGTACCTTCGTGGTTGACACCATATTTTTCCTTAACAGTTTGTTTTGCTTGTAAGGTAACTTTGACGGTGTCTTCAGATTCACCACATTTAACGGTGATTGTGGCTTCACCAGCGGCAACTGGGGAGGCCATTTGACCTTCAACAGCTAACTTAGCTGGGTCACTTGATGTAATTGTAATTTTGCCTTCATTAACTAATTGTGTAATGTTGGCTTTTGGTTCGACTTCAATGTTGACTTTTCTTGATGGATCACCAACAAACCATTCAGCTTGAAGTTCTTCTTTGTTACTAATTGTAACCTTGTAGTTAACAGGAGCTTCTGAAGATGTACCTGGATCTTGAGAAGATTTGCTTGGATTGGTGCCTGGTGTACAAGCAGGAACCATTAAGGCAAGGCCTAACAATAAAGCAACAAGTTTTGTTCCTTTTTTCATGTTAATTTCTCCTTTCACAAAAAATGGAAACTGTGCTACTGCACAAAGGTTTGATTATTTATATCCTTTAGTAGGTGCGTGTAAGTGACTTTACGCTTCAGGCCGAATACCGTAAAGACCACTCCGAACACTAAAAGTATAACCGAAATGACTGCGAGTCCACAGAAAACCATGAACTCTGGGGATGTTGGGGTAATCTGGAATTGATTATCCGCTTTTCTTGATAAAAGTAAGAAGACGATAGATGTCACTAAAAGAATGACACCAATAGAGATGTTGGACATACCTCTAGCGAGGTCATTACGACCGCGTTGGAGTTCAGCGTGACACGCTCTTGCTAAAGATTTAACGTCTTCTGGTGAGGCGCTTTCATGCATAAGATGACCACATCTTGGACAGACATAGTTGATCTCAGTATCGATATCCATACCTTCAATTCTCTTGTAGGTGGATTCTTTGGCTTCGATTTTTTCTTCGTTGAGTTTATAACCACAGTGATAACAATACATGATTAATTGCCTCCTAAATACACTATTCTTTGACCCATTCTAAACCACTCGCATCATTGAAAATGATTTGATAAGAGGTTTTATCGTTATAGGTATGGTATGTGTAAATACCACTTAATAAGAATTTCTTACCGACGAATTGTTCTTCGGTATTCCAATATTCAAATTTCTTTTCTGGATCACCAGCATAAGAGAATGTGATGTAAGCATCAAAATCACAATCTTTGAAGCCTAATGTGATTTCAGTACCAGCAGTATTGATACGGAAGTAATTACATTCGACAGGATCAGTGACCTTAACGGCGCAGTTTAAGCATTCGAAACTACCATTCTTGGCGATTTCGCTTAACTCAACGGCTTTATATTCAATCATATGTAAGCTTTGTTCACCAACGTTTTCTTCAGCTTTGATGAGGATCTTGCAGTCTTCATCAGTGGCTTCGGATTCAACGATTGGGAAGTGACCTTCAGCACCAGTTAATTGGAAACCAAAGTTTTCACTATATTTAGCAAAGACACATAATTGGATGAATGTGTTGATCTTTTTGTATTTGCTTGGGACAGAAGACATACCGCAGAAGACATTGATGGAAGCGTATTCGCCACCTTTAACACCTTTACCTTCACCACGGATTTCTTCACTATCACTTTCTTCAAAGTAGCTTTGTAAGTACATTGTGCCGTTAGAATAACCAGCAACTGTACCACGGATTCTAACTTTTGCACCATCTAATGGTGATTGATAGTTTTTATCCTTGATGTAGTTTTCTGTGGCAACTTTTAAGTCTAATAAACTTGTATTGACATAGTCACCTGTTGGGAAGCCATCTTCAGGAACGCCAGAGAATAAGCGAAGTTTGTAGTTCTTAGCTTGTGTTTCAGCGGCATAGAATGTATCAGCATATGATGGCATATCTTGGACGTTTTTAACCCAGGAATAGCCTTCTTGAACGATAGCGAGGTTTAACAAATACAATTCGTTAAATGGTGCATCTTTCTTTGTTTCATTAATCCAAATTAAAGAGACAAATCTTTCACCGGTGGAGTCATATTGTGGACTACCATAGTTTTCTTGGGCTGTAGAAACGACGATTGTACCATTAGCGTCCGCTTCTTTTAATTTCTTCTTATTGAAGTCACTAGCAGGTTGGCCCCATGGTTGAATACGACCAGTTGATTCTGGAGTATCGATACCATAATAACGGGATTTAATGTTTAAACGACTTGTTGTGGTCACTAATGGGATAAAGTGAGCGGTATCACCATCAATGGATTGATAGAGCCTAACTTGACCAATACCATCTTTATAGAAGTCTCTACCTTTATAATCTAAAGATAAACGGACTGCTGCAGATTGAGTATAGTCAACCCAGTTAGCGTCACCTTGGGATGGTTCTTTATTACCATTACCACCTGTTTGACAGCCTGCTAATAAGGCTACTGATAAGAAGGTAGCAATGGCTAAAGTAATTTGTTTGAACTTATTCATATCGCCCTCCTTTTAATTATTTAATATCTTTCTTCGCGTTGTTAATGGCGGTTGCGAAAGCATCATCAAGAGTGGATTTACCGTTTAAGACGTTAGTCACTAAAGAACCAACTTCTTTTCTTAATGTCGCACTGCCTGGGAAAACAGCGGAGTTATAGTAACGACCAGCAATGTCGTTTTGGGTAACTAAGGCTGCTTCAGCGTAACCTTCACCGCCTTCGATGAAGTCACTATATGTTTCGGTTGTGTAGCAAGATTCTCTCACTGGAGAATAGCCTTCAGAACCGTTAACGCATAAGGAAACGTTAACTTGTTTGCTGGTTAAGTATTTGATTAATTTCCAGCCATATTTGAGAGCATTATCATTTTCCGCCTTTGGTAAGGAAGGATTATTGAGCATACAAACGGATGGGCCTTGGGAAATATAGGCAACTTCTTCACCCATAGTTGGAACTTTAGCAAATGCAGTTTCAAATTGACCAGCATCTGGAATGGTATAACCAGTACCACCAGTAGAGCCGATAGAGAAGAGTGTTTTAGCTTCTTTAAAGGAGTTACTAGCGTAGGTGCCTTCAACACCTTGTGTGGTTAATAAACCATCATCGTGAGCTTGTTTTAAAGCGGTGACGATTTCTTTAGCTTTAGTGAGGTTTTCACTTTCTTCGAAATCGACACGACCTTTACCATCTGTGCCGATGGAAGAATAACCGACTTTATTTTGATAGAGTTCAGTAATGAATAAGTTAGAATCACTATCGTAATAAATTGGATATTCAAGTTTTGAAGAGATTGTGTCTTTATGTTCCACTGCCGCTCTAGCGATATTAAGAAGTTGTTCCCAGGTGATGGTCTTCATGAATTCAGCGACACGATCAACTGCAACATCTGGATAAGCATAAGCCATGGCAGCTTTAGCGGCATCCAAGTTATAAGTCATGATTTCGGTTGATTTCATGAGTGGAATTAAATATGTGCCTTCTCTTTGCAAGGAACGACCTTCATCCATATAGCTCTTAACCATATCGCTTTCTGGATTGTTATCGCCTAAATCTGGTTCTGTACCAAAAGTGACAGCGCTGTCTTTTAAGAATTTATCAAAATTGACAACGTATTTGCCAGCTTCGCTACCTTCAAGAGCGAGATAGTCGGCAACATGGTCTGGATAAGCAACGGCGATTGTTGGGCTTTCACCTGTCGCAATACCAGTTGTGACTTTACTTGGCATATCTTTGTAGCCACCTTGATAGGAAAGGACGACTTCAACATCAACGCCTTCTTTTTCTTTAATAATCTTTGTAAAATCAGCAACTTTGCTCTTTAAAGCTGCTTCTGGTTTTTGACCAAAAGTGTGCCAGAAGTTAATGACGACTTTGCCGGTGTTATTATTTCCACCACCATTACAACCGGCTAAGGAAGCAAGGATAAGTGGGAACATTAATAATGATACTTTTTTCATAATTTTTCTCCTTTCGAGAAATAGTTATTACATTTCTTTGAGTGTATTGTTGATTGCTAAATCGAATTTTTCTTTTAAGTATGTATCGTTGATGTCTTTACCATCAGCGGCATCTTTTAAGACGTTAACCATTAAAGAGTTAACTTCTGTTCTAGCGGTAGAAGAACCTTTGAATGGAGGAGTTGTAAAGACTTTGTCAACAGTTGAGGAACTATAAACAGCGTTGAGAGCGGTTAATAATTCAGTACTACGAGCATCTTTACCTTCTGTATTACAGTAGTCGATATAAGCTTCACTTGTGTAAGCAGAAGCACGGACTGGTAAGTAACCAACTTCGATAGCCCAGGAGGCTGTGTTCTTGGTATTTGTCATGTGCTTGTAGAATAACCAAGCGGCTAATTGTCTATCTTTATCATTACCATGGTCTAAGATACAAACGGATGGACCTTGGGAGATAATCTTAGCAGCTTTACCTTCTGCTTGTGGGATGCGGGTGACACCGACATCGAATGTGTCAGCGACTTGGTTTTTAACACCAGCGGTACTACCGATGGAGAATAAGACGTTATTTTCTTTGAAGTAGTTAGAGGAATAGCTCTTACCGATAACGCCTGGGCTTCTTAAGTAACCTTCTTTAGAAGCATTAGCGAAAGTCTTCATTAAAGCTTTCATATTATCGTTGTTGTAATCGAGGTGAGCTTCACCATATTCGTCAACGCTTGTATAGCCATAGCCATATTGTTGAGAAAGAGTGATGAATAAGTTAGCGTCACTATCGTAACCAACATAAGAGTTCATGCTACCGTCTTTAGCGGTGATTAATGGTGAACTTGGGTGAGCAGCATCATATTCTTTGAATGCTGGGCATAATTTACCGAATAATTCTTCCCATGTTAAGGATTCAATATAGGCCTTATTCATGGTGATACCTTTTGTGGCTAAGAATTGGACGAGTTCACTATCGAATAAACGTGTTTCATTGTAGAACATCGCTTCTGTGGATTTTGAGAATGGTAAGCAATAAGTACCAGGAAGTGGGAATTCTTGACCTTCTTTTAAGTAAGCTTGAACGAGGTCTTCTTTTTCCGCGGCGGTCCAGCCATATTCTTCGTTATCCATGAATTGGTCTAACTTGACAGCTTTACCGAAGTCGATGTAGTCAACGACGTGGTCTGGATAAGCGATGACTAAGTCACCGTATTCACCAGTTTGAATGTCAGAAATTGTTTGAGAATGGATTGTATCGTAGTTACCACTGATCCAACCATCTTCAAGTTTAATTTCAACGTTTGGTTCAATTTCCGCAAATGAATCAACGAATGATTGTAATTTGGCTTGATAGCCTTGAGCATAAGCTTGTGTAAATTTAATGGTAACTTTGTGGTCGAAGTGGCCTTTCTTTTCAGTGTTAGAATTACCACCTTGGTTACATCCTGCTAATGAGAGGACGGAGGCAAGTACCATTACTGGAACAAGAGTTTTCTTTTTCATTATATTTCTCCTTTTTATTAAATTGTCATCGACAATATTAATCATGTTATTAGCCTTTAATACCCGCTCTTCCGACACCTTTCATAATGTATTTACGGAAGAAGACGAATAACAAGAACAATGGGACAGTGACACAGAAGGAAGCGGCCATTTGATAACCATATTCCACCATACCTGTATCAATATCTTGGAAGGCACTACCACGTAATCCGTTAGAGATTAAGCGGAATTCTTCGTTCTTTGTAACTAAGTTTGGCCACACATAGGAATTCCATGTACCCATGAACTTTAAGATGGTAATGGAAATTAGTGTAGGGGCGGCGAGAGGAACCATGACTTTCCATAAGAAGTCCCAGTCACTCTTACCATCGACTTTCGCGGCTAAATAGAGTTCCTTAGGGATTTGCTTGAAGTTTTGTCTTAATAAATAAATATGGAAGACAGAAACGACAAATGGCACAATCATCGCTAAGTAAGCGTCCATTCTTGTTTGATCTTTAATCCAACCGAATGCGTTAACGGTTAAGTAGTTAGAAATAACCATCATTTCACCAGGAATCATCATCGTCATTAAGAAGATCATAAATAATGGTTCACGGCCTTTGAATTCAAGTCTAGCGAAGGCAAAGGCGGCGAAGATAGTTGTGACTAAAGTACCCGCTGTGGAGAAGATCGCCACGATAATGGTATTAAACATATAACCAGTGAAGTTAAATGTTTCAAAAACATAGGAATAGTTACTCCACATAACAATATTTGGGAAGAATGTTTGTTGAGTAGCCATGATTTCATCGTTTTGCTTTAAGGATGTGATAATCATCCAATAGAATGGGAACATCACGGTTAAGGCTAAAGCAACGATGAATAAATAGGTGAGAACTGTGGTGATGATACGCACCATTTTTTCACGACGTTTAATTGATTCAACGGTCTTACCACTTTCCACGATGGATAAAGTGATATTAGGATTGACACGGACTTTCTTAAAGTCAATGTATGTCATTTGTTCTTCTTGTTGAACGACTTGTTCTGCCATACCAGTCACCTCCTAATAATGGACTCTCTTCTTACTGACGCCAAACTGGACGAAAGTAAAGATAAGAATCACGATAAAGAGGAACACACCTGCTGCTGCCGCACGTGATGTATTACCCTTTTCGACGTTATCATAAACGTAATAAACGATTGTTTCCATGTCTGGAATATTAGAGTTCTTACCCATTGTGCCAGGACCATTGAAGATAGCGACAACGGATGTATATTCCTTAAATGATCCGATGAATGATGTAATCATCAAATAAAGGATTTGTGGGGATAATAATGGAACGGTAATCTTCCATAATGTTTTAGCTTTTGGACAGCTATCGATTTGGGCAGCTTGATAGTATTGTTTATCAATACCTTGTAAACCAGATAATAAGATAAGGATTTTAAATGGAATACTGTTCCAAACGATATATATGCATAATGGAATCATAGCAACCCACCTATCCGCACCATAGACCCAAACGGTGTTGGAGTGGAAGATGAAGTTGATAATATCGGACTTATCAAAGATAACTGAGAAGACTAAACCAATAGCCACCGCGTTAGTGACATATGGAAGGAAGAAGACGGTTTGTAAGAATTTTTGTAACCACTTAATAGAATTAAGAGCGACAGAAATAATTAACGCTAACAAGATGGATACAGGCACGGTGACGAATGTAATAATCAACGTGTTCGGTATCGCATACGTTGTGAAATAGGTTTCTAGACCGCCTTGCCCAGTCTTCACCCAGCCAAAGATGACACCAAAGTTCTCTAATGTGAAACCAGAAAAGCGACCAGTCGCATATTGGTAATCTTTCGCAAAAGAAATAAAGATGGTGTTAATTAAAGGATAAAGTAAGAAGATGGAGATTAAGACCACAACTGGACCAAGGTATAACCAAGCTTTCCAGTTGTTCTTACTAGCGACATCTTCAATACCTGTCACCTTGTAAGGTTTGCTGACTCTTTTATTGGAAACCAAGCGAATGACTTTATTCTCATTCTCTTGTAAGCCTTCCTCATATTCAGGAACTTTTTCAGGTTCGGCTGTGGGTAGGCCTTCAGTATTATGAGTCCTTTTTTTCTTAGATAAGAAATTTAGAAATTCTATACCCATAGACGCTCCTTTCGTTATTTAATGTAGATCCTTTCATCAGTTTCAGCATCAAAGATGAATACCTTATGAGGTTTGACTTTGAAAGCAACTTTTCCTGGATTGACTTTGTCATCAGCGGAAATAATCGCCTTGAATGTTGGTTTGGTGCATAATTCGTTTTTAGCCACAACGGAAATATCGCGACCCATGACTTGGATCATTTCACATTCAGCATGTAAGACGCCTTTGTCTTTTTCATCAGCAAGGACAAAGCCTTCTGGTCTAATAGCGACGGAGACTTCTTGGTCTTTAATGCCTTTAGCTTCACCAACGCAGTCTTCACCAACGTAAATCTTTTCGCCTTTAACAGCGCCTTTGAAGACATTGATTGGTGGAGTACCTAAGAATTGGGCAACGAATAAGTTTGCAGGGCTGTTATAAACTTCTTGTGGTGCACCCATTTGTTGCATTTCACCGAGTTTCATAACAACGATTTTATCGGAAATAGACATTGCTTCTTCTTGGTCGTGAGTAACAAACACGGAAGTAATACCTGTTTCTTGTTGAATTCTTCTAATTTCTTCACGGGTTTGTAATCTTAAACGAGCATCTAAGTTAGATAATGGTTCGTCTAAGAGTAAGACACGTGGGTGTTTAACTAACGCTCTAGCGATAGCGACACGTTGTTGTTGACCACCAGATAATTGATTTGGTTTTCTTTCCAAATATTCATCAACTTGGACGAGTTTAGCGGTATCGTAAACGATATCTCTTCTCTCTTCTTTTGTTAATTTACGGTGAGCAATGGCTTGCGCTGTATCTAAAACGATATCACTGAGTTCTAATTGTTCAGCGAGTTCATCCATGACTTGTTTAGCGGTTTCAGTGGATGTTCTATGTAATTTGAAATAAATCTTTGTATGTTCTTTATCGTAGTAAAGTTTCATGTCAGTGATCTTCAAATTGTGTTTCTTGAAGAAGTCTCTGACAAACTTTTGATTTTCAGCATTAACAACATTACTCACAAAGTAACGAGCTTCTTCCATTGGTACACTATTGGAGATTGCTTCAAAGCATTCTTGTAAGCGGGAATGTAATAAGGATTTAACACGCGCCACTAAGTCGAAGCCACGTTTACCACGGGAAATAACGATTTCACCTGGATTACCAATTGGTTTAATCGCTTCTCTAATGGCTCTAATTGTCTCGTCCATTTGTGGTAAGTCGAAGTCTTTACCTAATCTTGATTTGAATGTTAAATCAACGGTCTCTTTTTCACCGATTTTATTAACGGTAGCTCTGACTGTTGAATCGAATAAAGCTTCGGATGTTTGGACCTCTTCAACGTTGGTTAATTTAGCATCGATGATTTTTGGGAAATTATCGACGAATAAATTCTTACTTGCTGGCGCAACGTTTTTAAGTAAAACGGTGAGCTTAAGGTTTTCACCTTCTAAAGAAGAGGCGATTTGGAATTGTTTCTTATTTAAGCCGACACGTTTGCAAAGAGAATCGACTGATTTGAGAATACCATCAAGGACATCTCTCTTCTTCATTTGATACTCATAATTGAGGGTAAAATCAAAGAAGGTAACAAGAGGAATCTCAACTTGGAGATTTGTTAATGGGAATTCGATGTTCTTATAGATAGTCATATGAGGATAAAGAGCATAGTTTTGGAAGACTAAGCCAATACCTCTTTTTTCTGGAGATAAATTAGTGACTTCTTGATCACCGAACCACACTTCACCAGATGTTGGGGTTTGTAAACCTGAAATCATGTAAAGAGTTGTTGATTTACCACATCCTGAAGGTCCTAATAAACCAACAAGAGTGCCATCATCAACGTTAAAGTTCAAATCTTTAACAGCGATTGTGTCACGAATGTTCTTACGTGCGTCACCAGGGAAAATTTTAGTTAAATCTTTAATTCTAATTTCCATAATGTATCTCCTTAATTCGTTCCGTCGTCATCGACGTCTTCGTTTAATTTGAGTTTAATGATTCTTCTTCTTTCTTTATTGGTCTTAATAACACCGACCATGTATTTGATGAAATAGCCAATGATGACGACTGACATCACAGAAAGAACGATGATGTAGGCATCGGCTGGGTTATAAACAACGATAGCGTTATTTAAAGCACTGGCTCTTAAAACGATGAAGACGAGATCGAATAAGACCACTAAGCTACCGAATAAGAATAAGGCGGCTTTAGTGAAGTATGATTTGTTCTTCATTCTTCTGAATTCATCATTTTTATATTTGTTCTTCAAATAGAAGTAGAGTCCAATTGTGGTACCGACAAAGACTGCGACATAGGCGATTAAAAGAATAATTAAGAACGCATTGATGTCGAATAAGTTAGCCTTTTCGGTATATGGCATGATGGAGTGGTAACCAAATCTTGTAATAACGTTACTACGAGCGATAGGACCTTTTTGGGCTAATAAGTCTAATGTGACATATAAGCCAACAAATGAAACGGCTTTGATCTTATCAGCGGAGAAGTTATTAGCAATGTCACTATTCTTGAATAAGAATGAGACTCTGTTACCTTTTTGTTGTTCTAACTTAAATTGCGCAACAGGTGTCACGATTTTGACATCTTTTTGGACATCCGCACCACCATCACGATATGTAATTCTGAAGCTACAAAGAGTTAAAGAAGTTAATCTATAACGGATTTTGAGTTTGCCAGACTTAATATCATTTAAGTGTGTATTGTAATAGTTAGATTTTAAGTGTTCGTAAATATTGGCTTCACTAATATCAACGTTTAAGTCGATAGCGGAGAAAGCAGAGAATGTGGATAAACCAGTAAATGAGCATTTGATGAAGTCATTGATATCATAAGCTCTTGAGAAGCCTTGCTTTGGTTCAATGCTATAAGCTTGACTTAATTCTGGTTCAGTAATCGCGGTTTCACCGACTGTTTTAGCACGGTAGATGTTATGTAAGACTGTGCTTGAGAAGTCAATTTCTTCACCTTCTGCTAATGGGATATCGCAGTATAAGGATTTTGTATAGTCGTTAACTTGACGACCAACACATTCAAATAATGAGCTAGCGGATGTTGGAGCAAAGTCGAAATAACGAGTTTCAGCAGCACCATTAACGTTGACTTTATACTCAAGAACGAGTGGTTTTTGTTCACCGCTCTTTGGATACCAACCAATGATGAAGTTTTGTGTTTCATCACCGTATTTAGAAGCACCAGCTTTTGATAATGGTTCGGCTTTAGCGGCTGGGAAATTAGCACCATATTGAACTGTAGCGCCATGGTTCCAGTCATCTGCCCAACCTTCTAATTTAGCAGTTGGTTCAACGTTAAATACCATGCCTTCTGGAATGTTTTGGAAGGACTCTGAATAGATTTCAGTAACTTCTTGAGGAATGGTAATAGAAGTAATGCCTGTCCAATCTGGGACAACATTAATACCTAAACGAGTGACATCGAGATTGAAAATGTGGTTTCTTGTTAAAGAACGAGGAATAACGATGTCAGTAACACTTGCGGTAGCATTTAAGCTATAGACGTAAGAGTTGAAGTGAACAGGTTCGTATTCACCTTTTTCATAAGCTTCAGTAATTGCTTCTCTTTCTTCGGCGGTCTTGGTGTTGAAATCTTTGAGATATTCATCAAAACCGGCATCATCTGGCGCTAATAAGTAGGAAGAGGTAGCATCGCACCAACCTTGACCACCAGTTGAGAACATAAAAGTAAAAGACTGTCCCATTGATGTCTTGGTAGATGAAGTAGCAGAAACCATAAGGTTACCATCTGGGATTTCAACTTCACTACTATAATCAGGAGCAGCGGCTTTTCTGTCTAAAAGACGTGGTTGGTTTAAAGATGCTGTTTTAGTATCATTCTTCGCTACAGGCGCATTAAAAGACGACAACGAAAAAAGGCTTATTAATCCTAGCAAACATGGAAGGACAAATTTTTTCACCATATGAGTGGCCTCCAGCATTCCATTTTTATCATTCTTATTATACATACATATGCCTGCGCTACGCAATACATTATTCTTAGTCGTAATTCCTGGTTTTAAAATCAACAGGCTTTTTATATGGCGTGGTCTTTTCGAGTTCAACTTCTTGAAAAGAAAAATAGATTTTTGTTCTTTTCCCATCAACCTCGGTAAGGCGCAACATATAATCCGCAAAACCTTGTTTATTTTTAGAAAAAACCATAATTGAAAAAGAAATTATGATTGGTAGTCCAAAAGTGAATAAAGATAGCACTAATATTGCGAAATAGAAGATCGCAAATCTGGCTAATGTGCGTGGCAAAGATGGTGATAAGCAGTTAGAATCCACTAAGCCAATGCCATATAAGGCTTTTCCAAACGTCATTCTGCCACGTCTAAAGATGAATATTGGGACAAGATAAACTAATAATCCTGTGAAGCAATACACAGCGAAAATATTAACCCAAAGCAACATATTTGTTTGATAGTTAATAATGTCTTTATAGTGAGGTACCACCACAACTAGATAAGCTTGTAATTTGTTATCAATGTATGGTTGGTACGCTTTTTTATAATATTCGGTATAGATTTGAGAACTAACGCTTTCCACTGATTCAAATAAAGCAGGGTTTTCCACTACTTCATTTGAATCGTTAACGATAAACATTGGAGTGTCATTATGGACCATTGTTTCCGCTAAACGATATTCACGATAATCTTTTACTACTGTTTCATAGTTCTCATTAGTGGCCACACTTTGAGCATAGCTCATAAATGTCTCAATCGCATTTCTAGAACGTGTCATTCTCGATTTAGCGGTTTGGCCTTTATCGTAATTTAAAACAGAAATGATATCTCTTAAGACATTATCGTCATCATAAGCATATAAACCAGAATCTAAACGTATTTGTGTTAGTTCTTGTGATTTAGCTTTATAGGTAGGTGTGTTCCTTATTATTTCACGTACACCTAAAAAGCACGCTAGAAAAACCATGATGAATATTAGAATATCCAAGAGATTAGCGAATATTCGATGAGTAAATTTAGGGCGATAATACAAAACATTAATGTTTTGATTATTCGTCGCTATTTCTGCATCAGAAACAACTTCATTAATATGGTCTTCCATGATTAAATTTTATATCCTTTTGCACGATAAACATTATCCATCTCTTCGCTAGTTAGATATAGCGAGTTAGATAAGTAATCGGTAAGAGAACGATTATACTGGTTAAAAATTAAAAAGAAAAGACTAATTAATAACAAAATGCCGGAAAACACCGTTCCATATAATAAATAATTCAAAGTAAACAAAGTATTAAATGGTACGAGCATTGATGGAATAAACATAATGCCAAGTAAGGTCGCAATTAGACTATATAAAGCGCTGGCCACTACCATTCTTTTCTTTGTGTGATTCAAAGAATAGAAGTCCACTCTTTCAATTTTCATAAAGAGCATCGCTAATGTTTTTCTATTCTTATTTATTAAAGGAAAAACGAGGAATAATCCTGACCAAACAAGAACATGAGAAATATAAGCGCAGATAGTCATGAGATTTCCATGATATGTTTCAAGTTCTTTGATACGGTTTTCACATTCTAAATATGAACGAGTTTCACCCTCATAATGTAAATCATTCTTTTCAATATCATTCATCACTTCCGCGAGAAGAGGATTGAAGAGATTATTAGATATATCCTTATAATACTTTTGTC
Source organism: Bacilli bacterium (assembly GCA_017940265.1). Taxonomy (GTDB): domain Bacteria; phylum Bacillota_I; class Bacilli_A; order RFN20; family CAG-826; genus RUG14515. The sequence continues at coordinate 2,693 of JAGAYY010000004.1, read as the reverse complement.
CAATATCGCCCATCGCGTCTTTTGGATCATAGAAAGCGTATAGTTCGTTTTTAACCTCTATTTTTAAATTATATTCCTTTGTGGAATCATTATATTCAAAGTAATTATCTTTCTTGTTATAGTAATTGAAACTATCAAAATATGTTTGTTCTTTATTTCTAATATCATGATAGAAATGATAGATAGTATCGTTTTCTTTTTTATGACCGTATTGAGGGGTCTTTGTATCAATACTTTCTTCGGTGTCTAAAACGAAATAGCTTAAGAAGCAACGATATGTATATTCCACGCCTGCGGTTACATCTGTACGATCAAAACCACTATCACGTAGTAGCACTTTTGCATTGTAATAATGATCATACATATCTAGTGTGGTTAAAACATGCTCTTCATTTTTAGCGTTATAATTTGTCGCGGCTTTACCAATTGGCGCAGCGGCAATATTAAAAATAAGGTAAGTCAAAATAAAGTTTATAAAGAAATCAGCGAGGAAAACTAAGATCCTTCTACTCTTCTTCAAAGGATGAATATCAATATAATTTTCTTGTGTTACTGTCTCTTCTTCAGCCATAACCTACTATTTATCTATTAATATATCCTTAATTGCGTCTAGTTTTTCAGTGGTGACACCGATAACTTTATTTAAGTAATTGTATGTCTTTTCTTGTAAGGTTTCACCTTCATATGCCTTAAGAGTGGCCCCATATCTATCGTCGATATCTTCAGTTTTGCAAATGCCACTTATTTTAGCGAAGTTGGAGAATAAATAATCGCGGTATAGATATTCTTCTTCCATCCCACATAAAGCTTCGATTAAATAGGCCATACAGCCTGTTCTATCCTTACCAATCGCGCAGTGGAAATCAATTGGATAATTATTTCTATCACTAAGAAGTTCGAAGAACTCCTTAATACGCGCTGGATTATCATATAAGAAAGCACTACGCTCACCAACATAAGTGAGAACGTTTTCACCACCATAATACATTGGTAAATGATTATAGGAGACTGTTTCACCTAATGGTGAGGCGTTGATATTACCGTTTTCTCCAGGTCTTCTTAAATCGACTTCTGTTTTAATCTTTAAAGTATTTAATAAAACGTCTTTAGATTGTTCATCTAATAAAGATTTACCATCAAGATCTTCGTCCTCATTAAAACGTCCACTACGGTAGATTAAACCTTGTTTAATGCCATGTCCGCCTAAATCACGAATGTTCATGACGTTATTGACGTATAAGTTACGTGGACCTTTATTCGTTGTTCTAAAGGCTTTTTTCTCGCTTTTAAACTGTAATGTTTCACTATAGTATGCAGTTACTTGATATTGATATTCAGTATCTAATTTAAAGTTATAGAATTCATCTTGATCAAAATTAGTAATATTGCTTCTGGTATACCAAGGAGTTTCACTATTTCCTTCATAGATATCCACGATGAAATATTTAGGTTTCTTATTAGTGTTTGATTTAGATTCTTCCCAGTTAATAGATAAAGGCATTGGTTGTTCTTTTGATGAACTACCTGCGGCAATCCCGTTCGTAGACAAATAGTCTTCACTATTAATGTATTTATTTTGTAGTTCAGTATGGAAATCAAAAACTCCTTCAACATCTTTTAATTTGAATTCATAAGAAGTTGGATTAGCGTTGCACGCTACTAGAGCGCTTAGAAGGAATAATGATCCTAGTAAAGTAAGAGTTTTTTTCATAGTATTTTTCCTATTAGAGCATTATAGCATTAAATAATGTTTTGTATCTACAAAACTACATTAATCAATTCTATTGAATTCTATCGTACATTATCTTATTATTTAATCGTACGAAAGGAATTATGCTATGTGTACGATTACTGCTACTGAATTGAAAAAGAATCTTGGCAAATATATGCTTTTAGGCCAAACACAAGAGATTGAAGTTACCAATAGAGGCAAAGTAGTTTTTTACATTACTCCACAAAAGATTAAACTAATGGACCAAGTTGAGAAGATGTTTGGTTCTTTGCCAAGAGAGGCTTACGATGATGACGACATCAGTAGAGAATAAACCAATTAAAGTTTTCATAGACACAAACGTTATCATCGATGCTTTAACATTAAGAGATAACAACTATCAGCCATCTAGACAGTTATGGAGACATGTTCTTTACGGAAATATAAAAGGCTATATTTCCTCAAAACAAATCACCGACATTTATTATATTTTCAAAAAGTACTATCGAACCGAACAAGAAATACGTGCCAATTTAAACGCAATAGTAGATTCGTTCGAAATATTGCCTTTCCTTAAAGGAGATGTACTTGCTTGTCTCAAAACAGAGATGAACGATTTTGAAGATGCGATTATATGTGAAATAGCCAAAACCAACATGATTCCTATTGTAGTTACTAATAATCTTAAACACTTTGAAAACGCTAATTTGATGGTGTTGGATCCAGAGTCAGCGTTAAAGATGTTTTCTCTCGATTGATACCTCGTTATTAACACAAAAAACTCATCGCGAAGATGAGTTTTTTATTGTTTTGTTTTAAGAAATTACTTGAGAATTTCAGCAACTGTACCAGCACCAACGGTTCTGCCACCTTCACGGATGGAGAATTTGGTACCTTTTTCCATGGCGATTGGGTGAATGAGTTCGACTGTTAATTCGACGTTATCACCAGGCATAACCATGTCGACACCAGCAGGAAGTGT
>JAGAYY010000028.1 GCA_017940265.1 Bacilli bacterium | reverse complement strand
TTGTTATTAACTTTGATTTCAAATTGGTAAGTAAGTAGCATAGTATTTATTAAAAAAGACATGAAATGATTTAAACTAATTCCATATCCTTTATCCTATTTATATTATATCAATTTATTGATATAAACACAACAAAAACATCTTAAAAAACATTGATTATAACTATACTTATTTGCTTTCATCTCGGCAGTTGAACAACCGAGGATTCCCGTTTAATTTTCTAAATAATAAATTGGAAAGATTTGATTCGCAAGTCCAGTGATATCATCGATATCAATAACGACCGCAGAGAAGACTCCCCTACCTTCATCTGGAGTTTGGAATTTACTTTGTTTACCGTAGATAATCTTTTCTACGACTGTTTCTTTAGTGCAACCTAATACACCATCCGCAAAACCAGTCATACCGACATCACTAATGAAGGCTGTACCATTTGGTAAAACATGAGCGTCATTAGTTTGTACATGTGTATGTGTTCCCAAAATAGCAGATACTTTGCCGTCGAGTGCGAAGGCTAGGGATTGTTTTTCCCCTGTTGCTTCAGCGTGGAAATCGATGATGTGGATGGTCGCTGGTTCCTCTTCTGCTAGTAAGTTGAGGATGGAATAATAAGGAGCGTTAACTTCTTCGTTCATAAAGGCGCTTCCTAAGATATTAGTGACTCTTACTGAAACGTCATTCACTTCAAAGACCACACTGCCTTCACCAGGGAACTCTTTTAATAAGTTATATGGTCTAACTAAACGGTCAACTTGATTGATGTAGCGGAGGATATCACTTTTAGACATATAGTGGTTACCTAAAGTCACAGCGTCCACCCCTGCATCGACAAGTTCAAAGTATTGATTTCTTGTTAAGCCTTTTCCGTGCGAAGCGTTCTCGCCGTTAGCAATAACAAAATCAATATCGTATTTTTCTACGTAGTAAGGAATTCTTTCCTTAAGCATGCGTCGACCAACACGACCGACCACATCCCCGATAAATAGTATTTTCAAATTGTAATCTTTCTATGAAATAGGGCTGCTATTTCGCGGTTTCAATCGCACGATATTCGCGGATGACAGAAACTTTAATTTGACCTGGATAGGTCATTTCGTTTTCGATACGTTCTTTGATGTCTCTTGCTAATTTGAAGGCACCAATGTCGTCGATCTTTTCTGGAATAACCATGACACGTAATTCACGGCCAGATTGCATCGCGTATGATTGATAAACACCATCGTATGACTTGCAGATTTCTTCAAGTTGTTCAATACGTTTGATGTAGTTTTCTAAGATTTCACTTCTAGCGCCTGGTCTAGCCGCACTTAATGTATCAGCAGCTTGGACTAAGTTAGCGATGATATATTTAGCAGGAACATCACCATGGTGAGATTCAATAGAGTTAATGACAACATCACCTTCACCATATTTCTTGGCTAAACGAGCACCGATTTCAACGTGGCTACCTTCCATTTCAAAGTCAGCGGCTTTACCGACATCATGTAATAAGCCAGCGCGTTTAGCTAAGTTTTGATCTAAGCCAAGTTCCGCGGCCATGATACCACATAAGTAAGCGACTTCAACAGAATGGTCTAAAGCGTTTTGACCATAAGAAGTACGGTATTTTAAACGACCGACATAGTCGAGTAATTCTTTGTTGATTCTTGGTAAACCAAGTTTGAAGGCGACTTCTTGACCCGCTTTATGGATACTTTCATCGACTTCTTTCTTTGTCTTTTCAACGATTTCTTCAATTCTACCTGGTTGAATACGACCGTCTTTAATTAAGGCTTCAAGAGATAATCTAGCGATTTCTCTTCTAATAGGATTGAAGCAGCTAACGGTAATAACTTCTGGAGTATCATCAATAATTAAATCAACACCAAGGAGTTGTTCTAAGGAACGGATGTTACGACCTTCACGACCGATGATACGACCTTTCATTTCATCGCTTGGTAAAGCAACAACTGATACTGTTCTTTCGTTTGTGACATCTTGCGCGTATCTTGTGAGGGCTAAGCCTAATAATTCTTTAGCCTTTTCATCACATTCTTCTTTAGCTTCTTCTTCTTTTTGTTTTACAAAGGCAGCAATTTCTCTACTGACTTTACTTTCGACACGACTGAATAATTCATCACGCGCTTCTTGTGTAGACATTTGTGCGACCTTTTCAAGTTCGACGATAATGCTATCAATCTTTTCTTGAAGAGCGGCATCTTTCTTGTCTAATTCTTTTAAGCGTCTGTTTAATGTTTCGTTCTTTTCATCTAAAGCATTTTCTTTAGAAAGAAGAGCGGCATCACGACGATCAATGTTTTGTTCTCTTTGATTAAGAGATCTTTCTTGGTTTTGTAATTCTTGTTTTCTTTCGTGGATTTCTTTGTTTGCTTCTTGTTTCATTTCATTGACGGCTTGTTTTCCATCAATTTGAGCATTCTTGGTAATGTGTTCCGCTTTGATTTCAGCGTCACGGATAATTTTCTTTGCGTTGTTCTTAACAATATTTTGTCTAACAAATGGCACTAAAAACATTAAAGCAGCGCCACCTAAAAGACAAACAATACCAACGACAATAAGAACCCATACTGGTACCATAATTTGTTTCCCTTTCTATAAATGTAAAATAGTTAGTCTATAAATAGACTTTACCTAAAATGTTTCCCCATTATAAGGATAGGAATAAGCATTTTTTATAATCAACAGGTTAAACCTGATAACAAAGTTCTCTAATGAGAATATATAGGTAAGCATCTTTCGAGGATACAAAATAATTATAATCTCGCAAATAAATAATGTCATTATTTTTTGTGTTAGAAATGTCAAAGCGCATGGTATAATAAAATCACAAGAAGAAATCCTCTAAAACACTTTACGGGTTAAGTTTTATAGGGATTACTTAATCAGTAGACACAAAAAGAGGCAAATCACAAAAAGGAACCGAATTACTCGATTCCTTTTTTTAATTGATTTTCAATTATTCTGTGACAACGCCGGTTTTGATCTTTTCTAAAAGTTCATTTGCGACGTCTTCATTTTCTTTTAAGTAAGCTTTCGCAGCATCACGGCCTTGGGCAATCTTGCTGCCATTATATTCAAACCATGAACCAGCTTTTTTAATAAGACCTAATTCGACAGAGCGGTCGAGAATTTCACCTTCTTTAGAAATGCCTTGACCATAGATGATATCAATTTCACATTGTTTGAATGGTGGGGATACTTTGTTTTTAACAATTTTCACACGGCATGTATTACCGATGATGTCTGAACCTTGTTTAATTGCTTCTGTGCGACGGATGTCGATACGGATTGAAGCATAGAATTTTAATGCACGACCACCTGATGTTGTTTCTGGATTACCATACATCACACCAACTTTTTCACGTAATTGGTTAATGAAGATAACTGCGCATTCTTTCTTATTGAGAATACCTGCGATTTTACGCATTGCTTTACTCATTAAGCGCGCTTGTAAGCCAACTGAGCTGTCGCCCATTTCCCCGTCTAATTCTGCTTGTGGAACTAAGGCCGCAACACTATCAACAACGATTAAGTTGATGCTGCCAGAATCGGCAAGCATTTCGACGATTTCAAGTGCTTGTTCACCGTTGTCTGGTTGGGAAAGAATTAATTCGTTAATATCAACACCTAAATTCTTCGCATAGAGTGGATCGATAGCGTGTTCAGCATCGATAAATGCCGCACGACCACCATTCTTTTGGCATTCCGCAATTGCGTGTAATGCTAATGTGGTTTTACCACTACTTTCAGGTCCAAAGATTTCGATGATTCTACCCTTTGGATAACCACCAACACCAATTGCTTCATCAATTAGTAATGAACCGGATGGGATTGCGTCGACATCGACTGTTTCTCTGTCACCTAAACGCATGACAGCGCCCTTACCATAGAGCTTTTCAATTTGCTTCAACGTTTCGTCTAACGCATCGCCTCTTAAATTTTCTTTTTCTTTTGCCATATAAGGAACTCCTTCTATTAATTAAATAGGTGTGATTTTTCAATTTTGTCCAAAATTTTGATTATTTTTTTATTTTATTTTCCAGTAGCGCTAGCGCTAAAGAAATTGCATCTTCTTGAATTTTATTTCTATTTCCTTCTAATTGGTAGTGATATGCTTCAACTTTTTCTTTAGTGGCTAGACCAATATAGATTTCACCAACTGGTTTACCTTCCATTGCATCTGGTCCAGCATTGCCGGTGAAGGAAACACAAACATCAACGTTAAGTTTTTCTCTACCGAATTTTGCCATTTGATAGGCAATTTCATTAGAGACTACACCATACTTATCGACATCTTCTTGGCAGATACCAAGTAAACGAACTTTCTCTTCAGTAGCGTATGTGACAAGTGCACCTTTATAGAATTTAGAAGCGCCTGGAACAGCGGTTATTTCTCTAGCGAACAAACCGCCTGTAAAAGATTCAACAGAACCTAATGTAAGCCCTTTTTCACGGAATAGGGAGTTGATATCTTGTACAGTAAACATCTTACTTTTCTTCCTTGAAGACGTGTTTATTTTGTACGACATAGATGACACCAGAAATCACTGACGCTAAAGTGGCTAAATAAACGATAAAGTCAACGATATGTAAGCCTTGTGGCCAACTGGAATCAAAATATCTAAATGGGAAACCATTGAGTAAGACTGCACCAATGGCAACCATTTCTAAAACTGTTTTAAGTTTACCGAAGATATTAGCGGCAATAACTTTGCCTCTACTTGCGGCAATAAATCTAAGGGCATCAACGACAATGTCGCGCGCTACTAATAACATTGCGCACCACATATTGAAACCAATTTGATTTGTGGTATATGGAGCAAAAATTGATGGAGCGATTAAGAAGATAACTAATGAATTGATAAGAAGTTTATCGGCCACTGGATCAAGGAATTTACCTAAGTCAGTAACTTGATTATTCTTTCTTGCTAAGTAGCCATCTAAGTGGTCTGTATAGCAAGCTAAGACAAAGAAAACAAAGAGAATTAAGAACACTAAATTGATACCCGTGTTGCCTAATTCAATAGCTTTCCATCCTGGAATAACGCTTAAAACAAAAAGCGTAATAATCATTAATACAATTGCAACGATTCTAGCGAATGTGATCTTTGTTGGTAAATTCATTGTTTCTCCTTAGTGAGTATCCGGTCCTATAAGCCATGTTCTGTTTTGACAATCATTTATCTAGGCAATTGCCTACAAGGTTTAATTCGGTTCTCTCTCCTTGTCTCCCCTACCAAATTTGGGTTTCTCGCTTGTGGGGTTTACCGCGTTCCACTTTATTGTTTCCAATAAACTACGTCACTGTGGCACTTTCAGGGAATAGACCATGGTTTCCTTTAGGTTTCTTCCCGCCGTTACGTACTCCTACGTACCTAGCGTTATTTGTTCCGCTAGCGCAATCACTACGAGCATCACAGCTCGTGCGAGCATGGACTTTCCTCTACAAGAGCAGCGATTGTCCAGACCAGATTATTTTTTTATTTAATTGTGTCAGGGTTATAACCATGAGCCCAGAGGAATTTCTCTAAAGCATTGATCTTTCTGACTAACTCGATATTGTCAGTTGTGACATTATCGCTGGATTTAATATTGGTGAAGCGTGCTTTGTATCTTTCTAACTCAACTTCGATTTTTCTTTTTTCGCTTTCCAAGACTTTGTTTTTGTTGATTAATGTTTCGTATTCTTTTTGAGGAATAACAATATTAGATTCCACTAGTTTGTAGTCTTGAATAATCATGTCTAGGAATTTATCAACTTCTTCCGCATTATAAGCGTTTGCATTAATGATTGGAAAAGTGTGATCCAAGATAGTTTTAGAGTTAAGAAAAAGCTTTACTGCCATATTTGCTCCATTTCTTATATAATATAAGAGAAAATAGCATAATTCAATCTTTTTTCTTTTGAAAAAAGAGAAATTAATGGTATACTATCAAAAGATTTTATGAAGAAATTTGAAAGATTATTAAAAGGTCATAAATCACTAGTCTTCCTAGACTTCGAAGGCACCCAGTTCTCTCACGAGATGATTGCCATCGGTGCTGTCCACGCAGTGATTGACCGTCATGGTTATATTAAGAAAAGTAAGAAACCATTCCGTATTTACGTTAAGGCTCACAATAGAGTGGGCAAAATTGTCACAGATTTAACTGGCATTACTGAAGATATGCTTAAGCAAAAAGGTGTCACCTTCTTTACAGCGATGAGTGAACTTAGAAAATATGTTGGTTTATCATTCAGAAAGTCATCTTTTATCACATTTGGTAATCATGATATGAAGATTCTATCTTCCTCTATCTCTTATAGTTTTGATTTCCCAAAAGAAATCGTTCAATGTATTCAACAAAATTACATTGATTTCAGTGCTTTTATCTCTGAATTTATGAGAGATGATAAGGGCAATCCACTTTCTTTAATTAAATATTGTGATGCCTTTGGTGTTAAACAAGCTGGCCCTGCACACGATCCTGCAGTGGACGCTGAAAACTTAGCGTGGTTATATGACGCCACTATGAGAAAGAGTAATCTCTTATTAGAGGAATATAAGAAAGTCTTAAAAACATTCAATCACTTCCCAGTTCCTGTTGCCGCAGTTTTGAAAAAACTTGCCAGTAACGAAGATGTGACATATAAAGAGTTTGAAGAAGAAATCAAAAAGTATATCGCGTAATGAGATACCCAAACGGCAAAACTTATCAAAAGAAAGAAAGCGATAATAAAACTGAAAAAACTCATCGCACCCTTTTAAGTGCGGCTAACCGTGGTATGTCTTTGGAAGAAGACATCAATCTTTCTAATGATTATTATCGTGATAACGAAATAGCTCTCATTAATAAAAGGCCAACTCCTATTAACATTGTTAAAGTGGATTATTCTAAAGGCGCGAGAATTACTGACGCCTATTTTGAAAAACAATCCACTACTGACTATAACGGTGTTTATAAAGGTAGATATATTGATTTTGAAGCTAAGAACACTAAATCAAATACCGCTTTTCCTTTAAGTAACATTAGTGAACACCAAATTGTTCACCTTAAAAATGTTCTTAAACACGGTGGTATCGCTTTCTTCATTATTTCTTTCCAAATGAAAGATGAAATCTATTTGTTAGATGCTTCTTTTGTTATTAACTTCTATGAACATGGCGATAGAAAATCTATCCCTTATGAAGTGTTTACTAAGGATGCAATTTTAATTAAACAAGACTACGCACCAAGACTTCATTATCTTGACGCTGTAGACCAATTATATTTCAAATAATTACTTGCCTTTATATATGCACATGTCGCTTATTTTGCAGTTTTCACATTTAGGCGAACGCGCCATGCAATAGTATCTACCAAAATGAATTAATTGGTGATGCGACTTAATCCATCTCTCTTCAGGGATGATTTTTTTAAGTTTTCTTTCCACATCAATTGGTTCATCATCTTTTTTAGCAAGATTAAGTCTTTTGCTAATTCTTAAAATATGAGTGTCCACAGGTAAATCTGGGATGTGGAAAATCTCCGCTCTAATGACACCAGCGGTTTTATTTCCAACTCCTGGTAAGGTCATTAATTGTTCTTTGTCTGAAGGCACTACACTATTAAAACGATCCACCAAATCTTTGACTATGCCTTTAAGATTCTTGGCTTTGTTTTTATAGAGACCAATTGGTTTAATGATTTCTTCGATATCTTCTAATGGAGCATCGTATAAAGCGGTAAGTGAAGGATATTTCTTAAACAATATTGGTGTGACTGCATTAACTGATTTATCAGTTGTCTGAGCGGATAACATCACTGCGATGACTAATTCATAATCTTTAGAATATAAAAGTTCACACTTAGCAGTGGGTAATATTTCATCTAAATAATCTAATAAAGGCTTAACGTTAGTCTTCATCGTCTTCATCGAGCCATGGAGTTTTTGCGATACGAATGGTTTCTTCTAAGTTATTTGTCCAATCATCGTTAATGGATGTTTTACCTTCGGCTTCAAGTTCTTCTCTTTTGGCCCATGTTAATAATATTTTATCGACTGATTTAATTGATTTCTTGCCTTGACTGATAGCTTCTTTTAAAGCATTAATAATAACTTCATCAGTGTAACCCATCGATACCCATTCTCTAATTGTAGAAACTTCTGTTGGGGATAAGCTACGTCCTAATTCTTGTTGGAAGTTTTCATAAATATTAGTGAGTTGGTCACTAATGGTTTTATTGTTTCTTACTTCGTTTTCTTTAGAAACACTGATTTGGAATTCACGATACAGTCTTTCCTTAAGTGGATTTAAGGAAGTAATGGTTTTACCATTCGCTGTCGTATATTCGATTAAACCACGTGTTAATAAATCAGCGAGTAATCTATCAATCTCTTTAATGTCTAGAGACATCTTTAAAGATAATAAATCCGCGGTCACGAAAGTATCACCATATGAAATAAGGTGATCCATCATTAGAATGATCGCTAATTGGTTCTCACTAATTTTGAGTTTTTTATAGTTTTCTAAAAGTAAGAAATGAAAATCTACTGCTTCACTAATCATGCTATTACTTTATCACACCCACTAGGTTTGCTATATCAAATTGTGCAAAAATATCCATTTTTTCTTTTTGATCAACGACACTATCATCGATTTTATTTAATTCACTTCTAATTTTCGCATCAGTGATATTTCTTAATAAATCAAAATTATCATGCATCGCTTTTAATAGAAATTCTTCAATTTTTAAATGATGCATCAAATGGAATCTAATTGCTCTTAAGATTCTGAGTGGGTCTTCTTTGATTCTTGTATCAGGATCTCCCACCATTCTTAAGATATTATTTTTAAGGTCTTCTTGACCATTACAATAATCAATGACTTTTAAATCTTTATTCATATATAAGGCATTCACAGTAAAGTCTCTTCTTAGATAATCTTCTTTTAAATCTTTAACGAAGATGACCTTATTTGGATGTCTACCATCCTCATAGGAAGATTCTTTTCTTAAAGTCGTAATATCGAACTTAAGTCCATCACCTGTCTTATATTTTAAGGAACCAAATCTTTTAAAAGTGGCATCAGCGTTAGGTAAAAACGCCATGATTTCTTCTGGTGTAGCTTCACTGACAGCGTCCATATCCGTTAATGGTTCGTTTAAAAGATAATCTCTAACCGTGCCACCAACGAGATATAATTCATAACCATGTTTGTTAAACTCTTTTGCAAGTTCTATAAATGAAACTAGATTCTTGTCCATGCTATTATTCTACACTTTTTATAAAAAGAGCACAAAAAAACCAGCGATTCCGCTGATTTTCTTTTTAAACTGAACTACGCGTTCAATTTGCCTTTTAAAGCTTTAGAAAGTCTGAAACTCACTGAACGTGATTCGGCAATCTTGATGCGGGTATGTTGTTTTGGATGTGTACCGTCACGAGATTGACGAGTTTTTGGTGTAAAAACACCAAAGTTAGTGATGTTGACTTCTTGACCTTCTAATAAGGCTTTTTCAATTTCACCGAAACAGATGTCCAATGCTGCACGAGCGTCTTTTTTGGATAGATGCGCTTCATCTGCAACGATTTGAACAAGGTCTCTTCTGTTGAATTTTTTCATGTTTAAATGCTCCCTTTTTGTTGAAATGAATTAGCAAGATAATCCTATTTCTAGGTTAAGTATAACATCTTTTTCGAAAAAAGTATGTTTTTTTATAAACAATTAGAAGTTTTTTATTTAGATTGGTTCGTTCGTTTCTTTAAAACTATGCGAATTGGAGTACCGTCAAAATTAAATGTATCTCTTAAACGATTTTCAATATATCTTTGATATGAGAAATGCATGAAGTTAGGGTCGTTTACAAATAAAACAATTGTTGGCGGGGCGCTACTAACTTGTGATGCATAGAGAATTTTTAGTCTACCACCATTGAAATTTGGGGCTTGATTCATGATTTGAGCGTCTTGCATAACCTCATTTAGCAAACTTGTCTTGATTCTTGTATAGTATGCAGCGTGCACTGTATCAAGTGTTTCAAAAAGGGTATCAAGTCTCTGTTTTTTAAGCGCAGAAACAAACACCACTGGCGCATAATCTAAGAACTTATATTCATCACGAATGATTTTGACATAATCAGACATGGTATTAGTTTGCTTGTCCACTAAATCCCATTTATTAACAACGATAATAATGGCTTTATGTAAGTCAGTTGCGTATTGGATAACGTGCTTATCTTGTTCAGTGATGCCTTCCTTACCATCGAGCACTAGCAAAACAATTTCACTTCTTTCAATTGCTTTTAGCGCGCGTATCGCGGAATATTTATCAATTGATTCATAAATCTTGCCACGTTTTTTAAGACCTGCTGTATCGATAACTAAATAGCTTTTACCATTTCTATTAAATGGAGTATCAATAGAATCTCTAGTGGTACCAGAAATATTACTAACGATAACACGATCTTGATTCAAAATAGCATTTGTTAAAGAAGATTTACCAACATTAGGTCTACCAACGACACAGAATGTGACTTTGTCTTCTTCTAATTCTTCGCTGTTTTCTGGTAAGTATTTGACGATTTCATTTAAGATATCGCCAATACCGATACCATGAGCACCAGAAACAACATGAGGTTCACCAAGACCTAAGCCATAGAATTCTTGAGCATCCGCCATATGGGAGCCTTCATCAATTTTATTAACCGCCAAAATAATTGGCTTTTTAACTTTTCTTAAAATGGTTGTCACCACTCTATCATCAGTGGTAATTCCAAGTTTGCCATCGACCACAAACACTATCACGTCTGCCTCGTTTATGGCAATTTCAGCTTGCATACGGATTTGTTCTTGGAATGGACGATTAACGATTTCGATACCACCTGTATCAATTAAAGAGAAGTGATGACCAAGCCATTCACATTGCCCGTAAAGTCTATCACGAGTAATGCCCATTTCATCATCGACGATGGCGTGTCTTTCGCCAATCATACGATTAAAAATCGTCGATTTGCCGACGTTTGGTGAGCCAACAATTGCAACGATTCCTTGAGCCATATATTTATTTCTTCTCCGCTAATTTTTGATCAATGATTCTATTCACTTCAGCGACGACTTCATCAATTGATAAATCAGAAGTATCTAAGTGAATAGCGTCTGGTGCAGGTTTAAGAGGGGCAAAAGCACGATGAGAATCAATGTAGTCTCTCTTTTCTACATCAGCAACGATATCTTCATAGGTACAAGGGATACCTTTTTCTTGGTTTTCTAAATAACGACGTTCCGCTCTTTTTTCAACGGAAGCGACTTGGAAGATCTTAACTTCAGCGTTTGGTAAAACATATGTACCAATATCACGACCATCCATAATAACAGAATCTTTTTCTGCCATTTTTCTTTGGAGTTCCACTAAAGCAAGACGAATGTCTTTATAGGAAGCAATATATGAAACATTACCAGAAACATCAGTACCTCTAATTGGCTTGCTGACATCAACGCCATTACATAAAACAACATAACCTGGTTTTAATTCAATGTTCACTTCTGGAATTAAAGCGCAACAAGCTTTTTCATCTTGGCAATCAACACCTTTTTGTAAGCAATACCAAGTGAATGCGCGATACATCGCACCTGTATCAATATAGGTGAATCCTCTCATGAGCGCCACTTTCTTGGCGATTGTGGATTTTCCTGCAGCGGCAGGACCGTCAATAGCAACAGCAACTTTCATATTACTTACCCCCGAATGCGTAGACTGCAAAGATGATGATACCAACAATTAATAACACACCTAATAAACAAATACAGCCAATAGTAATGTACTTTTTAGTAATAAGACGTTTAGGGGCAGCTTCGACTTCTTGATTGTCGATTTTGCCTAAAACCTCTTCCAAAGGAAGAGTGGATGTTGTATTCATCTTATCACTAACGATGCTGCTATTTCTTTCTTTAATAGATTCAGGCTCGTTATTAATTGATTTAAATTCGTTAATAGATTGACGATATTTTTTGTATTTTTCTAATCTGGTTTCGCTCATAAAAAGTCCAATCACGTATATTCTAATTTAATTAGAATGCTTTTTGAATAGAAAATAACTTTTTGTGTTAATTTGTTCCATCACTATTGAAAATAGATAATCAAAATAGATATAATCAATGTATACAACCCAAGGAGGCATTACTCATGGCTAAGAAAAGAGTAAAAATTGATGCTGCTTCATGCATTATGTGCGGCGCTTGTGTCGGCTCCTACCCAGATGATTTCAAATTCTCTGATGAAGGTCCAGCCGCTCCAATTACAGGCGAAGCTGATGAAGACGCAGTTGGCGTATGCCCAGTTGGTGCAATCTCTGTTGAAGAGTAAAATACAACAAAGAACTAGGCCTTGATTGACCTAGTTTTTTTGTGCTTTTGAAACCACTATTTTTGTGATTTTTCTTCTTCTACGACAAGATCAGGATTAACTTCCTCTTCTTTTTTAGTGAAAATATCACCCACAAACCACTTCTGGAAAAACGGGGATCTTTTCATTAACAAGAAGATAATTTGGTTGAACAACGCTTCGTAACCTAAAAGACAAAGTGTAGCTTTAATAAAATTAAATGGCAAATAAATAGCGCTAATAATACCAACATATCCCCAGCCATTAACTGTAATATCTTTATTACCTGTCAAGTAAGCAGCCGTGTTTTGAATAACTCCATCCTCAAAACATGTTGAGAAATGAGGATCAGATCCAAAGACCGTTAAATAAGAAGGAGTAATGACAATGGCGTTAAGCGCTGTCATAATCGTGCTAACGAAGATGCTGATGATGCCATAAGCAATAAAGCGGAAACCAACACCCTTTTTAAATAGTTTCAGTCTGCTGGTGACAAACAAGCCTAAAATATACATGCATGATGTAATGAAGGCTGTTAAATCACCAATACCTAATCCTACTGGTCCGTGGACCGCAAGATTTAATAGTGTTTTGATAATGGCTACTGTTATTCCGCCAGGTAACCCATATAGCGCATAGGCTAGAACAGTGACAATCTCACTGACTTCGATCTTGAGCCAAGGTGCAAATGGATATGGAAATTGCAGAAACGCCATTAATACGAACCCTAGCGCTGAAAGAATTGCTAGAGTAGCAATCCTGGTGACAATCTCAACAGGATTTCTGAATTTTCTTTTCATAAAAAATAGACCTTTCCCAAGGCCTAAAAAACGTACTTCTTTCATCCAGACTTTACTGTCGCCACTTGAATTTCACAAGTTCCTGCCTCCTCTTGAGGCTCGCGGGGTTTACCGCCGGTCGCTTTTCGCTGCCCTGAAGTGATTACTATTATATACCTTTATTATTAAATAAAATACTATAACGCTTTATTTTTTATTTCCCCGTATAAACGTGGGTATTTTTTAGGTGTTTCCTTTATCTTTTTAATATAAATAAACGATCTATTTTCATTTGATTCTGGTAATTGATCTTCATAGATATAATCAATTTCACAGTTAAGTTTCTTTAAAGCACCTTGAGCTTCTACAATTTCTTGCTCAAAACCTGGGCCTTTCATGGCAATAAATACACCACCAACTTTTAGGAGAGGAACCGCTAATTCGATAAGGATTCTTAAAGAGGCAACCGCTCTAGCAGTAACCACCATAAATCTTTCTCTATTTTCTTTAGCAAATTCTTCTGCACGGGCCACTATTCCAGTGACGTCTAGGCTCTTTTCCTTAGCATAGTCTTCAATGAACTTCACTTTTTTAGCGGTGCTATCAAGGGCAAAAACATGGGCTTTTGGAGAAAGAATTGATAAGACAACACTCGGGAAACCAGCACCAGCACCAATATCTAAAATATCTAAACCTTCAAAGTTTTGATTATTTAAAAGGAGCGCACTATCAAAGAGCATCTTTTCCACGAAAGATTCTTCATCTTTAATCGCGGTAAGATTGAAACTTTCATTTGTTTTTAAAACATGTCTCATGAAATCCCATAAGAGTTCTAATTGTTGTTCGTTGCAGTTAATACCACGGTTATTTAATTCTTTAACAAATGTTTCTTTATTCATGGATCTTTCTCACATTAAAAATTAAAACACTGATATCACTTGGATTGACCCCAGATATACGAGAGGCTTGTCCGATGGTCATTGGTCTCACTTTATCTAGTTTTTGTCTAGCCTCTAATGCTAAACCATCCATATTTAAGAAATCCATATCACTAGGGATTTTCATTTCTTCTAATTTCGCCATATTCTTAGCTTCCCTAATTTGCTTAACAATATAGCCTTCATATTTAGCGATGATTTCCACTTCTTCAATGGCGAATTCATCTAATTCGATATCTTGGATTTCAGGAACAAACTTCACTAAATCAACATAAGATACTTCTGGTCTTTTTAATAATTCAAAAGCTTGGATACCACCTTGAAGTGGATTTGAATGGATACTCTCTAACCATTCATTAATATCTTTTCTTGCACCTAAATAAATAGATTTAAGAATTTCGATAACTTTATTAATGTTATTAACTTTGTTAATGTAGTGAGAATATCTCTCTTCTTTAATTAAACCAATATCATGACCGATTTCGGTTAATCTCATATCAGCGTTATCGTGTCTTAAAATTAAACGGAATTCCGCGCGTGATGACATTAAACGGTAAGGTTCTTCTGTACCTTTAGTAACTAAGTCATCAATCATGACACCGATATAGGCTTGATCACGACGGAGCACTAATGGTTCCTTACCATCGATTTTAAGGCATGCATTAATACCCGCCATTAAGCCAAGAGCAGCAGCTTCTTCATAACCAGATGTGCCACAAATTTGGCCACCAATGAATAAACCTGGCCATTTCTTGATTTCAAGATTTGAACCATATTCTTCTGTTCTAATAGCGTCATATTCAATCGCGTATGCATATTTAAGGAAAACAGCATTTTCAAAACCTGGTAAAGAACGCACCATTTCTTCTTGGACTTCAACAGGCATTGAAGTTGAGAAACCTTGTAAATAAATAGAATCGGTATATCTAGATTCTGGTTCTAAGAATAATTGGTGTCTTTCTTTATCCGCGAATGTGACAATTTTTGATTCAATAGATGGGCAATATCTTGGGCCCACACCAGTCACTAAACCACTAAATAAAGCAGAATCTTTTAAGTGTTCTCTAATGATTTCATGTGTTCTTGGTGTAGTGTAAACCAAATAGCAGAGTTCTTGCTCTTCAATTGGAATGAATTCCTTTGTTTCATAAGAGAAGGCTAAGTGCTTATTTGTACCTGGTTGAGGGGTAGCTTTACTAAAGTCAATTGAGTCTCTTTTGATTCTTGGAGGGGTACCGGTTTTAAGTCTAAATGTTTCAATACCAATACTTCTTAAGAATGGAGAAAGACCTAAGGATGGTTTTTGTCCATCTGGGCCTTCATCTTTAACATCATGACCACGGAAAATCTGACTTTCCATATAGGTACCAGTTGTTAAAATTACACATTTTGAGCGGACTTTTGCGCCGTTTTCGAGAATTACACCGTGAATTGCATTATTTTCACAAATTAAAGCAGTGACCATTCCTTCTTCAAGAGTAAGGTTACTTTCTTTAGCCACTAATTCTTGCCAATATTTAGGATATTCAAGCTTATCTTGTTGGGCTCTTAAGCATTGCACGCCAGGGCCTTTACCAGTATTGAGCATTTTTAATTGTAAATAATGATGATCGGCTGCAATGCCCATCATGCCGCCTAAGGCATCGATTTCTCTAACGACAATACCTTTAGCGGAACCACCGATAGAAGGATTACATGGCATATTGCCAATCATTTCTTTATTTAAGGTTAAAAGTAATGTCTTCTTGTTCATGTGGGCACAAGCAAAAGCGGCCTCCAGGCCTGCATGTCCACCACCAACAACAATTACATCGTAATCAAACATTAACCGACACTACCTTCCATATCCATTTTAATAAGTTGATTTAATTCAACTGCATACTCCATTGGGAGCTCTTTACTGAATGGTTCAATGAATCCCATGATGATCATTTGAGTAGCATCTTTTTCAGAAATACCACGAGACATCAAATAGAATAATTGATCCTCAGATATTTTACTCACTGTGGCTTCATGTTCAATATAGGAAGTATTATTTTTAACTTCGTTATTTGGAATTGTGTCACTATAAGATTGTTCATCAAGAATTAAAGTATCGCATTCAACATGGCTTCTACAGTTTTTAGCGTTTTTCATGTGTCTAACGGTGCCACGATAGTTAGCAACACCACCACCCTTAACAATTGATTTAGAAATAATTGTGGATGAGGTATTACTTGCTAAGTGAATCATTCTTGAACCAGCATCTTGATATTGACCCTTACCTGCGACAGCGATAGAGATACATGTGCCTTTAGCGCCTTCACCGGCTAAGATAACCGCTGGATATTTCATATTTGTACCTGAACCAACGTTACCATCAATCCAGTCCATAGAAGCACCTTCGTAGCAAATAGCTCTTTGAGTAACTAAGTTAACGATATTTGTACTCCAGTTTTGCACTGTGGAATAACGACATTTAGCGTTCTTTAAAACGATAATTTCCACCACGCCTGAGTGTAATGATTCTTTAGAATATGATGGAGCGGTACAACCTTCCACATAGTGGACATCTGCACCTTCATCAACGATGATTAATGTTCTTTCAAATTGGCCAGTCTTTTCATTATTAATTCTAAAATATGATTGTAATGGCTTTTCTAAATGCACACCTTTTGGAACATATACGAAAGAACCACCAGACCAACAAGCACCATTTAAAGCGGAGAATTTGTTATCTCTAATTGGCACCACTGTACCAAAATATTTCTTAAAGATTTCAGGATAGAGTTTTAAGCCCATATCTGTGGAAAGGAAAATAACACCTTTTTCTTCCACTTCTTTGAGCATGTTATGATAAACAACTTCAGATTCATATTGAGTGGATACGCCAGCAAGATATTTTTGTTCTGCTTCTGGGATACCTAATTTTTGGAAAGTGTTTTTAACAGTTTCAGGAACATCATCCCATGATTTTGCTTCACCATTTGCCATACGAGTAAAGTATGTATAGGAATCAAAATTAAGTATTGATAAATCTGGGCCAAAACTTGGCATAGGCATTTCTTGGAACGCTTTAAAAGCCTTGAGCCTGAACTCAAGCATCCATTCTGGTTCATTTTTCAACTTAGATATTTGTCTGACAACTTCTTCGGTAAGACCGATGCCTGTATTGACAATGGAAGTATCTTTGTCTTTGAAACCGTATTTATAATCTTCTTGGAATTTAACTTCGTCTTTTGACATATTACTTATCCTTTAGAATCTCTTCTGCGGCATTCCAACCAATGGTTGCGCATCTGATTCGTGCTGCTTGTTTACTTGTGTTAATGAACACAATTGCTTCATCTAATAATTCTGCATCGAATTCTTCTTCGTGCATCATGTGATGGAAGGCATCAATAATCTTTCTACCTTCTGTTATTTCTTTTCCTCTTAATAAATCACACATAATATCTGTGCTTGATGTTGAGATTGTGCAGGCTGTTCCATCAAAGCAAGCATCAGTGATAATGTTACCTTCTACGAGTAAGAAGATATCTAAATCATCAATGCAGTTATCAGAGTGCATATGGACTTTTTCATAGCCTTCTTTAGGAGGTTGGTGTTTATTTTGTGGATCAGAATAATGGTCCATGATGATGGATCTCATCATATCGTTAGTTAAAGTAGGCATCTAAAATGTCACCTCCATTAATAATTGCATCGACGAATGTATCGATGTCCTCTTTTGACGTATATAAGTAAGTCGACATTCTACATGTCGCTTTTGTATCTAAATAGTTATCTAATAATTTAGCGCAGTGTTCACCTGAACGAATCGCAATGCCTTTATAATTGAGTAATGTGGATTCATCTTGTGGGAAAACGCCTTTGATATTGAATGTTAGAATGCCGTTTCTCGCATCCTTATTGTAGATAATGATATTTTCATAATCTTTAAGCTTTTCGATAGCGTAATCGATTAATTCTTCATCATGTTTATGAATATTTTCAATACCGATTTCTTTAATAAATTTAACCGCGCGACCAAAGCCTAAAATACCAGCGATATTAAGTGTACCCGCTTCAAATTTGTATGGAGGTAGACGGTAATCAACAGTACCATCTTTTTTGAAAATTGAGTTCATACCACCACCAGAAACAAATGGGTCCATAGCGTTTAATAGCTCATATCTACCAACGAGAGCACCAACACCGGTTGGACCACACATTTTATGGGCGGAAAAAGCGAGGAAATCGATACCAAGGTCCTTAAAATCGACTTTTAAGTGTGGTACAGATTGCGCGCCATCAACGACCATAATCGCCCCAAATTCATGGGCAATCTTCGCGAATTCTTTAACATCCGCGACATAGCCTAAGACGTTACCGACTTGGGCTAAAGAAACAATCTTAGTGTTCTTACTCATGACTTTTCTTAAGTTCTCTGGAAGGATCTTACCATCAACAATGTCGACATATTTAATAACCGCTCCTGTTAATTCCGCGATTCTAAACCAAGGAAGAACATTAGAAGCATGTTCTGCGACACTGATGACAATCTCATCACCTTTTTTAAGGAACTTAAGGCCATAGCCATAAGCCACTAAATTTAATGCACCAGTTGCCCCATCAGTGAAAACGACTTCGTTTTGTTCAGCATTCACTAAAGCAGCGACTTCTTTACGTGCATCTTCAATCATGACGTCAACTTTATAAGATAAATCATAATCCCCACGATGAGAGTTACTATTATACTTTGTATAATATTCAGTAATTGCATCAATGACACATTGTGGTTTGAATGTGGTTGAACAGTTATCAAGGAAAACAAGAGGCTTATTTTGCATCTTAATATCACTTTTTAACATTGGGAATTGTTCTCTAATCTTATAAACGTCGTACATATTACATTCTCCTTTCAATTAAAGAAGAAATATGATTTTTGACGTCTTCTTCTTTGAAACCTTCAAGAATTGGGTTTAAGTAACCCCAAGTAATTAATTCTTTAGCGGTTTCTTCACTTAATCCACGTGAAGTTAAGTAGAATAAGTGTTCATCATTTATCTTACCAACGACTGAACCATGGCTGGCTTCAAGATCGTTTTCATCAATTTTTAAAACTGGTTTTGTAGAAGCGTCGCTGCTTTCATCAAAGACCATAATTTTGGAATTTTGTTGCGCTTTACTTTTCACTGCGCCTTTAAAGACGTGAGAAGTTCCAGCGACAACAATTTTGCCGTTATCTTTGCAGATTCCATAGCAATCAAATTTACCATACGTTCTTGGTGAAATGTGGTCGATAGAAACATCCACTAGTTTTTTATCTTCACCTGCGACTAAAGAAGCTACTTTATATGTACATGTAGCGCCTTCTTCCACTAAGTAGACCTTACAGTGAAGCTCTAACGTTTTCTCTGCAAAATCAGCGAAATAGCCATTAAGTGTAGCGTTATTCTTCACTGTAATGTTAATATTTGATGATTTCATTTCATCTTCAGCGATGAATGATAATCTGACATTACTATCTTGATTAATAACAATATTTAAATCTTTAATATCTTTTAAATTATCTAAAAGAATATCGCAAATTGAATTAACCTCTATTTCGATTTCAACTTTTTCACCAGATAGAAAAGCACCATCGATGAAGTAATCACCACTGGAGATAGTATTTTTGACGTTGGAAATAATAGTTCTTTCCATATTACTTAATGCTTTCCTTCACAGCGCATGTGCCGATAGAAACTTTGTTCATTTCGACATCGTCTTTTTCGATATTGACGCCATATTCTGTCTTGATGAATTCATAGCCAGTTTGGTCAATACGTTTGAAGATTTCTGGACCACCATCTAAAACGATGCGACCATTAATCATAACGACCGCTCTTGTTGGGTGAATCATGTCATACAAACGAGCATAGTGAGAAATCACAAGGAAACCATGACCTTCAGCTTTTTCTTTATTAATGACATCAGCGACAACTTGCATAGCATCGACGTCTAAACCAGAGTCGATTTCATCAAGCATGGCGAGTTTTGGTTTTAATAATTCCATTTGAAGGATTTCATTTCTCTTCTTTTCACCACCAGAGAAGCCTTCGTTTAATGATCTAGTTGCTAAATCGAATGGCATTTTTAATTCTTTTGTGGCTTGGTCTAATACTTTATAAAAATTATATGTAGAAATTGGTTTTTCTCTTCTGGCATTAACTGCGGCTTTTAAAAAGTCAGAGTTAATGACGCCTGGAATCTCACTAGGTGATTGCATGCCTAAGAACAATCCAAGTTTAGAACGTTCATCGACAGATAACTCTAAGACATTTTTATCATCAAAATAAATGCTGCCTTCTGTGACTTCATATCTTGGATGACCCATGATGACACTTAAAAGTGTCGATTTGCCGTGTCCGTTAGGACCAAGTAACGCTACTGTCTCGCCTTCAGAGACTTCAAGGTTTACGCCTTTAAGTATTTCTTTTCCGTCAACACTAGCGTGTAAGTTGATTATTTTTAAAGTAGACATACCTCTTACCTCAAATTCCGTGAAATATTCTACTTACATGAAACTATATAAGCAAACGATACGATAATTTTTGTTTTTAAGAGCATGCTTTTCATACGTTAAGAAGCGGTTTGTTAACAAACTTGTTGCATAAAAAAATTAGAATATTTATAATATTCGCGCTGTTATTTGAAAAAGGAGAGTTAAAAATGAAGAAAAGTAAACTATCAATAACACTAGTTACTGGCTTCATTGCTGCTATGGCTTTGTCCGCTTGTGGCAACGTCACCTCAGATAAAACTGCAATCGCTACATTTACTCCTTATGGTAGTAAAGAAAAGATCGCTCTTTTAACTGACGATGTTTACAATGCCTACAACGGTACAACAAATGGTATCAGCAAGTTCTATGACAAAATCTTAGAAGTCTTAATTCGTTACGAATTTAAAGAAAAAGGCTTTAAAGGCGAAAAGAATTATGACGAAATTGAAAAATGGGCTGCAAACCAAGTCAAAGAACAAAAAGCACAAGCTGATAAAAACGCCAAGAACAATGGTACCAGTTACGACACTGAGTGGAAAGCAATCCTCGAAAGTAAAAATGTCGAAGATGAAAAAGGCTTAAAAGAATATTTCATCTACGAAGAAGAAAAATCTGTCATGCAAACCTGGTTCGCTGACGAATACACAGCTGAAGGTTTAAAAGAAGAATTCTTAGGTGTCAAAGCTGATGGCACATCCGCTGAAAAAGATGTCAAACCAGCTATGCCATATCACATCCGTCACATCTTAGTGAAAGTTGATGAAGCTGGCAACGCCGATGAAAAGTTCTATAAAGGTACAGTTAGTGAAGAACAAGCTAAGAAACTCTACGATGTTGTTCAAACTTTAGCCAAAGGTGAAAAGACTTTCACTGAAACCGCTTTAAAGAGTGAAGATACATCCGCTGATAAAGGTGGCGATGTTGGTATCGTTACAAACGTTGCTTCTTCCATCGGTCAAACAATGGTCAACGAATTCCGCTTAGGTTTATATGCTTATGACAACCTTTATGATGCCGCTAACGCTGCTGATGCTGCTGCTGCAACAATCAAAGCCGGTTTAGGCATCACTGATGATGTTAAGAACGCTTTACCAGCGAACGTCGTTGAGGTTCCATACGAAGCTTTTGTTAAACTTGGTGAATACGCTGAAGTTACAACCGATGCTAATAAGAATAAATTAGCCGGTGGTTCTACTGCTTTATATCCAAGAAACATTGTTTGGAATAAGTACTTCAACTTACATAACGTTTTTGTTATCAAGAATGCTAAGAGAGCTGACTACAGCGCATTAGCTAACCCAAGTGATGAATTTGATAATCTTGCAAGTAACACTGTTTACGATGCAGCCTTACCAAGATTCAACGCTCAAGGTTACTTAGTTGATGAAAAAGGTAACGTTATCGTTGGTGTTCGTAGCCAATACGGTATTCACTTCATGGTCATTGAAGAATCCATGTATGATTACGCTGAATTCGCCACATACTATGATACAAAATTACCAGGTGAAGAAGGCTACAATCCAAACGCCAGATCCTATGTCAACTACATTCAAAGCTCTGACATTGCTGATTACAAAACACGTGCAGACGATATCTTAAATAATGTTAAGTCCTTTGACAAAACATATGACTATCGTTTATACAACTACCTCAAGACCCAAGTCACCATCGAATTCAAAGATGCCGCTGAAGGTTTAGGTGATCAAATTGACGCTTATATCAAAGCTCAACAAGAAAACAATGCTTATAAGCAAGAACAAGGTTTAGCGGAAGACTGGAGAACATATACAGAAATGTTAGAACTCCAAGAATACAACCGTGATGCTGAATACACCACAAAGAACGCTATTACCGGTGAAATGTCTCCAACATTAACCCGTCTTGTTCCTGAAAAGGTCGCTGATGACTTCTTCAAATTATTTGATGAACCAACAGCCACAACCGACCCAACATACTTAAAATTCACTGAGGAAGGAGATTATTACTACTATGCGTAAAAATATCTTAAAAGTATCCGCAATCGCGTTACTTAGCACATTCGCTCTCGCCTCATGTAGTGATGACATTATTGCCAAGCCAAAGGCCTATGATGATAAAAACTCTCCAGTCGTCACAGTCACTGGTTATGATGGCACAATCTACAACAACAATTTCAAAGATATCTACGATGCATATCGTGATGGCAACCTTGCCCAAGATGTCTTAAATGAATTGTTATATCAATACTCCATTAGCGTCTTTGGTAACTACAACAAAGTCACCGCTAAAGAAGGTAGTGAAGAAATCACCTTAAAAGAAGCTGTTAATTCTTATAAAAACGGCGACAAAAAGAAAGCTGATGACTTCATTAAAGCTCACAGTGCTTATTGGACCAAGAACAAAGCTGGTCATCGTGTCGACGATGCTAACAAAGAAGTCGCTGATGATGCCGCTCCAAGTGAATCCGAATATGCACGTTTAAATCAAAAATGGGAAACCATTGAAAAACGTATCGCTGAAAAATTATATTCCGCCATCTCTGGTGGTTCCTACAGTGAAAGAAACGTTTTCAAAGAAGAGAAGTACTTACGTTCTCTTGCTGCTGACATTGAAAACAATGTTCGTGCATTAACAGGTGCTGAACTCTTCGAAGGTGTCTTAACAGCTGACGTCGAAGATTACGAAGTCTTCAAAGATCAAGCTGAAAACATCGAAGGTAATCCTGACTTCATTCTCCACCGCGCTAACTACCAAAGCAATGCGGCGTTAGACCAAGCGGAAGAAAAGACACAAGATGCGACTTATGTCGAAGATAAACTCATTCCAGATATCTATCGTCAACTTCTCGTTGAACAATACATTCTTGATGAATCCTACGACACATTAGGCCGTACATCTGCTAGACACATCAGTGTCTTATCCATCACCGAAGATAGCAAGTACATCGGTAAAGCCGAAGACTTAATGAAGAAATTCGTTAATAATTACATCTTCGATCAAGCTCGTACAGATGCTATTACACTTGATTCCTTCAAGACTGTCTCCGAAGCTTGGATTGGTGCATTCATGAGAGATACAGCCAACCAAGTCGACACATATCCTGCCTATAAGTTATCCGTTGAAGCATTTGGCACCCCAGCACAAACCACTGTTCAAGGTGTTGATTACAAATATTTCGAAGGCACCAACTATGGCAACATGATGGAAGAATTCAAGAAGATTGATAACAACCCAAAATTATCTGAAAACGAAAGCACATACACCAATAGCGGTGCTTACACAGTTAAAGTTGGTCAAGAAATCAAGACACGTGAACTTCAATTAAAAGACTACACATCCACAGGTTGGTATGTGAAATCCGTCGGTGTCAGTGACTTACCAGATAGCATCAAGAATCAATTATTTGATATCAACGTTGCTAATGCCTTACTCGGTGAAGATTGTGTTGAATACTCATACGACACAACCGCTAACGAATGGAAGACAAACGAAGTTGCTGGTAGCAAAAACCTCGTCAACGTCGTTGGTAAGATCAACAACCAATACTTCCTCAGAAAGACAAGCAGAATCGCTGATGAAAAAGTCCAAAACGACATTCTCTTCAAGAGCGACAACACCTACTATCTCGTCTTAGTGGAAGATGCAATTAAGAGTAAAGTTCTCAATAAAGCAACATATGCTGATTTAACAGGCGAAGAACTTACAAAAGCGATGAACAAACTTGAAAACTACATCAACGAAATCGTCCAATTAGTCGCGGGTAATGATACATATCAAACATTATCCAAGAAACACTGGGTCGAAAAGATGGAAATCAAGTATCACGACACAAAAGTCTACGACTACTTCAAATCAACATTCCCAGAATTATTCGATTAATCAAAATAACAATTAAGGAGGCTTAGACCTCCTTTTTTGTGCTATCATAGTTTTAAGAGGATAAACATATATGGAAAAAGATGTTTTTTGTAAAATCGTTGATGGTGAAATACCTTGCTATAAGTTATTTGAAGATGAAGACGTTTTAGCGTTCCTTGATATTTCTCAAGTCACTAAAGGTCACGCTCTTGTGATTCCTAAGAAACACTATGACACTTTCTTATCCACACCAGATAAGCTTATGCACAAAGTTATGGATGTGGCCCAACGTATTGGTCAAATCAGTATTCAATTCTTAGGGGCTAAAGGTGTGAATATCTTAACAAACTGCTATGAAGTCGCAGGACAAACAGTCAAGCACTTCCATGTGCATGTGATTCCACGATATGAAGGTCATGATGGCTTTGAATTAGAAATGAAGTCTAATGTTGAAGGTTTAAACCTTCCAGTTATCGCTGAAACGATTAAAAACAACCTCTAGAAGGCAAAAATAACAATCCGCGTCTTACAAGGCGCGGTTTTTCTCTCCTGTCTCCAAGACAGGTTACTGGCAGCAGCAATAATGCTGCTTTTTAGTTTGCCCAGTTGCCTTTGTCACCCTTACTTATCCGTAAACGGATCTTTGTA
>JAGAYY010000027.1 GCA_017940265.1 Bacilli bacterium | reverse complement strand
CCGCACTTATTAAACTCATTTTCGTTGGTGACACGACAGCTACCATAATGATAGTATCAACCTGCTTAATCGAATATAATAATAAGGGGATGGCTGACTGTTTATCTTCGGGAGTATCTTCTGATATCCCTATTAGAATTACGTCAGGCCATCTGTTTCCCTTATTATGAAATGTAAGGTAGAATATTTATAACGAGAAATAAAATAGTTATTTCCGGTTTTAAAGAAAAGCGGAAATAAGTCTAAGAAATCATGTATAGTCAAAGTAAGTGTTCTCGCAGAGAGGAGGATTTAATCATGAAGAAATTTGAACACTTAAACTTTGAACATCGAAAGATTATCAATAATCAGATTACTACACACAAAGCGAAAGCGGTCGCTATCGCTAACCTTATCGGTTGTGATCCAACAGCGATATCAAAAGAGATTAAAAGAAATCGTTTTATCTCCAAAGAAGCTGCTAGAAACATAAAAGATCCTGTATGTTCTAAGACATTGCGTTACCCCTATGTCTGTAATGGATGTAGTGAAAAGAATCACTGCCATAAAAGACAATATCGCTATGAAGCTAGAAGAGCTCAACAGAATGCGAATATAAATCTAGTCCTACCAAGACAAGGGATTAATCTGACATCTGAGGAATTTGAGATATTAGATAGAAAGATTAAAGATGGAATACTGAATAAAGAATCAATCTATCATATCGTCACTTCTAATGAAGATATCAATGTTTCTATACCGACTGTCTATAACTACATCAATAAAGGTATATTGACCACTACTAGAAGTGATTTACCTTATGCGACTACTTATAAAAAGAGAAAGAAGTCTAATAAAAAGTACGAATACCACGAGAATAAGAATATTGATCGTAGTAATCGTACCTACATAGACTATCTGTCTTATCTACAAGCGCATCCAAACGCGTTTGTAGTCCAAATGGACTTCCTCGGCTCCATTAAGACAGATCGCAAGTCTATATTAACACTAATAATGCCAGACTTACACTTTGTTATACTGCATATCATTGAAAATAAGAACTCTCAAAAGGTAGTTGATGTCTTCAATGTGATTCAAGACAGAATCGGTATAGAAGCATTTAAGAAAGTATTTCCAGCTATATTAACTGATAGGGACCCTTCTTTTTCCGACATGTCAGGTATCGAATGTGACCCTAGTACTGGCGAACAAAGAACTCGTTTATTCTTCTGCGATGCTTTCAAATCAAATCAAAAGGCATCCGTAGAAAACATGAATAAACAATTGAGAAAATACTTCCCAAAGAAGACTTCTGTAGATCACTTAACAGATGAAGATATGCGAAACGTCATGAACTTCATCAATAACCTTAGAGTTCCATCTCTAAGTGGTTCTACACCAAATGAAGCCTTTATTCGTGTTTATGGTGAAGAGGCACTTAAAAATCTAATGAAGTAATTAATACAAATAATAAAACTGCGAGAACACTAACTGGAAATAAGTCTTAGAAACGGAAATAAGCCGTTGTTTTCATCATGTTTTAATCATCATGATTTTCTTCAAATTTAAAAACTTACTTCCATTTCTTTTCTTAAAACCTGAAGTAAGTTTAACAATTCATTAGTTCTTTTAAAAACCGGAATTAAGTTTTAAATTTCGCGTCATTCTGGACTCACTTTTCGTTTATTATTTCTTCAACTGCTTCTCTTGTTAAACCAGTATACGCAATAATTTTATCAACTGGTTCATTTGACTCAATCATTTTCATAGCTACTTCTTCGACACCTTCTTCAAATCCACTTTCATACATTGTTTTTCCAAAACGGTCTTGAT
>JAGAYY010000026.1 GCA_017940265.1 Bacilli bacterium | reverse complement strand
ATGTCTCTTCTTTGTAATTTGTAGAAGTTAATATCGTGTTGTTTTTGGATGTGTTGTTTTGTTTGTGGATCAACGAAGAGTAATCTTTCAACAACTTCATTGTTCTTAATGTCTTTTTCAAATAATTCTTCAACGTCACTAACTTTGACTTTAACGTATAAGGTTTCTTCTGGGAAAACTTTAACGAAAGGACCTTGGGAACAGAAGCCGAAGCAACCAACGATGTTAGCGGTTACTTTATCTTCTAAGCCGTTAGCTTTGATTAATTCTTTGAACTTGTCGATGATGACTTGTGAGTCTGCGGATAAGCAGCCTGTACCACCACAGACGACGATGGCTTTATGGCCTGGTTCGCAGTGGAATTTCTTTTGTAAACAAGCACCACACTTTTCAAATCTCGCTTGGAGTTCTTTTTCACTTTTAATTTGTTCCATTATTAGTTAGCCTCCCTTGCGCGATATTCTTCGATAATGTTTTTAACGTTATCAACTTTAACTTGTGGGTAAACTTTACCATTGATGCTCACTGCTGGAGCAACAGCACATGCACCGATGCAACGGAGCAAGTCTAATGTGAATAAACCATCTGGTGTGGTTTCACCTGGTTTAATTCCTAATAATTCGCCAAATTTGTCGCATACCAATTGACTGCCTTTGACGTAGCAAGCAGTACCTAAACAGACACCAATGACATATTTGCCCTTTGGGACCATTGAGAAGAACGAATAGAAAGTCACAACACCATAGATGTCACTGACTGGTACACCAGTTAATTCAGAGACAAGTTCTTGAACTTCTAGAGGAATGTAGCCATATTCCTTTTGAATGTCTTCAAGAATCATCATGGTTGGAGTTGGCTCATCTTTATAGCGTTCCACTATTTCGGTAATTTGTTTTACAGCTTGTGGTTGTAATTTTGCCATAATAGCCTCCTAATGATTACATAAAGTAATTCAGCGATATTATTTTACGCATATGTGCGTTAATAAACAACAAGAAAATCGCTGTTATTTACAAAATAAAAAGTTAGCCCCATTTAATGCGACGTTTTTTATTGTCATTAGGACTAACTTTTATAGGAGTTGAATATTAGTTACCTTTATATGCTTTGATAAGCATTTGCTTCATATCTTCCACGATTGGCATACGTGGGTTGGCTGGTGAACATTGATCTTCATAAGCAAGGACCGCTACTTCATCAAGTTTAGCCATCCAATCTTTTTCATCAATGCCACAGGCTTGGAAGTTTGGATCTAAGCCACATTCTCTAATTAAAGCGAGAACAGCTTGGGCTAAAGATTCAACACCTTCTTCTGGAGTCTTAGCTTTAAGGCCTAATAAACCAGCGATTTCTTGATATTTCTTATCAGCGCTATAGTGGTTATATTTTGGCCAGACACTTAACTTTGTAGGCACTTGTCCATTATAGCGGATGACGTGTGGGAGCAAGATAGCGCAAGCATAGCCGTGTACAACGTGGAATTCCGCGCCCACTTTATGTGCTAGTGAGTGTGTCATACCTAAGAATGCGTTAGCAAACGCCATACCAGCGATAGTCGCAGCGTTATGCATTTTTTCTCTAGCTTCTAAGTCATTTGGACCATTCTTAACAGCACGTGGTAAATATTCAAATACTAATTGAATTGCTTTTAAGCAAAGACCATCGGTAAAGTCATTAGCCATAACAGAAACATAAGCTTCAATAGCATGGGTTAAAACGTCTAAACCAGTCATCGCTGTTGCGGCTTTTGGAAGGTGAGTTGTGAACTCTGGATCAACGATAGCGATTGTTGGCGTTAATGAGTAGTCAGTTAATGGATATTTCTTGTTATTTGCTTTATCAGAAATAACCGCGAATGGTGTCACTTCACTACCAGTACCTGATGTGGTTGGGATACAGATTAAACGAGATTTTTTACCAAGTTCTGGATATTTAAAGGCTCTCTTTCTAATATCCATGAATTTTTGTTTTAAATCATCGAAATTAACTTCAGGGTGTTCATAGAACAACCACATACCTTTAGCGGCGTCCATGACGGAACCACCACCTAAGGCAATAATGGTATCAGGTTCAAATAATTTCATCATATCCGCACCTTTACGGACACTAGAAATATCTGGATCTGGTTCGACACCACTGCAGATTTGCATGATTGGTCTTTCTCTTCTTTGATTGAGTTGTTCTTCAATCTTGCTTAAGAAACCTAATTCAATCATGGATTTATCAGTGACGATAAAGACTTTGTGCATTTCTTTGCAGTCTTTTAAGTATTGAATAGAATTGCGTTCGAAATAAATCTTCGCAGGAACTTTGAACCATTGCATAGTGTTTCTCCTTTTACCGACTTGCTTAATGTTTAAGAGATTGACAGCACTGATGTTGCCACCAATGGAGTTATGGCCATATGAACCACAACCTAAGGTCAAAGATGGTAGGAATGAGTTATAGACATTACCAATACCACCGAATGTCGATGGAGAATTCCAAATAATACGAATGGCTTTAACGACTTCACCAAAATCATCCGCCATTTTTTGTTCTTTGCAGTGGATAGCGGCACTATGTCCTAGGCCGTTAAATTCCACCATTTCTTTGGCTCTTTGGAAACCTTCTTTTTCATCCTTTACGCAGAAATAAGCGAGGACGGGTGATAGTTTCTCTCTAGAAATTGGTTCTTTTGGACCGACTTGTTGACAGAACACACCGAGAATAGAAGTATCTTCTGGAACATCAAATCCCGCTTGTTTTGCAATCCAGTGAGCGGACTGACCAACGATGTCTGGATTGAGCTTTGCAAGTCCAACATCCTTATCACCTTCGGCATAGCCAAACATATATCTTGAGAGTTTAATCTTCTCTTCTTTATTAACAAAATAGACTTTGAAACGTTTGAATAATTCAATGGCTTCATCCCAAATGTCTTGGTCGATAATTGCGGCTTGTTCTGAAGCACAAATCATACCGTTATCAAATGATTTAGATAACACGATATCATTAACAGCTTGTTCAACGTCACATGATTTATTCATATAGGCTGGAACGTTACCCGCACCAACACCCATCGCAGGTTTACCACAACTATAAGCAGCTTTAACCATGGCGTTACCACCTGTGGCTAAGATAGTAGCAACATCTGGGTGATTCATTAAGGTGTGAGTGGCATCCATACTTGGGTGTTCAATCCATTGAATACAGTTCTTTGGTGCACCAGCGGCTTCTGCGACTTCTTTCATTAAGACGGCAGCTTGTTTACTACTTTGTTGTGCGCTTGGATGGAAAGCGAAGATAATTGGGTTTCTGGTCTTTAAGCAAATCAAAGATTTGAAAATAACTGTACTTGTTGGGTTAGTAACTGGGGTAATACCACAGATAACACCAACTGGTTCAGCGATTTCAGTAATACCAGTCACTGGGTTATTGCTGACCACACCAACGGTCTTAAGTGAGCGCATATTGTTTTGCACATATTCGCAAGCGAATAAGTTCTTCGTGGCTTTGTCTTCAAAAACACCACGATGTGTTTCATCAATAGCCGCTTTCGCTAATGTACCATGATGGTCTAAACCGGCAACACAACATTTCGCAACAATGTAGTCGATTTGTTCTTGGTTAAGGTTTTCGAATTCTTCAAGAGCCTTAACGCCTTTGGCCACTAAATCATTAATTTCTTTTGTAACTTCTGGGGCCACTACTTTTTCTTCAGGCATAATTTCTAGCCTCCCTATTTTTTATTTATACGATGGAAGAAGACCGCTAAAGAACGGGCTAAATCCATATTCTCAACAACGATATTGTCTGGATGTTCTAAGTGAATAGGAACAAAGTTCCATATCGCTTTAATACCACTATTAATTAATTTATTAACTATTTCTTGAGTGACATCCTTAGGAGTGGTCACAATTGCGACTTCCACACCTAATTCCTTAATCTTATTATCTAAATTAAAAATAGAATATATAGGTTTGCCTTCAATTGATTCACCAGTGATGGATGGATCAATATCAAAACCCGCAACAATATCTAAGCCATAATCATCAAAGCCTTTAAATGACAAAAGAGCGCTGCCTAAATGACCAACGCCAACTAATACTGCTTTATTGATTTGGTTATAACCAAGATATTCTTTTAAATGATTAATTAAAGTATCGACATCTCTAGGACAACCTGGTTTAGAACTATGTGGTGAAACGATTTGTAAATCTTTTCTCACTTGCTCTTCAGATACGCCCAAAGCATCTGCTAATAAGCGAGAGTTAACCTTGTTAATACCACTATTTCTTAAAGACAATAAAACGTTTAAGTAAACAGGATATCTTTCAATTTGTTTTAACGAAACTTTGGTGTTCATACTGTAGTTCGGTATTTTTTTACCAATCTATTTATAATCTTATTTTTAGACTATTTCAATAATTTTTTACCGAAGTATAGTATGTAATACTACATTGTTGCTTCGCAACAACTACTACTGGTTTACACAATAAAAAAGTGGATTTTTGTTCACATGGATTTATTTTTTGATTAAATAAATAACTAAGAAATAGACACCAAGTCCGATAAGCGCTAAGGCACTTCCGACAATAAAACCTATACCAGAAGCAAGCTTTGTTCTTTTGCCTCTTGTGAAGGTAGCGATTAATACACCAAATATATTTAACAAAAGTCCAAGAATGAATCCTAAGATATATGATCCTCTAGGAACAGCGACAGGCTCATAATCATTTTCAAAATCAGGTGCTTCACTAGTTTCCACTGGATGCTTAATCATTTCATTGATATATGCATTTCTTTCTTTTTCAGTGGCAACATGGCCACAGTATATGCATCTATTTGAATTAGCAGGGATTGTTTCAGAGCACTTTGGACATTTCATAATAGTTCCTCTTCAGCCATATATTCTATGCAATTAAGTTGATGATAGCAACAAAAAAACAGTGGTTAACAAACCACTGCTATTTTATTTTTGTTAAAGTTATGTCTTATTTTCTCTTTTTTCTAATAATGTCACGTGCTGTAAGTATCAAGCTAACAGCGCCCACAAAAATAGCTACTGTAGTCACAACAGTGACAATATACAAGGTTTGACCATATTGGCCAGATAATGAACTAATGATGTAACCCATACCAACGCCTGGAATAATTAGCAAAATAAAGAATGTTAGTGCCGCGACTGCAAGCAATGTTTCGAGGACAGAAAATACAATAGATGCTTTTGACTTTTTCATAGCGGTATTACCTTTTCTTGTCTACATCATAACATTTTTATTTGATGTATGCAAATTTGCCCCTTTTATTGTTAGGCATTTCGTTTTGCTTTTTTAAGAATAACCAAGAGAATTAGGGCTAATGCTGCTAGAGCAGTCGCAACACAAACGCACGAAAGAATAATCGAAGTTTCCAAAGTTATAAAAGAGTTCATTGGAGTATATCTAATTGCATAGCTTATGAAAGCATAAGCAAAGCAACCCGCTACAATGGCCACCAATGAAAGCAAACAAATTAAAATAATTTTTTTAGTATTATTCATAGCACCTCACAAATACATCATCATCAAAATAGCCAACTCTACTTCTATCACCTATCAAGCATCGATCAATCTGGTGTCCGTTCTTCTCTTTGATTCTATCCATAAGGGTTTTTGGTGTCTGTATCCAGTCTTTGACAATAGTGTCTTCCGGCGATATAGTATTCCAAATATCAGTAGCTAAGTGTGAACAATTATACCATACAAACCACTCATCATTGTGAGAATTAAGTATGTTTGTAATATTTACGGCTTGATTAAGCTCGATTGATTTGGTTAACGAAGCCCTGCCTGTTGAATAAGAAACGATAAATGATTGCATAGATTGTACCGTAAGCCAAGCCGCTGCCCCAAGCGATCCTGCTGACCATTGACTACTGCCGCTTTGTGAAGAACCGCTTGAATAGGCAGAAGTTGCGCTTGAAGAAGAGCCCGAAGACGAAGACGAAGTTGAGCTCAAAGATTCGTTCTCCGTTGTGGTTAAAGCAAGATAGTATTCAAGGTTATAGAAAACACCAGTATGAGCGCTATTATTGCCCCACAATCCAATAGTCACTCCTTCAAAAGAGTGAAGAATATATTTACCAATTATTTGGTCTTGTGTAGATTGATTATAAACTTGAATATATGAATGTCCTTCAAAGTTCATAAACGATGACGAATTATTGTTATCAGAAAAAACTGAAACAATTAATTTAGGATCATTTGTTTTGTACGATGCAAACACTATGCCAACTGTGCCAATGACTATTCGTCCTTTATTTCTCGTTGAGGAAACGCTCTCATTATTTGTCAGAGCGAACCGAAATTCACAAACACCGTAAGGAAAATCATAACGATATTTTTCTGGCTTATATTTATCATAGGAGAAATAATTAATTGATTTTTCTTGAAAGAAATCAATGCCTGTTGTCCAACAATTGTTTTTGTCTTTGTATTCCAACAAAAAATTGCATTTTCTTGCATCTCCAGCCGCCCATTGCCTGACATCAAAATATATAAAATTTATAGGCTTTTGAACATGATATGATAAATAAGCTTCATTAACATCTTTCTTTTTGCAAGACATTGTTAAAAACCAATCACCAGTGCCAGCAAAGCCATCTTCGTTGATGTATCCAGTTCTTTTTCTCTCTATACCAATGACATTACTGTCTTTAACAATTGAGCTATCTTCGTTGCCCATACAATATGCTTGAGGAAATGCGTAATCACTAGGCTTTATAAATGTTTTCTCGATATTTTCTTCAAAGAAAATAAATCCCCCAATAAACCCTTCAAGAAGGTCACTATCCATATATGCAACTGAAGTCTCATTCCAATTAAAATTCAGTCTAAAAAATACATGTTCTATCTCGTTGCCATTTGCATCGGCCCCTTTCCACGTTTCGTATCCAAAAATAGTCATATAGTGGTTGGAAAAGTCACCAACATTATTTGTCGTCCACCAAATGACAGGCATACCTTTGTTGATCGATTTTATGAGTTCATTTGTTCTTGATGCTGGAGAAGAATAGGCCGGAATCACATCACCATATACTTTAATCAATTCGACATTTTTTCCACTTGAATCAAGTTCTTCTGGACCGATGCCATTATTAATGTTGTAGTCATATAACAGTTGACGTGCAGCAGAAATAAGATCATTAGGGAAAACGAGTGTACCACTAGAGAAACTAATTTTCATCGAAGCTAATTCCTGTGTAATTTCAGAATTACTGTCATAGCTATTAGTCATATTGAAAACATCAGTGCACAATGCAACTTTTTCAGCAAATGAATCTTTGTTTGAGATCAATTGGGAGTACCCTAAATTGTTAGCTAGATACTCCAATTCGCTATAAAGCGCAATGTTGCCACAGCCAACATAAACATTATTTTTTAATTTAGAATTAGCTTTAGCTAATTGCATAAACGATGCGTATTCGTTTTGTTCCACCGGATTCGCACCATAAATAGCTGAAACATCTTTGCTAGAATTTGCTTCAAGATTCCATGTCGGAAATTCTGAAAAACGCGTTTTTAAATGGTTTTCAATATCTCCACCTCGCAAAACAGACGTTGCTGTTTGATTCGGTGAACAGGGCGCAACATTATTTTTCCTATAAAACTCTCTCAGTTCCTCATCAGATAGGCTTGCATTACTTCTAACACAAGTATTTTCTTTTTCGTAAGCAGGAACTACATTTTTATGTTGAAAATACGATGTTAAAAGAACGGTTGCAAAAGTTATAAACACAACATTAGATATCTTATTCATTTTTTATTTCCTTATATCAAAATATAGTATAATTTCATAACCAAAGATATCTAAAAACATTGATTTTGTCAATAAAAAATATGTAAGAAGCAATTAACTTTTTGGCAAAAAATTACAAGTAAGCAATCTCGTTTTGTTTTTTACGGGCAAAGAGCTTTGTGACAGCGTCTTTAACTTTTGTCTTACCAGCGATAATCGCTGCGACGGTATCAATAATAGGTAATTGTAAATCGTATTTCTTTTCTAATTCTAACGCGGCATCTAAGGAGTTAAGGCCTTCCACTACCATACCAACTTTTTCTAATGTTTCTTCTAAAGAATAGCCTTGGCCTAATAAGAAGCCCGCTTTATGGTTTCTAGAGTGAACTGATGTCGCGGTAACAACGATATCACCAATACCAGTTAAGCCAGAGAATGTATTAACATTCGCACCCATTGCTAAACCAATCTTAGTTATTTCTCTAAGACCTCTAGTGATTAAAGCCGCTTTTGCGTTATCACCAAAGCCTAAGCCATCACTCATACCAGCGGCTAACGCGATAATGTTTTTAAGCGCACCACATAATTCAACACCAACGATATCTTGATTTGTATAAACTCTTAAAGAAGAGGAATAGAAGATATTTTGAATCTCTTCTGCGTATTGTAATCTTTCGCACGCGGAAACGATTAATGTTGGAAGGCCCACCGCTACTTCTTCAGCGTGAGTTGGACCGCTTAATGCCACAACTGGAAGATCCTTTTCTTTTAAGACATCGTGAATAATTTCACTAGTGGTCATCAAAGTGCCTTTTTCCACGCCTTTAGCGACAGTGACAACAATTTGATTAGATTTTAAATAAGGTTTTGCGAGTGCGGTCGTTTCGCGTACGTAAATAGATGGTACTGCGATAACAACGACATCTTTTCCTTCCACTGCTTCTTCTACGGAGCAGGAATATAAGATTTTATTATTAATTTCAACGCCTGGTAAGTTTTTATGTCTATGGGTTTTCATAATGGTGTTCACTTCTTCTGGGAAGCGAGACCAGAGCATCACTTCATGGCCACTGCTGGCGAGAAGATTTGCTAATGCGGTACCCCATGTACCAGCGCCTAATATACCAATTCGTTTCATAATTAGTTCCCTTTTGAATAATAATACCATATCACAATGAGGTCTTATAAACTACGTTTACTTATGAAAAACTTTACAAAGCGTAATATTTGCTCATCATATCTGATTATTTTTATTTAAGAATATTTAGATATTCTTTTTTTAACAGCCTTCCCGTAAATGCTTATTGCTTGTAAGAAATTCATTCTTAATGTAATATTAAGTCAGATAACTTTTTCATAAAAAAATCGCAATTATAATGAAAGGAGCATTTCATAATGAAAAAAACAAAACTTTTTGCTATGATCTCAACCATTTTAGCAATGGGTTTAGTTGCTTGTGGTCCTACTGCTGAACCATCAACCACACCAAGCGGTTCACAAGAGCCACCAGCAAGCACAAGTGCACCTGCGCCGGATACTTCAAGCACTCCTGCGCCAGATACTTCGAGCACTCCTGCACCAAGTACATCAAGTACACCAGCACCAAGTTCTTCAACTGGTCCAAGTAGTTCTTCTACCCCAGCAGTCGATGGACAAATGGCTGTCAACGCTCTTGATGTCATCAAGGAAAGCGACAAAGTATTACTCAAAATCGGAGGCACATATTCTGGATACGCTAATGCCGATGCAATGAAGATGGCCTTTGGTCTTCTTGATGCCATTCCAGCACAAGGTCAAACCGCTCAATGGTTAGTCGGTTCTGCAACTCCAGCCGATGCTGACTACAAGTATGTTCCAACAATTGATGCAACTGCTGGTACATTCGAACTTAAGATTGATGTTACAGTCGTTACAGAAATCAAAGCTGGCGTCTACACAATCTATGTTGGCGCAAAAGGCGCTTATGCCGCTGTTGAAGTTTCAAGCATCACAGGTATGGGCACAGGTAAGGAAATCCTCAGTGGTTACAGATGGTATATCCGTAGTGATAAAGCCGCTCTCGCAATGGATGAACTTCCACCAATCGAATTAACAATTTCACGTATTGAAGTTGAAGGCGATCACGTTTACCACCTCATCGGTGGCGCTCTCAACACTGCAAAATTACCAAAAGCGGACTTCTTAGCAAAGCATCCATATATGCAATATGAAGCCACCACTGTTGGTTGGAAACAAAACGTTCTTGGTTCTTCCACAAAGACAGATTTAGTTTCTGTTCTCGTTGATGAAAATGAAAACGCTTTAATTAAGACAGATATCACATCATTACCAGCGAATGGTTATAACATTAAGATTAACCTTTCTGAAGATAAAGATGCTGATACAAAGATGGACGCCATCATTGATGGTAGAGAAAATCCAGTCCCATTCGGTATGTATGACTATGCCGTTTACGCCGATAGCACAAAGAACGCTAAAGAAGACCTCTATGGTAACTGTGGCTTATTCATCACAGAATCCGGTAGATACGTCAACGCAGGCGATAAGTTTGCAGACTTACAACCAGTTAAGAGCAAAGAAGGCGAAATCGCTTACGAAATGGTCGCTGCTGACTGTGAAGGTCAAAACAATCCAAAAGCCTCCAACAAAGACTCACGTTTAGGTAAGGGTGGCAAAATGAGTGACGTCTGGGAAATCAACGGCATTAGATCTGGTGAATACGAAGTCTACGTTAAGGGCGCATACTCTTCAGGTAATGGTACTTCCTATTGGTCAGGTGTTCAAAACGTTGAAAAGAACAACGATAAAGAAAGCAATAACGGTACTCCATATAATCCAGGTGCCCGTTATAGTGTCAAAGTTGACTCAGCTGATCCAGTCGATTTAGCCTCTGAAAAAACATACGCAGAATGCGGCTTATTAGAAGCAAAAGATGATGGCGGTTGGACAAACGTTGCTATGGCAAAAGTCATGATTGGTGATGGCGCTGCCTCATTCACAATGACAAATAATAACAATGGTTACTCCATTTGGGTTTACGCTCTCCGTTTAGTTAGAGTTGGTAACTGGAATAGACCAGTCACTCCAGCTGCTTTCGATGCTGATGGCGTTATGAGAATCGAAGCCGAAGCTTATCACGAAGCAAGTGGCGATCCAGCCATTAAGACTGATGAAGAAGGTACATACCTTGATCATATCGGTGGTTGGCCACAATTCAATGTTTCTTATAAGATTAACTTTACTGAAGCAGTTAACGTCAAATTAAAACTCCGTTACAATTGGTATTCACAACAATGGGGTAACTTTGGCGCTGCTGAATTCACACTCGATGGTTCTTCTAGCAAGATTAAAGACGCTAATGGTCAAGACAACCTTGCTCAAAACGATGCTGGTCCAACAAACGCTTGGGGATTCACAGAATCCGCAGTATTCGAACTCGCCGCTGGCGATCACACCTTGAAATTACAAACTCCAGGTGGTTGTGTCGTTTCTTGGAACTACTTCGAATTAATCATCGTTGAATAGTCTTAACAAGCTTAATCAATTAGGGGCGCGTAAGCGCTCCTTTTTGTTTGCTTGATAATTTATACCAAATTATATCTTTGATTTGTTAGGCTGGCTTTTTTTAGCTATTAGCGCCCACTATTAACAATAAAAAAAGGGGGCTGTTCGAAAACTCATGAAATAAAATGAGCAAAAGGGACACCCCTTTTATTGTAATTTCTTGTTGTGAGTTAACGAACAATCTTAGATTGTTCGAAAACCTATTTGTCTATGTTTTCTTTCATTTTGATATTTAGTT
>JAGAYY010000025.1 GCA_017940265.1 Bacilli bacterium | reverse complement strand
GCCAATTAGGTTTTACTGTCTGTTTAAGTACATTAGCGGTTTCTTCAATTAATTCCCTGGAGATAGTGTGGAGATAGTTCTTGTTGGTGTGAATAATCCAGATATCATCACAGAATCTATAGTACTTCTGAACACCATACTTCGTTATTATAAGCCAGTCAATGATAGAGTGATAAATATGCCCCATCGGATTAGAACTCGGAAGACCTAATGCCACTCCGATTTTTCCCATCCTTTTCAGACATATCTCACCTAACCAAAGAAGCCAACGATCTTTGATGTGAGAAGACAGAATTTGCATACATACCTGGTGATTAATAGTGGGATAATATTTTTTAGTATCCCAACAACCTACGTACAAGTCCTTTCTATTATGAACTAATCCAATCACCTTTTTCCTTAATTCATGTTGCCCTTTTCCCTTAATTGATCCATAACAATTTGGGTGGATGACTTTCTTTCTCTCGAAAAATACATACATCAGGCAATCGAATAATAAGGTATCAACAATTAGCTCTTCAGGGCGGGAAGCATATATTTCTCTTATCTTAGTACCTTCTTTCTTCGTGAATACTTTGAAAGGACCAGGAACCCAAATCTGATACCTAAGTTGGTTATGGATTCGATCTATATTATTCTCAAAGTCAGCAAAGAATACCTCCCAATCATGAGTAACAGCCGGAGTCCAATCACGTCGTTTCTCATTAGTGGTTAGTTGGTTGGTTATAAGAATTAATCTTTCCCGTGTTAAAAACTTCTTTCTAATATTACCAATTCTTTTCATTCCAATCTGTCATATTACCTTTTGGGCTTGTGCTATTTTTGGTACCTACATTTCGTTCGGATTTTATTCCCCTATATTCTGGTTAACCTACTTGCTTTTGTTACTAGGTACCTAATTTGATTGAGCAAACCTTCGGCTCATGATTATACTCTTGAATATTTACTAAGTTCAGACTATTACGCTTAAAATAGCTCACCGCAGCGGGAACGCTGAGTCCAGTACGAGTCCGCAGTGTCATTGTTCAGATTCCGAGCAAAAGGACCATCAATGGAACCGTTGTTCGAGTTGCCGCCACAAGAAAGGCAGAGTATAACCACCCTCATGAGTAACGTCTCACGAGGAAAACGCATATCGAGAGGTTAGATCAGCTTTGCGGCCAAAGTAAGCACACCAAAACCAATCTAACCATTCAATCTAATAATTTAAGAAACTACTGATTTACGCACACCGCAGCGGGAACGCTGAGGCCAGTACGAGGCCGCAGTGTCAGTGTGCAGAGTCCGAGCAAAAGGACCAACAAGGGAACCGGTGCCCGAGTAGCCGCCACAATATAAGATTCTATCTGTAGAACCAGTATTACTCCAGTTACCATCATAGAAACCACTCGATGAACTACCTCCTGACTCTGTAAGCACTCCCAAAGCATTTACATTCTTGGCATAAGTTCCAGAAGTAGATACAATAGTAAATGTTTCGTCAGCTTTGCTTGTATTTAATACTTTAGCTTCATTTGCTACTAAATCATTATAGGTAAAATATCCAGTAGTAAGTTGTCCACAAACACCAGCTCCCCAGATCCATCTCAAACCATAAGGATTCTCAATATACATAAATCGAACAGCTTCTCCACCTGTGGTTGAAACTTTTCCATGTGGAGTTGTTAATGTATCAGTAGTACCATTAACAAAATTCTCAGCTGCGGTTTTAGATCCAGATTCAATACCACGGCCTAAGGCATTTTGTAAATCAAAAGAACGATATCTAAATGCCATAAGCCAGCTAAGAACTGCGATTTCCCATCCAGTCATTTCGAGAATATTAGCATTAGTTGCGGCATTCATTGAGTACATAGTATCCACTGAATTAGAATCAGACCAACTAGCACCTTTCATGACATTTAATTTGCTTTCATCCGTATTTTTAGTAGAATCATAGCGAGCAATCAATTTAGTTGATTCAACAAACCATCTATGGTATCCAGAAGGACAGGTTTCATCAAAATTGAATAATACCATTGATGTAGGTCCATCTACATAACGAACATTAATGTTTTGCAACTCTACCATTTGAAGATAATCTGCTTTATCACTAGTGTTCCAATGAGAAGCCGAATCATTAATTCGTTTTGAGAAATCAAGGTTATTAAGATATGCAAAATCTGTCATATCTTTCTTAACCTCGCACGGTCTAGCACTTGTATCAATCCAAGCATCTAAATCAGCAGCATGATCCCCAAAAACATGTAAAGTTTTTATAATGTCGTTCTTATTCCAGCTTAAACCTACACAATTACTTAATGCTTGTAATTCACTAATACTAGATTCAGCCGAAGTGAGTCTCGTATTTAAACCGCTTTCTACACCGACAGCACGGGTTTCTTCATCACTGATCTTACCATCTAGAACGCCCTCAGCAGCAGTAGCTCTAGAAATTTCTGAAGCAAGGTTGGTGCGAGCAGTTTCATCTTTTACATTAATCGCCGTACCTTGCACAGTTATACTTTTAATTTCACTCATAATTTTTAAGAAATAATTAGTGTTTCATCTTCTGAGTCATAAGATACATCAGACAATACCGGATAAACCAGAGCTTCATAATTGGCATCATAGTA
Organism: Bacilli bacterium; assembly: GCA_017940265.1. Taxonomy (GTDB): domain Bacteria; phylum Bacillota_I; class Bacilli_A; order RFN20; family CAG-826; genus RUG14515. The sequence goes on along the minus strand of JAGAYY010000025.1, from coordinate 373,547 downwards.
AGGAGCCAATAAAGCATCTGCAGCAGCCCCAATATTTTCACGTGCCTGAGCTTTCTGAGCTGCGGTTAGTGTCTGACTTGTCGACAAGATTGCAGCTGATAGAGTCTGCATCTTTGTTTCAAGAGTAGTGCCATCATCGTCTCTCACTGCTCTTTCATGTGTGATCGGGAGAATTCTTTCCTGATCCTTGTTAATAATATAACTAAGCTGTGACATAATTCATTACCATTTTTCAAAAAATCCATAGTAACTATTGGTGGCATTACTATATCTAATTGTTACAAGATAGTGGCTTGATACATCGAAAATGAGCGGACTCCTCCAAGTAATTCCCGAAGGTACTAAAACCGTGGGAGCTACTAATGCCGTATCAAATTCGAAAGAGTAGATATTAGTTCTGTCAACCATTGGAGTTCCGAGGCTGGCGATTCTCAGACTTGTAATCTGACCAAAGCTATAGAATACATTTGGGAGAAGATTAAGTTCTGAACCAGCATCGAGGACTGCTGGGAAGCTACCACACTCTTCTATACTTGTAGCTCCAATATTCTCACGAACTTGGGCCTTTTGTGTTGGGGAGAGTGTTTGAGCCTTATTCCAAACTGTATCAGCTTTAGCATCGAAATCTGCAGTGCTAGCCGATCCTTCTGGGGCTGACAAGAAAGCTACTACGTTATCATCAACTGAGGTACATTCCTTATAGGTTCCTGAGGTAGTAATACCAGAAAGGGGATTAACCTCATATTCATCCACAATCAGGGTATTATTACACTCTAAGTTACCTCCTGTGAAATTACCTCCATCAAATTTCAAGATACAACCTTCTGGAACAACGATACCAGAAGCAGCCAATGTATAATTATATCTAACTACATAGACCGTATTTGCCTGATTAATCATTTCTTGTTCCAAGAGATTAACACCGTCAACTATATTTTGCCTGAGATAAACAACGCCAAGACCAAGTTCCTCTGAGTATTCGCGATTCTTAAACATCAGAATCTTAGTCTTACCTTCTTCAACTTCTGTTAAATCTTCTTCATCTGCCTTTAGATTTGTATTTCCCGAGGTAACCCAATCTGTACCGGTCCAGAATTCGGGCTGATTCTCGATAATATTAAATCTATAAGTACCAATAGCGGGTTCTCCCTGTATGGTAGTGCTACTTCCAAGGGCATTATAGTTAGGAAGGACCGATGCACCATTCAGAATGATCTTACCTCCCTTGATTGAGCCACCCTGGAACCATAGCGTACAGTTTTCCGGGATTACCAAAGGATCTCCGCTGTCATCAACGTCATATTCATATTGTATAATGTAGACCGTATTAGGGTTATTGATCATATCCTGGGTTAAGAGATTCTGGCCCCCAATGATATTTCGTCTCAGATACTTTCGACCAAGACCACTACATACGACTTCATTATACTCTTTGTCTTTAAATTTCAGTTTATCGTTTACAGATGTCAAATCTTCTTCATCTGCATTATTAGTAACGTTTCCCTCAACAACCGTAGGATCAAGTTCATCGAAGCGTCTATTCATATCACGCATCAATTCTTCATGATACTCAGTTACGGCCTTCTGAGACATTACTTTCTTCTCTGAATCACCAGCCTCTTGTGTAATATCGATACCTTCCAGTAACCAGTCACTGACTTCAGAGCTCCAGTCTGGTGTTATGAGTGTATATGATTCAATCTGGTTGGTTTCTTTAGATAGGAATACAACTCTTACACCGCCAGTCTTTTCAGAGGCATTTAGATGTGAACCTAAAACAGTTATTGCGAGTTCGAGTGTATAACTACTACCCTCATCGACTCCTTCGGTTGGGAATAATACGGAGACATTATATTCTCTGAGGAAATTGCCCAACGGATTACCAGTCGTAGGGTGAACTACTGCATCTGTTAGGGTAGCCGGAAAAATCGTGCTACCGTTTTTCTTAAGTTTATGTATTGTTAACATAATTATATTAAATTTAGAGAAGCGGGAACACTTTTACCCACCAAAACAAGAGTCTGGGCTTGAGTGTTCCCTTATCTCTTTGTTTTAATTACTCAAGAAATCCAATAAAGTTCAGTTTTGGCGGGTTAAGATTTTGTCCAAATTAATAGATTACCTTTGTATACTCGTTTCACCTGAACTTCTCCAATATACATGTCTGATATCTGGGTAGTGCCTACTTTAATCATATCATTCTGTTATAATATATATAGTTGAACTATCTACCGTAGTTAGATTATCATACTCAGTTTGTGTGAGTATTTGTATTGGAACTACATCGGATGAACTTGCTGCTCCTATATTAGTTCTAGCTTGAGCCTGTTGTGCGGCTGATAGCGTCTGTGCTTTATTCCATACTGTATCGGCCGAGGGATCAAAACTTGCTATAGTACCTGTGACTGCTGTATCTTCAATGAAAGCTACATCATCGAGGGCACTATCAACAGCAGCTCCAGTCACAGGTTTAGTGGTATTGGAAGAACTAACAGTACCAAAATCTGGAACTAGTTGACCACCAACAACCTTAAGACCCGTGCCAGGAGTTATTTGTTGATCCGTTGCAGACATAACCCAACCTCGTGTGTAACTAGTTCCCCCAACCTCAATGGCAGAGGAGCTAGCTACAGTGCGATATGTTAGAATAACCTCTGGATAATCTACCAAAGGAGTCGTGCTAGAAGTAAGTGGAACACCGAAACCATGCCAAACAGGGAGAGCACCAAGACTATTAACATTCAAGGTATTATACCCTGATGATGCCTGTCCAGTAGTAAGTCTAACCTTAATAGTCAGACCATCATAAATATCAGTTATACCGTTGATATTGACAGTCCATGTACCAGCAGTATCAGTAGACTCAGTTTCACCCTGATATATTGGTCGGTTCGAGAAGTCAAAACTATTTGAGCGTGTATAAATACGTAATCTATCTAGGACAAAACAAATATCTTCGGTGCTAATCTCTTCTCGAGTCATTGCTGCATCGAAAAGAGCCTTAGTAGCAAACCATCTATATCGTTTCATCGTAGTAGGAATTTAGTATTTATTCAGCAGCAGTGTCATATACAACCCAATCAAACATAGCTTCAAGCTTACCGATTGCAGCCTGTACACTATCAGAGCTAGAAATAGCTGAAGTTACAGAACCGGGCTTGGTGTATGTATGACCAGTGGTACCCATCAGGATATCATTTGACAGGATAGAAGCAGAAGCATCTGCACTACCGTCGAATGTAGCTGTAGAACCATCACCCTTCGTAATTGTAAGAGTGTGACCAACCTGATCGGCAGTACCAGCAGTAGCAGGCTTACCAATTGAAATAGTCTGAGCAGAACCAGCACCAGAACCACCAGTCTCATTTGGAGTTACTGTGAACGAGCCATCAGAACCAGAAGCAAAGGTGTACTGTGTATCGGTGAATACAGCTGTGCTAGGAACGCTCTTAGCAATTGTATAACCACTGTCCTTGATAACTTTACCTGTTGCACCGTCGAAGATAGCAACATGAGCATCAACACTAGAAGAAGGACCGGTAACGGCGCCATCAATGTTGTTCTGGATAACACCCCAGGTAGGATCTGTTGCACCAACCTTCTTGGTCAGGCAAATGATCATATCACCTACCTCAACTTCCTCAGAACCCAGTGTGAAGGCAGTACCTGCACGATAAGTCCAGCCAGGAATAGCATCAGCACTCAGATCAGAAGCTGAATTAGCAACACCCTTGAACTGCATTGCCTGAGCAGCAACCATTTTATCATCAATTTCTGCCTTAACAAATGCGGTAGTAGCGAGTTGCTGAGTATTTGTACCAATAGCTGCAGTAGGAGCAATAGGAGTACCTGTGAACTCAGGGCTAGTGAACATAGTAGCCTTGTTCTCGTTGTCCACATTACCGAGACCAACATCCCCCTTGGTAATTGTGATATTACCAGTCAGAGCATGACCGTTAATCTCAGTTGTCTGGGGAACAGCATTATCAGCAAGGATACCTTGAGCAGCAGTAGCATAATCCGTTGCAGGTGTGAAAGCAGCAGAGCCTAAACCATGAACTGCAATATCAGTACCATTGAAAGAGATAGTACCATTAGTAGAACCTTCAGCTACAACTAACTTGATAATAACACCGTTAGCAGTAGCAGTTACATTCATGGCATCACCTGTCTCAGTGCTCTTCTTGATCGTAAGAGTACCTTCGGCAGAACTTGACTGGAATGTATTAGTACCATCAGATACATAACCAAATTCCTTGCGATTATAAACATCAGACAGCTTTTGAGCATCCTCAGCACTCAGTCCATAATATACACCATTGTGATAAATCTGGTTAGTGCTCTTGATCAAAACAAGGTGACGATCTGTAATATCACCTGCTGTGAGGCGTGAATCAAATACCGCCTTAGTAGAACACTCCACAAAAATTCTTAAATCAGCCATAAGATTTAATTAAGAGTATTTAATAAATTGTAACGACTCAGCCACTAGACTTTTAGCAGCATTAATCGTATTGTTACTTGATTGATCACCTTCCGGGCCAATCAATTCTTCTTTTGCCTGGAGGATCTGATTTCTAATGGATCCTTCAGTGTTTTCATCACCTTGAATTTTATCAACTACTTCAGTGAGTTTTTCAATATTTGTTTTGTTAACCTTAATAAGTCGGTCAGTCTCAACAAATCCCGCATCAATTTCTTCTTTATTGTAGTAATTGTCTTCAAGGTATCTAACTAATACAACGTCTCCGGATGTTTCTACTTTCTGTAATAAAATTTCTTCTAGTGTTTCGACAGATAAGCTTCTAGGCTCTTCTATCGGACCATCTGGAGTTACCTGACAAACCGGAATTAATACAGCAGAACTAGAACAAACATCTACCTGTTTCAGTTGTGTAGCTTCAGAAATTTTTACACTTTTCAGAGACATAGTTTTAAGTTTTAATTAACCCCACAATATTCCCGGTTGTTCTTCCAGGTTGGTTAATCTTTCTCTCACACTCTTAAGGATAGTAGTAAGTGTTTCGAGACTCTCTGGATCCACAACAGCATCCGTAACAGTCACAGGAAAAATAGTTTGTCCTGATTTTCTTAGTTTATAAAGCTTAGCTGCCATATTAATAGAGTATTAGTGTAGGATCCTCAATAGGTTCAGACTCGATATAATCAATGAGGTCTATACTATCAGGGCGACCCATCCAACGATCAGGAACCCAATTAATACCATCCCATCTAAAAATCTGAGCAGGGAATCCATCTCCGATAAAAGCCCAAGACCCGATTTCTGGATAGGGGTGTGCATTTTTTAAGTCCTCTAATGTTTTATATAGACCTTTCGCCAACAGATACTCATTTCCCGAAGAGTCAATACCCGCACCTACGTCTTCGAAATTATTGTTAATGATTTCTGTTGCTTTTTTCCAAGTCGTGACCTTTGGTAGTATTTTTAAGTCCATTATTCTACGAATTTAAATGTAGTTGATAATTTCTTTTCTTCACCTACTAGATTAATAAATACGAACTCTATCCGGAAGTAATCACCACTTACCGGAACTCGTGGATATTGTTTACCACTAATCACACGAAAATAATATGAATCGTCTATAATCCAGCTAAGGTTACCACTCTCAAAGACTTTCCTAACATTATCACTACTTGTTATTGTCATTGATACAAACCTAGCCTCAGTACCTACCAAAAACTCCCAGAGATAGGGATCTGTGGTAGTCTGTTCTAAGAGTTCACCCTCTTCACCATATTTGACACTATTAGGTCGGAATGTATATTGAACATCATCTGGATCAACTAGAATCATGCCATTATTAAGCTGAACCCAATTTTCACCATCTGAGCTACAAATCCACTCTGCTCTAGAAGTTACCAAATAGGAAACAGGGTAGTCCATTTCCTCAGCCATTGTTATTTGGCTAGGATCAAACCTTGGATCTCCACTACTTACATAACCAGTGGGAATCCATCCATTGGTGGTATAAAGATAAATTTCGGCTGGAAAGCTTTCACCAACATAAGCCCAGATGCCATCTTCGCCAGTCGGGTACATACTCTCTAACTTCTCTACACTAGGAAATAATCCTTTTCCTTTCTTAACCTCACGACCAAGACCCTCAAGAAATTCTCCTAGAGTTTTGAAGTTAGAGTTTATGTCATTCGCCGAACTTACCCAATCGCCACGTCTACTTATGTTAGTTAGCATTTCCAAGTAAGTTATTATATTCTTGAACGTCTGCCATTATATCATCCAGTGAGTCAATCTCAACTGTTTCGATATAATTCTCAAGAATAGCCTGTGGATCATAAGTTCCATCAGTTTTCTCCCAGACGTAATTATCACAGAGATAGACCTGGAAAAATACATTCTCCGGGTCAGTAGTCACCAATACAAAGGCATAGTCCCCAAGGAGAGGCTCTGGAAACTTATTAAAAAGTTCGGCCTCTGTCTGAAATACGCCCTTATATGGATAACCTTCGGGAGTTAAGGAATCACTGAGTTGAGAAACAGCAATTCCCATTTTATTGAAGTTATAGTTTAGGTAATTGGCTATATCAGTCCAATTCCCGTTGGTTATAGTATTCAGTTTCATTATTAGAACCAATAATAAGTTTCATTAAAGTCTAGAATCGAACTAACCTTAACTAGATAGCCTTCTTGGTCGAATAATAGATGAAGTTTTGAGATTCCGTCAATACTATTTCCTGTCCATACGAAATAGATTCTTTTATCACCTATTACCTTACCATCCTGAAATTTGATAGTTACTGTTTGTCCTAGGTTTGCTGGATTAGTAAATACTAGTTTCTTAGGTAAAGTATCATAATGGTCAGAATCTAGGATACCATTTTTGAAATATACCTTATCATAGTATCCTTCTTCTCCAAGATTAAATACATAAATAGGTAATACTCCGGTAACCCCAGTATGTGAGAGAATTTTTCGCCCATTAGTATCTAAGTGCTCACCTTTGAATTTACCAACTGCATATAAATCAGTCATTATGGTTTTGAATCCAGAGGTGATAATTACTTTGCTAAGAGATTGAAGTTCAGGATAAGTCAACGAATCCAAGTATTTCGGATTACGTGCAATCTTAGAAATCAGAGCTTGAGCACTTCTATAATCAGAGCCGGACCAGAAAATAATATCTTTCTTATTATTGACTACACCAGATAAACCTCCATGTACTTCCTCTACATTGTCGTCCAGAATTTCACCGAACTTGATCTGATTTTTGAGGAATAAACTAGAAACTGTTGTATCTGACGTATACTCCTTGAACGCTGTCTTAAGGAACTCGTACTTATTAAGGAGGTCAGCAATAAAATCAGTATCATCTAAACTTGGGAACCAGGCTGTAGGTACAATACCTTCTTCAAGCTTTATTTCACATACATAGCCTGGACCACCTGAGAATCTAATATTAACTTTTCCTTTTCCCGACTTATTAAACTTATAATAGTAGTGATCATATCCTCCAAGTGTTTCGCGCCCAGAAGACTTACCAACTATTACATTCCCCGAGATCTCTACCTTAACTTCTCCACGTTGTTTCCAAGACAGTACATAGCTCTGTCCGTCTGCAAGTATGGGAGAATCTTGTGATATTTGTGTAACCTCGGAAGGAAGTTTAATAGCATAACCAGTAGCAGAATTCGGTTCTTCATAGACTTTCCAGAGATTAGTAGTTACCCACCAATCATCTCTCTCTGACGAATAAACCTTAGTGTTTTCGTATAAGTTAGTTTTTCCTTCAACTTTAGTACCAGCAAATTGACCAGTGAAAGCGGTATTCTTGAGGAGATTACTAACACCGACTAGACCCATCTTTTCTTCGATAATCTCGTCAATATCTTCTATATCAACCTCATCTGCAACAATTTTATTAAAAGTAGCTACAGTTTTTCCACCACTAACAACTTCGATTTTACCTGTATTACCAAATGATGCCTTCTTTTTAATAATTAATTCATCATTTATTCTAGCAATATCGAAGTCTCCTTGCTCAGTTATAGTTTTAGTGAATATGGCCGTATCAATAAAAGTCCATTCTCCAGAAATAGTTTCTTCCCCTGCTTTTTTAGGGAATAAAGAATCAGACTTTTGAGAAGAGTAGATAGTTGGATCTTCTTCACCTTCTTCTGTAAGGATACTTGTTTTATTAACAAGTTTTATCCAAGAATTAGGATCAGTATAATCTTCGGTGGCTAAATACCAAAGACCGTTATTCTTCCCCTCCTCAGTTATAGATACTATGCGGCCAGGAATAGCATGACAGACTCCATCTTTATCAGTCCAGAATTCTTCAGTTAGAATTTCGGGAATAGTTTCAGCAATTTCTTTGGAGGCATTAAAACTAAGTTCGTATTCACGTTCCTTAAGATATTTAATGTCTTCAGTAATTTCACCGACACGTTTTCTAAATTTACCGGTAGTTTCATCAGTTTCGTTTTCTTTACCGAACGTATACCAATCTCCAGATACAAAAACTTCGAAACCATCAGGTATAGGAAATCTAGAAAAATCCCAATTCTTTAATGATTCTATGGACGACGCTAATCCCTGTCTATCATCAAGAAAATTTTCTTGTCTTAGTCTTACTTGATCAGTTATTGTTATTGCCATAGTTAATCATATTTTACAAACTGAAGAGAATCTCTTGTAAGATTCTTAGAACCATTGATAGTATCATTAGTTGCTAAATCTTCGATAGTACCAATAAGATCATCTTTAGCCTCATTGATTTGATACTTAATAGATCCAACAGTATCCTCCGAACCATTAAGCATCTCAACTGTTTCCTTAAGAACTTCAATGTCTGTAGGTACGTATCCAGGTTCCTCTTCACCGAGTTTATTATAGAATCTATACGTAAATCCACTTGCTACAGTAGGTTTCGAACACCATCTATATACTACATAATCTACTTCAGTCTCACCATTATAATGTACTTTAAATACATGAGGGAGTTTTTCGAATGAGTTAGTATATTCAACAGTTCCCGAATCATCAGTTATTTTGTATACATCTCCCCAAGCTGCAGGAATAGCAAATGTAGCTAAATTCCCAAGATTGGTAGTGTATGTAGCCTTATAGTAAGTATCTCGACGAACAGGATCAGTACATTGAAGTATATCCTCTAATCGTTCCTCTTCAATATTACCCCAAGTTAGGCCATACAAAACACGATATCCGAATTCATAGTCAATCGGATCTGCATATTTATACAAACCATATTTCGATTTATTGCCACCCATAACCTCTAACTCTATGGTTTCATCTTCTCCAATTAAATTTTCAAGAACAATAGGGTTTTGTGTGGCCTCAATAAAATCTTCAGCAGAATCTAATCTATAGAAGAAGCTACAATCACTAGTTACATCTAAGGTTTCTCCTGTTCTCTGCATTTTACTAGCAGAGAATGTAACCTCAACATCATGACTGGTTCCCGAAGCCCATATGGTAGATTCTGGTCTTGACGTTGCTTTTATTGTTAGGGGGAAACACATACAATCAAGATCTCTTAGCCAAGCATCATGTTCATCTAGTCTAACTTCTGAATTAACTATTCTAGCTAATAATGTTTGAAGATATCTATCAATCTCTTGGAGATGTTCTATGACTGCACCAAGTTCCTCTCTAGTATAAAAGTCGTCTTCTCTTCGCATCACTCCATCTGAGAAGTACCAAATCATGCCATCTTCTAGATTATTATAGGCATAAGGTCCTCCAACGATAGGGTCGATTCGTCTAATATTATTTGTAGCAGTTACATAACACCAAGCTCCGTCAGGGTAAGTTTCATTGATAACGTTAACAATGTATACTTCACCGTGGACAAGCTCGGAGACATCTGGAAGTGTGTCAGTTATGGCAATTATCGAGGATTTTACACCATAAGATATTACTCTATAACAATCACTTCCAGTACCGTTTTTGATACCAATAGCTACAATGGTATCAATTTCAGTTCGGTCTTCATCTTTATAGTACCGAACCTGCCACTGTTGACCAACCAAATGTTTTGCAGTCGTAGATAAAAACAGTAATCCTGCCTTCCTAGACTCTTCAATTTGGCTATCTCTGGCAATTCTTAGTATATAAGCCATACACAATATCTTAGGTTAAAAGTGAAACGAGAGAATAGACCCATGTCCTGAATACTTACTAGGTATCCATTTCAAAATCTATTCTCTCTCGACTATAAGGTTTTGGGTCCTTCAAAAGCGCAAAACTGACATTTACGCTTTCTTAATTACCCGGAACGTTTCCTTCAAACCGTCAGCCCACTCGATACTTACACGATGATTTTTATCCATATAGAACTCAATAGGAGAATCAAGGAATGCAATGTCGTGTAATTTGCCATCTACATTAACGATAGCTTCTGGGTATTGAGCTTTGAGGCCGGCAGATGCAGTAATAGTCACTTTCACTACTTCTTTATCCTCAGTGAGACCATATTTATTAACCTCGATCACGTCATAGGTCTTCTCAGGATCCTCAAGGTCAACGATCTTAATCTCAGAGGCTTCTAAATCGTTACCTGGTTCGAATGAATACCAAAGAGACTCATCATCACCAGTCCAGACGCCGGAAATACGATAAACCTGATAGAGAGGGGCTGGAACTATATCCTTACCGATCTTACCCCATGTTGCGTCTTCATAAATTGTAATGTCCATAATAATTAATGATTAATTACTGTTTAGAGAGTATCAAACCATTTATCCGAGGTACAAAGTTTTTAGATACCCTTTTAATGTTGTCTGTATTGTTATCCTCGCCATCACCAAGCCATTCAAGAACGATTAATCCGATAGGCTGGTTAACTCCCGGGATGGATATAAACATTTGACGTTTTGATCCATCTACTTCTTGGAGCAATGCATAAGTTCCTTGATACTTACGTTGAAAATCTGTGTCATCGGAACCATGACAATATACGATTTCACCATTTTTGATTACTTCATATAATTCAGTAATTGCTCCAACATTAATATCCTGATAACCATATTCGGAAACAGGAATCACTCCATACTTAGTGCTCTGGAGGACTAAGTCAATATATTTGAAAGGAATACCAACTAAATTTTCTTTAGAGTTATGATATTCAAAATAGAGTACTCGATCTGCACCGGTCTCACCTCTAAATTCTGCTAATATAGGTACAAGTTCGGCAAGAAGTTGATCACGTTTCTCCATTTTTTCATTATGCATTTCCTCCTGAAGTTCTATCACTAGTTCGATACCACCTTTCACTATAGACTTAAAGTTGAATAAACCGAAGATCACTAGTATAAGCGCAACATACTTGACCAGTCCGCGAAAACCAACCCTTTTGTCGAGCCTAACTAGTGCATCGGTTAGGTCTTTGATGTGATCTAACATTACGGATTTTCTGAATTAATTGATTCAGCTACTTTCTTTATTCTGTAACCAAACCTAAAAGTTACATTTTCATCTGACTTTGTATTTTTTATAGTTACCTCAAAAGTTGTAGTAGCCGTCACTTCATTGTCTAGATAATCTGTTTTGGTTATATAGGTATCTTCGAAGTATGGAATTTGACCGGAATAAACATAGTCTTCGTCATATGTATCTCCGACTAGTCTACCACCCATTGAATCAAAGAACTCAGAGATATCTGTTTTTCCTGATTCATTTTCCCAAAGGACTTCAGAAATTATCCAATTACCACTTACTAATCCTTCCTTCCTGAGATTGATTACTTCTTCATCGGTAGTTTCCTGTCTAAGGAGATCTGCCTTAAAGATTTTGCGTGGTATGAATTCTACACTATTACCATTATCACTTTCAGTCTTACAAGGAACTTCATATTCACCAATAGCCATTCCCGGAGTTTCTGTCACTGAAGCATAGAAACTAAATCCAGTCATTAAGTGTTCGTCTATATTCTCTGGAGTATAGACTGTCGGACATAAGTCAATACCTGTTAATTCAGCTGTTCCTGGTTCTACTAAATATACTTTGATTTCTCTGATTTTCTTTAATGGTATTAGATCTATCCAATGCCATCTAACTTCATCTGAGTCAATCATTATACTAGTATCTTCAGTTTCCAAGTAAGATACACTCAATTTAAATTTTACTCTATTTGTTGTTGTTATTCTTAACTTACTTTCTTCATACAAGCCTTGATAATCTGAGTGTTCGGTGAAATCTAAAAATATACCTTTAGTTTCATCTTCAGTTGTCATTGTATTATTTTCCCAAATAACTCCACTCTCAGCTTCAAAATTTCCGACTGTAATAGATGGAATATCCCAGACCAAACTTATATCAGTAAAAGTGTTACTACCTGAGATAATCTGTATTGTTTCCAAAGTTCTAGTAGGCATAAGAACAACTACGTGATTTGTAGTTGCTACTAGATCTTCTTCATTAAAAGTAAGTTCTGACTCTTTATATTTAATTAGATATTTTAATTTACTTGAGGTACCGGTTGTTATATGAAGTTCATCTCCTTTATATATTCGGTCACCAGCGGAATAAGTTATTGTTCCTACCATACCTACCGGTGTTATTAAAGTCTCTCCATCCCAACTAATACCTTCTTGTTCTGTTACTACAAAATCATCAAATCTAATTAATGGAATATAATCATTAATACCAATCTCTCTTAGGGTTACTTCTTGGAGAGCTACCTCAGAAGCTGGTACAATCACATAAAGCGTATTAAGTTTTTTAGTTATATCAAAAGTAATCCTATGTTCTCTAGTTTTTACCGAATCAATTACAGAATCGGTAGTATTATCATCATATAATGCATAAAGTTCTAGAATATCAGACTCTTTTGTTCCAATAAATAAATCTTCTAGGGTTTCTTCCAAGCTAGAAAGATCTAATTCTACTGTACAAGGACCTTCATTTGGAATAGCAGTTATTTTCCCAGTTTCGACATTATATAAGGTTCGATCTCTATTACCATCTTCTGAGTCGTAGGGACCTTGAATAGGAACTTTGATATTATGAAGATCTATTACTGGATATACTAATGTTCTAGGTACTTCAACCAAATCATAGGTAGCATAATACGGAGTTAAGAGTAGTGAGAAATGTCCTTGTTTTAGACTACCATTACCTATTTCCTCACCGCTATAGATTGCTTTTATGTATCCTTCTCTTTGCTGCCCTGATCCATTTGGCTGTACATGTAATCTTAGGATATAACCTTCTACTATTCTTTCAATAGTATGAGAAACAACACCTAGATCACTCTCAAAACTAAGACCACTGAAAAATTCCTCTTGCAGGTTAGTTTGAAAATTCAAGTTTGCTGCTCCACCAGATTCTACTTCAGCAATCTCGTCTTCGAAGATTAACTCATAAGGTAACATTGATTGCTTAAATCTCACTAATAACTTTGTATCATAATTTAAGTTAGGATCTTCTAAACATAAGGTATAATATTTATCACCTACCTGACCTGGAGTTCTAGGTGGGAAAGTTATTCTAAGATTAGGCGTTCCAGTATTTAGAGTAATACCCTCAGTGAATTCTACTGATGTTGGTTCATTATCTAGGGCAGTAACCGTCATCTCATAGAGTTCACTTAACATGATAACACCAGAAGTTGATAATTCTGCTACTCCCGAAATAAAATCTACTACATCACCTTCTGGATTAATCCCATCATACTCTATAACTGTATCTGATGTTTCCTGATTTCTATAAGGACCTACACCGACGAACATATTTGGATCACCTCGACGGTTCATAATAAGACCGCGATTATAACCTCTTTGATTAGTAGACTTAGAGGTAGCATAGGATTCTGTAACTCCTGTGATAAGATTCTCATATACAGTTTCAATACCAAATCCTACCTTTCTATATGCACATACTGCCGAAATAGCAGAGAAATTAGAAATATCAACCCATCTACCGGTTATATCTATCGGATATCTAGGAGCTACAGTAACTGATATAGTTTGTAATTCCCAAGGATATTCAACAGTACAATTTTCAAGATCTGAAATCTCTGAACTAATAATCTCAACCATTTCGCCTTGGATAACTTCAAGATTCTCGATTCCACCTTGAGTTGGGTATTCAGTAAGCTCATCTTCTATAACATATTTATCTTCTTCACTACCAAGTTGTGAAACTATAAACTGCGAACTACTCTGACTTTCTGGAAGAATATTATTTCTAATATATGCTGAGGTAATTCCCTCTTCATTAACCAAATTAGGTCTATGTTGACAAACTAATAAATCAGCTACATTTAAGGTAGAGTCATTATAAGATGTTTGTGCTTCGATAATATAATTACCAAAACTTCTACGTCTTCCTTCATTATCCTCTAAGGCAGTAACTACATAGTCTTTGTAGTATCGAGCTCCATCATAAGTATCCTCAATACTCAATTTATGCCAAGTATCAGTAGAGTTTAATGAAATAATACCACTTGAAAGATTTAGATTATTTATATCCTCAAAACCAAAAATAGTATTAGGTATATATTTAGTAAATACTCTAGCTACCTTAGAAGATCCTGCTCTTGATCCTAGATATAAACTAACAGACTTAGATTTTTCTTCTAAGGCTTTTCTCATAGTAGAATCATCAGTCCAATTATAAATCCAAATATCATTATCTACACCTTTCATATAGAAACCAAAGTATTGATATTCTGGATTTAGTTCTTGATATCCTCCATCTTCATCAGATAACTCTAAAAGAGCAAATTCAGATATAGGATAATACTGATTTGAAAAACTAGAATCTATACTATTAACACCAAAATCCTCTGTTTGATGCAACTTATATTCATAACCTTCGAAAACAGGAGAACAAGTTATAGGAGAAATAGATGCACCGCCATTATAGGAAGGTTCAACCTCTGGAGTTACATTGCTCTTAAACTTTAATCCGAAAGTAGATGAAATTGCTTCATTATTGACAAATCTAAGTCTTCTGGGTTCAGACAGATTACTATCAGTATCGTAATGAGATTGTATCAACCTTTCTGGATCATTTTTCAAGAGAGGAACCTGAAAAACAGTACTAGATGTTGTGGTAGTTATAAGGATAGCATCATCTGGAACAGGTATACTACTTGTCCAATCTTTAAAAACAAAGAATACATTTACTCCAGTCGTTTCATTAAAATCATCATAGTCCCTTCGATGTCCAGGTACAAAGGATTTTCCGTCATCATCTAAAATTTCAATACTAGAATCTGAACTAACTGTTACTGTAAATTTGAAATTTGTTTTTATATTTGCTTGTAATACACCAATACCAGATGGATTAATCTGTGCAGGAGTTACTTCAAATTTTGGGTCTATATGAGATTTAATAACTTCAACAGTTACTTCATCCGCACATACTATAACCCTCCAGTCAGTCTCCTCTGGATCAACCGTTACAAAAGTCATAGTACCTAATGACTTATCTTCCTCTAGAACATTTTGATCATAAGAAAGGTATGCTATTGCTGCAGCCTCAGGATTTCTTATAAATTCTGCTTCCTCATCCGGATGTATTAAAAGACCAGAATTCTTAAGTTCTGTGCTCTCCTTAGAAACTTTAATTTCAAATTCAGATTCAGGATTTCTTAAGTAGTACCAATTAACATTAGTATCTTTGTAAGTTCCTACCAAGAATCTACGAGCATCTTCATTATTTAAAAGAGTAATTTTCTTTGGATCATCTAATCTAGAATAAGTAACACCCGTAACATTATCCCAAACTTCCAAGAGATCGGGGGTAGGCTTCTGAACAATGAAGAATTGACAACTGGTTAAGAGAACAGAGTCATACATCAATGCTAATAGACCTGGTGTATCATTCTCATATTTAGGATACCAGGTTGGATATCCCTTATCATCTACTTCAGTATTAACTCTAAGAGCTGTTATCCGAAGCGTAATTCTCATAACCTCATCTTCCTGGACCACCCCAACTTTAGTAACGTTGAAATATCGAGTAGTTAATCCTTCAGAAGTGGTTTCCGGATCTACCTCTAGTTTCCCAATACCAATTGCTGGATCATTTGTTTCAATAATTACATCTTTAGTTATTCCGAGCACATTTTCCAAAGTAAACAGTGGAAGTTCTGACTCAGTGAAATCAGGAGTAGAGTAAATTTTCCAATATATCTCGGAACTATTACTTACCTGAATTTTGATCTTAGTCTCTGATTCTAACTCCGATATTAATATTTCCTGATTCTCCAAGTCTACCTGATAATTATTTCTAATAACAATATCAAAAATAGCTGTAGGGATTTCACCGCCAGGAATAGAAGACATAACGTCTACAGACTTAAGAAGACGATCTATTGTATACCTCAAGGATTGATTTTCTATCAATCTTATCTCTGCCTCAGGGATAGAATCAAGAGATACTGTTCCTTTAGAAAATTCAGTGATTCTATTATCAAAAATCTGATATTCTATATAATTAACTGTTCCAATAAAAGGTACATGATCTCCGAAAAGAACAGATTTAAGATAAACATTTCCAGGTGTTGGCACAAATATAGGCTCTTCTACTATTTCGGTAGTAACAAAACATACGCCATTTATTAGGTTTGGTGTCTCAATAGCGAAAATTGAATTTAGGTTTCTTGATTCAAGACTATCTAACCCAATAGTTCCTACACCCTCTTCATCTAATACTACCTGAAGGGATTCATACTCACCATTAATAGACATCCTACCAAATCTGGCCTCAACTGTTGTTCCTGGAAGTCCATATACCCTTAGACTAATGACCTTATCTGGGATCTTGATATATTGGAGATAATTAGTATCAGGGTTACCATAAATAGTTTCCCCAGGGTTAAGATAATCACCTACCCTATATACACAATTAGCCTCTTCCTCTGTAACCTCAGCAGAGTCAAGAGGATTGGTCCATACATGAAAATCAGAAGTTGTTATTTCGGTAAGCTTTTCTTTTTCTACTTCTTCAGTTTCTGTGGTTCCATCAACAGTCATACCCTGAACATATAAGTTAATTCCAGAATATGACCTTATATACCTTGGACCTACAATTTGCTGGCCTTCACTAGATTCGAGAACTTTAGAGTCACCAATAATAGTTATTCCAGTAGAAGCCTGATACCAATAATACGATTTTTTAGAAATCTGTGAATTTTGTTGTAACTCAGTCTCCTTAAATAAACTAGTACCAAAATTAAATCCAGGGCCAATCAAGAAGCTTTGATTATCCGCTAAAGAGCTACAAATTATTTTAGCTAAAACAGGTTCTTTATAAGATGTGGATAACTCAGAATAATCACCTGTTATCTTAAGTCCTCTATCTTTAATTGACTCTAATGAACCCTGAGGAAGTTTAACTTTTAATGTTTCCTCGTCCACTCGAATCCATCCCAGAAAAAACTTATGATCTACAGTTTCCACATCAACCTCATCAGACTCGGTTGTAATTAAAAGAATATCTTCCTGTCTTAGATTCTCAAATGTCTTGCCTAGTATAATTGATCCTCCATCGCATAAAGATCTTGGGAAATCTAGATTAACTTCGAAGATGTTTCTATCTGTACTAAACTTATCTTCTGTTCCTAATTTAACTTGGAAAGCTAAATCTGACTCACCCTTAATACCAGACACTCGATAGTAGAATTCAACCGTTCGATTTTCTTCTTTACCTGAACCAATACAAATTCGAAGTAACTTCTGATCAGGGACATATACTACTTGTGCCTTCCCTAACGTTTCTATCGAACTGTCAAATCCATACTCACATATATCTATTTCATTATCCAATCTTCGAAGATCCGATAGAAAGGATGATTCATATTTTATTTCCATCATAAATAATTTATAGTTGTTCCACTCTTATAGAATATCAAACCACCAAAAGAACACACTAATTCAGGAATACCAGAAACTAATGGATAAGGGCCTCTCCTATATCTATTCAGTACCGTCTTACTTAGATCTTCATAATCAAAAACCACAGGAATTGTCTGAGATCCATAGTATTCTTGATAATGTTCTTCATCAGCTGTAGCATTGTCTGTTATACACATTAAAATTCCAGTATCTTCATACTTAGCTAGTCGTCCACCTTCTATAATGGCTCTAGCTCTTTCTGTGTAGTATTTTTCTCCTGGCTTACAAAAAACAGTATAATAGTTTAAGTCACGGAGAATAATAGTTTGATCATTAACAAACATAGCCCCATCCAAGTCCTCGTAGTCCATGTATAGAACTGAAACAGGGGATACTGCTACATAGAGATATTGTCCTGAATATTTTTGTTGCAAAATAAACCAGGATCCTAATTTTTGATAAACTATAAGTTGATATGACTTCAAGTATGTGTCTAAGTCGAGGTAGATGTTATTTATTTCAGGAATATACTTGAGAGCCGTCGAAGATTTAAAAAATGTCGGTAATTCATAAACTTTTCCATCAACACTCCATGGATCAGCGATGATTGGATTAGCCGTCTGATTTATATATTTTGAACCAGTAATCAATTCTATTAGATTACCAGTATTGTCATAATAAAATCTTCCACCAAGCCTCTCAATATTTCCTGAGAGAGTTCCAGATTCGGCATAAGTCTTTGGATATCCAAAAGAATTAGTTTGTACTAGGGAATAAACACTATATTCGGAATCTCCCCATGATACCATAACTAAATCTCCATTATAAAAACATATCCCATGTTTGGTAAGACCTTTTCCGTAAGGATCAACATTAATATTCTTGGTGATACCTAATGCCCAAGTTCCTTCCTGAGTAATTATCCCAGAAGATAACCATGCCGCACTTTTCTTATCGGACATAATTCTAGAGGCATCGGTCGTGAAAGGATTAACTCGACTAGTAGAAAGCTCTGAAACTATCGGATAATTACTGTCGAGATCTTTGTCAAATGAGGTCTTATCTACAATTCCTGTATCTACCTCAATAACTCCCACATCTAATTTTTCTGCATATCTAGTGAGTCCTATCGTAATCCCTAATAGAACTCCTTTTCCCTGTAGATTAACAAATTCAGTAAATCCGATAGGGGTATTAGATGCTGCACTAATATATACAATAACATCAAATCCATCTTCTAAGTTCTTTGTATACTCAAAAGTGTCATTCGATGTCTCTCTGGTTAATCTTGCATGTAATGAAGAATCTGAACCAGAGAGATAAGTGATGTAGAAACTCGTTAGATTATAAAGTGATATTCTAGTCGAGTATGAGGATTTTTTATAAAGAACTATATTAAGACATTCAGTAACTGATTTAATAGAACCTAAGATATAATTAGTATAACCTAAGTCACTCAGTAATGATGTTGCCATATGTAATAGTACAGTCGCTAATTATACATTCTGTTATTTCCTGTTTGATAGGAAACACTCTAATTACTCCATCAATATAATCTACTCTAATATCCTCTAGAGTTATAAAAATCTCAGGAACAAAGAGATCACCAGTGTCCAAATACCTAAAAGGTTCAAAGGATTCAGTTATAGAAAATATCTTCTCTCCATCAGAATAATCAATCGAAATATCTAATTTAGAAGTTATCCCAGGGTAGCTAATATTTTCAATAATTCCATTTAAATCTACTGTGTCAGTATAAGTAGTTGGTGATATTAAACTAAGAACCGTCGTATCTTCTAAAGGATCGACTGAATATAGTCCAACAGGTCCACTAGTAGAATTTCCTTTTCCAATATGAGTTGCATAGAGTTCATTTATTCTTTCGGTCAGAACATCAACCAAAGAACCCCAATCATCACAGGCCTTGATACCAGCATTAACCCAGTCCGACGTCATTTTTCCCGTGTCAAGTCCAGAGGTAGAGAAAGTATTAACCTCTCCTCTCTCTCTGGCAGACAACGTGATCTTTGGCAAAACAGGTATACTAGGGTTGGCAGGATTTAAGATAGGAGGTAAATAATATAGGTCATCCACTTCCAATACACTTCCTGGGATTACACACCCTAAGCCGCCCATCATCGAACCACAAGAATTTAGGATACTTAAAAATTCACTACAATGAATTGGTCTATATACTGAGGAACCTTCATATACACTAACTACTCTCCCGGTATTATCCCGATAAGCTATATATGGGTAATCACGGTTTTCCGATGATATATATAGAGTTTCGGGAGATTCGGGAACTTCATTAGTTACTATAGTAAATTTACTGCTCATACTCTTTCCTCCCGTATACATCAATTATCTTAGCCCCAGCAGTCCCTCCAAGCGTTACCGTTGTATTTCGAATAGTTAGATAACTATTTGATCCTGGAAAATATACAGTAACCGGAGTACCTACTGAAGTAACCTTAACATAGATACTAGCAGATCTGGAAGTATAATAATTACTTCCTCCACTGATAGGTTCTTGGATTGTAACAGTGTACATACCGTCTCCCGAAACAATGAAGCTAGTTTCATCTGTTAATGGCACTTTAATAAACTTAAATGTTCCCTTGAGGGCATTATACTTAGATGCCCATTGAGTCTGAGATGCTTGATAAAATTCCTCGAGGGCAGTTAGTTTATCTCGTATTGACGAACCGTACGAGTAAGAACTCCTCCATGCAGATGCTGAAGCCATAGAAATTGGAAAATTCCCAGAAGTCCATGTAAGATATCTATAAACAGTTATACCAGCAAATGGATTTACTAATTCTTGAACTCTAGTAGTTGTTGTACTTGAGGACTCATAAGTATATTGACGTAATACTAGATTATATGAAAATCCTCTGGGGGAAGTAGAATATCCGAATAAAGTCGAAAATTCTATCCCATTATAAGTTAAACCATTCTGAATCTGAGAAAGTTCTGGATCAACATATATAGTTCCATTATTCAAAGATTCAGTAAGCATTAAGTCATCAAGCGGCATATCTGTCTGGTAACCAAGAACCATATTAGTACCATCCATCTTAATATAGTCATGGATGGTTCCCGTCATTGACATACCGAAATTATAACGCTGAAGAATACCAACAAGAGCCTGAGCAGAGATGTACTTATTCTCAACACCATCGTCTCCGGCCTCTTCAATGTACTTAAAAAACTCATCAGCCGTTATCATTCTTGAGCCAGGATAAGGTTTGAAATTTTCATTCTTAGTGTCAGTGACTGGATCTATTCCCGAGACAGTTCCATTCGTTGTATTCGTTGGATTTTCTGCCGTACATATATAAATACAATCCCCTGATACTACAAAATCATTCTTTTCAAACTCAATTTGACTAGAGTTTTCCGTATATAGGAAAATACCCTGGACAGATTTGTTGTTTATTCGCATTCTATCGTTATTTCTATATTGGTTGTTATTGAATCAAATACTATCCGACCTACACCATCCTCGAAAGTATTAATACCCCCAGGACAGTTTACGCGTACAGTCGATGAAGGATTTAAGACATAATAATTAATTACTTTCCCAGATCCATAGAGAACTTCTGAATACGTCTCTGAAACCTCGATCCCTTCTCCATACATAGTCTTGATCCAGAATTTCTTAGGATCTAAGATAATATTATACCTAGGATACATGATATCAGATCCAGAAGTATTAGTTATGTAGTTGTAAGTATCAGAGAAATATGGTTTCCCTGAAGTCCCTATGCCAGAGACAATTCCCTCTGAAGTTATGACTTTTTCGCCTGCCTCATTCAGGTATTCTAAGATAACGCGACTTAAGTTATATTTTTCCATATCAACCTCCATAGTTACCTTAACTTCCTGACCGACCTCAAGTCCACCTTCACCTATTTTAATTACTTCGTCGGGATTTACTTCTTCCCCTTCCACCAAGATAGTTTCTATCTCAGTTCCAGATTCTAAGAAATATCCATCAAGTATTTCAGAATCTTCTAAGGTTGTAGTATCTCGGCCAGTATATAACCACTGAGCCTTGAGTTTTCCAAGAACTTCACTGAATAAGAAGTACAGATATCCTGTGGTTATTGTTTCTACCCAAGCTCCAATATTAACTGTAACCCTTTTGGTAGCTCTAGAAATAGTATAATCCTCCGGACTTAATACCTTAGACCCATCTACTGACAATGAAGTGAGTTGATAACCAGGATTCTCGGTGTAATCAAAAGTCTTGTTCCATGTTTCTAGATCTGAAATAACATATGGTATACTTATTGTACCATACGGAGTAACAGATCCTGGAGTTATGCCATCAACCTGAGAAACTAAGATCTGGATTGGATAATTTAAGTTTTTCTCAATGTAACCAGATTCTATCCACCCTATCCCAGAACTTGGCATATTTCCTAAGTTCTGTGGGAGTATAGATTCATAGGTCTTTTTTCCTAAGGTTACTTTATCAGAGAGTCCATACATCCGGTTCTTATTCCATACCTCCGACCCTCTAGATGCCACCATATCAAAGATAGGTCGTCCCGAGAGTTTTTTTGTTCCTACTAAGTTACCAGAGATACATGACCAAATCATATCCCCTTTACATCTAGTAACCGGAAGTTCTCTAGTATGTAAATCCCTTCTTGGCAATAGTACATCTGAAGTTCCTAGATTTCCTTCTGGATCCTCTAACCAAAGACGATATGATATTTCTACTTTGGTCTCACCTTCAATATAAGTCACCAGAATGAATACTAACTTCTCCGACTCAGTTTCCTCGTCCGAAAACCATAGAGTCATACTAGTCGGGTCGGTTTCTAGGGCCTCTTTAAGCTCTAGTTTTCCGATTAGACGAGGAACTGATATGCAAAATAGTTCCTGTGATTGATATAGGAATGACCCGAAGTAACTTTGACTCTTAGTATCTTCGGACGTATTTGTTAGAGTCGGAAATATAGTATTCTCAAGTTTCTCCAAGTCTACTACATTTTTAGAGGGAATTGAGTCTAAGAACTCAATCACCAAATCTTTTCCTGCTGTTCCGAACCATGTAAATCCCGTTTCTATGAAGTCCGAGCAGGGGAGCCATTTTGTCGAAGCCTTATATCTGACTTGACCATCTCCGAAAATTGCTACCTGAAGATCGGAGAAACTAGGATTATTTATTTCATAGTTCATATTTCTTATATTTAATAATCTTGGGGCCTACATAAACTGGTAACTCCTCCTCAACAGTCACCTCCAAGTCTCTAACCTGATATATTAAATCTTCGAAATACAGGAGAGAACCTAAGAATTCACGTAAGGAAGAATCAAAAACAGCAGCATCCGAACCTTTTATTGAGGGGAGTACAAAGGAAAGAGTCCTAGTAGTATAGATTACCTCACCCTCAAACCCTAACTCCAAGAAAATCTCCGCATATTCTATAACCTTCATAGTTCCTTTCACAGAGTAGAACATCCGGACTAAGTAATTCTGTACCTCGGGGGAAGATCCAGGGAGACAAAGACGAACAAACTCTAAGACAGGATCAATCCTCAAGGTACTTTCTTCCTCAGGGGGTTCAAATTCAGAAATGTAGGCCTGAACCATATCACACAGGTTTTTGAAAATACCCAACTTTCGAAGATGGGCCGGTACGTATATTGTCATGACCTAACACTACTATTAATTACATAATTAACCTTATAGTACGAGACTCCAAGATTTTCGTACATTTTTGTTTTTCCAAGATCATCCAAGAGATAGCCGGAGTCTGAGACATAATCAATCGAAAAACCTGATATCTGCTTAACATTGGAGATCTTGGAGATAAGTCCCTTAATTTCATCAGACAATTCTCTGAAATCAATTCCAAACTTATCTTCATACTCCTGAAGAATTCCTGAAACTTCGGCATCAATACTCCCCGACTGATATAATTCCAAGTCTAGGTTAAAGATTGCTGTATATCTAGTTCCCGGTTGGACAGTCAGGTTTGATGTTACGTAATATCCAGATCTCGTCTCCCTGAAGGTTTCTATCTGTTCCTCGGTTAATAAGGACTCAGGGACGGCAGGAACATAGTACAGGGCGAGAGAAGAACCTGTAGTAGATGATGAAAATACGTAAGAAGTTCCACCCGTTTTAACGTATTCTGGGTATGTTTCCTCAAGAATTGTTCCTATATCACTGTTGGATCTAATCACTGAGTTAACATATCTATCACGATTAGCCTTGTAGTGTATATTAGTAGGAGTATCAGTTTCTGCTTCTGGAATAACAATAACCCCATCACCTATTTCCGTCTGACCCTGGAAACCTTCTGAACCGAAAGACACCGGAATAGTACCCTTGATCTGTAATTTCCTAAGTTCAGCTTCATTATAAGAACTCAGAGCAGAATACTTATACCAGAAAGCTTCTACCCCGACATTTTCCTGAGCCACAATATTCTCTCTATCCGGACCACCCTCTCGAAGTAAGTCAGCTAAGTAGAGTCTAGATCCGAAACTAGGAATGGTAAGATCAAAGACACTACCATTCATTATATGATCGGCAAAAATCCTAGTCACCGGAACATACGAACCCTCAACCTTAACCCACATATCCTGAGAAAGATCCTCATCCGTACACTCAACATAATACGTATTCCTGAAATCGGTTTTGAAATTCTGGCCCACCGTTTCTTTCGCCAAGAGTCCTATGATAGTATAAACCTCAGAGTCACTATCCGAAATTGATGGCGGTATAATTTTTGGGCCATAAACAAAACCGGTCGTTAATGGAATACTAGAAGTTTCAGCAGATTCATTCTTAGTTTCACCTGTCCAGTATCCTAAGAAATAAACCTTGAAATTATTACCCGTCACAATTAAGTCATGCGGTTTTAAGTCAAAGTATTTAGTAGGACGAAACCTCAGAATAACTTTTGGGCACGAACCTCTGAAAACCGAATACATCTGATCCATACAATGCTGGATCTTAGAGGTGAGGAGAGTACATTTATCTAGGCTTGATTCCTGGGTTATAACGGCATGCTCAACTTCACTGATATAAGTTGCTTCCGCTAATAACTGTATCAAAGCTTCAGCACCCTCACCAGTTATATCAAGACCGGAAGCAATTCCCCGGTAAGCATTTATATAATATTGTTTACTTTTCATACTACTTATATATTCGTGTTGCGCTTTTCTGAGCTCACAACATTATTCATCATACAAACTAACGATGATTTCCTCACCCTTAACTCCTGTAACCGAAACCACTAGACGAGCATATTTCTCATCCAAGATTTCAATACTATCTACCTTAATCTCTAACCCCTCCTTAAACTGGGATTGTATTTTGTCTACCAACCGATTTACCCTAGAACTAACTTCACTCGCTAGGTTTGCTTTGAATGTTGAGGTGAGACAAAAATCAAAACCAAGATCAGGGGCTCCAGGAATGTCACCAGGATAAATTCCAAGGTAGAGACGGAATAAATCCAAGACATAATATTCAATTCGATCGGTTGTTTTTCCCGTCGATAACATATATTTCCTCATGCGCGTTATAAGTTTAAAGAAGAGAACTCCGACTTCCATATTATCATTGTTCTCTTCTTGTTTTATTTATTTTTCTATCTACCCCAACCGTCTGTATATCCTGAACAATATTCATGCGTCCCAGGATTTAAGTATGGGGACTGTATTACAAAAATCATAATTTTGATATTATTTTAAAACCGTTTACTTTAGTTTTTGTTATTGGATCTACAAATTTAATCCTTTTAACTTCAAACCACTCTTCTAAGTCAGTTGCTTTAGGAGATTTGTTAATTCCTAATTTAGTATAAACTTCTGATATCTTTGATTTTACTTCAACTAATGAATATCTATTTCCAACAACAAACTTGGTTAATATTTCTTCAACAACTTTATCCTTTGAAACTGTTATATCCGAAATTAATTTATTTAGAGATGTAGTATGATAACTCCAAGATTTACATTTATCCGGACCTAATAGATTATAATATTTATCAAATCCCTCAGAAGCTTGTTGTGCTATAAGTTTTTTCTCATCTCCTGAAAAATCTTCTGTTTCACATAGAAGTTTAAGTCGCTCAGGAAATGGTATTGTAGTATTTCTAAGAGTACTAACAAACTCAGATATTCTATCCATTTGAAAATTATGGTCTCGATAAATAGTGTTAAAAACTGAAAATCTATCTTTATAATCTACTTGTTGAATATCGAAAGCACGCTGCTCAGCAATATAAACTAGGTTATTCATTACTGGTTTATATTCGCCATCTATATAATTGACTGATATATAGTTGTCTGAATAAGTAGAAAAGATAATATTATTTTTGTGTAATTTAATAAGATCTTTCTTCGTCTCTTCGTCAGTACAACTATAAAAATTATTTAATAATCTCTCAGTAGACATTAATTTCTTCTTAATAAACTCATCGAACTCTTTTTTTGAGAATTCTTTATCTTTTCCTAGAGTTTTGAAGTAGAATTCCGCATGATTCTTCCAAGGATTTTCTAGGAGTCTCTGACGACCTAAGATTTGAGGTAAGTCAAGGCTAATATCTACGGAAAGAGAATCTACATTAGCATCAGATAATACAAATGTTCTGGCATTAGTTGAATAGAAGTCTGCTCCTAGGTATACAGTTCTGGTACAAAAAGTAAACATCTTATGAGGCTCGCTTTTTAGTGGTACCTTTCCAATTGTATATCCTTTTCCTAATTTAGATTTAAGTTTTTTCTGATTTTGTGGAGTATCAGAACAAAGTATATTAACCTGATCTGGAGCAAGTCCAAGACTTTTAATAACTTTAAGAATATCACTTACAGAATTAACGTAGAATACGGCTTCTTTAGATTGAACTGGTGATCCAGTAACTGGATTAGCCAATACAGCAAATCACCATTTCTATATTCATTTACAATACGTTTAATTTCTGAAAATACTGACTTTGTCTTACGGACTTTAAGCTCAGGATTCATTACTCTTCCAGGATCCAAGAAACTCCAATCTAACTCATAATAAGGTAAATTTTTAAAATAATCAATCTGTTTAAGATATTTATCCATCATTGGAGTAGCACTGACAAAACAGATATTATTCGATAATCCTAAAAGTTGATTAAGAAAATCAAATTCAGTATTGCCTTTGAATCTAGAATCTACAAAAACTGATTGGAATTCATCGACTACAATAGTAAATACTTGAAGTATTTCTTTTTCTTCAAATATTTGTTTAACATACTTGAAAGAATCATAGGTAACAATAATCTTAATCGGTTGATTAGTTTTTATTCTTCTATTACAATAATCCATGATACCCGTCTCCATTCTTTCTTTAGAATTTAAAGATTCATGAATTATTTCATTAGATAGAGCAGATTTATTTGTTACTCTAGTAGTTAAATCTTTATCAATTCCAAGGTCCTGATCAAATTCATTTTTAGCATAATAAATGTCGGTTAAGTGTTGATCTGCCTTATTTTCTAAAAGAATTTTTCGAGGACTACATAATATTGTATGATAATCATTAGTTAATATACTTTCTGTAAATCCACATCCTGGGATTTGTTTATCAATAATATAAGGCCCTCGAAAAAATGTAAGATTGAAATCAGTCCATTCGCTCATATATCTAATACCTGCAGGAACAGGTATAACTGTCTTTCCATCTTTTTGTATAAAATTGTTTGTATTCATAAATTAATTAGGTTTAAATCGTTTATATACATCCCCTCGACTTCTATAAAATTTCAGTCGAGGGTAACGAGAAAATCTCGTCTCTTATTCTCATATATTAGGATTTAAGCCTTTCTGAAGAGCAAAAGTACTATTTTTATTAACAGATTTACAGAATATGCTATATATAGTTAATATCCTGAATTTTTTAGTACTTTTCGTATAGGGAAGATCAGGGCTTTAGCCTTCCGCGTAGCGGCCTTAAATGTCGTTATCTTGCGGAGCAAGTACGTAAGTAGACATTTAAGGGGCTATCTTTCCGATTCCCTTGGCGTTGAAAAATTAGAACTTATACATCAATTAAAAAGGACTTGACCTAATTTCACAACCAAGTCAAGCCCGAAAACTAATATAACAAAAATCATGGTAATATATTCTCCGGTCCCTTAGTTATCACAACTCAAGAACAGGAGTGAACTTAACAAAAGCTATTTTCATCATTTAGTTAACGAGGAGCCCAGAACTTCCTCGTTTATAAGGTTTTCACCGCTCCGCTAGGGTGTTTTAACCAAGGAGACAGTGTATGTGCCAACGAAACCCCCTGTATATTGGCCTGGGAATGTTGGGATTGGATTTTTCATTAAGTCTCCCATTACTCCTCTAGCCAATGCATCTGCTACTGGCCCTTGCGGATCGTTTTCATTTCCCTGGTATGCGGCGTAGAGAGTTGACCTGGAGAAACCGGGCCCTACTAATTTCCAGCATGGTAGTGGAACGGCCGGTATAAAGTCAGCGGGAATAAGAGAACAGTCTGCATCTACCTTAGCATATACTCTTGTTAGCCAGTTATTCCAATCTGCTTCCCCATCTCCTCCCTCCGGGTCACTGCATATTATAATTTCTCCCGCTAATCCTCCGGCCGAAACTTTCATGCTGACTGGTACTGTTATTGTAGCCCCAGAAGGATTAGTACCGCTGAATGTGCCCTCGAATGTTACGTCAGTGCTTATATACTTGGCTAATCCTGACATAAATTGGTTAGAGGCGGTAGGAGCTTCGGTCTGTTCCTTAAGTCCGCTACACCAATATCCGCCTAGTCGTGTTTGGGGCATGGTTCGGCTCCTGATTGTCCACCGCTAGAGATATAACCAACATGAGGGGCACCAGTATAAGGACAGACAGGAATAGCGCAGAATGGTCCTTTTCCTGGGGTGGGGGCTACAGTTCCTTGGTTACCTTCCCAGATAGTGGCATTGGTGGTTAGTTTTCCATTCACCTTAAGGGTACAATCACCTAAGACATTGATAGTTGTGTTACCCTCGATGTAAACGGTAGTATCATTAGAGGCATGAACCAGGATATTACCATATTTATCCATCTCAACATGGGATATTGGTGTTTCTGGTCTTTCATCCTCGGAATATTCAATTGTTTCATCAAAGACTCCCACCTTAATACGATCGTGGGTTATATCTAGCATTTTTCCATGAGCCCGGAATCCGACAATATCATTTTCCTGTAATTTCCGATAGGTGTTATAGGAATTATAGACAGGATCCCAGACATAGATAATAACTCGATCACCTATTTTTGGTTCTTCAAGGTTATTTTTCTCGGGGAGGGCTCTTAAGTGCTCATAGACCCCAGGGACAGCAGCAATGATCATATGTTCCTGTGCATCGTGTCCAGAAAGCATATCTTCTTCATGTGGGTCACCCGGTATCTTCAGGGATGTGGTTGGTTGTTTGATGATGTTAGTTACCACTCCTAAGTAAATGTCAATTTTGTGTTCTATAGTCATAATATCATTATTTTATAATTAGTACCCAAGATCCGCATCGAAGGGTAGTCCGCAAATTGGAGGACGTCTTGGGTTAAGGTTGCTGACTGAAGGTGCCATCCTCTATACCGTAGAAATGTGATGTCCATGAAAATTTAAATCCATTTTCATCATGTTTCTCGGAGGCATCAACAGTGTAAAATATCTCATTACTAGTTACTAGATAATTCTTCCAGGGTATTTTTTCTTCCTGTTCGGCTCGATCATATATTAAGACATCCCCAATTTTATAGTGAGGCATATCTGTTGCCACAATAGTGAAGTGTGTATAACCAGGGAATTCCATTCTTCTAGTGTTCCTCCAGACATTCATCATATAGGGGTCATGTTCCGTATCCACCACATTATATTCCTGATAATTCATCTGGACTCTGAAGTATTTAGACATATATCCAGAGTAATCGGTTTTAGTAGTGGATTCATCGGGACCTGGCCAAGGATCGTAGGGGAGGTGATTTTGTAATTTATCGTAGGCTAGATTATAGGGCTCGAATTGTTTAGTAAGTCGGTTAGCTTCTAGTTCTAGCTTAGGTTCTGTGTTTCCTTTTAGTCCGCAGAGCTCTTTCAAGATTAGGCCATCCCATCCGAAAGTAAATATTGTTTTATCTTTGAACGAATAGCATAAACGTCGGCAGAGTTCATAATTAGTTTCGCAATTCTGAAAGATGGTTATATCAGGAACATCTGGGTCATTATCTCTAAAATCTACTTTTCCCGGGTATAATGCTCTGATTTTATCTTTTAGGGGTATGGATTTATAGTAGTATGTAGTTATTCGTTTAGTATAAAACTCAATATCTGGTATACATACGAACTTTAGATTAACGACATTTCTATAAAATTCCCTTTCGGTTATATAAACATCTACTGTATAAGTTAATCCACCCGGTTTTTCGTCAGTGAAAGTAATAGTTCCAGTATTTTGTTCGGTAATCAAAACACTAGATCCTCGTTCGTCCGTATGAAATAGGTCGATTTCTCCATGAGCTATTTCACCACCAAGTTTTTCACACATCTGTAGTCTGGTGATACGAAATTTATGATCATCAGTCCAAGGAGAAAATTCAACACAGACCTGACTTGAGTTGTATATTTTTCCCATTATAACTTACGTAATAGGTTATTAAGTTCGGTTTTAGCTATTAACTGAATTACCTTCCCTCTAGTGAAGTTAGAAAGAACTAATCCTGTCTGTAAGAGAACCAAACCTTCATAGGATTCTGACCCGTAGAACTCTTTGGCAATAAGGTCAGGTCGATATTGATAGGTTGTAATTTCATAAGGTTCTCGGGTAAGTCCAGGATTTTTTAGCTCCTGGACTACCAAAGAATTATAGATATCAACACCATCAATATAATTTACTAAATCCTCAATCTGATTAGTAATTTTATTGTTGGATCTATACATAAACGTAATTTTAAACTGCACCTGCCATTGCTCTAGTTAATTTTTCTCTAGATACTGCCATTCCCGTACCGCTGACAAATTTCTTCAGTTTTTCATCTGAGAATTTTGTAGCGGGTTTGAGCTGAAGAGTTATATCGCAGTATAGTGGGCTAAATTGACCCTTCTGATTAGGGTGTTTAACCATTTGGCGTGAGAAATTAAAAGATGCATTCTCAATAACTAAGTTCTCTATGGCGTAATAAGCTCCATATTTAAGAAGTAGAGTACCTTTTTGGATATTATCTACATTTTTTATGTCCGCTTTAAATCCGGCGGGTGGAAGCTGCCAACCAATCATACCATCCATATCAGCATGTAGACCATCTTCTTTGAGGAAATGGCCAACTATATAAGGATAAATTTCCTCAGTTTGTTCTGTTACTGTTTTTAATGATGCACCATTCCATTTTGGAAACATAGTAAATTTCATCACCATATTTCCAAAACTTATACCTGTTCCAGAGTAATATGAGAATCTAGTTCCCTGTACTACTAGTGAACGATTTAGGTATTCAGCAATGTCTACTTCTTTACTTTGTATTTTTTGATCTATATTTGACATCACGGAAGCTAAAGCTCTGGAGACTTTAGATTCATTAATTTTATCTCGAGCAGCAGCGTTTTTAGGATCATTATAGTCTTGAACGGCCTTATGAATCATTTCTTGTGCAAACTCGGCATATGGGGCAAGTGGTTTAACTTGCTCCCACATTTGACCGAGCATATCACCTCCAAAATCTGACCAGGAGTTAGCCACTGAGACTTGGAAATCTTCATTGACTAGTGCAACACAGATAGGGTCTTTTCTATAGGCAGGATTATCAGGATCATCAATTGCATCTGCCCAATCTTTTGTTCCGGTATCTATTGTATTTGGATGAAGAGTAACACAAGTTAATCTCCCAGGGCCTTCATGGTCAGTTTGAAGATCATAATACCATCCACTTAATACATTACTCATGTTGATAGTGGTCTATTTTTAACACCAGAATTATCAATGGAAGAAACTTTAGTCATGCTTGGAACACTGGCTATTTCTCTTCTACCACTACTATTCATCTTAGCAAGGTTAGCAACGGCATTAGCTTGCGCGGCAGAGCCTTGTCTAGTAGCATCGACATTTTGTGCCATGATCTTACCGAGAGCAGCAGATACATTAACATTTCTACCTGTATTAGAGTCAATTCCTGATAACAGGTCTCTAATTTCTTTGAGAATGTCAACCTCTGTTACTTTTGTTTGTTCGGTAAGTTCTTCTGGACTAAACATCATTTTATGGAAAATTGATTCTTCTGGATTTGCATTAGCTGTTAATTCTGGATTCTCAACTACCTCGACTGGTTTTCCTTCTGGCTCGGGTTTAGTTAGAATCTCTGATTTTGTTTCCTTGGGAGAAACTTCAATATCCTCAGGAGTTACTATTTTTTCTACACTAGGAACTTCAGTAGGTCTTAGTGGAACTTGGATCTCTTCTGGTTGTTCCTTGGTTAGATAATTATTCCACTTACTAGCATTTTTACCTAATACTTCAGTGATATCAGATAAAGGTACATAATTTGGATATGCTTCTGACTCTATATATTCCTTGTGATTGTCGGTTAGTTCAAATCCCGGGCTAAGTTTTAAGAAATCTTCTCCCTGATCTTTCCCTTCGATTTTATCACCAAAAATTTCATTAGCATATGTTTGTCCGAATCTAGTAAGCCCGGAGGATATTTCGGCGGAAGTCTTAAGACCATATTTATCCGCTATCTCTTGTAGGAATGCTTCGTCTTGATTTCTACCTTCGATACCTCTGGTTTTTGTGTAGATATCAAATAAATCTTTTTTATCCTGTTCACCGAGATCCTCTAGGTTAATACTCTTATGAGGTTGATATGAAGTAAAGGCATCTTTATCTAGGATTTTACTTTCTAGACCAGCTTCCTTCATTTTCTCAGTATAATCCTCATAACTTAGGTAGTTACGTGGATCAAGAATTTTAGATTTCTCCCATTCAGATATATATTTAGGTTCAGGTTCACCCCAAGTTTTTCTTTCTGTCTCCGAAACTTTGAAGTCTTTGTCAACCTTAAACATCTTTTTAATCTCTTTGTCTGTATATTGTGAGGCATATTCTTTACCATACATTTTTTCTAAGAGATCTCGACGTCCAGTAGAATCTAAGGCTCTAAGACTTTCAGTAACATCGCCGCCAGTAATATCATATACTGCTTGAACAAAACCTTCACCCCCGTTACCCCATTGATGTGCATCTCTAAGGATACGATAGTAATTAGGGTTCTCTGGGTTAAGAGTCTGTAATGGGCGATATGAGTAAAAATCTTGAGGACTTAGGGGATTCGTAGTGTTTCCTAGGATATCATAGTGTTTCTCGACATAGTCACTATAAGTTTCGAAGTTATTAGGATCTAAGAACTCCTTACTTTGTTTTTGTATATCCTCTAATGACAGATACCCGGGAAGGGTAGTTTGATCTATCGGTGAAGCTGTATATCCTCCCCAGACCTTCTTAGGAGTTTTAGTAGGCGTAAAGTTTTTTGTTGGGTTGATAAATGTTCCTGTTCCTAAGGTCTTAACAAATTGTGATTTTTCTTCTTCGGATAAACCTTTGAAGTATTCGTTAAAATCTATTCCGTATTTATCTTGAACTCTCTGAGCAAAATTATTTCCTGCATTAATACCTTCTTCTGAGTTGTATAGTTTCTTAAGAGTTGAGTCGGACGGATTGAATTTTTCATATGGACGATAAGAATAGAAAGTTGCCATATCTTTTATCACTCCGTCGGTTTCTTTTATTCCTGCTTCTTTCAAAGTAGTAACATACTCATTATAGGTATTATACTGACGCGGGTCTAGTAAATCTTTATTCTTTTCGATTAAGTCTACATATTCATTCGGTTTTTCTGCAGGTACTTCGGCAGGTTTCTCAGAGTTCGTTAATTTAGCTTGACGTTTTTCTTCTGCTCCTTGATCTAGTTTTATTTGTAAGTCGAAAGGTATTGATCCAGTTCTTTCCGAGACATTTCTTATCCACTCCTCTTCAGACATTCCGGGTTTTAAGTTACCGGGATCTTTCTTGTATGAGTTATAGTCAGTAAATTCGGAAGTAATCGGTCCTTTCCATGGTTCAATTTTTTCCTTTCGTCCCATGCTATCAACAATCTTCTCAACATTATCACTGATTGTACTTAATGTATCTTTGGATTTATCAGTAAAACCTTGACCAAAATTGAAGAGGGCATTTTTTACTTTATCAATAAGAATGGACATGAAAGATTTAGGTTCGTCCTGTCTAGTTCCAGTACTATCATCATCACCGAAATCACCAGGGAGACCACCTTGATCCACCATATAATTAACTTCCCCTGAACCAAATAAGAGTTTAACTACTTCTTTAGCCATTTCGGGAAGGTTAGTAGGATGAATACCCTCACGATCCATTTTTTCGAATTTCTTGTTCAGTGGTTCTAGATCAATAAGACCAAAACCTGAGAATTCAGAACAGAGTTGAAGAATAACGCTATGTAATTTCTTAGGGTGGTGTTCTGGCTGTAATAAGGTGGAACGTGTTTGAGTTGTTATTGGGGCTATAAAGAATACCTTAGCTCCTCCACTCATAGCAACCTGTCCTAATGATGAAAGTTTATTATACAGGGCTTCTCTTCCTTCAGTACAGTTATTAAGACCGGCATGAATTACTATTACTGAAGCGCCATCTCCAACAGCAGCTCTAGCAAAAGATTCACACTGTTCAATTCTTGCACCGGAAACACAGTAAGCAGTTTTATCCTTAGTGTCTTTTCCGACTGAGGCTTTACCTATCGCGTTATGTTTTTCTATTTCCTTAACGAAAGTAGAAGCCATTCCGACAGCATAAGAATCACCAATCAAAGATATAATGGCTTTCTTTTGACCTCCACCTACATCTGCTGTTGTAATTACTCCAGCGTCAGCAGTACCTCCTGATTTCTTGTAGAAAGTAGTGGCAAATCCAATACGTTTAGCATTTTGATCACCATTGACCCATTTCTTTTGACCACCTCGTCTTTCCCAATAACCTTTATAGTCACCGGAGCCTTCAAATACGCGTTCAAAAGTGTTAGTTGAATCTGCTACGCTAGTGGTTTTCTTCATCAGGTCCATTACGTTATCACCTGTTTTAAATCCTTTACGTTTAGCAAATCCGTCACGTTCTTGAATACGAATAACACCAGCTTCTCCCTTCATTTCTTTGATTAGATATTCAAGCTGATCTTCGTAACTAACTTTCTTAAGATCTTTGCCAAAATATTTTTTAGCGGCTTCATAGTTTGCACCATTCCATCCTACTATACCTCCTGCATACTGAAGATTATTATCAGTAGTTCCAGCCTTAGGATTAAAACCGGATTCTTTCATGATGTTACCAGCAATACCGGCGGCCTGTTCTCTAGTTAGTCCCTCACCCATTAATCGCCGAATAGTATACATGGCCTTCTGATCTTGGGTTTTATTGGTTCCAGCTAATTTACTTGGAATGAACTGACTAGCAAAATTTTTTACTGTAGATATACCAGCACTAATTTTATCTCCTATTGGCTTAACTCTACTGTTTTCATATGCTTGTTGTAGTCTAACATTTCTATCTTGTTCTTCTTGAGCAAGATTATCCATTTCATTATAGGCCTGGTCAAGATCTAAGTCAATATTTTTTTCTGTACTTGATAACTCTGCACGTCTATTTCGAAGAAAAATCAATCTAGAGTTATTTTGATAATCAGTTAAGTGTCCTTTTCTATAGTTTTCTCTAATTTTTGTTTCTTCTTCTATAGCATTTTTAGCGGACTCAACCATTCCTGATTGTACCGAAGTTACAAAGTTTCTGTCTTTAATATCTATATTTGTATTTTCTTTTCCTGTAATTTTATCAGTTATTTTTTGAACTACCTTAGGTGATATCTCAATAAAATAAGATTTACTAGGTTTTCCATTTTTATCAGATATAATTTCATCTCCTTCTCTAGGTTGACGGACATATTCAATTCTATAGTCATTGGCGGACATTTTATTAATAGCAGCACCAGCAACATTAACTGTTCCTTTAGCTATCTGATAACCACCATATAGATTACCTAAAACCGTATCTTCATTACCCGTAACTTTTCTAGCAATATCCCCTACTTTCTTTTCAGCATATTCTTTAGCAAATCTAGCGGTAATATCAGCATCCTCTAATCTCATATCATCGCCAGTTTTCTTTCTAGCAACGACGTAATATTGTTTATTTACTGCATCTCCGCTTTTTACTAATTCTTGAATTTCTGCATCAGTAAACCATTGTTTAAGAAATTTAGTTCTGACTGGAATACCACCTTCACCTTTTGTTTGAGAGTCTTGAGCTGCCTTATAGAGTCGGGAAAGACCGGCGCTCATTTGGGTAGAATCTATTTTTTCTCCATTATTAGCTTGAAGAAATAATCTACCTATATCACTAGCTTGTGCAACTGTTGATTCGGCGCCATATTTACTACCAGTTAAGTTTCCATCACTGTCTAATGAATATCTAGTTAAACCTTTATAGGATTCATTAATAATGGCACCGATACCAGTATCCGCATCTATTTCTTTTCCACTTTGGGTAGTTACAGTGATTGTTTTTCTAGTAGCTTTATCTTTATCCGCTTGTTCAAAAGCTCCTTTATTTGCTGTGGTTTCTATACTCCTTTCTATATGAGATTTAACTCCATCAGAACCACTAATCATAGCCATTAGGAGATCACCTACATAAGAGCCTATACCTTTAACAGTGCTAATTAGGTCATTGAGGTTAATTTCTGGGAATTTAATCATTCCCATAGCTTTCTTACGGTCGTCTACTACCTCTTTAAAGTAGTTTTTCATCAATCCCCATAGACCATCATCTCCTATTAATAATTCTCTAAGAGCATCACCAATAGATTCGCCTTCTTTTGCACCAAGTAAAGACTTAATACTAGCAATAAATGGAGTTTCTCCTCTTGACGAATCAGTAAAATATTTCCAAGTATCTTTTATCCAAGTTTCAATATCAGCAACCGTCGTTAGGATCTTAGTCCAGTTAGATGCTAGGTAACCGAATCCAAATAACATAAGTAGGGTCTTTAATTGGGATTGCCAGGTAGATCCTATTTTGCGGGGATCCATCCGGGAACCAATTGTTTTACCTATGTCTTCGAGTTTTTTCATCATTCGATTAGCACTTCTAGCCAAGTCACTTTCTCTCCTACGATATTCGCGGTCTCTTTTTGCTCCTTCCTCATTTTGTCTAGCAAAAGCAGCAGAAATCCAGTTTTTAAATCTTCCAGCACTACCTTCACTTGGGGATGGAGTTTTAAACGCTAGAGGTCGACCTTGGAGTGGACCTCCTATTCCGGCAGGTACCTTAACATCGTTAGTAGTATTAACGGTAGTGTTATTATTAATTGTAATATTTTGTTTTGTAACTTGCTGGCTGTGGGAAGAGGACCGTTGTACTCTCGGTTGCCCCATCCCATATTTACTCAGTACAGCTTGTGTGGCAGGATTCACAGTCATCGGAACCCCTGCCTGAGCTGCCTCTTCAGCTTCCGCAGCACTTATTGCTCCAATCTCAGCGGCTTGGGCGAGGGTTTGATTGTTTTCGAAACTAGCCTTAGACTCCGCACGTGCCACTGCCAAATTTTGTTTTCTTTCGGCTTGGATTGCTGAGAGATGTTGCTGCGACTCTTGATAGGCAGCATGTTCGTCGCCTTCCTTAATAGAAGAACCTGCCGAACCTAATTTCTTAGTTTTCTCGTCCAAAGCTTTTCTAGGATCCTGTGCCATAATTTATAACCCCATATTTTTTAAGAATTCAAGAGCACGGACATTGACATCCTCTGACTTCTTTTCAGGAGCCTTAGGTGTATTATCTTCCTCTTCATCTTCTGTATAACCATCGGGTCTTCCAATAGTATGAATATTGGTACCACCGACTTTCTTTCCTTTTTCTCCAAACGTTGACATTGGGAAATCTGGGTCGAACCCTTCTGAATCTTCAATGAATTTCTGATATACATTCTTCATTTCTAAGAGTTCAGATAAAGTATACTTCTCAATATTATCTAACTTAAGAAACTTGTTTAAATAGAATTTTAGAGCCATCAAGTCCGTTATTGAGAGTGACAGCTGGAAAGAAATCGACAATAAGCGAATCAACACTTACTGCCACACTCCTCCTTTCTTCTATAGGTTTTCCTTTATTGCAGTTTGGACAAAATATTTTTACTGGTTCAATTCGATCGAAATATAAGTCACGGAGGGCCAGTAATACAGTAATATCACCTCGTGTGGCTCCTAATACATCTTTTTCGATCTGTTGACTTTTCGTATCGAAGTCCTTGAAGAGAGATATTGTTTTCATCATCTTCAAGTCGTTGACCCTTGAATAACGTTTAAATACATCAAACACTTTGAGGAGGTCTTTAACTCTGGGAACTCGGGTTTCATATCGTTTCCCTCCCAATTCCACTAAAGCACCTGCCATAATTTTTTCATCTATATTTTCGAAGTGGATGTCTGTATCCAAGTTAATTTCTTTTTTAAGGGTCGCACCGCAGGTAGGACATTGAATAGTAATCGTTAAGGAAGAATTTCCTGATACTGAGATTAGTTTCTTGTAGAATATCAAGAAATCAATGTCCATTATATAACAGTTCAGGATATTAGCATCTTCGTGAGTTAACATCCTGATATCATAGAAATATCTTTCGATGGGACTGATATCTTTAGTTCCCTCGACGTATTGTGTCATCTCTAGAAAGGTCATTGGATTTAAGTGAATACTCTCGAATTCGTATCCAATACCGGCACTAGGGAGATATGAGCTAATTACTTCCATAAAATCATATTTTTATTATTAAAGAGGGAGGGAGAGGCCTTGAAAATGAAGACCTCAACCCTTACCCAAAATTTTTACAGGTTCAGGAATTCACGCTCGTAGTGTTCGAACATGAGACTGAGCTGAATATCGGCGCGGTCTGTACCATCTGCATCAGCTCCGTTCTCATCCAGAGGAGCATCCATGATAATGCAGTTATAGAAAGTGAGGTGACGAACGTCGATACGGCTAGAGTTAGTGATAAACATTTCGCAATCACAAACAAGATCCTCCTTACGGAAAGAATATTTGGTATCACGATCTGCAATCTTCTGTTTCCAGTCATCAACAAAGTACGAAATAGCCTGGTCTTCCTTGTCAATGAATGATAAGGTGAGCTGACCATTCGTAGTCTGACCTGTTTGCTGGCGGATTACATAGTTACCACGCATTCTCTTCTCGAATCCGTTAACACTAGTATCCATGCTTAAGTTGACACTATTCAGGCGCTTACGAATAATTTCATCGCCAGGATAGAATACAATTTTCGGGGGATTAAGGAAGTCAAACTGCCACATATCACCACGCAGGAATTCCTTATTATCATCCCAATACGACTCATGATAGTCGACGAATTTCATGTGCAACTCTGAACCGCGCACAAGATCTCTAACAGATGTAGGCATAATTTAGTTTGTATTATTATAGTTCACTGTTACGCCTAGTTTAACATTATTGTCAACTAGGTCATTAACATAAGTCTCAATTTCTAGGTCGAGTTTTCCACTAGTATCTGGCTCAAAACTAGTAACCTCTATACTTTGAATAATAGAAAAGCTAGTTTGGATAGAAGCCATTAGATCTAATATGGCAGATCTAATTTTACCTAGAAGTTGCTGACCTATGTATTTTCCTTGATTTTTCTCAAGTTCTCTGGAGATTTTTCCTGCTACGAATCTCATCCATATCGAGGTATCCCAAGTTTTTCCATTCTGTAATTTTTTGTAGTAATAAGTTAAGTTATTACATACAAGATAATTAGATTTGTATTTTTCTAAGGAAGACTCAATAGGGAAATCCGAATAGGCATCTTCAGTAGGTTCATTATAAGATATGTCTTTGATTGAAATAGAGTATTCACCTAACAACAGACCTCTTAAGAAAGCATAGTAT
This sequence comes from Bacilli bacterium, assembly GCA_017940265.1. GTDB lineage: Bacteria > Bacillota_I > Bacilli_A > RFN20 > CAG-826 > RUG14515. The sequence continues at coordinate 333,687 of JAGAYY010000025.1, read as the reverse complement.
CCTGGGCGTTTATCCATATAGTATGTCATCCCTCTATAAAAGTATACTAGTCGATTTTCTATATCTGTGATGTAATTTAGTGTATAGTCTCCTTTATCATTTACTATCTTCAAGAACCAAGCATCAGTTACTATATTTCCTTCAGAATCATAATATATGTCTCCAATCTTGTAGTACACCCCTTCCTCTGTCGGGTTAGGTAGTTCAGTTACTTCTTTAATCGTATATAGATCAGAGAGAGATTTGTTTTCTATTAGAAATTGGCAACCTTTTTCTTTTGAGGTATCCAGGAATTTTTCGTATATAGGGAAATACATTAACCCTGGATCTAATTCACTTATATATTTATACTTATCAGGAACCAGGAAGAAGTCAGGGAAAACTCCATCTCTTGACATCATTCTATCAAAAGAATAATTATACATCTCAGGATCTGCCTCTTCGATTGTTGCACCTCTCAAGAAAAAAGTGCCTTCTCGAAGTTCGGTTCCATTGGTTAGTTCCATTCTGATAAGCTTTGATTCACTTGATATCTTATAATCTAATCTTTCTTCTCCAGGTTCAGGTTTTAATGTTCCTTCAAATATTTCGGTGTAATCATATCGTCCTATTGTTATTCTCCAAGTTTCATCTTCTTCACCTTTTTCGACTGTTATAGATATTAAATCTTCTTCGTAGTTAACCCCACGCCCAATAGTTTTACTTGTTACTTCTAAGGCGGGAGTTATATATTTAGATAGAATTTTTTCAGTAATCCAAGTCTCAGGTGAAAATATAAAATCTTCAGAGTGATAAAACCATAATACTGGAAGAATTACATTAGAAAATAGGTATAAGGAATCGTCTTTTTTAACTATCTTATAACCAAAAGACCTAAATACCTCTGTAAGATCCTCTTCAAAGTCAACAATCATAGAAACCCCTTGATACTTATTCCATACTTCAGAAGGAATACATGATTGATTATTGTACAGGAGCTTAAGGGATACTGGAGACGAAGCTTCCGGTATAATAAGATAATCTGTTTCATTATTTCCTTTTCCGCTAAACTTGAAGACTAGTGATTGTTGTCCTAGTGCTACTGCCTCAGAATCAATTAGTCCCAATTTAGTTTTATCGGGGACTAAAGCCTGACCAACTAAATCTCTATCTTTATAAATTCCAAGTCTATCTTCTCCAGTTAGATAGTCTAAGTATACAAATTTGTAGGGATCGGTAGGAGAGGTTAGGACTAGGGTATCTCGATTATCTAGGGAGGTACTAGTTTGATTGATGTTCTGAGGGAGGAGGGCAGTATTTAGTATATCACCCTCATAGTAAATCCATAAGTCTTCAGAATCATATACGTGGAAAGAAGGGTTTGTATTATAGATTTCAGCGATCTGAACAGGCAATTCATCTCTAACTCTTTCGAGGGTACAAAATCCTCTACCCTCCACATTAGTAGTTAGGGAGGTTATCTTTCCAGTTTCCTGATTAATCTTAAAACCAACAATCAATCCGTCTGTATATTCAAATTTCCAAGCTTCCGGATCTGTTACAACTTCAGAAATCCAATCTAATTCTACATCTCTAAGCCAAATCTCATTATTTTCCTTATACCTCGAGAGATCTATATAGTCTTCTAAACTTCCAGTAGTTTGAGTTTTTGTGGGCTTATAGAGATATAGAACGATGCCTGATTGAATAAGTTCGGAGAGGTAATTATAGTCACTAAAACCCCTACCAAACCAAATATCAAGTTCATCGGTTGTTCGAACTAGTACAGGATTCTCGAAGGATAGGCTAGAATCTATAACTTCAGCCATTATCATCCAATCATTAGTATCCTGATAGTACTGTAAGTTTAGTGTTCCTAGTTTTATATACATAATTATAATAATCCTATACTGTTCTTAATAGCACCAACTGCAATTTTCTTTGCTTCAATAGCACCTAATGTAGCAACGTTTAATACATTCTTAACTGTTGCAAAAACTTCATTAATTGTTCTTACTGTATTATAAGAGGGGTTTTCACCTACAATAGAGAACGTAACATTAAGATCTGTACCTGCTGAATCTACTTCACCTACATATTCTTCACTAAAATCTTTTAAAACACATAATAGGTCATATTTCTTTATAGTATTGAATTGAGGATTTAACATATACACTCTTATGTTAAATGCTATATTTTTATATAAAGATATACATACATGTTTTTCATCAATCTTAGTCAAATCTGGTTCTACATTTAAGTAGAAACTACTATTATGTGGGGTAGAATTATAGATAGCAACTTTAGCACATTTTTCGAAATAACGCCTCCAAGATTTCCAGGAGTCATCAGCAAAAGTTAATCTAAGTTCATTAGTAAACTCCATGCCTGTTGGATATGAAATTTCACCTTCATAGAGTTGAAGTGATCTTGTTGCTAATTTTGATTTTTGAAGTTCAAAGGATGTGATAGGTGCCCAAAAGCCGTAAGATGTAGCTACTTTATGTTGTGATTTATTTTCAACGTTTATTTCATAAATAGATGGTAGATAAGACCAGCCACCGTTACTACAATTACCTGAAACATTACAATAAGGTTCAATAACAACCTCCCAATACATATTAGTATCAAGTGTCTGAGCTTTATAGAATCCTGCCTGAACCGTTGAGAATCGACCGGGTGTAGTTATATAGGGACTAGCATTTAACATAGTTTTAAGTTCTAAGAGACTAACTACCGGAGCAGCGCCTACCCCAGGACATAGGTCTTCTAGGGTTGATTTAAAACTTTTAGCCGTCCAATACCTACTTGCAAATGCTTGACCGGCCATATCACCAGCTTTGTCGATTGAGTCTGAATTTGTTCTGGAGTTGGCAGCCTGATAAACTGCATCTCCGGGTCCTCCAGGTAATTTAATACCTGCAGCTGATAGTGGAGCATTAATTGGTAGTGGATGAGATGCTTCACCTGTTAAGAGGCTAGTTGCATTTCCTACCGCACCTTTTATCATCCCACTAACAGCTCCTAATCCTTCATGACTGATACTACCAGGAAGCCAAACTTTTCCGTAATCAACCATCTGAACAATCATTTCATCAATGGCATCGCGTCTAGTAGTTCCAGTAATACCGTTAGTAGAGGCAGCAGCTTTTGACCAAGTTGTATCTTCACCCGCTGTATTATATGGCATCCCGAGAGCAGCTTTAGCACCGAAGTAGCTCATTTGTAGAGTATTATTAATGCTATCTCTAAACTCAATAGCTCTCTTTGGTGTTATCTTAGAGGTACTTAGATAGGCAGACATAAGGGCTCCCACTTTAGCAAACCAGCCTGCAACATCTCCACTTGCATTTTTTCCCGTGGTTACTATTTTCATGGCTAAGTTATACAAGTCGTCGTCTGAGAGCTGACTAGTTAAGGATTTAAGATCTGAAGCGCTTATTTGTCCCCACTTAGATTGATCTTCTAAGAGATCTTCTATCTTCTCGGTTAGTTCAGGTTCAGGGATATCGGTTAGTTTTAATTTTTCTTCGACTTCCCCATAGAGCTCAGGATCATCTCTGGTATCATCCAGTCCTATCATCGAATCATATAACTCTTCTACTTCTCCATTTTCATTAGTTGGAGCAGAGATCATTGAGTCATATAATTCTTCTACCTCACCATTTTCGTTGGTAGGTGTTGATAGTATTTTATCCCCTAGGTTTGTTTCTCTTGTATCTGTAAGTTTAATTACAGATAAAGAGCGTTCCTCTATCTCATCTATACCTTTTGATAGAGTTGTAGTCCAGTTATCTGTCAGTTTAATAGTACTAGCAGACCTATCCTCAACTTCGTCTATTCCGGTACTAAGTTCTGTTGTCCAGTTGTCTACTAATTTAACAATGGACAATGAACGTTCTTCTACTTCATCTATATCCTTAGAGAGTGTTGTTTCCCATTCATCAGTAATTTTAATCCGACTAATAGACTTTTCTTCTACTTCATCTATATTCTGGGATAGAGTCGTTGTCCATTCGTCGACGAGTTTTATGATCGATAAAGAACGGTCCTCTACTTGGTCGATACTATTAGATAACTCCGTAGTCCAATTATCGACCAGTTTAATGACCGAAATAGATCGATCTTCTACTTCGTCGATATCTTGTGACAACGTAGTTTCCCAGTTATCTACTAATTTTATAATAGACAGTGATCTATCTTCAACCTCATCTATATTTTCAGATAATGTAGTAGTCCAATCATCTATAAGTTTTATTGTGCTAATAGATCTTTCTTCTACCTGATCAATATTTTCAGAAAGGGTAGTTGTCCAATTATCAGTTAGTTTAATAATGGAGATAGAACGTTCCTCAACTTCATCTATATCTTTAGAGAGAGCCGTTGTCCAATTATCTGTCAGTTTAATAGTGCTAAGAGACCTATCTTCTACTTCATCTATATCCTTAGAGAGTGTTGTTTCCCAGTTATCTACTAATTTAATGACAGACAATGACCTATCCTCAACCTCATCTATATTCTGACTTAATTCTGTAGTCCAAGGATCAAAGAGTTTAATTACAGATAAAGAGCGTTCTTCGACTTGATCTATATTCTCCGATAACTCAGTAGTCCAATCGTCTACCAATTTAATAACTGATATCGAACGGTTCTCTACTTCGTCTATATTCTCAGAGAGGGTTGTAGTCCAATTATCAGTCAGTTTAATGACGGACAAAGATCTTTCTTCTACCTGATCTATGTTCTCTGAAAGTTCTGTGGTCCAGTCGTCGGAGAGTTTAATGGTGCTAAGAGATTTGTCCTCAACCTCATCTATATCCTTAGAGAGCTCTGTTTCCCATTCATCAACTAACTTAATGGTAGATGCTGATCTGTCTTCTACCTGATTGATATCTTGAGAAAGAGTTGTCGTCCATTCATCAGTGATCTTAATCCGGCTGATGGACTTTTCTTCTACTTCATCGATGTTTTTGGAGAGTTCGGTGCTCCACGTGTCGCTGATGTCGAGGCGTTTATCGCCGAGAATTAGATCGCGTTGATCTGTCAGATCTAATCTTTTATCTCCAAGAGATGTATCCCTAGTATCATCAATATCTAATCTCTTATCCTCAAGATCTTGTTCTCTGGTATCAGAGATATTGATAGTTTTATCAGATAATTCAGGATTTCTTAGATCCTCAAGATCAACTCGTTTTTCTTCGAGGTCAGTATCCCTTTGATCAGCTATATCTACTCGTTTTTCCTCTAAAGAATTTTCGCGTTGATCTGTCAGATCTAATCTTTTATCTCCAAGAGATGTATCCCTAGTATCATCAATATCTAATCTCTTATCTGACATTGCCACGTAGGGACTATCTCCGGGAGTTTTTATTTGTGTTGTTTCAAGTTCACCAACACTAATAATTTCTTCTGGAATTTTTACTCTATCTTCCTCTAATTCAGAAATTCTTTGGTCACTGAGGTCAAGTCTAGTTCCAGAGAGTTCAGTTTTTCGGTGATCGTTTAGATTTATTTTACTAGAGGAGTCTTCTAACCAAAATTTTCGAAGATCTAGGATATTCTCCTTATGATCTTCAAGCATAATGTCATCCTGTTCTCCACCCACTTCGATTTTCTTTTCTTCAAGCTTATAGACTTTACCAGTTTGATCTTCCAGGTCTAATCTTTTATCTTCAAGAAAAATTTCATTAGAGGTGTAAGTGGGATTCTGATCTCCTCCACGTCTAAGTTTCTTTTCTGAGAGCTCTAGGTCTTCGAACGTATCCTCAAGAATAACAGACTTTTTTCCTAAGACAGGTTCTCTAGTATCTTCTATTCGAATCTCTTTATCACTAAGTCGAGTTTCTCTTTTATCTTCTAGTCCTATTCTATCTTTTTCTAATTCTGGGATACGTTCATCCTCTAGATCTAGTTTCTTCTCAGATAATTCAGGTTCTCTTAGATCTTCTAAATCTAATCGAGTACCTGATAATTCAGACTTACGTTTATCTTCTAAGTCTAATCTTTTATCAGTGAGTTCTGGGTCTCTGTCATCGGATAATTTCGATATGAAATCAGAGAGACTTCTTTCTTCGATTTCTCCAGGAATTGGATCTTTGTAACTTCCAAGTTTTGATTCACGTTCATCTTCGATATCAATTCTAGTTTCAACGAGTTCAGGGCGGCGGTCATCTTCTAGGTTTAATTTTTTATCTTCTAGTTTTTTCCACTCTCTCTCGTCTTCAATGTCAAGTCTCTTTTCCGACAGTTTATTCTCACGTTTGTCCTCTAGATTATCCCTAAATTCAGATAATAGCGTTTCTCTATCATCTTTTAATCCAACCCTAGTATCTTCGAGCTCTTGTTCTCTTCTGTCTTCCAGGTCTAGTATCTTTTTGGATAAATCTTGTTCTCTTTTATCCTCCAGGTCTAATCTTAGATCAGGGAGTTTTTTAAGTTCTCTAGGATCTTCAAGTTCAACTATTCTATCTTCTAGACGTTGTTCTTCTCTAAGATCTTCAACAACTAATCTCTTATCTTCTAAGTTGATCGGTTTTCTGGGATCATCTAGTTCTAATTTTTTTTCTTCTAGTTCTACCGTATTTGTTTTTCCTGGGACTTTCATAGGTTCGGATGGTAGAACTATTTCTTGATCAACCCCGCTAAGTTTTTTCATAACGTTAGCGAGTATGGTTTCAGTATCTGTTCCTCTCAGTTCAGTTTTCTTATTTCCTAAACCAAGTTTCTCAGGCCCTTCACCTATTACACCTACCTTAGTTTCTGAAAGTCCCGTTTCTTTTCCCGGCTTATCTACGCCAAGTTTTTTCTGAGAAAGTTCGGTCCGACGCTCATCTCTTAATTTTTTGATTCCGGATTGAAGAGAATCAACTTCTCTATCATCAATAAGACCGATTCTTCCTTTGGTTAGTTCGTATTCTCTGGCGTCAACTAAAGATTTCCTATTGTTAGTAAGTTCTTTAGGCCCTTCACTAACATCTAGTCCAGGTTTTTTACCCTCTAGACCAATATTTCTGTCGTCTCTAATACCTTTTCGAGTATCAGAGAGTTGAATATCCTTGTCTCCGTCGATTGGGAGTCTAGTGGTTTTCCCAGTTTTGAGATCGATGGTATCTTTTTCTCCCCTAACCCCAAATCTAGAAGTCCCAAGATGGTCTATTGCTCCACCCATATTCCCAGGAGTTTTCAGTTGTCGTTCATCCAGCTTTTTTATTTCTGGAATTTTACCTGTCGTACGTCCTGGAGCCGCTAAGAGTTGATCCTCTAGGCGTAGATTTTCGTCTCGAGTTTCCTTAATAGCCTTGAGATATTTGGAGAGGGATTGAATTTCCTCTGGTCTTGTGTACTTCTCCGAGCCAGGCATTTCGAGTCGACTTTGATTAAGATGTGTTCCTTCTTTCATTCGTCTAATGTTTCGATAATGCTAGAAAGGGTATAGATATAAAGAGCGCTAGCATCTTCACTATATCCTTGTTTCATTGAAATCTTAAATCGATAGGTTCTTTTATTTCGAGTATACTGAAGTTCATCACCTACCTTTAGTGAACCATCGGGAGTATAAGATTCAATTGTGTCTCGGTTTCTACTCCATACATCTCTCATATCACTCATATTAATTATGAGCCGGGTAGTAAATTGCTCATAATCATTCTCGAGAGTGCTTTCAGAGGAATATGAGCCACCAAAAACATTCTTCCACTTAGAATTATCCTTTGGTCTTAGGACAACGAAGTCAGTTCCAAGGAGTTTCATCTGAAGTGCAATGTTCTTCATTCCGATGGAGTATATTTTATTAGCCCGATCAAGAGTCTTGGAGGCCATATCTTCTGAATTATTCATAATAATACTATAAATTCATTAGTTTCAATGATGTACTTAATTAATGAGTACACCTGGTTTTCGTTCAATCTCCCGGAAATTGACATTACATATAGGTCACGGTCTTGTTTAGTTGTTGTTCTGAGATGTGAACCAAAATTACCACGGATGTAATTATCAATATCATATTGGCTATATTCATAATCCAAAGGAAGATAAATCTTAACCTCCGAATCAACCTTAAGGGAGACAGAATCACTCGGAATTCGATTGGCAATGTCATAGTCTTCAATGCCTTCCGAATCGAGTCTGGCTGTTATTTTATCTAACATATTATTTTTTGACCTGAGTACAATCATCCTTCAAAAATATTAAAGGTTATTTTTGTTTGCATTAATTTCTTTAGGATAAATTCAAATTCCTTCCTGGATTTGATTGTGTAAGTATAGATAATTACTCCTTCCGGGGTTTCTGACTTAGTTACCATTGATTTGGTCTGTTTCCAGAATGAATCCAATTCATCTTTTGATGTTGAAGAGATAATAAATCTTCCTTGTGCCATTCCTATCTGATCTTTGGCTTTCGGATCTCCAACAGTATAGTGGAATCCCTCAACATAGTGTAATTTTTTCAGAGTGTCTTCAAGATATGGATTTCCGAAAGACTCAACTGGCATAGGAACTCCATTTTTAGTTAGTTCTGTATCACTAATTTTCTTAAGAGTTTCATTCATTGCACAAAGGACTAGATGTGAGAGACTGTGTTTCCAATCTCCACGTATACCTTTAATCATCACTTTCCCGGTTTTCCCTAAGATTTGGTAAAGGTCATATTTATTTATCTCCTTAACACTAAATGCTCTCTCATCTTCTACCGACTCTTCAATTCTCGCAGTAACAAACGCTTTATTGTCTAGGAGGTTAATTTTAGTTTCAAGTTTATCGGAGAGCTCTAAGATGAAACTTCCGATAGCCTGATAATTAGTAAAGACAATACTAACTGCGTAACTATTGAGTCGGGAATTTATGAGAGCTGAATTATACTCCATACCAACAAACTTCTTGCAGTAATAGTCTAGGATTTTATTTAGTTTATCTAGTTCGATCTGGGATAATCCATAAGTATACATTGTTACCTGATTATCCGAAACGGCAAAGTTCAGTTTATATCCGGTAACGTCTCGATCATTAAAACTAAATTTTTCATCAATACTAGCTCTCTTAGAAACTGTATCCCCAATCGTAATACCTGCAGCTCTCACTATACCAAATTGACGGCGTATATTTTTATCTACCTCCTGATATTTAACAGTAGTCATTGGGTTATGGAGGTAATTTAAGAACATCTTCATTAAAACACCCCCCAAGAAACCCCATTTTCCGCCAGTTATCATACCTTTCAGAGTTTCGTCTTTGACTACTTTACCAACGATACCACCAATAACTGCACCCCCCAGAGTACCTTTTCCAATTACTTCAACAGCCGATGGAGTTTTTTCCATATCTTTCGGGCCGGTGTAATGCCCTTCTTGGATGGTAAATTCTTTTCGTTTAAATTTTATCATTGTTTCTTACTAAATCCACGTATTAACTTAACACCAGCTTTTCCTGCCGATTGTAATCCACCAGAAATATCAGCTAATCCAGACCTTAAGTTGTATTTGGCTTTTTCCATAATACTTGCTCTAGGTCCTGAATTTTGTAATGTTACTTCTGGTTGTTTTCCTAAGGCTGCATCTAGGGTTTTTGACTTACGTACTGCTTTCCCTGCTGCTTCTGTCGCTTTAGCATACCCAGGGAAATTCTTCTTAAGGGCTTGTTCACCTACTACATAAGGAACAGAATTAGGGAGAGCAGCGGCCATAACAGATGCTCCGGGCCCAAGAGTAGAAGCAGCTGCAACATGTAAAGGAGTAGCAGCAACCTGAGAAGCAACAGTAAGAGGGTTTTCAGCGGTCTTAGCAATTCCTTCTTTTATCATACCTCCAGGATTAAGTTGCAATCCCCAAGCAACTTCGTTAGCTGCTTTCTTTCCTGCTCGGCCTTTAACGAGAATACGCTTTAATTTGTAGGCCGCACCAAATTGTTTTTGTCTCTTGATTTTCATAATTAATAAAGTAATTCTCCATACCAGCCGGATTGAAGAGCAAAACTGTCGCAACGGCTCCTAATTTCTTGGTAAGCACTGTCTGCGTTTGCGAGAATATCAACACTAAAGGATGGTAATTGAACAGAAGCCTTAAGTTGTCGGATATAATCTAAAACATTACACATGCATAAGTCCATGAAATAGTTACCACGGGCTCCTTCTTCTACGTTCATCCAATATATAGCGGCTTTCTTTGAACGAGGATTAAATGATTTATCCTCAAGGAAGTCAGGAATAATAGGACGACTACATATTGCTTTGATAATTAATTGTTGATCATTAGGAAGATCACCAAAGAATCCATATGGTCGTCTATACTCAGATAAATAAGTATAAGCACCAGGGACAGGATAGCTACTTATACCTAATCCACCACTAGAGATTCTCCATTGTGGAATTGAATTTGGAACAAGTACTATCTGATCTTCTGAAATAATGCAATCAAGATATAAGGTGAAATTAGATTTAAACTCTAACCATCCCTCCATACCAAAACAAGTGCCCATCTGTTCCTTGTTTACTTTCATCTCAAGAATCAGTGGGCACGTATTCTCATACTCTCTAAGTGATTTTTTGATGATTTCCAAGAGGATTTCATCAGCGGATAAGTAATCATTCAGGCCTAAAAGCTCATCAAGTGAGTTCAAGGCTATAAGAGATGAGCGTATAAATATTTTTTTCTTTAGGTCTGTTAATAATGTTTTATCCATATGTTTTAGGAGTTATGGGAGTGGTTATATTTCTCCCAGTATTTAGAAACTCAAGGATAACTTCCTCAAGCCTGTTATTATCAATGTAAGGTATTCTTAGAAGTTTTATACCATGCGTGGCACAGTAACTCATAAGATTATTATCTCGTCTAACTTGTTCATTATATTTCTCATAATCTCCATGATAATAGAATTCAACATATACCATCATACTAAATGATAGCCATACGATCCGGAAGATAATAATCAACAAGGAAACTTCTATCTTTCATCAACTTCTCGTCATAGTATTTAATTTCATACTGCTTAAGTACTGTTTCTTACATTTGAGAATTATTATGGAATTTACTGCTCCAGATCATTTTCCTTTAAATCCAATAAATTCAAGGTTACCACCATTAGAGTTCAGAACAAATATTTTTGATTTTATTGCATTTTCTTCTGATAATATCATATATTTTCAAAAATTAGAGGAGAGTCAAGAGCCCTTTTATAAGTGTATTGACTCTAAAACTCTCCTCATATTATTTTCATAATTGTCAGAAATAAGGTATTAGACCTTATTGATCTGACGAAATATCCATTTGAGTATCGAACAATCTATCGTATACGTTGACGTACTTCAAAGTGCGGTAGAATCTTACGTTGATAGTTACCTTAACTTTGTTCTGTCTAGCTAACTGCGCATCGAAATTACAGAATATCTGATAAGCTTCAACCGTATATGTCATTGGAAGAATTGAAGTCTTGAACCAATAATCAATACAGTTTTTAATTTCTGCACAGAGAACTTCACTTATCTGACGACCAATAAACTGACGAAGAAGAACGGGCTGAGCCTTGCGAATACGAAGAGCGAGACGAGAGTTAGCTTCATCACTCATAATGTTATCTTCACTCTGTTTAGTGTAGTTATCATTCATATTCCAAGCCTGAGTAGCAACATTCCACTTAACGGTATTGATCTTCTTAGACAACAGAAGCTGACGTGTCTTTAAGTTAAACTCAGTAACTGGGCGCTGATACTGAACAATACCACCAACTTGACCAAGAACTGCACGGAATTCTTCATTGTTTCTACGGTTACGTGCTACTGCTTCCCAATACAAGACTGCGGGGCTAGCATAGAACTTCCAACCGAGATTACCTGTATCGATATCCCAAGGAGCACTTGCGTACAGACGGAATGAGTTCTGAGCAATCTTAGTAATTGAGTTTGCTATTGTCATATAGTTAGTACTATTAACCGTAGAGATAGCATAGAAGTATCCATCATTAATAGCATAATTAGCCATATAATTCTGGAAAGAAAGCTCAGTATTGCCTAAGTCACATAGACCGAGAATGTTACTCTGATATACTTCGTCTAAGATAATTTGGTCAAGTGCACGTTTCAAGTCAGAATCAGAAACCTTGAGAATATCATACTTGGTAGGATCAATTGTAAGGTCAGCAAAAATCTGATCTTCGCCATTAGTAACATACTTGTAGTAGTCTATGATTGTGGCAGGTACGTCAATCACAGTGAACTTGTAGAATGCCGTAGGATCTTCTGCAGTACCTACACCCCAGATATCACCATTTTCAGGATTTTCAATGGCTTGAATTTCAGCGAGACTAGCCTTATATCCCTTAACAACATCACCAGACTTCTTTTCATATGCATTCCAAGATTCTGAGTGACTGGGAGCTGTACCAAGCGCATAAATAGTGTTTTCAGATACACTAAGATTCCAGAGTTCGTCAACCGTAGCAACATAACCAGCCACAACATCAGTCTCTTCGTTGAACTCTTCTGTATAGTTAATCCAAGTGTAGTCATCGGGAGTATAACCATAGTAGTTCAAACCCAGATCATGAAGATCATCGGGAAGTTCTAACTGAATCATGCTAAGCAAGCTATTGATCTCAGAAACCTCCATATCACCACGACCAAGAATATTACCTACATTGAAGAAACTAACCTGATCATTAACTGCGGGATCCCAGACAGCAACTTCAAAGAAGTCACGCTCAAGATTAGACTTGCTAGGTTCTTGCGTACCACCCTTAGTGAATGTATCAAGAACGCTAGTCAGAACTGTATAAGGTGATTGTCCTGCAGCTGTTAATTGAGATACTTGGAAATCAGAAAGAGCTTTGGTAATTACTGCATCGTGATTGAAGCGACGAATACGCACCTTAAGTTCTGTAGCAGAGTTAAATAGGTTAACCGCATAGTAAGGAACTTCTTCAAAACCAGACCAGCCAGTTGAGTTCAGGTCAAGAACTTTCTGTGTATCAGCCGGGGTTTCCCAATCGGGTTCGCAAGGAATCACATACATATAACCCTCAGGGCAACGTTCATCTGTGGTGTCAATAGCGTAAGAGCCAAGATATACTTCATCAAACAATACTGCGCGAACCTTTCCACGGGTAATGATGTCTGAATCAGCATCAATCTCGATCTCATTCTCACACTTAACATCTGTGTAATATTTATAAGAAGGAGAGAAGAACTTAGAGGTTTCGTTAAGTTGTTCTACTAGGTCGGGGAGGTTATTAACATAGTAATCATACTGAGGACCTTCGTCGGTTGTGCGATTACCAAGAACGCCTACACCACTAATAGCAATAGCCCATCCGTCCTGATCGTGATCGGCATCATCAGCATCAATGTCAAGAACAAACTTAAATACCTTCTCGCTCGGACCAACCTTCTTCATCAGAAGACCATCGCGAAGAATATAGGTATTCATATCACCCTTGGCCATTGGCTTTGAGAAATAGATATCATTAGCTTTAGATGCACGAACAACTAACATGTGGTTCGATCCAGCCAGACGATATCCATTAGCCCACATTGTCGTGGGGATTTCCTTATCAGCTCCTGTATAGAGTTTCTTCAGGGATTCTAGATAATCCTGAGTAAGATCTTTGGAAGTATAAGTTTCCAAATATTCTTTCTGACTTGAGATCAGAGTGGGAACACTGGGACCTGCATCGGAAATTAAAACAACACCAACAATCAAATCCTCACCAGCAGTCGGATTAAGTGGTGCGGTCATTACTTGCTCTTGAACTTTTACATACGGCTCAAGAGTTTGTGTCCATTGTGCCATAATTATTATTTATGAATTTAAATGTTATTATCCAACTTCAACAAGATAGACCGGATACTTATTATGTATGAAGTATTCTGCAATTCCGGTGATTAATCCTGTGTCAGCTGAAGAATCTGATATAGCTGATATCGATATATCGTTATATTTATCTGACAGTTTTGTATGTACTGTAGCTGAGTTTGGAATGTTTTTAGCCATTCCGTTAGTAACAGTCTTTAATTTTGCGTCTGCTACTGTATTAACTAAGAGGTGTAAGTTACCTGAATCTTTAGAAATGACTATGCAAACTTTAACCTTCAAGTCGTTAGCAATTTTTGGATCTCGGGTAAAGTCTTGATCTTCTTTAAGTCCTGATTTCTTAAGATTTTCTATTACACTTTGCATAAGTCTTCTATCGACTGTAGTAGCTCGATTGATTTTTTGAGATGCGTCCTTAGTTAATCCAACCAGTAGACCTAAACCAGCACCAATTACAGTACCACCTCCAACGATAGCCAAAGTAGTTGACCAATCTTCTTTTCCCCTTATTTTTTTTCTGAAGTAAGGAATTTTAGATGCAACTTGACCAGCTATTCCACCGAGGCCTGCCCATTTTAAAGTATCAGCACCTAGACCAAATTGTTTTTGTCTAAACTGAATCATTTCTTATGTTTTGGTTTAAATGTTATGAAGCTGTGTAGATTTTCTTTTCCCTTCTCAACTCCTTTAACTGTTTTATCCAGCCCTTTAATTGAAGAAGTAAGTTTATTCATAGCTTCAATCTGATTTTCTTGGTATTTCTTATCGTTTCGATGTCTACTTACGTTGGTAGTTAGATTGGCTGAAGAAACTGCTAAACCTGTAGTACTAATAATTCCTGCAGGCGTCTTCAAAAACTTTTCTACTTTTCCAAACTTTTTTTGTCGAAATTTAATAAGAGTACCCATCTCGCTGTGTCATATTGGCTTTCCAGTCCTTTTTCTCGCGTCTAATTGCTTGTTTTTGAGCATATTCTAGACGACGATTATAGAAGTTGTTTTCCTCAGCCTGTTTATTTCTATTTTTAAGTGCCATACCTCCGAGGATTGCAGCTCCACCGATGGCTCCGAGTTTTCCATACTTGGAGAGATTAGCTCCAGCAGTAGCAACTCTAGCACCTTTATTTCCAAGTCCTTTAGCAATTCCGGCTGCACCTGCGGCTATACCACCAGCAATAGCGCCACCAGCTGCTTGACTTGCAACTGAACCGTAACCAGGAGCTTGCTTTTTTTGTTCAGCAAGGATATCCGAGTCTTTCATACGTTTCAAGTTATCAGTCTCATCATACTTGGTAAAAACTTTTCTTTTTAACTTGTATGTTGCCATTATCGAACCTCCTGATTTTGTTGTTTCTCATAATCGTAGGCACGTGAATCTAGTACTTTGAATGGTTTTTCACCAGCTCCCATTACTGTTCCACCTACTGCAAGAGCTCCAACACTTCCAGCCACATTAGCAGTCGTCTTGTGTTTTTGTAAGAACTCACCTACGTTTTTAGAGATTTGATTATCTGATTTAGCCAAGGTATTTGCTGTATTCTGAACGGCCTTAGTACCTCCTTTACCATAGAAGCCTAAGAAGCTACCCGCCTTAGATATTCCATCTGATATTTTATTAGGAGCAGCAGCCGTATTGTATTTTTTATTTGCTACACTATTTTTGACAGCACCTATAACAGCATTACCATTCTTATCGCGGAATCCTTGAGCAAAAGTATTAGCACCACTTTTCGCCAGTTTATCACCTGTTTTAGTAGCACCAACTGACTTAAGAATCCCACCAGTGTGTGCAGTGACATTACCAATGCCTCTTTGAACCTTAGCCCCTAGCATTCCTTTCCTACCCAAGGCTACTGTTCCTGCTAATGTTGCAGCACCAGCTAATCCTTTAAGGAGTCCAGAATCTTTTCTATCCGAATAGCTTTTCTGAATTTGATCATCCTGTTGTTTTTTCTGTCCAAGATAACCCATAACAGGCATCCCAACAAAAACACCATTCATACCAACCTTCATAGCTGTTTGTCCTTTGGAGATAGAACCGGTTTTAGGATCTCGAACAATTGGATTAATAGCTTCTTTGGTTGTGGTTAAGGCTTTAGATCCTGCACCATTAGTCATGAATTCTTGAGCGGATTTTCCAAGTACTCCCTTTTTAGCAGCCAAGATACCACCCCCAACGGTAGCAGCACCTAGTGCGGCTTTCTTAAGGAAACTACGATTTTTTTCATCATTTCCCTCATCATGGTCTTTTATGGATGTTGTTAATCTATTACCTGCCCAACCTAATGCACCAAAACCTAAGCCCGCTTTTGCAGCTTTGCTTACGTTGCCTTTCTGAGTTCCCCATACATCCTTTGCAAATCCGGCTACATTTTTTATTAGTGGTGTAGCAGCAAATTCTTTCTGAACTTTATCGGCAACCTCAGGATTAGATTTGGCTTCTTTAGCTATTTTATTGAGAGCTTTGGTTTGTTTTTCTATAGCTTCTCGTTGTTTTTCGGCTTGTTCCTCAGCTTCCTTGGCTTGATCAGCAGACTGTTTTATTCCTGCTACGGTAGCTACAGTTCCAGCAGCGTTTAGTGCTCCCATAGCAATTGCAGGAATAGCAAATTTTTTCTGCTTGAATGTTATCATTGTATTTTAATCAGTCTTAATACTTTCACCAAGGGATTTGAGACCCTTACCTGCGGCACGAGTAGCTGCTGTTCCGAGAGCTGCACCTGCTAACCAACCTAAAGGACCTAATCCAAGACCCAAGGCACTTTGAATAGCACCTCCAGTAGCAAGTCCACCTACCATACCACCGATTTTAGTATCAGCAACATTACCAGCAGTTTCAGCGGCTGTACCGATCGTATTCTGTGCAGCTTCAGCAATTCCAAATGTTTTTCTTTTAACTACGAATTTTGCCATTTTCCTAGTCTTCCTTGATTTAATTCTTTTCCCAATTGTCTAATCTCTTGCCCTATTTGCCCAGTCCTCTGAAGTTCTCGTTGTGATGTCTCCATACGTCCAAGTCTATCAAGGTCAGTATCATATTTTCTTCCCCTAATAAATCCGGGAGCACCATTTGTATTCAAGATCTTAGTCCCTGAGAATTGTTTACGCAAGATTATCATTTGAGTAAGAATATATTATAGTCTATACCAAAAGGTAGTATATTTAAGGCTGTAATTGCATCTTGAATTGATTTGAATTCTAAGACAAGTGAGCGAGCTTTCTTATCGTATTTAACTGCTTCTCCTAATAGTTCTCTGACTTGATATGTAAGATCAATATTTGGAGAAAGGTTAGCACTTACGGTAGGAGGAGCACCACCGCCTTTAAATTCTTTTTGCTTAAATATAACTGAGTTGTTCTTTTGCTGAGGTTGACTACCGGGAGCAAAATTAGCAACATTTATGTTTAAAGATGCATTTCCAAGTCTTTTATCATATACTTTTTCTGGTAATCTTACTTCATCCGGGAGTTTCGCTTTAGCACCTATTTTTAAATACATCCTATAACGATCTCTATGTAAGAATGAAGTTGATATTACGAATCTTTCAATTACTACATTATTTCCACGAAGAACGGGAACTACTGCACTAGAGTCGATAGTTTTCCATTTTGTTCGGTCACCATATTTTTGTAAAGTGACGACTAAACTTCTCATTGCATCATACTCTGAGAAAGTTTTTTGTTTGAATATAATCATAGTATATTATCGACTTTTGCCAGAAACTACTATAGAAAGATTATATTTTTCTCTAAGAACATCAATAATTTGTAGAGCTATTCCCTTGTGATCGCATTCAGCAGTTATTACTCGGTGTTCTCTATCAATATCAGTAATTCTCATTCTAAATATATCTTTGATAAGTTTCTGAGTATAATTATATAACTCCTTATCTTGAACTTGTATCTGATAATATCCGTATTCATTCTTAACGAAGGATACAAGGACCATAGCTTTCGAATTTACCCTTGAGGTTTCGTCAGCTTTTTCAGGAGGTATAATGTTAAATGATTTTCCCTCTGTCTTTTCCAAGTACTCTATTGCTTCAGGCATTAGGTCTTGTACGAGGGACTGCTTCTTCCTGAACGATATCATGATTGTCAGATTTGATATTATAGACAATTTCCTCTAAGAACTTATATCTAGTGTCGAAGGCTTCATAAAAATGGAGTTCGCACCTAAATTGACACTGGAAAGAGAAATTAGAGTTATCGTCGAGTTGATACAAGTGATTAAAATCTTCGGTAATTGATCCCCATTTCACAGCAGCAGTCCATCTTTTTCCATATCTATCACCCGTCTTAAATTCTGTCAAGTTAGTGAGAAGATTAACGTTTATGTACTTGCTCTTGAAATCAAAGAACATAGGCATATCTGTTGCTCTCAGGTAGAAGTCGATGGGTAGTTTATATGAAATTACTCTAGAATCCAGCTCGTCACGTCCGGGGTGTAATTCTCGCGTCGGTGTTTGTGTGATGTTATAAACTACGTGCGAGGTTTTCTTTAGTGTAGTTTCCTTATTTAATCTAACTAACTCAAGCCCATAACCGTCTAGAATTCGTCTAACTTCTCCCAGGAATTGATCTAAGTAGTCAGTCGCACGTATAACATAATCATCATATCTCCGACGCAAACTATACACCTCTTGATTTTCCGAGCTGAGTACTAGATTTTTATTTCCTATTATTATTCTTGGGTAATTAGCAAAAGTCCAGCATTTAGGTTTAGGTCCAACGGGTTTTAGATATACGAGCCCGCCAGAATAAAACACAAACTCAACAAAATCTGGGTTTTTACTATCCTCAAGTGAAACTACAATAGTTGTTCCTTCATAATTCTGAACAACTCTAGATTCCGAATCTGATACTATGACAATGTGGATTATGTGGGTATCGGCTGTCATTTTCCTGAGAACCATACCCCCAAGAGAAACTGTAACCTCCTGGAATCTAACGGGTCCATAAGTAGGTTCCATCTCTTGATCTCTTCCAAGTCGAGGTATCCCAAGTAACTCTGATAAAGTCCAAGAGCTAGATCCAGGGGTGTAGGTTAGGGTGAGGACAGAATGGGTAGGATCATCTACAATCGAGCATACACATCCCTCAACAACATTATAATATTTACATCCCTTAAGGGTTGTTAGTTCCAGTCCCTTATAGATTACTTTATTTGTCATGTTTTTATGAGAATTCCATTTTTTGGGCAGTGTTCTCACCGCCACTTAGGACTTCACTAGCTCCGGCTTTATTTGCAAGAGCGCCAGCCCCAACAGCACCTACTGCACCAACCGTTCCGACTGATTTGGCCAGGCCTTTTGCGCCTTCGAGAGCTCTTTTACCAGCACTAAGAGCCTCTGTACCTTTCATTCCAGAAGCCATAGCCTTGAAGTTTTTAGCACCAAAAAGCGCACCCGGTATACCAAAAGTTTTTCTCTTTAGCTTGTATGTAGCCATATCTATATAAAAGTAAGAGAGGAACACACTCTCCGGTTAAAAGACAGTGTAATTCCTCTCTATTGATTTAATTCTTTATCTTAAGGACCCGCTAGTTTCCTAGAGGGGTCAAGAATTGTTATTGACAGTTTAGATGCCGTACTTGAAGGTAACCTTCTGAACCAGCTCAGGAGCCATGTACTTAGTACCCTCCTGGTAGTAGATACCAGAAGCCATCTGAGTTGGGTTGTTATAGTTACCAATGGTAGGAGTATCTGTCAAAGGCATGTAGATACCACGAGCCAGAGGAGCCATCTGACCATCAGCGGTCTTGTGGATAGCATAGAATGTACCCTCACCTTGAGCCTCAGCGATATCGGTAGAACGCAGCACGGGAACACCGTCGTACCAACCAAGCAGGTCGTTGATGTAGGTCATCTTGGTATTCTTCTCGAACTTACCAATCATACCACCCTTCTGGAACTGGTTAGCAGCCTGGTTACCAACAACATAAGCAGTTGTGTTAACACCCTTAACAGCCTTTGTAGCCAGTGCACTCTCAACGTTGATCAGATATGCATCGAATACATCAACGCGAGAACGATAATCGTGGAACTTGCTAGATACACCAACAGATGCAACACTCAGATCCAGGTCATTCATAGTGTTACCTACATAACCCTCTTCCAGAGTGCTAACCAGCTTGTAGTTAATCATCTTGGTATAGAGCTCGCGCAGCTTGGTGAACAGGAAAGTAGCCATATCAGCACCAGTAGCCTTCTTCATTGCACCGAGAGCTGCAATGTTATACTCAGCAACCAGCATATCGGGAACTGTAGACAGACCAATTTGCTGCATCTTAGCAATGAAACGCTTGTCATTAGTATGAGCATTGCTTGCACCTACGGTATTGCAAGGAGTACCAGTAACGTCTTCCTTACCTACGATAACGATAGACTCAGTATTAGCATCACCGCTCAGAGCAGTAGCCAGTGTGAACTCGATACGACCGTTCAGATAGTTAACAGTACCAGTAGTGATCTTATTAGCAACAGCCATGAAAGCACCCTGACCATTATCAATCAGCTCGAAAGCCTCAGTAGCATTCTTAATCTTAATACGCACAGTACCGGGGATAATCTTACGACCTACCAGTGCGCTATAGTCAGCATTAGCAGTAGGAGTAATCTCGAGTTCAAATCCACCCATGCTCTGAATGTCCTGATACTGATCCGGACCCAGGTTAGGAATAATTGAACGCATATCGGTAACACCGAGAACGTCGAACCAATAGAACAGACCATTAGGCTGATCAAAGTCGCGCTCGATAGACATATAGCCAGCGAAAGAGCTTACATAAGAAGCAACCGAAGCATTGAAATACTGCGTGCTCAGCAGCGGAGTCTCTGCATAACCAGAGAAAGTCTTCTGCATCAGATTAGCACTGTTATTAAGACCAAATACATTCTTCAGGTCTTCATTGCGAGAGAACATCTTAGCATACTCGCGTGAACGGAGATTAGCGTCTTCAGCACTAACCGAGCTTGCAAGCAGAGCATCCATCATAGCGGGCTGCTGCATCATAGACAAATAATATGTATTGCTATTCATAATTATGATTATGTGTTTTGTATGTGGCTGAGTCCAGGGAATTTTCCCCGGACATTTTATTAAAGCCGCATGTGATTATATATCTTGTTTAACGACGAAATTTAGAAATGCCGTTCAGCCAAGAAACGAGAGAATCGTTTTCATTAGCAGAGAAAGTCTTTTCGTCTTTCTTCTCAGAGAACTGAGCTTCCTGAAGATCTACTTCTGCATTCTCCACCGGAGCAGCCTTAGCATTAAGAATCTGAGCCTCAGCTTCAGCAGCAGCAGCCTGAATTTGCTGAACAGCAGCGATAGCCTTGTCTTCGATAGCTTCTACGCTAGGTACTTCATTAGCAGGAACTACAGGCTGACCATTCTCATCAACTGCAGGAGCAACGGGAACTGGAGCAGCTTGAGGAGCAGCTACTACGGGCTGTGCCTGTGCAGGAACAACCTGAGTGAACCACTTAGTGAGTACGGAGAATCCCTTTTCTTCCTCTTTCTCTTCTTTCTTAGGCTCTTCCTCGACCTTCTTCTCCTCAGTTAATTTATCAGCTTCTTCCTCACTGATAGGAGCGAGATCAATATCTTCCTCTGACAGAACAGCTTTAGTAAACTCACCATTTCCTTTATCCTGGATAATAGCAGTTTCTGCATCTACCGGAGTAATAACAATAGTATCGGTCTCATTCTGTTCACCTTTCTCGATTGCTTCCTCAATTAGTTCTTCCTTCTCTTCATCAGAGAATAGACGTTCCATGTAAGCAGTCATAGGTTCATTTTCAGAGAAGAACTTAGTGCGAGCCTCATTTGTCCAGATATCAGAGAAATCCTTCTCTTTTTCTGAAACAGCGACGTCATCTAAAAGTTCGTCTGCTTCATCCTTAGAAATAGGATCAAGCTTAAGTTCGTCATCTACGAGAGTAACCTTCGTGAATTGGTCATTATCCTTGTCTTCGACTACAGCTTCTGTAGCACTAATTGGAGTAACAATTTCACTATCGGTTTCAATCTCGTCACCACTCTTCAGAGCATCTTCAATCTTAGCCTGACTGGTTTCAACACCATTAGCAGACTCACTGAATAAGCGATCCATGAAGATAGTGTTATTAGAGAAATAGCGAGTAACAAATACGCTATATTCCTTGCCTTCTGTGTCACTGAAAGTAACCTCTTCGGGCTCTTCAACATTCTCGGGATTATTAACACCGAGATTATTCAACAGGTCGATAGCGTAATCACGAGCGGCCTCCTCATCTTCAATTACCTGAACGCCGTCTACGCCAGCCTCTGTAAGGCGGTTAGCTAATTCCTGAGCCTCCTCTGCGCCATATGCACTAGAGTCAACTAACTGATGATTACCAGTATCAACACCTACTACATGAACAGGTTCAAATTGATCTGGCTGATTAATACCTTCTGAACCCTCCTCAGAGAATGTCTTCTTCTCAAGTTCAGTCACAGAAAGCTCTTCTGCATCGAGAGATACCTTAGCAGCATCACCAGTTGCACAGTCAGTTACAATCAGCTCATTGTCTGCAGTCTTCTCAATCTTGAGGTTACCAACCTTAGTAACATCTTCAACATCACCAGTTGATTCAAGAACCTCTGAGAACAAACGCTCACAGAACTCCTGATCACTGAAGATACGATGAACAGCAGAATTAGAAGTATATACAGAGAACTTCTTCTCTTCCTCTTCCTTCTTGGGCTCTTCCTTTTTGCATTCACAAGATTCCTTACCGCACTCAGGGCACTTACCTTCCTCAGGCTGTGGACCTTCAGCTGCTGTTTCCTCAACGCTCTTCTCCTGGCCTGCCTCTGGATTGAGACCACCACCTTCTACATTTGGAGAGATAGGTTCATTTTCATGATCTTCGACTTTCTCGGTAGGATTAGTCTGCTCACCAGGAACAACCTGATCATCCACTTCCGGATGCAAGAATCCCTCAAGTTTGGGCTGCTCATCCTCTAAGACGTCCTCAGGGTTATAGATATCGTAACCATCTTCTGAATTCTCGATCATAGTAACCTCACCATTCTCCTTATCGGTAACTTTAACTTTATTATCGTCTACCTTTTCATAGGCCAACTCATCCGTATCGTGAGAGCCATTTTCCTTAGCCTTCTCGATTTCCTGAGCGGTCTGATTCAAAACATCTTCCTCTTTATTTTCTGTAGCACTAAAGAGTCGATCCATTAAACGTGTATTAGCCATAATTTATTTTATGATTTCTAATCTGTTATCTCCGGTGTCTCGGATTATACCTTTTGTTTTTAAAACTTCAAAGAGATCCTCCGGAGCATCAGGATATCTTTCTGCTAGTAATGATTGAAATTCTGGTGTATCCATATTCTGACCACCAAACTCGAGTTTCAAATCACCTTGTATACCAGAATCAGCCAACCAAGACTCTTTATCTATCTCAGGGACTTTAAATCCATGAACTTTCTTGATTATGGCAATACTCTTTGGACTTAGATCACTGACCTCTTCCAGTTTAGATATGCCAGTAGAAGCGTCATTCATTACTTCCGGATCTAGTTCAAGCGTTTTAGTTATGCTGATCTTGATATTACTGAAGAGTCTCGACATTAAGAAGGCATCGCTAGGAATCTCGATACTTCCATCTTCAGCGGTATTAGCATAACCTCTCGCTTGAAGATCTTCGGAAGTAACTCCTATGACGCTAAATTCCTTTTCGAAGTTGGCAGCACTAAGACTTGTCCCCGAAAATTCCTTTAATCTAAGTTCTAACTCATCACTTGTTTCATTAAATTCTTTTTGCCATTCCTGTTCTTCGATTTTCTCCGGTGATACTTCAGGGCTATAAACAGCTCTAAGAACATTAAACCGGGTACTACCACATTTAGGACATAGCAAATTAGTAGTATGGGCGGAGGTCTCTTGTTTAAACCCACAATCTGCACAAACTACTACTTTTGTTCCACTACCATCCTTAGAGAAAAGCTTAATCCTCTCTTTTGGGGTGGGGTCTGAAAATAATTTAATTCTTTCCTTCATTGCCTTCTTCTGGATTAAGTTCCTCTTCCTGTAGCTTCTTGGTGGTTGGAGTTTCGAATACATAGGCCAAAATGCTATGAACAAAGTCATTATAAGCATCTTGAATCTTCTGATATCTAGCCTTACTTACAAAACCTTGCTTCTTATTTTCCATCAAAGCTAATCTGAGTGGAAGGTTTAGAGAGTTACAAGCCTTTCTGACTTCGGCACTAAGAGATGCAGCGCCAAGTAATGCATTAAGTTGTTTGCCTTTCATTACCTGGGGAGTAGCTTCCTGCAGTAATTTAAGAATTTCATTAGCAAACAAAGACTTCATAATTCTCAAAGTTTCTTCATCAATCTTTTCTATACCACCATGTTGCTTAAGGACTTGACGATATTCTAGGATTATACGTCTAAACCTAATACGAGGACTAAGTTTCGTCATCCTAATCTGATCATTTACTGAAGCTACTGTGAATTCTTTCTGTTTAGGCTCACATTCATCATTAACAGTTGAAAGATCTGTTATTGAATTAAATTCCTTAGCTTTTAGAATAGTAAACTTATTCTCAATCTTTGAAGTTTTTGGAACATTAATATCAAATCCCTCAAGACTAGAGAAAGTTTTTACTCTATATCCTTCGAACATTTCTTCTTGTGGAATACTGTAAGTTTTTTCAATAACAGTTCCATCATCATTCATGACATCGGTAACATAACTGCCAGGAAAACTGGGGCTTAAAGTAAAGTCTATACCCTTACAGCGTACAAGTTTCTCTAAAACATCTACACCATCTTTCATGCCCGACCAGAAGCCTAGTATTACGCTCGAAATGCCTATCTGAGTACATTTCAAGAGAGATTTAAGTCTACGAATGGCCTGAACAGCTTGATCATCAAATCCTTCTTCATCAAAAATTTGTAACTCGGCCCAAAGTGCTCCATTTTCAATCCATAATTTATCAACATAGTGAGTGGGTGGACAATTACTATCAATCAAAAGAAGTCCATCATCTTTGGCAATAGTTTTCTTAAGATTTGACGCCGTTTCACTTGAATACCCTAGTGCTGATATATTACGAACTCTGTGAGTTAATGATCCTATCATGCGGTGAGCTTTTAGATCCTCGATGCATTCCGGGGTTTCTAGATAACTCCGTACTACAGATTCTCCGATTAAGCTACCATCACTTGCTTTGGTACCAAATTTTAAAACACGTACCTTACAACGCATAAATTAATTATTTATTAAGTTAAAAATCAGCTCACAGTTTAATGAGCATTCTGTTTGATATTGAATTAGGTCTTGGAGCCTCATCGAAGAGTAGAGTCCATATTACAGATTCACTCCAAGACTTTTAAGGTTTCGACCCCTAGTTATCGCAACTCGGGGACGCGGCAAAATATATGATTTATGACAGAAGTTGGTCTATATCTTATTCTATTCCCTGATCTCTCTTAAAGAGCTGCATAAATTCATCCACTACTTTCTTAGACTCGGGCGAATTTATGGTAGAGTCGTCTTTATCGGATGCAATCTTCTCAAGGATAGCATCAGAATCTTTGATAGTACTGGTTTCGATTATCTCTTGCAGGT
Source organism: Bacilli bacterium (assembly GCA_017940265.1). GTDB lineage: Bacteria > Bacillota_I > Bacilli_A > RFN20 > CAG-826 > RUG14515. The sequence goes on along the minus strand of JAGAYY010000025.1, from coordinate 308,290 downwards.
TTAATATGTAGCCCTGGAGTTTTTCTACCGCTAAGAACATATCGGGAAGACTAAGTTCATTGCCCGATAACATTCTCTTCGGATCTAAGATATAATCTAAACACAGGACTAACCTATTTAGGAGATGTAGTAAGAGAATAGGTTTTATTGATTTGAAGACTTCGGATACATATAACTCTAAAACTTTTCTCTTCTCGGGATCTGAAACAGCCACCAAAGTATTAGAGATATTTCCGAAATCTATATTTATGTCGGTTCCGTACTCCTCATTGTATCGGGTAATAATCGAATTAAGAGCAAGATTAAATTCAGCTGCCTTCTTGTCTTTCTCTGATTTAACGATTGCAGAAGAGTCTAGGATTATATTTTTTGCGCTACTGGGGAGGACAGGGGCATTAGTTAACATACCTTTAATTTCGTCCTCAACATTATCATCGTCCAATTGATCCACGCCTTCACCCGCCAGGATCTGTTTCTTGAACTCTGGATCATTAAATGGGTCACTTGAGTGTATCATATTGGTTTTAGTTTTTGAAATGAGGATAGGGTAGGGGAAAACTGATGAAGAGAGAGAATAGGTTTTGTTCTCCCCTCCCCAGTACCTCAGATTATGTGTCTAACAAAACAACCTACAAAGGCTGCTGCAAAATAGGTTAGGGCAGATTTTATATCAGCCTTACCTTCCTTTGATCGCTCGTAATTGTATCCGAGCATGAAAGCTACTACAGGACAAGCCCCAAACAGAAAACCTATGAATACGCTAAGTATGATGTAATGGGTCTTGCCAACTCCATACTCCATATCATAGATGTAGGCTAGGATCTTGTGCCAAATTTCTTTTAGTTTTTCCATAGGCATTTTTTGTGTAATTAGTTCCTAGGGTTGAATCGAATCATAGAACCATTATGTTCTCCCTAGGATTATAGGTGTTTATCGCTTAGTAACTCTCTTAAGAACCTTGGCAAGACCTTTAGATACTTTTTCACCTGGTTTCTGAAGTTTTTCGGCTACCTTCTCAAGTTTCTGATTCTTTCTTGATTTATAACCAGCTTCTTCAGTTTCTTTGGCAATCTTATTCTTAATCTTATCACCCAGTTTATGAGCACCAGCAAGACCAACAGCAGCTACACCACCAGCTACGGCAGTTCCTTCAGCTGCTTTCTTGGCACGATCCTTAGTAGAGAATAACTTTTCCTCACCATCAATCGTTGCTACTGAGAATGCTTTTCTACGTATATACATAATTGTTTCTTTTATCAGGAGTATGCCTTGACTCCAGTAATAAAGTTTCGTACCATCCTCGTCTTTTTCTTGACGGGTGCTACTTGACCTACCTTAGATTCTTCGACCTTATTAAGTACGTCGGTGGTAGGTTCCAGGACATGATCGGAGAGAACATCACGTAGTTCTTCGCCCGATACTTTCTTCTTTTTACGCTTGATTACCATGGGCGGAGTGGATTATAGATTTTGGACTCATCGGTTTCCTGTGGTCCATTCTCAACTTCCTTGGTAAATGTTTTCTCTTTCAGTTCCATATTTTCTTTAGACTTTCATTGATACAGGGGGAACAGTTTTTGCGCGAGTTTTATACAGGCTTACATTTTTGGCGCCATCATTCTGTTCTGCTTGTATCTTGTTTATCTTAACCTGATTTTTCATCTGGTCGTTCTTGTCTTCGTCACTATCCTTCTGAGCCTCCCTAAGATTTTTCATCATGTCGCGCCGTTCTTGAGCCTGTAATTTTTCGCGCAACCTCTGAGTCTGAAGTAATTGACGTTGCTGTTTCATTTGCTCGACCAAAAGATCACGAGATGTAACTTCTTGGGATTGTTCAGGAGAGGAGAATGATTTACTTCTTCTCAGAACTATCATCTTTCTTCTTTCTCTTGAGTTTATAAGTACTAACCCCAGTCAATCCAATTCCCCCAGCTGTGAGAATAGGACCGGCTACTTTTAAGGTCTTAGCATGTTTCTTAATACCCTCACCAGCATATTCTTGGAATTTCTTTGCGCCAGCGAGTTTTCCTGCAGCCATAAGTCCCGCTCCTGTTAAAGTTGTTGCTACTCCTACGGCTTGTCCATGTTTTTCTTTATTCATCTGGTGTTAATCCTAATTGTTCGTACTGTGAGTCAACCTTAGCCTGTAATAACTTAAGGTATGATTCTAGTGATTCCTCTGTTATTAAGTCACCGGTATTAGAGTCTATGTTCTTGATAAGTGTCTGAATATAACTCAAGAACGCTTTTCCATCAATGAGTGGGGCAGCAGTTTCAAGAGTCTGAATTGCATTCTGAACAATACCAGTTATACCCTGAACTAAACCACTTACTGATTCTGATTGGTTGATCTGATTATTATACTCTACGCTCGTTTTCTCAGCGATATGAAGTTTAATAAGTCCAGGATCAAGTTCATCATTATACAGGGTTCGATAGATCGTGCAAACTAAGGAAATCATAGAATCCTTAATCCCTGACATAAATCCGGTAACTCTTGAATTAGCACGTTCTGATTGTTGAAGGACTTGCCATTTATTACCAGAGGTTGAATCCATCATAGTAGTAGGAAGACCAAGGGGACCTAAGATATTACCCTTACATTGATCAAGGGTCTGCATAATATCTAAGAGTTTATCAGTGAGCTTATCTAAGGGGAGCATTGAATTCTTACCTCCCAGAGTAGAGTTATAGTCAGGAACGAATTTAGCACTCTGGGTCAAGGTGTTTTCAATAAAGGAAATCACATCAAATTGACTGGACAGAAAGCTACCAAGTTCGTTTGTATTATTAGCTAACTTAGTGGCTCTAGCACATAATTCATTAGCACTTTCTAGGGGAATGGATTTATCGAACTGAAGGAGAAAAATTTGTACTGAAGATAAGTCACGAAGAGAGATCAGGCTAACTAATAACTCTTTAATAACTAACTCCTTAACCTTCAGGATTAGAGCATACAGGAGAGGTTCAGAGGTCATATAAGATTCTGACTTAAGTACCTTATCTCGATTGCTCTCACCCTTAAGGATTAGTTTTTTCTGTTTCTTCTCATTCTCTTTCCATTCGTCAGAGAGGTCATTTATTAAGCGCAAGTTCTGAGAGGCAATATAGACGATCTCATTTCTTGGAATCTCGTAAATACCACCATCTTCACCTCTGGCAAGATAAGTTTCTTCCATCTCACCATCAGAATTGCGCTTTTTCTTGGTAATTACACAAATCGGGTCATGCAGTTCCTCAATTCTGAACTTCGTATGACCAGTTTCATCCTGAGATTTCTGTAACATTCCGAAGTACTCACCATAGAATATATAATCCTGTAAGTGATCTCGAATCCAGTCTAGAATTTTCAGGTCTTTCGAGAGGATGTTGTTAATACGCTCAGTCACCTGTTCGTCGGTTGAATCATCCTCTTCATTTAATATAGTCACGAGTTGCTGTCCATTTCCATCGACTAAGAAATTCGTTACATAGTCGGCGAAGAAATTAGTTGCAAGCTTCGAGATATCTAAAAGTTGGTATCCCTTGAGCTCTCCAATTCGATCGATATACCCAGAGATACGATTACTCGGACTAGCATTTCCGAGAAGTGGAGATTTTCTGTCAAAGCTATCGAAAATCGACGCTCCACCAGTTCCGCCAATTGCCGAATACCCTCCACCTGTTCGATATACATTACTTCGGATTGGTACACGACTTGATCCGATTGCGAATGATCCGAACATCTTTTGAATCATATTTTCACTCTTCTTCATAAGTAATAATTTCAATTTATAGAATCGATATTACTCGGGGAAGGAGGAAAATATCGATGTTTAACTTCATGGTATAAGGGTATCCGACAAATTTTTGATGATTTTTTGGGATTTTTCGGCCAAAATGACAGTTAATATGCCAAAATAACTAGTTTTTCTTCGATTTTAGGCTGTAATATGCGTTTTTAAGCTTCAAATCGTACTTGTTGGCAGCATAACCCGGACCATTATACTTCTTAGCTAGCTTAGTGAAATCTTTAGAGATCATGTATGGAACTATTCCTGCCGATCTCATAAATTCAATTCCCAGGCTAAGTTGTGTGAATTCGTCTTTTCCCATATCCTCAACAAATTTAGTAATAGAGGGTTCGGCACATAAAGAATAATTGAATCCCATAATCTGAAGCATACCCCAAGAAGCTGATTTATTAGCTGCCCCCTGAGATATCTTTCTAGCTTTTTCCATCCGAGTCCATTCTCCTTCACCTCCCTTGTAATTCTTGATCCATTTAGTGGTTATAACGTCAGAATACTCGGGGAGATATTTGTTGGGGTCGATTCCTTCAGCCTTAAGGTTCTTCCAGAATTGATAAGACTCAAAAAGAATCCTAGGTCTACCAGAAGGAAGAAAACCAGAACCTCCAGACTCTACAGATACAAAAGCTTTAATCATTATAGCCTCACATCCCAGGAGCCAGGCAAATAATTCATAATCTGAGTCAACTATTTTCCCAGACTTATTTTTTGAATATCTCTCAGCGATCAAGATATGTTTCCAAGATTTATACCCAAAAACACCATCCGCTGTGAGTCCCCAAGCTTTCTGATAGGCACACATAGCATCAGACATCTCCTTATCACATACGGTCCTTGGGGAAAGACCGAGGAGTTTAGCAAGACGAGTTACCTCTGGTCCCTTGCTTCCTTGTTTGATTGTAACCATATTATTTATATCGTTTAATTCCTTCACCTAATAGACGACCATATCCAGAATTGCCAGCTTTTCCTAAGGCAGATAGTACATAAGTAGAGAATGCTGTCTTAAATGCATACTTAGCTTCTGTCAGGTCCTTATCAGTAGCACCTAACGACTTCATAAGCTGGAGTCCATACCACGAAGCCATAAATTCTGTGCACAAGGTAGGGAACTTAAGAAGTATAGAAACTACCCACCCTGATATTTCTCCTACCGGGCTTCCAGCTATACCCCCTCCAGTACCTAAAAGAAATGAGGCTAGTGAAACGAATCCATCACTGAATACTCCACGATGGGAAGCTCTCTGAATGGGACCTAATAGATTTTCATTGTTAGCTAAGAAATGTCCAACCTCATGGAAAATAGCAGGAACAGGATCTAGGTCAGAAATCATTATCAGATCTTTTTCTTTCGAAGCTGCAAATGCCCACCAATCAACTGGACATCTTCTTCTCTCTGGATCTATCCCTTCATCTTCTAGGAATTTCTTGTTCGTAAATACCTTCCTAACCTCTGCTGCTTGTTTTCCTTTAGTTAGGTTGAGATAATATGACTGCTGCGTACAATCCCCTAATATCAGTTTATCTCCCCAATCTCCTTTTATTTTCTTGAGAAGCTTAGGGAGAAGAGAAGAAGAGTATTTAGTAGTTAATGATTTTTCCCACTTAAGAGCTACACGTTTTTTAAGGATAGGGAGTACTATTGTTTTATAGACCAGTGAAGTAAGAGTAGGTATAAAAGATGCAAGTCCTGAGAAATTCTTTGCTTCTGGAACTTCCTCGGGGACTAACCAAACATAATACTTAATCCCGAAGAATAACTTAAGGGAAACACAAAATTCAGTCAATGCCCTTACTAGATTTATCCATCCAGTCTTTGAGTTTGGAATAGTGATAATTGGCTTAGGGGGATTAGAGCCCACCATAACAAATTTGTAGTCATAATCTCCTGTGTATTTTCCTAAAGTGTACATCAGGAAATTATAGTATTCAAATTCTTCAGGTACTATTAAGCCTTCTTTCACCGATACCTTGAAACCTAAATCAAGAGTAGAGTCCTTTGGTTTTCCTGTATACACAAACTCCGAAGCCTTATATTCACGGTGAGAAGCTGGATGTATTATAGTTACTTCCTTAATTATCCCCTTAACCTCCGGAGTAGAAAATTTGCCCTTAGAGAGTCCGGCCAATTTTGTTCCCGACGGCTTTGTAGAGGAGATTGGTTCTGAGTACAATTCCCTTCCCCTAAACTTGAAAAAACTATCTATAGCCTTAGGGAGGAAGTCTTTTTCGTCTAGGAGATCTGTTGTTTTTTCTTTAAATGTTATCATCTTTTATTTGCTTGATATGCTTTAAGCGCAGATTCAGCTTTTTCCCTAGTCTCATACTCAGCGTTCCAAAAAGTGGGAGGGTTAGTTTTCATACTAACAATTCTCCATTTTCCTTTATACTGATGAATTACTCCTTCACCTGCTTTAACTTTCTTAACGATAGAGTCAGGTACCGTTTCTCGTCCGGATGCCTTAGAGAAAATACGTTCCTCATTATCATTCGGAATACCTATGTAGAGATAGAAAATATCATCCGCAGTATCATTCTCCAGTGATACAACAAAAGCGTCAGGAAACCTAAGTTCTATCTGAAACATAACTTTAGCCAGGACTTCGAAATAGTTAGACCAGATACCTCTTCCATTAAGACCACCAGAAATACAAACCTTAGTATAACCTGGCCCCTGAGTTACTTCGTCTATAAAATGAAATTCTCGATCATCCAAGTTAATTTTCGTTGTATCAATCCCCTTAAGAGCATCGATAATAACCTTATTTTGTCGTATTACCTTCATAATCAATAGACATTAATACCCCAGAATCTTTGATAGCCGGGGATTTGGGTTTCTTAATTATTCTGCGAGCACTACCCGGTCTTGTGCCCCAAAAATTTCTTTTCATATTTTGTACATGGTTAAAAGAAATATTGCCCAGCCCTTTCGGGATAGACAATATTCTTGTTTATTTAGTTCCTAGAATTTCAATACCGTTTATCATTTTTCCGGTTGAATCAGGAAATTTTACTTTCTTAAAAACAAAATAGTTGTTTAGGTCAGTTGCCTTAGGTGATTTATTCATACCAAGTTCAGAATAAATTTTTCTAATAATTTCTTTAGCCTGAACATTAGAATATCTAGCACCAACCAAAAAATTACTCTGAAAAGTTTGACTTATCTTTTCTTTTGGTATAGAAATATCGGCTATTTCTTTTTTAAGATCAGTAATATTATATCTTAGCGCCTTACATCTTTCAGGTCCTAGGAGATTATAATATCTATCAAAGCTCTCCGAAGCTTGTTGCGCTATTATTTTCTTTTCCTCATCAGAATACTCGGTAGATTCACATAAATATTTTAGTCGAGCTGAGAAAGGAATAGAAGTCTCCCTTAACCTTCCTATTGCTTTACTTAATCTATCTAGTTTCAATCCTTCTTTCTGTATAGAACTAAAAACTGAGAATCTATCTTTATAATCTATTTGCTGTATTTCATAAGCTCGTTGTTCAGAGATGTATACAAGATTGTTCTTAACTGGTATTTTCTCACCATTGACAAAACTTATCGATACATAATCATCCATATAATTAGATGAAGCAATATCTTTTGTATATTTCCTCAATAGTGCCGATTTATCTTCCTCTACTGCTCCTTCAAAAGCTCTCAGAAGTCTATAGGTTTCCCTTAGTTTTTCATCAAGACGTTTACTAAATATTTCTATAGTTTCTTCTTTAGTTTTTCCAATAGTTTTGAAGTAGAATTCTGCATGATTCTTCCATGGATTTTCTATACGCCTCTGTCGACCTAGAATCTGTGGTAAGTCGAGAGAAATATCAATAGCCATAGAGTCCACATTAGCATCACTAAATATAAAGGTTCTAGCACACATTGAGTAGAAGTCTGCTCCTAAGTAAACAGTTCGAGTACAGAATGTAAACATCTTATGTGGCTGCCCTTTCAAGGGAACTGAACCAATCACAAATCCCTTGCCTAACATTTTTCTAATCTTCTTCTGATTTTGTGGAGTATTAGAACATAAAATATTAACCTGATCTGGTGTAAGACCAGCTTTTCCTATTATCTTAATAATTCCTAAGACAGAATTTACATAAAATACGGCCTCTGTACTTTTAACTAATTTACCTGAGGTAGGATCTGCAAGAACAGCAAATTTCCCATCTAGGTACTCTTGAATAATATTAACTGCTTTACCATAAACAGATCTTTCTTTTCTAACCTTAAGTTCAGGCTTAATAACTCTGCCCGGATCTAAAGTTTCCCAATCAAATTCAAAATATGGTAGATCCTTGAAATAATCAACCTGCTTAAGGTATTTATCTAGCATAGGAGTCGCTGAGACAAAACAAATGTTATTAGATAACCCCAAAAGTTGATTAACAAAATCTAATTCTACTGTTGGTTTAAAGTGTGAATCTACAAAAACCGACTGGAATTCATCTATCACTATTTTAAATGATCCTAGGATATCTAGCTCTGGACTACTTCTTTTTAAAAGATAATTCTTGATATGTTTGAAAGAATCATAGGTAACCAATATTTTAATAGGTTTTCTATTCTTAATTCTATCTTCTATGTACTCATCCAACCCTTTATACATTTTTTCGATAGCTTCAAGAACAGCATGTATATCCTCTTTCTTAGTTTCCCTAGATAACTTCTTAACCTTTTTAGTAGAATCTCTATCAATACTAAGATCCGTTTCCATCTCATTCTTAGCATAATAGACTTCCCCTAGATGTTGATTAGCTTTATTTTCTAGAAGAATCTTACGAGGAGAACATAGTATAAGATTATCTCCTGAAGTAAGACAATACTCTGTAAATCCGCAACCTGGGATTTGTTTGTCAATAATATAAGGTCCATGAAATAAATCGAAATCAAATTCTTTCCAATCATTCATGTACCTTATATTTTCTGGAACTCTTATTAAAGATTTTCCATTTTCTAATTTAACTATATCCATAATATGTTTTATATTTAAAGTTAATTCCTTGGCCAATAAACCGGCCAAGGGAATCGGGGAAGCCCGATTCTCTACATCACATATTAGGATTTGAGCTTCTCTGAGGCGTGAAATTTCTATTTATAACGCAATTTTTACTGTAATTGGTTTAATATATTATTTTGGCACCAAAAAATTAGAAAAATTGGAATTAGGGAGAGGAGTTCAATGGCTTTAGCCTTCCGCGTAGCGGCCTTAATGCCGTCATCGGCAGATAGGCATTAAGGGGCTCCCTTTCCGGTTCCCCTGGCGCGAGAGAAAATGGAAATCTATCATCTTGTAATTATCGTTCTAAGAATCGTAATATTCCTTCTACATGAGTCCTCAGGATTAATTGTCGGCCTAGATCTGAGGTAAGGAAACTGACATCGTCCTTATTATCCTGGAAGAGATTTTCGGTTAGGACGGCAGGACAGAGGGTTTTAGTAAGAACATATAATCTCTCTTCTAGATCGGGGTCACCATCTGAGAGATCTGTCCTGATAGGTTTCTGACTTCCGACCCATTCACCAGTTTTAGAGTAATCAGGGACAATATTTTTGGTAGCGGCCCAGTATAAGTCAGAGGCTAGGATATCACTTTTTGTTTGCCCCGGAGAAGTATAAGCGCTCCATCCTCTAGCTCCTAACCATTTCCCTCCATTTCCAGCTCCATTAACATGAATTGACACGTAGATACAATTCTCTTTGCCATGTCGTTTGCAAAGACCGTTAACGAATCCAACCCTATACTGAAGTTCTTTGGATTGTTCTTTCTTTGGGTCTTTGTCTTTGAGAGCAGGACCGGGAAGCATTGAGGGATAATCAACATGTACCGTCCAACCATAACTTTCAAGGGCAGGGGCAAGTTCAGCAATAATTTCTCTACTCCATACTGCTTCTCTGAATTTAGAATCTGGACTACATTTTCCTGGGGTAGAACCTAGGTGAGCTGTTCCTAGGATAATATGGGTTGTTTCTTTGTTATACATATAATCTCTTCTGAATGGTTTAGTGATTTAGTAGCCATAAAAGCTTTGTAGAACTCGCAGGCTTCGGTGTATGTTACTTCTTCATACATTAAGTCATTTCCTCTATAGACATCATAAGTATCTTCTGTAGTCTTGAGGATTGTTGCGTATGTATTCCCGTGACGCAAAACACATAAGGTAGTTTCTCCTGTAATCATATTTTTAAGTTTATTATAATTGTTCCTCATGTCTCATCGAAGAGTAGTCACCAGAAGACGCATGAGGAAATTTGGATCGTCTCAGGAACCCTATATATGTAAGAAAGATCCGAGAGTACCAGAGATTATAGGTCTCTGTACTAAGGTTATGGGATTTAAAACCCAAGGGAGCCAGACGTATTAAGTCTGGTCTTTTTTATTTAGTCTTTCCCAGATCTCCATCACTTTATCTTCTGGGAGTTGGGTAAGATATTGTTCTGTCAGGGTTCCAAACTCAAAGTCCCCTATATTAACACACCATCTTCCGGGATTAGGTTGCCAAGTTATAGAGACCTTATCATCCCCATAATCTTTGTTCTTATCTAATCCCTCTGAAATAGATAAGATAGCCTGGATTATGTTTGTTTTCTTCTTCATCCTCGCACAAGCTTTATAATTTTCACGGCACCAATCTTCCCAACTTATTCCTTCCGGCCTGAGAATTTGCTGCCAATATTCTTTCACACGACAGATCAATGGCCTCTTTTGGTAGATTCGACAAAGATTAGTGCTCTGATCTAGCCAGCAACAAGTCCCATTCCCGATGTCATACTCAGGAAGAACGTGTGATATGTGTCGGCAGCATTCTCCACAGGCCGAACACTTAAAGTTACGTATTATTTGCATATATACCACCAAGTTTATTAATCTTCTCATAGAAAGGTTTATAGTCAATGATAGTATTTATATCCTGACCATCAATAATTACCTTCTGTAAGAGATTTTGGATTTTATCTATAGTATCGAAAGTATATGGTATTTCTATAAGAAGTATTCCATTCTCTTCACAATATTTTCTCTCATAAAGATCACGTAGAATATTATTTTTAAATTCATCCATATTCTGATGAAATTTAGTGGAAAACTTATAATGTTGAGAACCATTATATTCAATCCATATTTCTTTTCCATTATACTCCAAACAAAAATCTATAAATATACCCATTGATCTTATTTCTTTGGGAACTGCATGATTGTTTAATTTTTGTTCTGTATAGCTTATCCCAAGTCTATCTAGAACTGTTTTTGTTTTTATTTCTCCAGAAGATTTTAGATCACAGAACTTACAAACTCCACTGTTTCTAATGTCATAAATATCTGCTTTAAACACATTACCACATTTATTGCATTTTATATTAGTAAGTACTAATTTATGCCCAGATTTTTCAGAAACAAAAACTTTTTCTATAGTTGATTCAGAAAGATCAAATTTACCAGGAAAAGTTTCTTCTATTTCTTTTTTAATAACAGTTAGTTTTTTAGCGATTTCTTCTAGGTCTTTACACTTTTTGCAGAGGTGCTTAGTTCCTATTATATTTCCGTTTTCATCATGTAAAGTAAATATAGTTTTTATAGAGTAAGGAGTGGTTACTATAATTTCTTCCGGATGTATTTTGCATCTTAGCTTTATATGTTCTTCTGATCCAATATAATCTTCTATAATTTCATAATCCGGAAAATAAATATTCATATATTCTCTAAACTCTTTCCTATTGTTCTCCATTCTACTTTGAAATGATGGACCAAATTTTCTTTTATAATCAAAATCTTCTGGTATATCAATATTATATTTCTTTATAGCACTAGATATACATTTCGGATCTATATTATCAAGCTCTAATGAACATTTCTTAAGACTATATTCATTTCTTATGAGAAGATCTAGAATATAATCTCTAGTAAATATGCTTAAGAAAGATTTATTAAGTTGCTTTTCTGTAGGATTTATTATCCCATGTATCTCTTTATATAATTTGCGTTTAAGATTTTTAGCAGATGCAAGTTTTTCATCTTTCCAACCAAGGCGTCTTACTAAATTTCTTATAGTGTTTATATTTATACTATATCTTCTGGACATTTCACATATAGAAACGTTGTCATTCAGTAATAAAATTAATTTTTCTTTAGTCAATTCAGTTTCTATACGCGTAATATTAGGAGTACTAGTAAAAAATATACCTTTATCTTGTAGTTCTTCTATACTAGGTTGAATAATATTGTATTTTTCTTTTACTTTTAAAATCCAATCAGTAGATACTCCAGTTAATTGTTTTATCCAAGGGTCAGGATAACCATCTAATACTAGTTCCTTTATTTTTATTTCATTTTCACTAGTAATACCATTTGGTTTTTTAGGTTTTACTAAATTTAATTCCTTACTATGATATTCATAAAGAGACTTTACCGCATTTTTGGTTCTCCCTGGTAGTAACTCAGAAATTTCTTCATAGGTTTTACCTTTAAGCAATTCCTCTTTGACAGTATTTATTTCATCTTCTCTCCAAGGGAAAACTTTTCTATGGGCATATTTAATACCATATCTTATACATACAACTTCGATTTGTCCTTTAGGCTTATTATATATTTTTCCAACCTCCTCGAATGTCATATGTTTCACTTCAATATATTCTCGAAGTTTAGATAATTCATTTTTCCAATTTACTTTATTCATAATCTTATGTTTATTAGTTTTCAATTTCATAGTTTATTTAGTGCATAACTACCTTATTACACTTTAATCGAATACTGACTCCATCATAGATTGAACTATTTCTCTAGATCTTTCTCTTGGGTCATCAGTCACTTTATTCATTACCTGTAGTTCTTTATAATATCCGCCATTCATTCCATATTCGTCTCCGGCATCAATACTTAGTTTGATACCATATAAGCTTTGACATACTGCATCCCAACAGTCCTTACTTCCTTTTTCTGGAGTTGGATTACCTGGTGGATTGTCAAAGTCATTACTAATAGAAGCTTTTTTAGGGTGATCTACTTTCCCTTTTTCTGTATAATATAAATCATAAGCTTCTCTCTGAAATCTTTTATGTATGACTAGTTGAACTTGTCCACCATTTATTGCAGATTTTGTATAAAGTGCTGGCTCACATGGAACAATATCAGTTGATATTCTACCATTATTATTAATTCCTTCCCTATCGCAAGCTTGTAAGATTTGTCTAGAATATGCAGCATCTGCATTTACTGTTAGATTAAATCTCTTATGTAAATCCATTATTAGCTGTTCTATGTGGAATAATGATATTTCTTGACCTTCTTTATTTTGGATAGCTACAATTAATCTAACAGCCATTTTTGGAAGTTTAGTGCCGTTTATTATTTCCCAGCCCTCAAATGTAGATATAGCTATTCCTGTTTTATCTCCTCCTTTAGCATAACTAAGGTCAAGTCCTAACCAAATTGGAGTTTTATAAGGAAGTAAAGATAACATTGGCCATATATGATCTAAGAGCCTGTCTGTTTTATCATAAAAATCTACGGTTATTATTTCAGGAATTCTATTTATTATAGTAGAAGATTCAACAATGTGTTTAATATTTCCACCGAAGAAAGAATCAGTACTTCCAGTACTAATACCTGAATAATCCTGTAAACTTTTTACTAAAGCTCTTTTATAGTCGCGTAATAATTGAATAGGTACTTTTATTATTTTATCGGGATCATATATAGAAGGGTCAGGGTTATCATCATTAGCCAATATTTGAGGCGGATATTTTCCACTACCGGTAAATACTTTAAACGTTTTTCCATCTGACTCCTTATAATCTTGGGGCCTAACTTCGTAGTGAGCAGGACTATCAAACCAGGTATATTTAGGATCTGAATTCTCAACAAACCACTTTGTACTATCTAGTACACCTTTAGCAGAAGAGTCAATGATAATTTGTCCTACATTTTGTAGAGTATCTGAGTTAAATCTTGATTTAAATCTTATTAAGGCGGTTGAAATCTTATCAAAAGCTAATTCAGATGGGGTCCAGAAATTAGATTCACTTATTAGGTAAAAAATAACCAATATGTTATCCTACAAGCTATTTATCTTGTAGTTCTAATACTTCTTGTTCGCATTAGTTCAGAGTACATTTTCATCCTTCCTAGGAAGGATGGCGGACACTCTTGGGCAGATTATATTCTTTATAAAAGTTTCACTGCCTACTCGTTACACTATTTAAATATGTTAACTTTTAAATTAGCACGGTATTAGGAATCACACCTTTCACCGTTTTTGCCCACTAATAATCTATACTGTTACCAATATAGACGACATTTCTATCACTACCTAATCCTGCTACACCTCTTGGACCGCTACAAATTACTTTGAATTTAAAATTTTCGTTTTTGACATTTTTAAAAAATGGAGATAATTCCATAACGTCTCTTAAAAACCATCTCTTAAACTCTACAATTGCAGTTTCTTCAGATTTATGCATTATTACATAACTTAGTGTTTTTGGAACAATCTTAAGAGTACTATAGGGCTGACGCATTGAAAGCATTCTAGCGTGATTCTCCATCCAGCATAACCTAGCGAACGTACTTTTGCCAATTCCTATAGCACCACTAGCTACTATATAGTTCTTCTTTATAAAAAAAGGACCACTGAATATATCATCCTCAAGAACTTTTTTCCAGTAATCAAATAATGCAATACCTTTATTGTAAAAAGCTTCTCCACCTAAAAAATAAGTGTCTTCCCACATTTGACGTATAGTTGGTGGAATATACCTATAGCCATTCAGTTTAGCATAAACTAAATTTTTTTCTTCTTCACTTAAAGATGCGTATTGTTTTTCAAGGGAAGCATTATCTATTTCCCTTTCACTTGCCAAAGGATCAAACTTGGGGGAATGATCTATAAAATCTAGGTTATTCATCTTTTTCTCCTTCCTTCTTACTAAACCAACTACTCTTCTTAGTGGCAGGTCGAAGGAATTTTATGGATGGTTTATTTTTTAATATCCAATCTGTACTTTTCTTGACTTCTGCCGCTACTTGTTTCTTAATTAGATCATCGCTAATTACTTTAACAGCGAAATTCTTACGTTTTATTTTCATATTCATTCTGGTTTTAAGGCTCGATAGAATTTTGAAAGTAAAATAAGGAGCGCTGACTTTGATACTCCCGCTCCTTAATTCCTAACTTTCATATCTTATCGAGCAAGGATTATAACAGCTCTTGTAGTCTCATCGAAGAGTAGATCCGGTATAAAAGAGGTGATCGCTACAAGAGAATAGATTTTATTCAAACTGTTCCAAGGGTTTATCTGTTTCTGGACTTTTTGTTTTATACTCTTTCGGTTTATCTTTTTTCTTAGTATTTCCAAAAGGTATAACATCCTCATATCGTTTTTTACTATAATTTTGTTGTCTTAAAACTATCATCTGCAAATATGATAAGTAACGTGAATCTCATTTCTCCCCTCATGATAGCCTTTCCATATCTTGATGATTGGAAATTCGCCACCATCAAAAGATCTTCGGACGGTTTCCTTAGAGAAATTAGGATCGAGTTCTCTTATGTAGCCTGCAACTTTCTCCGAAGGTATCTCACTATAGATTTCTTGCCCTGTACTAGAAACATCACCTGGATCATCAAGTCCCCAGTGTTTATCGAAGATCTCATAAGTACAAAGACTAGAACAACCAACTCTAGGGTCATAGTATTCTTTCATTATCCCATAGAGTTTAAGAGCAAAGTCACGCAAGATATGTTCAATTATTATTTCATTCGATGTATTAGCCTTGAAGCAATATATTCCACCTATTTTTCTGATAGGCTTTTTATTTCTTAGGACTAGCATTTTTCTTCTTATATTTAACTCTATGTCCGGTTACTTTATCATAGATACCGACACCTTGAGCAATTGTATGACCAACACCACCAGCACTACCTGTTAAGGCTTCAGCAACTCCAGCAGCCACACGTCCAGAACTCTTATGCTTTCCTTTATTTTCAAGAAAGTTACGAATTTCTTTTTGAGATTTACCTTCCTCATGCATTTCTTGAGCTTTCTTTTTCATATAGGTACTTGTTCCTGGTGCAAAAAGTCCCTTAAGTGCATATCCAGCTCTTTTTTTCTTATATTCGTCCTCATCGTAACCATACTTAGCAGCTTCTTTGGCTTGATAAGAACCTGGGGCTAATAAACCGAGAGCTTTTGATTTAACTCCAAATGTTTTCTGACGTTTAATTATCATTTTTATTTCTCCTTTTTCTTAGAATTTTAGTAGCAGTTTCAGCCTCTTCCTTTTTCTTTTTACCACTTTTAATACCAGCTACTAGACCCGGAATCGCACCAACCATAAAACCAGCACCAGCCGCATTGATTAGATCTCGCTTAGCTAGGTTTCCCGCTATAGCTGCCCCTACTAGTCCAGATGCGGTGCCTAAATCCCGAGTTGTTTTATGTCTATTTTCTCCTTTCTTAATTATCTTGGTAAGTTCATAATCACTTAACTTCTCAAGATCTTCATTAGAACGGGAAAAGCGTTTGATAATCATATATCTTTAAATTTTTCTTTAATGTAGAGTTTGAAGAGATAAGAACTCTTCCGACCGTTCTTCCATTCTTGGGTTTTATCTTTAAGAATGAATTTATCTACGTTTCCGGCTGGTCTCCTTGAGATATAGGTGTCATCTCCTTCCTTAGCATATGCCTCTACCTCATATTTTCCGACATAATAAGACTTTTTAGAGAACGGACCACCACCTTTTAGCCATTCAATGAGGTAACCCCAGTAATACTTAATCCAAGAACCGGAATCATGAGCTTGTATTAGGTGAAGAGTCTCATGATTTTTATCCTCACCTACCAAGATACCTTCTTCTGGTTTCTCTAGGTGGAATAATACTCTACCACACCAACACATATATTTGTATTTCCCAGAAAGTATATACTTAACTCCCCAGGGCTCTAATTCAGTCTTACTCTTATCCATTCCAGTAAAGAATAGCTGAATAAATGTCCAGATTTCTTTAAAGAACCTCATTAATAAGCGGGATTTGTATCGGAGACGTTACCTGTCACAGCATCAACATAGATCTGAACTTTATCGTTTCCAAAGATGTATTGTGGATTAGCTTCTTTAGAGCCTACTTCCTTTCTAAGGGTACAATATCTACTATTGGGAATATAGAGACCTGAGTTTTTCATTAACTGGAAAGCCTTATCGAACGTTACTTTAATTGAATCACTACTCATATCAGAATCCCCAACAACGAAATCATCTCGTACACTTAATCTAACACTATCTACACCAAAAGTATGTATGTAGATATAGACCTTAGGAATTGTATCCTGAAATATATTCCTAATAGATATAATAGTATCGGTAGATAGAGAATCACTCATCATATCTTTAAGTTCGATCTGTGATTCATACCAGAAATATGTACTATCTATTAAATACATACTCTCACGATCTAACGATATCGTATTTTCTAACACAAGTTTCTGCTGCTTAGGACTGTTGACTACACAATATAGTATAATACCACCTAAGATCAAAACAAATGCTAATATAGATAAAATGGTTTTCTTCATTTCTTGTCGTTTTTCTTAAGAGCCTTATAGGTAGCTCCACCTGCAACAGATACACCAAGACCTACTTTACCAATTTTGCCAGCCTTTTTACCTATCTTCTCTAATAGGCCCTTTTTCTTGCTGAGCTCGGAAGCCTTGTCTAAGAGGGCTTTCTTTCCTTTAATACCGGTTTCATTGCCTGTGATTTTCTTAAGAGCATCGGCAATATCTTTTTGTGTCTTCTGTTCGGCAACCTTAGCACCGAGAGAAGTAGCTGCACCACCAAGCCCAACTACAGACCCAGCAACAGCAGCAGTTTTAGCAGCATCCTCTTTCTTAGAGAATTGTTTAAGTCGTATAATTTTCATTTTATTACATTATTTTCCACCGGACTTAAGTACCATCCGATGCTATCGATTTTATTATGTCCCCAAGATCCAAATCCGAGGTAGGCATCTTTAATACATATTTTCTCCTTAGGCCATTTGAAATCTGTGGGGATCATTATGCCGTGAGGATCTTGCCCTTTTTGGGACATCCTGATTTCACGGTTGGTTGTTTTATTATATATATAAACCTGTTCGTCCAAATTATTAAAACTAAACGTCTTAGGTACTGTTATAATTTCTGTAATAGGTTCTATGCTCTTAGAAACAGTATTAATAAATCCCTCCGAGCCTAAGATCCTATGAATTTCGGTACCTTCATTTAATACCTTACCTCCTAAGTTTCTAAGATATAGTTCATCACAGGCTCCGCAAGCCAAAAGTGAATATTTAATTTTAGTGTCACTTAATCTTTCTGCCTTAAGTACAACATCATTCATGTCATAGTCACCTAAAAGTTGATCCTCGAAAAGAAAAGTATAAGAATTGTATTCAGGTGTGATAGGAATTTCAATTGGCTCTACGCCACCTGAGACCTCTAGAATTACGTCGTTGAAATCTGAATCCGTTCCTCCTTCACAACACATTAGCATCATATGATTTATACTTAACCAACACATTCTGGGATCTACTGGACCTAACTTAGAGGAAGCAAAATGGCCATGTTTATTGATTTCAGTATTTAGACGTCCATCAAAATAGAGTTCACCTTTCTTAACGTCATTCTTATAATTACTCCTTAACATAAACCCAATCTTATATCCAGGAGGGAAATCATAAGTGCCAGTTCCATCTTTCTTCCAATAGACAAGTTTATATGAACAATGCTTTTCTAGGACATCATCACCTTTAATACATTCGTTAAGTTTAATTAGTCTATACTTAGGAAGGGATTTAATATCAGTTTCTGGATCCTTGAAATAATAGTAATATAGTTCACAAGTTTCTACCTCATGATATCCACCATCATTCTTATAAATAGGTGAAACTATGATAGGTTCTTTTCCGGTTGTGATAGCATAACAGTTTTCATTATAATAACCACTTTCTTTTATTTGAGGTAGATTATTATATTTTCTACCATTTGGAAGATAAGTAAATATAATAGACCTCAGGATTACTAAGGTGGAA
Organism: Bacilli bacterium; assembly: GCA_017940265.1. Lineage (GTDB taxonomy): Bacteria > Bacillota_I > Bacilli_A > RFN20 > CAG-826 > RUG14515. Next base: position 289,440 of record JAGAYY010000025.1, on the reverse strand, counting down.
AGATCATAATTAGAAACAGTATAAGGGACTGAATTAAACTGATATAATATCTCAGACTCAAACCCAGGATATCCACGCTGAGTTTCATAGGATATTTCACTTCCAATTATAGTTAGTCTTTTACTCCCATCCATACTACTACGAGTTATAGCTCTTGTTGATAATGGCATAAGAAAAGAAACTATCTTATCTGTAGGTTTTATTTCTTTTATATAATAACCACCACCTTCAGAGATACAAGCTACAAAAAGAGCTATCATTGTATTAGGAGCATCATACTTAAGTTTTGTTTCTGAATTTCCTTCTGATTTAGTTAATATCTTAAGAGTCCCATCTTCTGTATAAGCTAATATCTGGATTTCTGTTGATCCTGAAAGTGGAGTTACCGTAATTTCTCCAGAGACTATGCTGCTCCAATCATGTTCAGGATCAAAAGTATTCCCAAATATATTTTCTATATTTCCCTTAACTACCTCGGACTCATTATATTCAGGACCTTTGATACAGCCAATGAGAAGAAGAGTAGTTAAGATTAATAGTATTATTTTCTTCATTTTAGTTTGTCACAAATGTACAACACCACCAACACGAGAGTGGTATACCCTAAGCGTTTCCTAGGCACTCTCTGTGTTTTACATCTCTAAAAATACATGTTTTTACATCCAGAATCTAACATACTGAAGATTCTCACCAAACATGTTCTCATAGTTCCTAGCCGAAGTTCTGATATACCACTTCAATGGTTTAACCAATAATTTTCCGGCTTTCTTGCAAATTTTAGTTGTACACATGTTATTAAATAATTAAAGTTTTTCAATCGCCTTAGAGAATTCGGGTTCACTCATCTTAGTTGATTCTGCCCGACCAATTCTCTTGAGGGTCGATTCTTTTGAGTGGTTAACCTTAAGGGAGTTATATTTCCCAGGGCTTATCCATTCATTGACAGACTTGAGATTTGAATCTAGGAATTTGATTTGTGCGGGTTTCATACCTTTGATTCTTTGTTTCCCGAGTCCTATTATATAGTTATTTCTCTTTATCTTCATGGCGGCGTTTCTTGATTACCCTAATTATCACATCATCTAGAGTAGGTGGAATATGTTTACGTTTAATTCTCATAATAATTTAGTTTTCTCCCATCCCTTTAATTCTTCGTGCCATCTCCATCTTTTTATACGCTTGAGGGATGATCTAGGGCCAGTGTGATATGAGATGGTTCCTATCTCCTGGTCGATTCGGATGGTACTGATTTCTATCACATCCATATCTCTGAGGTACCAATATTCATCAACCACTAAACCATATGGACAGTCAGTGAGGGAAGGTTTAAGGAGAGATTCCGGATTTAGTTTTGTTCTTGGAAAATAAACGGTTAATGTCTTTCCGGTTAGGTTCTGGTCTAGGTATCTTCCGGTTATTGCGTCTTCGATTGTTTTATACACTTTTACCTTAGGTTCTGCCGTTTTTAACTTTGGTGTAGCAGAAACCAGGAAAAATGAATCCACCTTAACCATATTTATCCTATCCGCTCCAATCCATCCGGCGGTTATAAATCCTCTCGACTTATATAATGAAATAGCAACGGTATTCTCAAAATCGACAGTTAGACCGTTGCAACCTTTCTTAATAGCTTTGTCGAGTAATTTACCGCCGAAACCCTTGGAGCGATAATCACTAGAAACTTCGAGAGAAATAATCCAGTTCTTTTCCCAACCCACATAGCCGACGAGTTTAGTTCCATCCACCAGAATTATCCCATCACATCCTTTAGTTCTAGCATGTCGGAGAAGATTATCCGAAGATTTATATCTCTCAACGTTTTCTTTGGTGTATGGAACTTGCGTAATCATTGTTTCTTAAGTATATTCCAATATGTTTTTTCTAAGTGGTTGTATCTAGAATGAAGAACCCGGATAGCTGTTGTTTCCTCAAGCTTATAGGTTAGTTTCATCCACCATCCATGCTCCTCTGGGATTGATTCTCCTGCTCTAGCTAAGTAAGTACCTGGTTGAAGATATGCAACTAGAGCATCTAATACAGAGTCCACTTCATATTCTGAGAGAAGGTGTATCCCATGAAAATGCAGGTTGAAGGTCTTAGGGTAATATCCGTCCTCCGCCAGGATTAGGTAAGAGTCTGGTTTAGTGTCTAAGCCGATAGATATAGCCTGATAGGATCTCTCCTCTGGACATTTAGACCCACGGATTATATTTTTAACTAAGATACTCATTTTGTATTAAACCTCCCACGAACTTCATTTTCTCTCTTCTTATTTTTTACTTTCTTATAAACAGCTTTTCCAGCCAGACCAGCTCCCACTACTCCGGCAACAACTCCTGCTCCCTTACCTACTTTTTTGAGAGTCTCAGGGTTTATTTTAGGGGTGGTTTTAGGTTTGAAGGAAGGTTTGCGTTTGGTGGTATCCTGAATAGATTCTTGATATCTCTTCAGATCAGCCATATCAGATTTAAATTTTTCATCAACGCCTCTGGTATTAATTCGTTTACCATCTTTGCCTTTCAATTCACCAAGACCCGCTTTCTCTAAATCTTCGGCGTATTTAGTCTTAAGGTTTTCTTTTCTGGTGTTGATTTTCTTTCTAGCCTCAAGAAGTTCTTTAGCTTTCTTGGAGCGTTCCTCAGGAGTCTTAAGAGATTCCCAAGTTTTCGAGAATGTTCTTATTAATATCATATTGACTTAATTAATTCTTTTAGTTTGGTTTTATCTTTTCCAACTGATTCCCATAATTCTTTTCTCTGGGATAGTGGAATTCTATATCTCTTGATACTCTCTGAATTATAGTTAGAGAGATAGTACATGTCATCCTCATTAGATAATGCTTCGACTTCATATCGGTTTGTTAGAGAGCCACCTTTCCAGGATGATAGGTAAAGTGCTCCTATCAATGTTTCAAAGAAATAATCTAAGTACCAACCAATCCAAGTAACATGGTGTGTTCTGGCTTGGGCGAGATGTATGTTTAAATGAAGCCACCTAACTCTATTATCATACCACTGCTCAAACTCTCCTCTATGAATTACATAACCTGCCCACATTCTCTCTTTAGTTTTTCCGATAGGAAAATACTTAGTTTCTGGGTGAATATCTAAGAGTCTATGTTTCCTTGGATAATCAATAATAAAAATCCAAATTAACAATAATAATTCTTTTATCATAGTATTTAGAAAATTAAAAAGAAGGGAAGACTGGTTCCAAGGCAGTCGGAGTGATCAAGACGAGATTCCACCCGTTAGATCTCCTTTCCCAACTCCTGGAACACTAGTCTATCCCTGAAATAATATACTTACCTCGACTTGATATTACTTCATAGGATAAGGGATTCCGACAATTTTTCAAGGATTTTTTGGGATTTTTGGTCTAATTTTGCCGTCTTTTCCTTAATATTGATAAAGATTTTATGATTAGGGTTATAAAAAAGAAAGATTTAGTATATTTATCTGAAGAACCTAGAAGAGAATTTGACCTGGGAAGAACGGAGTTACTATATACATTCCCGGAGTTAGAACTCTCTGATAGAATTCGAGCCAACCTAAGGCCTTGGAAATATCTAGGGATCAAAACTACCGACTATTATAAACTCTCCTTACTTACAGAACTTCCCGGCTTGATAGAATGGAAAGGGGTAACAGAGCTTAGGAGAGTGTCGGAGAGAGAACATGAGAGACGAGTATCTGAAGTTCTTGGTGCCCTGAGGATATTGGGAAGGAGTTGGGAAAATAAGACTCTGGATTATGAGATTTTGTATACTATAGACTCCGAAAATTACCTCACCGATTTAGTTGGGGTCGATAATCTCCGAGCAGCAAATAAGTTTCTAGGATTATCGTCGGCAGAAAAAGAAGTACTGCGTAAAATTTCTATCCTGCCGACCACTTATAAGAAACTAGAACTTGCTCGGGAAGGATTGACCACTGATTCTGCTGTGAGTTTATTACCGGAGTGGATTCAAGAGCACCTTAGGTATATGGGTGAATCTAAGGAGGTAGGTAATCGAGAAGAGCCTGAATTTTGCAGACCGGACGAAACCATAGGTCCAGAATATCCAGACCTAGCTTCTGAGGTGTACAAGGAATTTAGGCTGGGGGAAGAATTATTAGATGGAGCTTCAGGAGTTAAGGAGAGATTAAAGGAAATATATATTAGATGTGGTTTCCCTGATCGTACTCCTGCTGCTAAAGATCTTCAAGAATGGTTTTCCCTATCTCCATGTATCTCTGGTGGAAAACGTGGACAAAGAATTGATCTCAGAAAATTATGATTAAAGTCGGAGATAGATGGTTATGCTATAAAGATGTGTGTATGAATGGTAATCCGAAGGACATCGCCTATCGAAAAGGTACTACATATATCTCTGAAATGGATGGATGCCTGACGGATGAAGATGGAAACAAAGATCATCATTGGAGTAACGTTTTCTACTTCGATTCTTTCTTCTGTAAGTCTGTTCCTCCGGAAGTGAAAGTAAAAGAAAGTTACTGTTCTTTTAAGGTTTCTAAGTTATTAAAAGAGCTGGGATTTAAGTCTGAGCTCTATACTGTGTATTATCAGGATGGAACTTTCGAAGATGCACAAATCAGGTATGATAATTCTGAACCAGACCTAATCCTTGCTCCATCAATTTGGGTAGCTATTTCTTGGGTATGGAAAAGATATGGGATCTGGATTGAAGCGATCTCGAAGGAAGGAAAATTTATGTATAATTGCCAAAATCATTCTGGTGGTTTCTTGTATAATATCCCGGAGGAAGCAATTGAGGCAGGAATTCTACGATTACTAGATGTTTACACTAATTCCTGGAGATAAGGTTAAATGCATAAAAGATGTTAAGATGGATACTGGTGATGTACTCTATCTAAAAGGAAAAATCTATATATGCGAAGTTCAAGATTGTCTTACTAATGAGGATGGAACTAAGACACATTATTGGACAGATGATCTAGAGACGCTCGAATCTTTTAAGGAACATTTTGTTTTAGTTAATAAGAATAAAAAACTATATTATGAGAATAATCAATAATCCTAATCCTACCGAAGAAAAGGTAGTAATTTGTAAAAAATGTGGGTGTGAGTTTGCTTATCTACAATCTGACACTAGAGAAGATTCTTGGAATAATGGTATCCTAGGTCCTGGTAATTCTGGGTGGTATAAAAAATGGGTAGTTTGTCCTAATTGCGGAGAACATCATACTATAGAAAATCACTATCACTAAAATGAACGACGAGGCAGCTAAGGATATTATGAGAGCAATTTCAAGTATTGCTCGAAGAAATGGTATTATGGAAGATGAAGTAATTAATATAATGAGAGAAATATGCAAAAACAATTCTTAAAGAAACTCCTAGAGACTCCTACTCCCAGTGGTCTCGAAACCTTAGGACTGAAAGCGTGGGAGGATGAGATGAGTACAATAGGAAATCGTTATTATCAAGATAAATCTGGCAACTTAGCTTTTTCGTTAGGAACTGGACCAACTAAGATATTATTGTCCGGCCATATCGATGAAATTTGTATGGCAGTTAGATTTATAACTAAAGACGGATTCTTAGTGCCAACCGGAATGGGTGGTATTGATAAAAAAGTGCTCCCAGGTCGGAATGTCTTGGTAATGAAAGGTTATGATGTAATGGGTGGTACCGTAGAAGGCGTAGTGCATAAACCAGCCATACATATAGAATACGGAGAAGAGAAACTTAAGGAGAAAGCTTATGACCTAGACGATATGAGAATTGATATTGGAGCCGAATCTAAAGAAGAAGTTATAGAGGAATATGGAATACGGGTTGGTTCATTGATAGTTCCTGGCCGTCATATAAATTTAGAATTTGGTAAGACTAAGCTTCATGGTAATTCCCTAGATGATAAGGCGGGTGTTTTCGTAGTATCCGAAGTTTTACGTAACCTGTCTGCTTGCTCTGGAGAATGGGAAACTAAGTATACTATCATAGGACTTGCTTGTACTGGTGAAGAATCTGGTTTGTTAGGAGCACATCGAGCCGCACATCAGATCAATCCCGATATTTCAATAGACCTAGATGTTACTCATGCTAATCACGGCGGTCAATACCCGGAGGAAAAGTATGGCGACATAAAACTTGGCTCTGGAGTTGTACTCGAGTATGGCCAAGATAAATCTCGTCGCCTAAACTCTCTCCTCCGAAAAGTCGCCGTAGAAGGAGAAATTAAGACACAAGATTCAGTCTCAAGAATAGGTGGAACAAATACAGCTAAATTCTACTTAGAGAGTGCTGATGCTGAGACTACACTTCTTAGTCTTCCTCTTCTATCAATGCATACACCTGTTGAGACTATGGATTGGAGGGATATTGGAGGAGCTATTGACCTATTAACTAAGGCTATCCTAGGGTGTAAGCTCTGAATGCCTTATTAATGAAGGGGAAGGGATTTATTGATTAAGTCCCTCTCCTCCATTTATTTTTAACATGAAAAAGAAACAAATATATGAAAATTATTAAAAGAAAAGAATGGTTTGGTTTATAATTATATCATTCATTAATGTTTTCTTACATATTTTCAGAACCCTCTTAGTTGTTAAGTCAGGAAAATTAATAGCCTCACTGATGAATTGTATTTGTTATACATTCTCAGCAGTAGTAGTTAAATTTATATCTGAGACTGACCTGCTAGTTTCGATTATTATAGCGGCGTCAACTAATTTCCTAGGATGTTATATAGCAATGTGGGTTTTTGAAAAAGTACAACATGAATAACAAACAAATTATAGAAACAGTAAAAGAATTATTGAAAGAAAATAAGATTAGTTTCTATCTCCCTAAGAAAGTGCCAGATAATGCAATCACTCTCTTTGGTAAATTCATCCCTGAAGATCATGCTGATTTCGATACCTTAAGAAAAATTATTAAACATATTTCTTGGGCGTATAAAGGTCTGAATCTTAAGGAACTGAATGACGAGGAGATAGACGGATTAACGGATATAAGACATACTATTGCTGTATATCGTCATCTTTGGAGGGATAAACAAGCAGAACCTATCATGTATCCACTAGACCCCGAAGCCTTGGAATGGTTTTCATCCCTTAATCCTAGAATACTTCCAACTCCCGAACACCATATGGATTTATTAGAGAGGAAGGAGTTATTAAGGGAGAGATGGAAACCACGGGATAATAAATGGAGTTCACTAAATGCTAGAATTAATAACACCTTAATGTGGTATGGCAGGAATTGATAAAACCTATTTCAAAAAGTGGGAACAGTACTTAGAGGTTAAAAAATGGGTTGAGTCGGTAGGAATAGTGACCGATGACTATGGAAATAGATTAAACCCGAAGAATTATTTATGGGAGTGGACTAAGCCCGAGTTCGAAGAGTCAATCAAAGGACAACGTGATCGATATCAGAAAAACCTAGAAAATCCGGAGTATATAGCCGAAGAGAAAAAACTCTGGGGCCCTGATTGGAAACCTACTCCGATAGATGAGGTAGGTGAATGTGTACTATGGAATACCTCTTGTGTATTTGATATCTGGTTGATTCGTAATTGCCCGATAGAGTTCATTCAGGAGAGACTACGGGAAGTACAATATAAATTTAGTTACGAAAACATTAAGGCTAGAACTTCAGACTATGATAACTATATTCGTAAGGGGAGTAAACACTACAGAATCAAAGACGTCAAATATTGGTGTCAACTCCGAGATCGAAAAATTTGGTGGTGGATTCAAGTAGTCAAGGAACCGGAAGGAGATAGTTTCTGGTATGATGAAAGAACTAGGATGTGGTATACTTGGCAAGAAGCCCATGAAAGTGACAAACAAACTAACACAGCAAATTTCTGGGGTCCCCTCTCGAAGAGAAAAATTTCTAGACTTATTAAGAGATGGAATCTTCCGGTAGGTACAGTTCTCCGGATCGAAGGTTCGTGGGAAAAATGGGTTACACATGAATTCTATATTGAGATTAAGAAATGAGAACTGAGGACAAGAGATTTAAGTGTGATAGCTGTGGTTCCTATCTCACTAAGCCTGAAGATTGGTTTGTGGTTAAGGACAAAATATGGATTGATACTTGCCAAAAAGAAGATTGGCCAGTGAAAGGGCATATCTGTACTGAATGCTTCGAATCCAAAGGACTGAGGAGAGAAATAGGAGTGCTGGATCTTAAGTTAACCAAAGAGGGTGGAGAAGTTCCTATGAATTTCTGGATAATCCTTAAGGCAATGGATAGGTCTAGGGTAAAATATATAAGGATAACCCAAGAAAAAATATATGCTAACCTTCTTGCTCACGGAACCAAAGAGAAGGCAATGAGATTCAGAGATAGATGTAAAAGAGTGATTAATATACTTCTACACTGTGGCAAGTAACTGTAGAATCTGTGTTCACCTCTGTAAGGATGACGGAGGATGGGCATGTGGTTATTTAGGTTATTGGTTCAGGGAAATAGATGGAATGCTAGATAACTACTGCGAGCCTAATGATCCCTTTATCCAGAAAGAAGGTAAAGAAAAATACTATCCTAACTATAAGGCTAAATATAAGAAAGAAGGATGGAGAGACTTTTGGGCGAGGGAATTAGAAAGACGCAGAGAAGAGCAGGAGGAATAAACCAACCTCCTTCCGAGACATATGAAAAATAGAGAAATATATTTAGACAGAGTTTATAAAGTTATAGTAGAGAAACCAGAATATGAGAGTATAGAGGTAATTGCTAATTTTCCTCTTCCCTCATTAATTCCTGGATGTGAATTATCAATCGGAGATATTCCACCATCTAAAATTAAAAGCGTTAGAAGTACGATAGGTTGGATGGGAGAAGAAACTATTATAACAGTATGCCTAGAATAAAATTAAAGAACCTCTGGATTTGGTTATGGGATCAAATCAAACGAGGAACAGCCTTCAGAAATTTCTTTATAACACGAAATGCTTGGGGTGCTTTCTCGATTAATTCCCATATAAATCAAACCTCAGGGAAACCTAAAATAATGTATAATACAAAAGAAACCGCTAGAAAGAGTGCAGAGAAAATGAGCCTTAAACACGGTAAACATTTTTCATACTATAAGTGCTTATTCTGTGATGGTTATCATATAGGAAAGAATCGTGATAATAAATAAAGTAAAGTTATGGAAATTAATATTAACAGATTGATCAAAGAGGTAACAGATGAATATATGCCTCTTAAGTTAGAAACAAAGGGTAGAGAAATAACAGTCGAAGAATCAGAGAAACTTTTTAGTCTTTCTACTAAACTTGGGCTCTTCAAAATCATTAAGTCCCTGTTTATGGAGGAGTTAACTAAAAATCAGGAGCTCATTGATTTCTTGATTTCAGAAGGAAAAATTACAACTCACCTCGAAACAGTAAAAGATGAGAAAACTAATAAACTTGTAGAGGTCAAAGTTATCGATCAGACTATGGAGGAGAGGATTAACTTAATGCCAGAACAATTCTCTAGACCTATTATAGAAAAACTTGTTAAGGCTCATAAGGAAAATATTGGCATTTATAAAGGAACTCAACTTGAGAAGGAGAAATATGAATTAAGTATCCTAGAATTTTGGCTACCGAAAGAAGCTAGTCGTGAGGATATTATCGAATGGCTTAATGAAAATTTTCCTGACGGGATCACACAAAAAGAGATGGGCCCAACTATAGGAAAAGCAAAGAAAGCGTTCGAAAGAGCAGATGGTAAGTTAGTTTCTGAATGTGTTAAGGGTATAGTAAAATGAAAGAGGACATTAAGTCTTCTTTCTTTTATTTCCTTATAAATAATATGAAACCAACAAATGATGAATTAGAAGTTATAAGAGTTCATGCCATATTATCTGGAGAAGAGAAAAAATATGTATGGCTAAGAGAAGATGAGGAAGGGACTTATATAGAGTATGCCTTCCTAGATGGAGCTCCACATGATAATAGATGTCTTTCTTGGTATTTCTCATTACAGCCCGGTGCAATAACAAGAAATAATTTAGCATTCGGACATACTCAAGAAGATGCACAAAAAGAGATTGAGTGGAGGAGAGAAAAGATCAAAAGTCTAGTGGGTCATCTCTTCACCTTACATTCATTCACTTGTGGCTATGAAGAATATCCTGAATCTTCTCTAAAAGAAAGTGAGGAAAGCTGGAATAAATTCTATAAAGGACAGCCGTTTATCAAAGAAGATCATATATGTAGAGTTGGTTGTCCTGCTCCTAAGTGCGTTGAAAATAAAACTTGTTCGGGGTGGACCTATAAGGAACCGGTTAAGTGCGCATGTTGGAATTTAGCTATGGTAGATGGGCTCCCTAAAAGAGTTAGTATACCAATGGATGTTGCTATGAAATTTAAAGACGAATTAATATGAAAAAATTATTAGTAATTATTATTATAGTATTAGTAGCAGTATTAATATATGCCACCCCACAATATAGACGGGGAGGTGAGAGGATAGGTAGTGAGAGAATTATTTACAGTGGTGTCTTGGATGGAAATCACGTGACAGTTTGGAAAATAAGAACTTCCGACTACAGAACTCTCTTAATCACTACGGGAAATAACGGAAACATTAGCGTAATTGAACCAAGATGAAAACCGCCTTTCTCAGTGCTTGCTTAGTTTTCGGATTATTCTTAGGACTCGTAGCATTCGTTGTCTCGCTGGAAGCAATCCGACGAGTCAAAGATCTAGAATCCGAACTTGGCAAGCGAACTAAAGGCGGTAATAAATGAAGAAGCTTATGGACATTAAAACAGAATTAACCAAGCTAAAAGGAAATCAGGAAGAAGCAATCTGTTTCTGGGGATTTAATGACGGATATAAAAGAGCTCAACGCCTATATTTGCTCTGGGATACTAAGCTTAATCTCTATAGAAGGTTTATGCGAATGGAACCTCTCTTGAAAAAGTTAGTAGCTCTTGGAGAAAATACTTGGGAAGAACTAGAGGAAGCATTAGAGAGTACACCGGGGAATAAGGTAGAAGAATATTGTGCTCTCCGACTTATTCACTTCGATTACCCAGCTACAGGAATGGATACAGACCATGGAATTCAAATATGTGGATTCGATAGTCTAGAAGAAATGCTTAAAGATATTGAAAGTGTAGGATTTTGTTTCTTAGCTAACCCGGAAAATGTAGATCATGATAAATCCGAAGTCATTAAGAAATCCTATGCTTTAAAAGATGCAGAATTCTTTGGACACGATATTAGAGAGTTTAAGTTTCTATTTGAACAGGGAGACGATATAGAAGAAAAATGCGCATCTTATATACCTCCCACACCTAAGAAACGGCTGGACAAAGAATATCGAAGACTTAAAGAAATCCTAAAACTGCAGGAACAAATTTTAAGGCTAGATCCGAATCATGAACCTACTAAGACTGAAATAGAGGATACACAAAAGAAACTTAGTGAGTATGATAGCATTTATTAGTGTAGCTGGAATATATCTTATCGGTGTTTTGCTGGCTTTAATTATTATAGCTAAAGATAATGCCTTAGAGAAGAAAGGTACATTCTCTATTGATATAGCAGCTTTCTCTTGGTTAGTGGTTTTAATAGGAGCTTTGGTATGGACGGTTAATCATTGGTTTAAGCCGTTCTATGAATATTGGTTTAAATATTTTGGAGGAAAAATATAAATGGGATGTTTTAATACTACAGGATTTTTATCTCGTCTCCCAATATTAGCAGGGCAGAGAGTAGCGTGTTTTATCGGAATAGAAACACATAGAGGTTTTAGAGAGTTGTACTATCCAGACTCAGTTATTGCTCCATATTTTCTTCCGGTGTATGGAAAATATGATGATTATGGAGCAGTAGGGAATATAGATTCCGGGCCAGTTGTTGATGCTCTAGAAAATTATTTTGGAGTAGGTATTGAAGAAATCCTAAAAAGCGTAGAACGTTGTCTCTATGGGAAAGGCCTTCAGGATAATATTAAGTATTGGGAAGGTAAGGATAAAGATACATATACTAGAATTCTTCCGATTACTAATAGACTCCGAAATCAAAACCCTACCTTATCCTTAATGATGGAACATGAAAGTATCTACCTAGAATTTACTAAGACAAAAGAGGATTTATTATCTGGGTTTAGGGATATCATTAAAGAATGGAAGAATCATAGAAACCTAAAACTTCCTAAATTCTTTGGAAAAGGTGTAGGAGATGGAATATGGCTTCCCGAAAAATGTCAAGAGATTATTAAGTCCAAGAAATATGGCATCTACAGTCATGAGGGAATGTCAGAATATTTCATGGCTCTGTTCAAACAACTTCCGGCAGACAAAGAAATTGAAGTGTTTGAGAAAGCGGACTATGAAATTAATAGGTTCCTCACTCTTTATACCAAATTACTAAGAATGCCAGATTATTTCCATCCTTCAAAAACAGGGGATCAAGATTATAACCTAGATACACATAGAGATCTGGCGGAACTTATTTTAGACTCAATAAATGAACTATATACGGAATAGCTTAACCGCTATTCCTTATTATTGTTATGGAAAAAGAAATAATAGATAATCAGAAGTATCCTAGAACGTATCATGTCCCATTTTCACCTGGGACTACATCAGATGACAGACTACTCCATGATGGCTGGTTTGAGGATTATAGAGGAAAAGAAATAGTCCTAACCGAGAAATTAGATGGAGAAAATACGTCTTGTTCACACTTTGATGTTTATGCCAGATCCCATGCCGCCCCCACACGCTCGGATTGGTCTAGGAATATGTGGGGAACTGGTGGTATATTCTGGACCCTTAAGGACTTGATTGGTGAAGATGAACTAATCTATGGTGAAAACCTCTTCGGAATTCATTCAATCGAGTACAATAAACTTCCTTCCTACTATCATCTCTTCGCCGTAAGGGATAATAAGAGATGGTATTCTTGGGATGAAGTGACCGAATTCTCTGAGCTCTTACAAATACCACATGTCCCAGTTCTTTGGAGAGGAGTAGCAGAATCAGAGGAACAAATTAAAGAACTTATTCTCGAACAAATGAAATATCCTTCAACCTACGGAATCGAGAAAGAGGGCGTGGTAATGAGAACTACCGAAGGATTTGGTCTTGGGGACGAATTTCCACGCCATGTTTGCAAGTACGTAAGACCTCATCACGTTAGAACCGATGTCTTCTGGGCTAAAAACTGGAAACGAGCTAAACTTGTGTATGAAGTATAAGGAAATAGAAGAGAATTGTTTATCCGGTCTGGTCGACTCCTTGAAAGAAACTCCACAAGACAAGAAATACCATGGAGAAGGAGATGTCTATACACATACCAGACTAGTCTATGATTCTCTAGACACTATTGGCCTTACCGAATATCAGGAATCTATCCTCAGGATTGCAGCTCTTCTTCATGATATCGGGAAAATCAGAACCACTCAAGACCTAGGCAACGGTGATATAGTATGTCCAAATCACTCTATCATCGGTGCAAAAATGACCCGTGAGATATTATGGAAAAAGTTCGGATTAGTAGGAACTAAAGAGGCTATGCTGTACAGAGAAGCGGTTGTCTCTCTCGTTAGGTATCATGGTTTTCCTCCACATGCTTTAACCGATAGTGACGGAATTCCTAAACTCTATCGGATTGCTGCTACCGGATTCCTCAGCCCAGATTTTAATTTAGATCTCTTGTATAGACTCTCGAAAGCAGATATCCAAGGAAGAATCTGCGCCGATAAAGAAGTTTCCTTGGAAAATATTGAATATTTCAGGGTCTTGGCAGAAGATGAAGGATTACTAGAGGGGATGGGACACCTTGGAGAAGATCCTTATTCAGATCATAAGTTCCTAGGATTCGGAACGGGGAATTGTTCTAGACCTTCCTTATTTGATGACACCTGGGGAGAAGTAATCCTTATGTGTGGTCTTCCGGGAACAGGCAAGGACACGTGGATAAAGAAGAACTCTGATCTGGCCGTAATTTCCTTGGATCAGATTAGGGAGGAATTAGGACTTAAGCCGGGTTCGATCGACGGTAAAATAATTCAGGCCGCCAAGGAGAAAGCAAAAGAATACCTAAGGAGAAAAGAATCCTTCGTATGGAATGCAACCAACTTAGGTAGGTCGAGAGGACAACTAATAGATCTTTTCGAATCCTATAAGGCAAGAGTCAAAATCATATATCTGGAGACTACGCCCGAAGAACAAACTAAGAGAAATCATTCCAGGGAGGCTATTGTTCCGGAAGAGGTAATAGATAAAATGATATCTTCTCTAGTCCTCCCAGAATATTACGAAGCACAAGAAGTTAAATGGGAAATAGTATGAAGCTACATGATAGGATTAAGAACATAAGAAGTATATTACCTTATTGCAGCAGATGAAGTGATCAGGTAATGATTATAGATGAAAAAGTAGGATTATTCTTTGCTAATCTAGTTAATAATAATCCGAGGTATCAATCCACCCCATATGAACATGTCTACCCCAGAATACGACTAATGGATAAATCAATTACCCTTAGTTATTGTTATGAGGCCGATAGAGATGGTGAGGATTGGATTAACTATGTATTCGAAGACCCAACCGTAAATGAAAACTTATGGGAACCTAGTGAACGAATTAGGTACTCAGAAATTCCAGACGATATATGGGAAATTATTCAGTCCAAACTTTATGAGAATGCTACCAAAACTATCGACAAAGAACTAAAAGAAGCTAGATCACACCTAAAATATCTGGAAGAGAAAAAGAAAGAGTTTGATAAATGGAAGAGCTGCTAACAAGACAAGAATTCAAAGAGCAAGTATTCAAGAGGACAAGTGGTAAATGTTGTGTTCCCGGTTGCACCAAAGAAGCTGTTGATGCTCACCATATCTTAGATCGAGGGTTATGGAAAGATGGAGGATATTATCTCTCTAATGGTGCCGCTCTCTGTTCGTCTCATCATCTAGAAGCAGAACATGGGAATATAACTCCTCTAGATTGTATGGAGTATATGGGAATAAGTGTAGATGACATTAGACTTCCAGGAAAATTAGCTGACGTGTTTTCCGGACCTGAGGAGTATAAAGAAGCAATGAAGTTAGGAATAATTGACAAATGGGGAAAATAAAAGTAGTATTAGTCCTAGTGGCTGTAATATTAGTGGGAACTCTGTGGTATATGGATTATCAGACTAGAATAAGACTACATGAGGCCTATAAGGAATTTAGGAAGGCAAATGAACCACTAGAAGAATGGATGAAGTCTTTGGAAGATGAAGGTGTTGTTAAGAGATGTAAGGTATGTGGAAATTATGTAGACTAGTAACGCTCTTCCTGATAATAATAGGATGTACCGAACCTAAACGACCGGTAGTAGTCAAAGAAACAAAAGACTACGTGTGGATTAAAACTTATCCTCTATTTAGTGATTCAGTGGTTAACCAATACCACAAACCAGTCACCCATACCGGAACTATCATTGGTAAACGAAGCTCTAAACATTGTCGCAGGAAGGTTAGAGTTAGATTAGATTCCGGGCTTGAGATATCCCGACGTGGAGTTCAAGGTTACTATGATATGAAGGTAGGAGATAGAATTACAGTAACCGAGGTCTGGTATCCAATGCACGAATACCAAATCAACAATAAGCCGCGCAACCGTTAAAAACACGGGCGCGGAGCTTTTTTTTTTTTTTTGAAGTTGAGAGCTTCTGCTTATAGTATTTGTCTTTGTATATAAATGAATCTAGGGTGTTATCTATGATAACTTATTTGATATGATTCTAGGGTTATCAAAGACTTCGTCATTCTGGTCCGCCCACCTAGCCCCTCCTCGCTAAAGCTCGTCGTTGCCCGGACCAGAATCTTTACTTCAAAGACTTGAAGTAAAGGATATTACAAGACCTAATACTATATTCAAGGTGAGGGAGGGAACCGACCGAATGTGATCGAAGGCTTTAGCCGAAGATCCCTTGAATGGACTCGAGCCGAGGCGAAAGCCAAGGCGAGATTCCTTTTGTTTTAACAATATAACCTATACATTTTTTCGACTTTTTTGAACCCAAACATTCATATAAGGATATGTTTGAAAATTGAAAATAAAATCGAAGTTTCACACTTCAGAAGCTCTCAAATCCTTACTATCGAATAAAGACCTGATTCCGCCCAAAAATACAAGGGTGGATAGAATAATAAAATTTAAAAACATGAATAGAAAAGAGATTGTAGTACCAAAAGGAATAAGGTACATAGGAGAGTGGAGTGAATATGGATTAGAAAACTTTAACTCTCCTCATATTTTGAACAAGACACTGACTGGTTGCGGTTTCACAGAGTATTGTATCAGGTGCGGACTTAATGTTGTCGTATGTAGTCCCCGCCGGTTTCTCTTAGAGAATAAGGAGGATCAACATCAAGGAGAAGTATTCTATGCAAGAAATGACATTGAATCCGTTGTTGGATATGACAAGGATATTAGTACTATGACTAAAGGTGCAAAAATAGTAGATCCACCAGTCCCAAGTATTGAAAGAGTCTTGGAGTTTAAGGATAGAGCCAGAGATTATGTCCGGAAATGCAGATTTAATAGAAAAGCTGCTAAGATTCTAGTTACCTATGATTCATTCCGTCATATCAAGGAAGTATTAGTTGAACTCGGAGTCTTAGAAGATTTCTATATAGTAGTGGATGAGTTTCAAAGCATCTTCATTGATTCACGCTTCAAATCTCATACAGAACTTGAACTCTTATATCAGCTCCTAGGTATTCAGAAGGTTTGCTTTGTATCCGCTACTCCTATGTTAGATGAATACTTAGATATGCTGGATGAATTTAAGAATCTTCCATACTATGAACTTAATTGGAGTAAAGAAGATCCGGATCGAGTTATTAGTCCGAAGATTGAGGTTAGATATACTAAGCGTGGACTGAATGAAGAGATCAATAAAATAATCCAACCATACCTGAGTGGGGAGTATGAGAGGAGAAGATATATAGGAGAAGATGGCCGACCCTATGAAGTAGTATCTAAGGAGGCAGTTATATATGTTAATTCAGTTAAAGCTATTGTTAGGGCTATCATCAACAATAGATTAACTCCAGATCAATGTAACGTTCTATGTGCTAAGACTCTCGAAAATAATAAATTAATTAAGCAGGCATTCAATAAGGCTCTTTCCGAATTAGGCCGACCGTCAATGAAAAGGGCTAAGGCAGGGACTATTGATGCTATTGGCTCTATTCCTAAACAAGGTGAACCTCATAAGATGTTTACTTTTTGTACTAGAACAGTATACCTCGGTGCTGATTTCTATAGTACCAATGCTAGAACTTTCATTTTCTGTGATAGTAATATAGATTGTCTTAGTGTTGATATTAGTATGGACTTAGAACAGATTATGGGTAGACAAAGACTCGATATTAACCCTTGGAAGAATTCTGCTTATCTGGTAGTTAAAACAACAGAGGAGGAACAGACGAAGGAGGTTTTTGATAAACGCCTAGAAGAGAAAAAACAAGCTAGTTATGACCTCTTAGACATATACAGAGATGCTGACCCTACTAAAAGACATTCATTGGCTAAGAAATACGAGAGTGAAATTAAGTTATCTCACTACTTAAATGACTATGTTGCCGTTAATCATCATGCGGGTTCTGATCTTCTCCCGGTATTTAATAACCTAATGTTGGTATCGGAGATGAGAGCTTTCGATATCCAGCAAGTAGATTATAAAGATAGATTCAGTGTGTATAATGCCTTAGGAGAAGCTGGATTCCTAGCCCAGGATAGTAGAATATCAGATTTATTAGTGGAATTCAATGGACTAACGACATTTCCAGATAAAATTAAGTTTATACATAATATAGAGGTTAGTCTTGATCCCGAGAATATGGGAAAGTTCTTAGATAGACTCCCTGGTAAATTTAAGGATTATTACCTAGCTTTCGGAACAGAACGGATGAAAGCGCTCAAATATCTAGAAGCTGATATAGAACGAGAGTGGAATAGAATAAGTCAAAATTCAGAAAAGCAGGAAGAATTAGAGGACCTTGTGTATTCTACTTTTGAGGTTGGTAGTAGATATTCTTATGTTTATATAAAATCTACACTAAAGGATATCTATGAAAAATTAGGGTATAAATCAGTCGCTAAGGCAAAAAATTTAGAAAACTATTTTAATCTCAAAGTAGTTAAGGTAATTACTGATTCTGGAGTTAAAGATGGATTTGAAATAATATCAAGAAAATGATTTGCAAATGTATTAGGGATGACTAAATATTTACACAGCGAAACTTAACAATCGAAAGTACAAGAGCGACCGATATTTTACATTCCGCTCTATAATGATTCGAATATAAGAAGTAGATGTGTAATTTCCTTATAATTGATATGAGTAATAAGAAATGGAATATTAAAGTTAAGAAATGGAAAGACTTTAGGTTCAACCGACATGAGATGGATCGGTATGAGGGAACTAGGCTTGGGATTCATAGAAGATGGGTTAGTAAATCCGGTCCTACTTCCGGAGGTCAACGCTTGGGGAGAACTGAACCTGAACGTAAATATTTGATAGGTCTCCTTCGGAAATTTGTTGGCCGAGGGATTGACGAGTTCATTAAGGAATATAACCATAAAACTAAAGATCTTCCCTCTATCGATTCCCTTGGCTATACTCGGTTCTTAGACGTCGGGGATCAGCATGTTAAGGACCTCCCGTCGTATCGTACCATGGATGAAGATTCTCAGGTACTACGGCCATATGGAGGGAAGAGACCATTCTGGGTTGATTCTTCCGGGATAATCAGAGAACGTGACTTAGATCTTGGGTGTACAAATAAGAAAGGATTTGGGAAGATGAGAATTCAATATAATCAACGACTCTGGATTCCTAAGTTTGGTCAAGTTAGAGTTACACCATGGAAAGGTGGAACTTATATGTGTGAGCCTCAGAATTATAAGCCTGAGTATCGTGAACCTGTCTACTTCTTTGATGCATTCGCTAGAGTTGGTCAGGTCATCAAGAAATTCCCGGTATATGGTTGTGGGACTATAGACTATTATAACTATTATGCCTATTGTCTAGGGAAAGATGCCACCGGGAGAGGTTTCTATGATTCTGGGTCTAGTTCCTCTAAGGCTATCCGGATTGAAGAAGAGTGGGTCGGTGTTGAGGTTCTAGGTGTTAAGACCTCTCATCATCACCAGACCATTATAGAAAATCCAGAATATACCGAACTCCAAGGGAAACTTTTATCTTCTGCGCCCAAGGAAAGGAAGGAGATACAGAAAAGACTTAGGATGTTGAAACCAGAGATCAAGGTAGATTATGGAATGGGTACGGTGTATTATTTCATTAAGAGACAAGATTATGAAGAGCAATCCCGTTGAGTTAGCTCTCTTGGTTTGTCTTGGGCTGGTCTTCGGATTAGGTTGCTTATTGTGTTTGGCAGGGATAAAGGACTACGGATATGTATGTTTCGTAGTAATCCTCTTAATATTAATTCCAATTAAAGTTATGAAAAAGTTAATGACTGTTTGCGTGATGGCTTTAGTCTTGGGGTCTTGTGATAGTAACCCTTCTCCTAGAGTCAAAAATTATAAGGTGTACAATAAGGTAGGTGAGGATTCAAGACCTTATAGATTATACATAGATACAATTCAAGGTCATGAATATTTGACTACTGTATCTAAGTATAATCCAGAGGATCCGTCTACTATTCATTCAGCTAGTTGTTGGTGTTATGGAGAAAAAGATAATTGATATACTTAAGGGAGCTACACCAGGATTTAGTCTTAGGTGTCCGTTGGTTGATGGTTCCGTTACCTACAAAGAAGTGAATTCAGATGGGAAAATCGTTGTGGTAGACCCGGATGGAAAGGAAATAATTCTGGATGAGGAAGGTCGACTTGGTGGTTTTAAGAAATGTGTTCTGTTTCCTATGTCCACCAATGAATGGGCCGATTTCATACCTCCGAAACTCAAACCCGGGAAGAAGTATGACAAGGGAATTCTCATAGGAATTACCGGAGAAGAGTATGTATTCGATTCTGGTAAGCACATCGGGTTTTCAGAGGATATCCGGGAAATACCAGAGAAAGGTCATTGGTATCGTTGCCTCAAAGACGTGAAGATGAGTAATGGTTCTTTCCCGTATAGAGCCGGTGGTATATATCTGTCAGAATTTCCCGGGTGTATAACGGAGGAAGATACGGCCCAGAAGAAACATTCATGGGAAACTGGAATTCAAGACTATTTCGAGGAGTGGAGTCCGATAGAAGGTGATATCTTGGAGACGGTCGGAGGGGATGTGGTACTGTATGGCTTCGATGACTTAAAAGAAGAACCTATGTATCCTGCTTCCCCTACTCAGAAAAAGAAACTAATGGAGAGGTTATTGTCGGATGGTAGGTATTTATCGGCCGAGGGAAAACCGATCGTCATTAGGTTCCAGGTAGGTGATATGATTCTAGGACCTGGGAATAAAAGAATCAAAGTTATAGCCCGGGAACTCGATCGGTATGAAACAACGACCGGTCCTATTCCTTACATCGATCAAGACTCTTATACTCTAGAGCCGAAGGAAGATCCGATTATGGGCTTAGAGGGTTGTACCATCGGAGATACGGTGAAAATTAATGGTCAGGTATTTATTAATGCCATGACCCTAGAATCTTTGTTGGTCAGGGATCCGGAACTTGATGTACTGGATTTACTTAGAAGGTTACGGCAATGAGAGGAATGATCATAACTCACGAGGCCTTCAGGTATATAGAAGCTAATAAGTCTAGATTCTCAATTTCAACCAAGCCAGGTGATTTATGGGAAGTAACAGACATTAGATCTTATCCTGGTGTATTACATGGAGAAGAAGTGGTTGAAGCAAAAAGAGATAGTGAATGGATAAGAATCCCATCTGCCCTAGTCAAAGTTATTAATATAGGAAATAAATATGCGGACTTACGAAAAAGAAAGGGTAATCAAGGAAACGATCTATGTAGCTAAGGACGGTAAGGAATTCAGGAACGAAGAAGCCTGTCGAGCCTATGAAGAGGAACTCGATGGTATCCGGAAGAGGTGTGATAATTGTTATGGTACCGGAAGAATTAATCATCGAGTGGAGAGCATAAGGAATGAATTAACATGTAAGATGGAAGATATCGAACTTTCCGATACGTGTCCTGTCTGTAGTGGAAAGGGTTATCTACGAAAAGAAATAGTATGGAAATAACTTGGTGGTTTCAATATTTAGAAATGCCTGGAATAGTTAGCCTGCTCTGTGTATTAATGGTTAGGCTAATGGGAAGAACTGAAGAGAAATGTCCAACCTTGAGTGATAAATTACAAATGGGATTTATTTATCTGCTATGTTGGGCTAGTGTATTTTTAGTATTGTTATTATTTATGGCTGAACAGGAGGCTTATATGTTACATAAGTTAGGTATCCAGGAAGATAGTCTCCCATTAATTAAATTATTTTTAAGAAGATGAAAAAGAAAGTTGTATTTGCGGACCTAGACGGTACTTTGATAGATACCCTCACTGGTAGTTCATTCCCTAAGGGTATTTGGGATATGAAAATTAAGTTTGATGTCTTGGATAAAATCAGGGAAATGAGTCCTGAAGTATTGGTTATAGTAACAAATCAGGGAGGTATAGCAATCGGTAAAGTTAATCATGAAAATTGGGTTAAGGGCAAGATCGAGTACCTGGTGAGAGCCTTCGAAGAGTACCTAGGGGTTCCAGTCCGATGGGTATATTGTCCAAGAAACTCCAAGACTGATCCTTATCGAAAACCAAACCCGGGGATGTTGGATCATACCTGTCTTAAGATTCTACCAACCTTAGGAATTGTAGTTTCTAAACCCGAGATGTTAATGATTGGTGATGCCTCAGGTAAACCAGGCCAATTCTCTGACTCTGATCTGAAGTGTGCGGAAAACTATGGTATTGACTACATAGATGTTAATGACCTATGAGAATTAAGATGACAGGGACTAGTGGTATATCGGTTACCTTAATAGGCTATGATCATATGTTGTGTGTGAAGACTCTTGGCCTCCTGGAAAAGAAACCAAGAGACTTATACGGTGACTACAGGATGATGGCAGATGGAAGATGCTTTTTCAGACAGATAGCTTATATTCCGAGCGGTTTTCTGTATGATTTAGTCAATGATACAAACGGAGAATTCAAGAAAACCCTTAAGGAATGGCTCATCAATGCTTTCGGAAAAGTGGAAGAGCTTAGAAGCAGGAGTTAAGTTCGCTTTTCAAGAACGTCTATTTATTACATCGTTCGAGGTTATTTTCTTAGGGTATTCTATCGGTAGCCTAATAATAACAAATTTTTGGTTAACCCGTGTGATTAATCTATTTGGAATAGTCTCTGTCATATGGTATTTCTGGTCAGCGGAGAAACTCAGAAAACGGCGTCTTGAGTTAGAGAGGCTTGAAGGAGGAAAAGTTTTCTGTATTTACCGAAAGAATTGTACTAGAGAAATCAAGTGTCATGAGTGTAATTATAGATGTCCGGAACGAGATGGAATTATAGTAGAATGGATTCAGAAAGGAGAGGAAGAAGTTTAGGTTTCTTTCTCCCTTCTTTTTCCTTATTAATAGAGATGGATAAAAATGTTAAATGAGTAAGAAAGATTTATTAGCTTTATTGCTTCCATTCAGAGTAAAAGTTAGACATAGAATTCTTGGTTCAACCTATGTATTAATGGGACTGGGATATCATACAAATAATGTAACTGTTCTACGTGAGGATGGAGAGGTAGTTGATGTTCATATAGACGACATCGATCCAATCCTTAAACCACTAGTCAGTATACCTACCCATGTTCAGGATACGCTTGACCTATTGAGAGAACATTATAATATTGGATTATGTCAAGATACGAACACTTAAAAGAAAAACGTGGAATTATTCACAGACTTATACAACTCGGTCGTGTAAGAGCTGCAGAAGATTATGGATTATCTGAAATTAATAAAGAACTCGAAAAATATGAAAGCGACTAAAGGATTATTAGTACTTGGACTTCTGGTAGCTATTATTTGTTCTGCTATTCTTGAATTTACTAAGGAGGATATTGTATTAGCTAAGGTTATATCTGTTAATGCTCAACAAGAATTAACAGGTAGTAAGGATAATAAATCCTTATCCTACAAATACCTGGTAGGAACAGATAAAGGAACCTATGAGATAACACCATCTGGTTTAATGTCTTCTAAGGCATTTGGTACGTTAGAGATAGGAAAAACTTATAAGATAAAGACTAGAGGATATTCTTTTCCGGTGTTTGGTCTTTATCCCTATATAATTGAGGCAGAACATTGATTTGGTTTCTAGTAGGTTTTCTGTCAGGAATAATAGTTTTTTGGTGTTATTCTTGGATCACCGATAAACTTAATCTTGCTAGGTTAGGTTATACTGGTGGAAAATGGCTGTATGTTAAATTGGTTAATCGTAAGAAGCGGATATCAGAAAAAGAAATCGAAACGTTACCTAAAGAGTCCAGAACCAGTAGTGAAGTGGACTAGTTCCTTTCAAGAGGCGTATAGATGTCCTGATTATAGACTATCCTTGGGTGTTATATGTGAACTTGGAATCTTCGGATTATACCCCATCAAAATAGAGGAGGATCGTTACTGTTGAAATATGTAATTGCTAGGAAGCACAAGAGAAGGATACAATATTTTAATGGTATATGGGGAGATCCAGATAGTGGTAAGTTTATTCCTATTTTTCAAGGAACTACCAATATCACTTTCGATTCTTTGGTTATAGCTAAAGGTCACCTAGATACTATGGTACTTATGGGAATTCTTGGGATTAAGGGCTCTTTTGTAACATCGTATGAAGAAAAAGATCTGGTACATAAGGAGTCGGATGGGAAACAAAAAGAAGTCTAAGGTAATATACTTGGTAGACTTTCATGGGCCCTTTTTACTAAACCTGAATTTTACCGCTAGATGGACTATAGATCCCAGGAAAATGAGGTTATATGATAATCATGGAGAAGTCTCTAGATCATTGGAAATACTTCAAACAAAGATTGATGGCGTTAAGAGACCAGAGATAATCGAATATCCTAAGGGAGTTGAAGCATGGATTGTATAATTCGGTTGAAGCCTAGAAATAAAAAGTTCGGAAAAAGAAAAATATATTTTGCAGGTTTTGATATGAATGTTAATAGTCAAGATCCTGTTTGGACCCCGAATAAAGATGATTCAGCTAAGTATGGTAGTTATAGAGAAGCGCAGTCGATATCTGATTACTTATACATACAGAAAGGTAAGATCAAAACAAAAGTAATAGTTGAGTATGAACCTGGTGAATGCATTTAGTGCAGCGTATAAAAGAGCCGCCAAGAAAGGATGGGATAGGATATATGTCTTGGTTGATATACATGGAACTATATTCAGACCATCCTATGAAAGGATAGAAACCTACGAGTATTATCCGTTAGCCCTCGATACATTAAGGAATATGTCGAGGAGAGAAGAGATAAGAATAATTCTATGGTCCTCATCTTACACTGATCAGCTAATGAAATACAAGGAGAGACTGGAGGTAGATGGTATCAAGGTGGATTGGATAAACGAAAATCCCGAGGTACAAAATACGGAATTACAGTGTTTCTCCGATAAGCTCTACTTCAATATTGGAATAGATGATAAATTTGGTTTTGACCCTGAAGTAGATTGGGAGGAAGTATATGATTTCTTTAAGTTACCGTAAGATTAGAAACACAAGAGATCCAGTCCTGATATTTGGATCTGGCGTAGTGCTTAAAGTGTATTATCCAGATGATCTTCCTGAATCTGTCCTCCTTCCGTGTTCTGATATAATTATTCCGTCGGATCTTGTTTTTCCTGGATTTCATTTGTATAGGTTTATCCCTACTCAAGCTACTCTACCGTCAAATGATGCCTACTCAATAATAAAACATTCTGGGAATAGGAATACGTGTTTATTAATGGATTGTCTATTTACTGCTGATGGTGAACTAACTACTCATTTAATAAACTTAGGGAACTCAGAGATAATCATACATCCAGGAAAACCTATTATGTATTGTAGTGTAATTAAAACTGAACAACTTGAACTTAACGAAGAACAATAGTAGTGGTGTGATTCGATTAAGACCTACTTGGAATCATAAGAAGAAAGGAAAAGTTCATAGGGCAATTAAATTTACTGGCGATAACTATGATGAGATCCTGGAGTTTGCTGGTGAATATGCTTATATGGATAAAATCCGAACGCCAAATGGAATGGTAGATGGTATAATAATTCGGACGCCTCTCGGAGATTCATGTCCTGGAAAAGGAACTTGGATTCTAGAGGATCTACCGGGATGTTATTACATATACTTGGAAATAGAACTAGAAAACGATTATGTTGTTATCTAGTTCTTTTATTTTCCTTATTATTAGATATGAAAAAATTATATTTTGATTCGAATGAGTATTATGTTAGTTCTCCTGGTCGCACTGAATTATTAGAAGACTTCAGGCGAGATTATGGAGAAGATGTATATAGGATGTGGCGGGATCTCAAGATAGGTGACGTTTTTAAAGAGTTAGCCCCGGGGATATATGAATATTGGGATGTTAATAAGCCTATGTTTCTTGAGCGAACATATCATTTAGTGAACTGTGAATATCTACCCACCAAAAGGAACCTGGGTAAATTATCTAGTCTCCTAGGTATTAGTACTGGTTTCATTAAAAGACTTGGAGAGCACGAGAAAGGTAAGGTATGGATCTCCTATCCTTATGGTGTATGTGATAATTACCAGCAAATCCTCGAACGTGATAAAAGAATTAAGGCCTTGGAAAAATGGAAGGGTTTTGAATTCGTTATTATAATGTCGGAGATCCGCAAGAAAGATGAACCACCCAGAGATGGTTGGAGATGGGAGAAATGGGGATCTTATATAGGTGACCAAAACACCATGACAGACTATCTCTATGATGAACCAGAAATTGAGAGTGTATATGTCTACAGTACATACAGGGTTCAAGAAAGGTGATTATGTTTCTGCTGATATAGATCTTGGTATTGAGAATCCAATCCATGTTCTTGGTATTTTTCAGGGTTACAGTAAAAAAGAAAAGAATCGTGGTTGGGTAGATCATATTTGGGATGGAGGTAGACAGGAATGGATGAGTACTTATGTCCCAAATTGGAAGTTAGCTTGTCCAGGAGAGGTAGAAACTATAAATAGATATCTTAAGGATCAAGGGAAGGTATGGATTGAGGGAGAATATCGAAGTATTCCTAGACCTGGTATTCCCAAGGACCTTAAGTCTAGATTATTTGAAGCTATCTTGTGTTCTGATATTGAAGAGACAGAAAAACAATACTTACTAGATGGAATCAGCAAAATTCAGGAAGGGAGAGATATTGATCCAACCAGCTGACCCTCCGAGAACAACAGGGCCTAGGTTTTGTATCTATCAAGAGGAAATTGGTGAAGCTCATGGGAAAATGCTAAGTTCTGCATATTTACTCGATTCTGTTGGTAGGGTCTGGAGAGATATGAAAATCTGGAACCATCAATGGAAAAGTGCTAAGGGTATGGAATTAGAAACTGCCCTTGATATTTTGACAGAAATGGGTTATCACTTAAATCTAAAAGGTGAACTTAGACTTAATAGAATTTTCGATATGGAAGTTCTTAAGAATAAACTATTAGAACTTGTTGTCGAGTCTGACAGGTCTGAAACCGATAAAGCTATATTAACAGATGCAATCGATAGTCTTGTATGAGGCCTCTAAGTTATAAGAAAGGTGAGATCTTAGTGAACAGAGATAACGATAGTTTTGGGGAACCGTACTATGCTATCTATGAAGGCTTGGGATCTAGATGTGAATATCCGCCGCCAGGAATTGAAATGGATTCTGTCACACGAATTACTAAGTGGGGAATTAAAAGACATGATGATACTTGGCCTCATTTTTGGAGAGTAGCTAAAGAGGAACAGGTAGATGATATGAAATCTTTGTTGGAATCTCTCGGTTACTATATGGATGAGAAGACACATGAAATAAAGATGTGCCCTATCCAAGACCTCGAGGTTCTTAAGAAACGATTAAAGAAAATTGTGACAGACGCTTATATAGGAAAAGATGAGCGAGAAATATTGATTAATGCGATTGATGCCTTATGATTGATTCTGGATTTATAGGAAAGTCTCTTTGGTTTTATCTTGAGTTACCTGATACAAGAAGAATCGACCCTCATGTATTAGTTAGTAATCTCAAGGAAAGTATGTCTGAGGGGAAAACTATCTGGGAAGCATTAGATCAGGTAGATACTTCTTGGATACCCTCCATGATTACTATAAATTTCAGATATACAGCAGTATTAGATTTTATCAGGAAAAATAAATATACTACTGCATCTAAAATACCGGTTAAGGAGATTGATTCAATTAGTATAAACGTTGGTAGTGAGATAACAGATAAAGAACGTGGAAAATGTATTCACTTCAGAAATCCGGATAAAGTTCTTAAGTCGATACTGAAACAGAGAATAAATGGATTACCTTTATTAGAACATTATGCAGTCTATAAATACATACGAAAAGATACTTAGGTTATACGGATATAAACCTTCTCCAGATAATACTGATATAGAAGAGGAATTCACTTCTTTTTATTATGAGGGGAAGGATGATAGGTTTGTATGGATTAATGTAGATAATACATCAGGGGAGGTAGATAGCATCTTTATCTCAAATAACACTTTCTATACAAATGATGATGAATTTGGAAGTCCGGGAATTCTATTAGTTAAGGAGCCGGACATACGTAATAAATATAGTCTTGATATACTCGAAGAAACTATTAAGGTAGTCTGTAATCCGATCTTGCAGGAATATAAAATCGCTATGGCACATGCAAAGAATATGAAGTGGGTTATAGAGGAGTTGTACCCTGTTCTTGATGTACTTGGATATACTACAGATCGTGCTGGAATTATAGATCCGGAAATTTATGATGATGACTACGAAATAAATCTCTACTTTGAAAAGAATGATGATTATCCTCGGGAAGGTGTGTGGGTTTCAACGGATAAATTTACTGGTGAACTAAGTGTAAGTGCTAGTGATATACCAGAAGATCTAGCTTGGAAGAGTTCATTCGATATACAACTAATCCTAGAGGGAAAAGATGCCGAGAAGAATAATAGTCACTAGAAAGGATGGATCTGTGCGAGAAACAGAGATTATGTTTGATCGTGCCTCTGGTAAATATTGTTTCGTTAATCTTACCAGTCATCATGTTTGTGCCTGTAGATTTGATACTGAGGAAGAAGCTATTAAGGACCTAGATAATGATAATTTTGTAGATCATTATGATATTATACTTATCACTTAAAGAAATATGGTATCGATTAATTGAGGCTGGTATCAAAATAGAAGAGTACCGAGAAATAACAGAATATTGGACGAAGAGACTAGTTGGAAAACACTATGACTTCGTTGAATTTACTCTTGGTTATCCTAAGAGCAGTGACCTATCAAGACGAATGAGATTTAAACTTAACGGAATAGAAGTGAAATCCGGAAATCCAGATTGGGGAGCCGAACCTGGAAAGATTTATTATGTTCTTAAAATTGGAGAAAGGGTATATTCCTTATAAATGTATTATTAAACAAATAAACTAAAAATTATGTTTACTTCAAATTTAGTATTAATTGGAATTGCAATTGTTGTAGTTCTATTGGTGGTACTAGCCTTCAGTATGTATGTTAAGGCTCCTCCATCTTATGCCTACATTTTATCAGGTCTTAAAAAAGAACCTCGAGTTCTTATTGGTACAGGTGGATTTAAGATTCCTATCTTGGAACGTCTTGATAAGGTGTTTCTTGGCCAGGTTTCTGTGGATGTAAAAACTTCTATCCCAGTACCAACGCATGATTTTATTGATGTTATGGTTGATGCTGTGTGCAAAGTAAGAGCTTTACCTGATGGAGCTGGTACAAGATTAGCCGCTAAAAACTTTCTTAACATGAATCCATCCCAGATTGCTTCTGAGATTAAGGATTCATTAGAGGGAAATATGAGAGAGGTGGTTGGCGCCATAACCCTCCAAAATTTAATCACGGACAGGGATAAGTTCTCAGATGAAATTCAGGCAAAAGCTGCTAAGGATATGGCAAAACTTGGTCTTGAAGTTATTTCTTGTAATATTCAGAACATAACTGATTCAAATAAACTTATCGAGAACTTAGGTGCTGATAATACTTATGCTATCCGAAAGAATGCAGCTATTACCAAAGCAAATGCAGAACGTGACATTGCCGTTGCTGAACAGGAAGCAAAGAAAACAGCAAATGATGTGAGAGTTAAGACAGAGACTGAGATTGCTGAACGTAATAATGAGCTTGAAATTAAAAAAGCAGATCTTAAAAAGGTCTCTGACACAAAGAAAGCTGAAGCTGATGCTGCATATGAAATTCAGAAGCAGGAACAGCAAAAAACTATCAACACTAAAACTGTTGATGCCCAGATTGAACAAACTAAGCGTGAACAAGTTCTTTCTGAGGAAAAGATCAAAATTAAGCAAAATGAACTTAAGGCCCAGGTTAATGCTCAAGCCGATGCTGAAAAGTATCAAACTCAAGTAAACTCTGATGCTAAGAAATATCAGACAGAGATTGATGCTCAGGCAAAACTTGAACAACAGAAGCGTGAGGCTGAAGCTAAGGCATATTTAGCTGAACAGGAGGCTAAAGCTATTCAGGTTAAAGCTGATGCTGATAAGTATTCTGCTCTTCAGGAAGCTGCAGGTATTGAAGCGAAGGGTAAAGCTGAGGCTGCGGCTAAACAAGCAGGATTAGAGGCAGAAGCAGCCGGTATCCTGGCTAAGGGTGAGGCAGAAGCTCAAGCTATGCAGAAGAAAGCAGAAGCCTATGAGAAATATGGTCATGTCGCTGTAATTGATATTCTAACCAAGATGACAGAAAAGGTTATGCCAGAGGTTGCACGAAGTATTGCTGAACCAATGGGTAAGATTGGTGATATCAAGATTTATGGTACTACTGGAACTGAGGCTGCAGGATTTGCAGGTAATGTTCCTTCTGTAATTAAACAGACCATGGATGTTATGAAGGACGTGACTGGTGTTGATATGGCCGACATTCTTAAGACCAATACTATCGCTGCTAAAACCGATCGTAATGTTAAGATCGAGGGTGATGGTTCAGTCGATACTGGCGTTGTTGTTAAATAAATTTATGAGAGGGTTCAAAAAAAAAGGACTCTCTCATTTTCTATGTATAAATATTGGGTTATAGTATGTGGTTCAGTAATTATCTATTATGTTAAAATAAGACCAAGACTCTACCTAGAAATTATTGGAAAAGGTAAAGGTCAAAAGTTTAGGCTATTAAGTCCTAGAATATTTAAGGGAATTCAGTATATGGGAGTATCTTTGTTTCATAGTCTCCCTGGGTTGAAGTTATTTGGTCCGAGATGGGTTAAATATGAAATATTAGATCAAGTGATTAATACTCCAAGATATATAGAATCTCCTTATTCCGAAGATCCTACACTTCCTGAGCTCAAGTATATCTTGTGGTTTTATTTTGGTGTGGAAATAAAAGAGTGAAAGAATTAACTTTCACTCAAATTTTTTGTTTTCGTTCTTCCAGGGGTTACTTTGATGGCTAGAAACAGGGAGGAAAGATCAGAAAATATAGTAGCTTCCTTTCTGTCTTTAGTTATTTTAGTTTTAAGAGGCCCAATATGTTGGATATACCCGGAAAATGATCTCTTTTTATTTCCTCGATATGATATTAAAATCTGTTTCTTTGATAATAACTCGTTTTCCATAATAGAGTTTCATTATGCTGGCCCTTAGATCAGCCGCAACTTTAAAGTCATCAAATAAATATGCTTCTGATTTTTCTTTTGTTAATGTAAAAGCAGTATTATCTTCTGTTCTACATATATACTCAAGAGTCTTTTTCTTTTGTGATCCCCAAGTTGTCATTACTATCCACCTCTTCATATCCTAGTTTTGCTTCTGGATGAAAATCTAATATTCTAACAACAGCTTTTCTTACTATTGATTCAGTACTAGTAAATATATATTCTTTTTGACTAAAAGTCGGAATATCTGGGTTTCTTGCATCAAAGTATAATTTTCTCTTTTTCTTTTTATTTCCTATTAATCGGAATATTCTGAATTTCTTCTTCAACTCTGCAGTCATAGCCGATAAGTTTAAGTGCTTTGGTAATATTTTCTGCATCCTTAGGACTAAAAAATCTAGTAGCTGAATTTTTATCTACCCACTTTTTCTCAGCCCTAGTATAATATAGTTTTCCAGATTTTCGTTTATTTCCAGAAAGTCGGATAAGCCAGAATGTTCGATGTATTATAGTAGGCTCTTTCTTTTTCTTTAGTCCCTTAATCCACTTTAAAAACTTGGCAATTATCATGTATCATTAATGTCATTAGAAGAGCAGAATCATAGTCATATATGGTAGCTTCTCTTCTAGGACCCCAACCATTACTAGTCCACCACCTAGTAGGCCATCTTTTATTTCCACGTCCTTTCTTGATAGCGTAACTTGACATAACCAACCTCTAAGGCTTCCGGAGTTCGGGCGTATAGGTCTTTTACTATAAACATGATTTCTCCGTGTTCACTATGTTCATCAAATTTCTTAGCAGCGTCTTGATCTATTGTCCAAACTGGTTCTCCCTTATATTCTCCTGCATACCACCACCTTTTCCTAGACTTTTTCTTTCGTCCTTTTAATACATAGATAACGATATAATAAGAAATTAATGGTGGAGGAGGGAAGGATGGGGATTCAGAGAAAAACCTACTAATCCATTTCCTCAAATTCATCTTCTATTCCAAATGGTGTTCCAGGTTTATCCACACAGCCAAAACAAAAACACTTTGTAATATAATCGTGGAGAGCTTTATTGGCAGTTTCGTAGTTAGGAAATATAGTAGCTTCCTTTCTTTCTCTAGTTAATCTAAACTTCAAGTTAGAAGCGGTATCCTCCCTGAAGTAGAATCGAATTATAGAAAGTTTATTTCTACCACCCTCCTTATAGACTAGGTATCCCATTCTAATATCTTATAGATCTCACAAGAAGTATCAGCTCCGGTCTCAAGTCTAAACCTAATACCAGAGGCCTCTTTCTTAGAGTTAAACAAAGTAGCATTTCTAGGATCTGGGCTAAAATGCCATTCTCCTATAAAATATTCTTTCTTAGATTTTCGTTTACTTCCTTTGGTTTTAACTATCACAAATTTCTTCATATCCATAATTATATGGGTCCATAGAATCTAAGGCCCACCAAAAACAATCGGCTAGTCCCACCTCACTAAATCTCATAGCACGACTCTTATCAGTAGTCCAATAAGCGTTTGAATCCGGAACCTTATCAAGATTACGTTGGTAGTATTCTCGGATGATTGGTCGTTTCTTATTTAGTCTTGGTTTCTCCCGGTACCAGATGTATGATGCTGTATTTATACTCATCGTTATTACTAAATTCTAAATATTTAATAATTACTTCAGCCTCTAATTCACTCATCAATTTTGGTTCTGGTCCCCAAATAGCCCCATTATAAATATTAGAATCAACGAAGTAGTCTTTAATAGATATAGATTTATTTCCCTTGAACCTATAGATAGCATATTCGGAAGGGCCAGTACTAGGAACCTGCTCTAATGTATTAATAGCATCATCTACATCGGTTCTTATCTCAATTAATCGCTTAGTTAATTCTTCAAAACTATTAATCATACTTGTTCTAGTTTTACTCCGCTAGGAACTACAGTAAAATATCGATGAGCCCATATTTTTTCCCGAGTCCATTTTGTAAGACCGCCCATAAAATACCACTTAGGGGATTTCTTTTTATTTCCTTTAGTTTTATAGACTATCCACGCCATGCTCTTACAGCTCCGTACCTAAAACCGTTATCTGATAGGTGTTGGAATACTCTTTTTACCATTGACCTAGTAAATAATTTCTTACCTGCAGGGAAAAATTTTCTAGATTTCTTTTTATGTCCACTTCTCCATATTAGCCAGTAATCTTGGTTACACATTTTCTTCAATCCCAAACCTAAGGCCTGGAAAATTATATTGTAGTGCTTTAACCGTTTGATAGGCAATATTACTGTTGGTGACCATTGTAGTTGGATTATATGACCAACCTTTCCCATCACAGTACATCCTCTTACTTGTTCTTTTATGCCCTTGTTTATAGAGTCGCATTTTCATATATTGTTACTCGTTTTCCCTTACTATCTAATTCGGCTAAACCTTTAATGACTTTTATATTATCTTGGTAAGGATCAAGATAATAAGCTTCATCAGGGTTTCTAGTCCAGCTAATACATTCTGCCAGGGTCGGTTTCCAGATAGGGTTAAGATATTCGATAGGTGATCTTTTCTTATGTGCTTGTCTCTGTATTATTATCATGTTATTCTGAGATCAGCTATAACATCTTTACCGAAGGTAGACTTATATTGGTGAATCAAACTATTTGGGATTTCTTTCCATAGCTGATATTTAGGGTCAGGATCCCATTCATAGTTACAATTCAAATAGCAGATCTTACTTTTTCTTTTATGTCCTACCTTCTTCAGACCTATCCAAGAGTGACCGGGCATTGCTATTCGAAACCTAGTGGGCTGTTCCTCTTTTGCACCCTTGAATAATCTGCACATAAACTTTATTTTGTTTCCAAGTCGCATACTTCGGCCCATACTTTATAGTTAGATTTTACCTGGACAGAACAAGAAAATATTGTATCTCCCTCGTTGAATATGGTTGCTTCGTCACGATTCCATACCCATACATAATTATTTCTGAGAGCAAGATACATTACTTTTGATCTCTTCTTAATTCCGCGCTTACAGATTAAAATTTTTCTGTTAGGTTTATCTTCCATTCTATTTATAAGGGTTATATCCTTATTTATGATATGTATAGAATAAATGCATCACTGATAAAAACGGAACGAGATTTTATTTTCGCTGTTTTAGGTGTAGTATTTACAGAAGCGAAAAAGAAATTAGGAGAAGACCACGAGAAAGTATTAAAACCACTAAACAGGATAACTAAAAAATATCTCTACATCTTATCTCCTCCAGAAAACGGCTTATATGACTCAATCGAAGAATTAACCGCCGCAGAGAGTTATCATACTGTAGAATCGGATTTTATAATGGCATCGATTCAGAATTTATGATAACAGTGTACGGCGGATTAGCTATCGATTGTTCTATATTGCCGAGTGATATAGGAGAGTGGATTAAAATAAAATATGAGTAAGTATAGAATTAGAGATAATGATCCTGGTATATTCGGATTACTTTTCTTACCTTTCCTGTGGTTTAGCAGTACTACATATTATTTACAAAAACGTAAATGGTATTGGTTCGGTTGGGAGACTATAGAAAAAGGAAGTAGAGCACATATTTATTCAATGTATGCTTCTTTGAATTACAAGATAGATCTGCCAGAAGAAATAACTACCAAGAAGGGATGGGAATATAGGTTACGATTAGAAGAATTCCTTGATGGTAAATGGCGAGGGTACTATAAGTCGGAGGGAGGTTATATCTTAGGAAAAGTAATTATTATAGGTATAGATCTTCAAGATTGTATGACTCAGTTATCAAAGAGATGCGTTATAAAATCTGGAAAACGATCCAACCTTTTTTAGTCGGATTGGAGATAGATAATGTATGGATCGGTGTTACCACAACTAATAAATACGTAATAGGTAGAAAACGTAAATCTCAGAGACTCTTAATTTCTATTATTAATAATCAATTCTTATATGGTTCTCCAGATTATGGGAAGGGTATTATTGAAGAAGGTGAAATTACTAAGGAAGATGCTCTCAGATTAATTCGGGGTCATGTTTCTAATGGTACCTCAATTGAATTAATAAATCAACTTGGCCTATTATATAATTAGGGTGCGGATAGGGAGAAAAAGAAAATCAGGTGTATTATTCCTTAGGAGTTATGATCCAATTCTTTATAGCCCTGATAAAGAAGATGGCATTTACTACTATTCTAAACGTGCTTCCCTAGATCTCATAGAAAAATATTTGGATCCGATAAAACATACTATTTATGAAAGTGAAGTATAGGATAAGGGGTTCTGGCAATCAGTTCTCATTACACTTAGCTACAATGAATGAAGATATCCAGATCACTATAGGTTACATACATTGGAATCCAGGTTGGCCTAAAAAGAAAACCAGACTATGTCCAGGTTTATTCTTGGTAGTTCCTGTGTTTATTACTGAGTGGAGCTATTCTGGAATTATAGAAGAAGGTTATATCGAAGATCCAATCTCTTTTCTAGATAAATGTCCAACTCAGGGTTCAGTCTTTGATTTTAAGAGATATGCTTCCCTATAAAATTGTATGGTATAAAAGAAGGTGGTATGTATTAGTGGGTCGGAATAAAAAGGTTCTAATAACTACTACCGAAATTGCTAGGAGAAGAAAGAAGCTTAGAGATCCATGGAAAATTATGTCAAAGAAAGCTACTCAAAACTATCACTTAACTGGAAAAGAGAGATCAGATACTATCATTATTCTGAATGAATCTATTAAGTATGTGGTATCAGCTGAAGGAGAATTATATGAAAGTTGTTTGAAGTGGTGGCTTGAACATTACCTTCCGCCTAAATGGATTGATACAAAAATAGAGGAAGTGTATGATTGGCTTCACCTCTAAGAACCTTATCAATGTTATAACAATTTTGAAGCCAAGGGAGACTAAGTCGTGATGACATACGGTTTCCCTTTTTTACTGGACTCTGCATTCCAAAATCTTATTTATGTATGAAGAAAATATTATTAGGAATTATCACAGTATTAGCGTTGGTGGCATGTGAACCTATCAAAGGTACAGAAACAAAACCAACCGAAGGAAATGTTAGGGTAGAGAAGTTATTTACTGTTGATGGAATAACGGTCTACAGATTCTATGATTATGGAGATGCAGTGTATTTTACCTCTCGATCCGGGAAAGTTACTCGTATACACCACACAGACGATGGAGTAGATAAAATCCAGACGGTATGTGAATAAGCCTCAAAACCTTATATATGTAATAGAAATCAGGTCCCAAATATTAAAGGGACCATTTTAATTTTATACATATATGGAACAAATAATTAAAGATTACATTGAACAAAAGACAGGAAAAAGCTTGAGTCAAAGAAAACTTGAGATTGTTCGTTCCTGTGTTAAGTGTATTAGGACAGAAAAACCAAGCATTAAACGCTATGGTCTTATAAGAGATAGAGATTTTTTAGAAGCTTATATCGACACCAATCTAGACAAACTAGAGAAGTCAGGTTGGAAGGAAAAGATCTCGGTAATGTTATCCATAGAAGTT
Source organism: Bacilli bacterium (assembly GCA_017940265.1). Taxonomy (GTDB): domain Bacteria; phylum Bacillota_I; class Bacilli_A; order RFN20; family CAG-826; genus RUG14515. Next base: position 253,078 of record JAGAYY010000025.1, on the reverse strand, counting down.
TGCTTGGCTATCTTAATCAAAGAGGGGAAATTATAAACCGCCCCTTTTCAAAACATAAACAACTTATTAGGATGAAAAAGATATTAATATTAGTAGCAGTCACTGTATTATTAGTAAACTGCGAAGTTAAAACAGAAGGCCCGGGTGAAATAGTAGTTCTCCCGGTTATTGAGAAAAGTGCTAAACAAGTATGGAATCCGGTTATTCATCAGTATGAGCCACAATACTCACTGATAGTTGAGTATAATGGAAAACAACGTAACCTTTATATTAAAGATTCTATCGAATATTTAGAGACTACGAGAGTTAGATTCCAAGAACTAAAAGAAGGCGCTTACTATTTTGAATTACTTACTGAATAAAAGGTAGGTAATTCACTTTTCTTTTCCTTATTGGTGTGATAATAAATATAGATTAACACAAATGAGTACAACAGTTATTATTATCTTAGTAGTTTTTCTCCTTGTTATTGGAGGAGCTATTGTGTGGTTTTATGTATCAAATCACAAGAAACCCGAGCCAATTCCGGAACCACAACCGGAACCTGAGCCCGTTCCTACTCCTGAGCCGGAGCCTACACCGGTACCAGATCCAGAACCAATCCCGGAGCCAGAGCCTCAACCCGATCCGGAGCCTGAACCAGAGCCTGATCCTGTACCAGAACCCGAACCTGAGGATCCACTACTTCAGAAACTTTTTGAAAGATTTCGAAAGGTGATAAATTTCCCTGAAGGTGGAAAAACAGAAGCTTACCTCACTGAGCTTTTCGCTGGGATCAATAAACAAACTCTTAGGACAAAAGAAAATTTCCCGGTTATATATGAATATTACGGGGAGATTAATGATCCTGAGTTCGCTAGGGAGGTTATGTGCTCTTGGTTGTTTACTCTTATTCTAGTTGAAGCTTATCCCGCTAAAAGAAATGAACTCTTAGAAACTGGGTATATAGTTACTAGAGAGGAACCTACCTATGGACGTGATTTCGAGTCAGACCTTAATATTTCCAGATTAACTGCTTCTGCTTTCTATTCTCTTTCTCATGGTCAAACAAAGATACAAGAGATTAGAGAAGAACTAGGTGGTGGAGAATTAACCTGGGTAAAAGAAGTTGATGAAACTTTTATTGATCTAACTCGTTTTATGCCTCAGGCTCCAGGTCCATATTATGCTCCTTACAACATTAATGATCGAGAGGGTAAGACTCCATTAGATCAATACCCTGGTGGATATCCGGCCGGTGAAGCTAATCCCGACCATAACCTTATCCAGGATCGAAAGATTCATGAGTTTGTTTCTGAAAATTTCTCTCTTGATAAACCAGGTGAGTATTGGCAGAGGACTATTCAAGCTATTGCCGATAAAGAAGCTGAACCACAACATCTTTTTGGAAAAACAAGAGTAGTGGAAGATCCTAAGTATGGTGAGTTAGTATTCCATCCTGTTTTCGGCGAAGCTACTATTGGTGTTGAGATCAAAGATAATGGCGCAATTTCAAAACTTGTCTATGAAGTTGCCAATCAGTGTTCTCGAAATCGTAGTTCTCTTTTGAAGCAGCAATATGGAAGACGTCGACCTGGCCAAGGTGAAACAGATGGATCAGCAAATAAGGTTCCTTCTGAAAGAGTTCTAGTTAATTATGCTATTGATGAAGGAGATGGAAATCCAACTGGCTATTATAACAAGGATGGTGATTGGATTAGAAGAGATGATGGAACACATATTGGTGATTTCGAGACTTATTACCAACGCCAACTTTGGAGTAATTCATATCCGTCAGGTCATTCTGCTTATATCTGGGGAGCTGCTATGGTCCTAATTGAGGTTATGCCAGATCGTGCAGAAAAAATTATGCGTGCGGCTAATGAATTTGCAGTGAACCGAACAATTACTCGATATCATTGGACTTCAGATACAATTATAGGTCGAGTAATTGGATCTATGTATGTTCCTGTTGCTCGAGCTACCACTAATTTTAAGTACTCTGAACTCTTAGAGGCAGCTAAGAAAGAGTATCACGGTATTTAAGGTCTATTAGGGAGAAAGGGTTTTAGCTCTTTCTTCCTTATTTGTATATATGAAAATTAGTTATACGATTGTTAGAGTTTTAGAAGCTGCAATAAGACACGATGATGAAAAAGTTAAGGCCTATGCTAGAAGATTATCTACCGAATATAGGAATGCTGGATATAATTCTTTAGCGGACTCTATTCTAGCAGCAATCGGAGACCTTACTTTGGCTAATGCTACAATGGATAATGCAACATGAAGAAATTATTATTTTTAATGGCCCTAATATTAGTTGGGTGTAAGGAAGAAGATCCCTTGAAGTATAAGGGTTGTGTAATTATAGATAAAGATACTTCTTATGGATTTCACTTCAAGCTAAAACTAATTGATTCATTAAGGAGTAAGGAGAAAAGTGATTATAAAATAATCTATATTCCTAAATATGAATATAATCTATTTAATATAGGAGATACTATAGAATGATGATACCTATTTATGAAGAAAGCCAAATATTAGAGGCTATTAAGGAAGAAGGATTAGTTAGAAATGCCTATGGATATAAAACTTCTAAGTGTATTTATATCTATACGGAAGGTAAAGAAAAGAAAGATATATGGAAAGATCTCAAGACTCCGTTACATGGATTTGAACCCTCCCATTATGATTCTAATCAACTTGAGCCTGTTGACTATTACCTTCTCCTTGGCTATGAAAGAGTGAATGAATTAGAATATTCTCTCGATCCTCCAACATTTAAACTTAAGAAAGAAAATTTTTATGTTTGTAAAAAAGACTATTATAAAGGAGAGAACTTGATTGGTGTTAGAGTTGGAGAAGTATTGATGTGTAAAGAAAATGGAGTCCTTAAAGATCGTTATGGAGATCTGCTGGAGGGAAATCTGTCTGAGTTCTTTAGGTCTTGGACTATTGATGATGCTAAGCCAGGTGAACTACTAGTATATGGTGATAATACCATTTTTGAATACCATGGAAAAGAACAACTTGAGGGACTAAAAGGAAAAGAGCACCTATGTATTACTTCTGACTGTTATTATCAAGTTAGTACAGATAAATTTTTTGATCCTAAGGTAGAAGGAAAACCATGGGGACTTATTTGTATGTATGATCATTGCAAGGATGTGATTTGGCCTGCAACTCCAGAACAAGCTCAACTTTTTCGTGATAATATAGTATGGGAACCTAGAGATGGTGACATCATTCGATTCAAAAAAGATGATGGAACTAAGTGGCAAATATTCGAAAATACTAAAGGATTATTTAATGGTCGAGATTTCACTATTCATCGAATTATGGAAAATGGATTATCTGGAGGAGACATAAGTAGATTTCTCCTTAAGGAATATTATACTTTAATAGAAAGAAGTAACAACTGAGAATTCCTTATTAATAAAAAAAGAAAAATTATGATTAAAGAATTTAAAACTAGAACTGGAGCCATCTATTGTGATACAGAGAAAAAGATGGAATACCTGTATGTAGGAGATTATGGTAAGGAGAATAACATTAAAGCTGATTTCTTAGGTTTCAAGAAAGAAATTAATTCTGTTCCTCACCATGACGTAGATCTCAGGGACAAAATGGTAGTAACTATTTCCACTCAGAAAGGTTGTCCAATGAAGTGTATGTTCTGTGATTGCCCTAAGGTTAAGTTTGGTGGAAATATCTCTAGAGAAGAACTCGCTGAGGAAGTTAGCAATTCAATTAACTATAGTGGTTGTAAGTATACAGAAAGATTTAATCTCCATCTTGCTAGAATGGGTGAACCTTCCTTCAATGCTGATAATGTGCTAGAGTTTCTTAAGACCGATCTTAGAAATCTGGTTAATGGTATGATGAAGGCAGATACTATTCACCCTGTTTTCACTACGATGTTACCTAAAGGACTCGGAAAAGAAAAACTCCGTGATATTATCCTTAGGTTCTGTGAAATTAAGAATGTAGACTATAGCGGAGAGGCTGGCTTACAACTTTCTATTAATTCGACGGATGAAAAACAGCGTGAAGAATTGTTTAGAGGTATGTCATTAACCTTGGAAGAAATCTCAGAAATATGTAGAGATCTTCCTGAACCAGTTGGACGAAAATATACTCTTAATTTCCCAGTGACAGATAAAACAATTCTTGATCCAAAAGAACTTACTAGATTGTTCGATAAGGAGAAATTCATTGTTAAGATTACTCCTATTCATGAGACCAATGAGGCTAATGAGAATGGAATCAATACGCCGGAAGGATATTATAAGTATGATGTATATCGTCAATTCGAACAGCCCTTGTTGGAGGAAGGTTGGCAAGTAATAGTATTTATCCCGTCGAAGGAAGAAGATGAAGATAGAATAACTTGTGGAAATGCACTTTTAAGCTTAGAAAAATGAAAGTTCTCCTAGTTAATGGTAGTCCGAGAATAAATGGATGTACAAATAGAGCTCTCGAAGAAGTTAAGGCTCAGCTTAAGAAAAATGGGATTGAATCTTATATCCTGTGGCTTGGTGTAAATCCTCCTCACTGTGATAACTGTAGATATTGTAAGGAAGAGGGCCATTCCTGCAAACATGAGGGAGTAGTTAATCACCTCATTTGCCAGATTAATATGCATGATGCTGTTATTTTTGGTAGTCCTGTATATTATGGTGGTATCTCTTCACAACTAAAAGCAGTACTAACCTGTTTATTCTACAGTGATCCTAAGTGTATGAGAGGAAAACCCGTTGCTGGAGTATTTTCATCTAGGCGGGCGGGTAGTACATCGGCTTTATCAGAGTTTAATCTCCCCTTCCTAATGCATTCCTGTAACATAATCGGTTCACAGTATTGGAATGAGGTACATGGTGATACCCCAGAAGAAGTAGAACTAGATTATGAGGGTCTACAAACTATGAGAACACTAGCAAATAATATGACAACAGTTCTCGGAGTTGAAGTAAAAGAAGAGGAAGAGAAAATAAGACATTTGAATTTTATTAGCCGAGAATATAAAGCGCTATTAGAAAAAGAACCTGAATAAAATCGGGTTCTTCTTTTATTTTCCTTATAATTGATGGAGAAAGAAGACATTGAAATATTTGAAATTATAAATAATATTATAAAGAATACTAAAATCATTCAAACAATGTATAATGACTGTATTGAAGTATCTAAAGATTTATTTAAAAAAAGTTGAAAGGGCTTTTGTTCTCAGACTTGTAAAAGAAATAGATAAAGCATTACAAGACTATATATTAACTGAATCGATAGACTTCCATAAAGATATACAAGGTCATTATTATACTGTTATTGATGTATGTTGTTATACAGATTGGCCAGAGTTTGAGGAATATGTTAAGTTTGTAAATCATCCTTACTCTGAGCATGGAATTAATCTTTATAAATTTATTCGCAGTTCTCTAGAAAAATATAAATTTCCAATGGAGAATGTATTTGATTGCTATGATAATGGGCGATTTAGATATAAACTCATGGAATTTAAACCGAATGGAGGTAGTACAAATTTTGGGGAGCTGTATGAAAATTACGTATGAAAATAGGTGAAGTTTTTATATTTGGTAGAACCATATATATGATTGTTAGTATATTTGAAGATAATAACCAAACTTTCTATGTGGCGAAGTCTGTAGATGCTAGTGGTTTTATTAAGTATTCAAATATATTTACTTATAACGAAGAAGGTAAACTTTATAAAAGAACATGAAACAATATTATACGAGTAAAGAACAATCTAAGAAACTGGTAGAACTCGGATTAAACACAGAAACCGCCGATATGTTCTATAATGGCGGTGATCCGGATTTCAAAGTACGTAATGGTATACATAAGAGTGAAGATTGTTTATCTTGTTGGTCTCTGGGAGCTTTGCTAGATGTGTTAGCTAAGAAAGCACTTGAATTTGACGATGATGGTAGTGCAGTTCTCTCATCATATATGGGAACTTGGTGCGTAAATATGTTTGATTGCCCTATTGAATGTTCAGAGAACTATAATAATCAGATTGATGCTGTCTATGAAATGGTAATAAAAGTTTTGAAATATGATAGGTGAAGTTATTATAATCTTAGTTTTCTCTATTTTCTTAATGTTTTATTGGGAAAAGAGAGTTAGGTTTTGGTTGAGGTTGCCTATTATCAACCTAGTACTTTTAGTAGTTTTACTCATTGGGGTGGTTATTCAAGAATTTTATCTAACTGCCCATCCCGAGAAAAGAACTAAGTGGGTAAGGTCATCTATCCTTCAATTATTCTTTTTGCCATGATAACAAGAGAAGTATTTAATGAGGTCTTTGAATCCGTTTTTGGTGATAATGGAATGGAGTTCCTGAATAGAATTGCCGAAGGATTTAGTACTTCAAATTATAAAGGATTTCTACATGATGATACAGTTTTTATCATTGACTTATTAAATGAAGAGCTTATCACTTGGTATAAACTAACTCACATTGGCAGATCTTTGAAAATAACTGACTCAGGAATGACAAAAGTTGATTTAACAAAATTATTCGCTGAGATAAAAGGAGAGTTAGAACTATGATACAAGAAGAATATGTCAGTTTTGAAATAGCAAAACTATTAAAGGAGAAGGGGTTTAACTGTTTATGCCCTGCTTATTATAGTGAATTCTTTGATAACTGGAAAACTCTTAGGTTTTGGAAATGTGGAAAACCAAAAACCTATGATACTGTAAGAAATAATGGTTACTTACTTGTTCCAACTCAATCCGTAGTTATGAAGTGGTTGAGAGAAGTACACAAGATACATTTAGATATAGGCATTACTCTTACTTCTACTGAGGATCCTGTGAATTATCCTCCTAAGTATTATGTCTATGTTGAAAGTGTAGAAACCGGTGAGTCACTTATTAGGTATGGTTCAAATGCTAATGACCTAACTATCCCTAATGGAAACGGTCCTAGGAGTTTTGACACTTATGAAGAAGCAGTAGAAACAGGTATTAATTATTGTCTGGAAAATTTAACATGATGACAATAGAAGAAAAAGCAAAAGCCTATGATGAAGCAATATTAAAGGCTGAAGAGTTCAAAGAAAAATATTTGAATTATAAAGAACTTAATGTACATAGAGACGTGATTAAGGACTTTGATAATATTTTTCCTCCTGGACTTACAGAAATTAAAGATGAAAGAATAAGAAAACAACTAATCCAATGTTTTAGTGAATTAGAAGATCAAGAAAGTGAATGGTATGAGAACCTAACTCCAAAAGATATTATTGCTTGGCTTGAAAAACAGGGAAAACAAGATGTTGACCGGTGATATGTTTGTATTGAAGAATTTGGTAATAAAGAATTCAAAAAAGGAGAAATATATCCTTGTATAAACGGATGGATTAGTAACAATAAAGGTTATTGTGCGGTTTCTTATAGTAAATACTTTCAGCCTGTCACGGAGGAAGAAATATCAACCATAAAACTTCAGCCAATATTTAAAATTGGTGATACTATCAAAAACAAAAAGACTAGCGAAATATTTACTATTTCAGATTATAGTCTATTTTATGAGTATTATTACGACATTAGTCGCCTGCATAAAGTAAGATTTTCAGAACAGAATGGCTGGGAACTTATTGAGCAATTAAAAGAGGGTGATTTTGTTAGGTTTAAAGAAGGAAACGCTCTAGGTGCTAAGACAGATGGAATATATGAGATTACTTCTATATATACTTCGTTAGGTACTAATTATAAGTATGCCCATATTAAAAATTCAAAGCGAAATATTAATGATGTTTGTATTGATGACTTAGAAAAAGCAGAGCAAAAGTCTACAGTGTGGAGTGAAGAAGATGAGAATCGTTTAAAAAACCTCTATTTTCTTATAGATCATAGCGACGAAAATAATCCGACCAAAGAGGGTTTCAAGAATTGGCTCAAATCTCTTAAAGATCGAAGCCTATCAAAACAAGAATGGAGTGAGGAAGATAAAAAGATGGTAAATGATATTGTTGACTGTATTAAACAACTCCCAATATTCTATGAGAAGATTGAAATAAATGGTGAACAGGTACTAACTTCTGATTTTATTCCTAGAGCGAGACAATGGCTTAGTAATCTTCATAAATAAATTATATGGATAAAGGATTAATAAACATAATTGGAGTATTAAGTATTGGTAAGTGTCAAACATGTTGGTGTTCAGAAGAGTGTGATTCTGTAGGTGGTGAAACGATGTGTGGCTTATTAAGAACTTACTACATCAAAAACATATGACTGGAACACAATTAATAATATTCCTTGCATGGCTTTTACCAGCTATGCCGATGTGTGTTTTAATGGATTGGCTATTTTCTAATTATGGTTCAGAGCCGGATCCATACGAAGGAGATATGCGAGGTATACTTGGGTTAGTATGGCCGGTAACACTAATACCTGTTCTGATGTATATTATATATGAAAAGAGAAATTATGATAAAAGAATGCACTTGTAAACATTTTGTTCCGAGTATTGACGCTTATATGATACATGGATACTATATATATATAAACAAAACTATGAATAAAATAGAATGTTTTATTGCAGGATATGCATTTTGTTTACTTATTATTTACTTATGGCAACAGAAACGTTAGGAGCACATCTCAGAAATTTACTTTCACCCTACAAATCGTTGATTAGTATTTCTAGGGGCGTAGATTTTAAAGTTCCAGATTCATTTCTTGAGAATTGTAAGAAAAACCTAGATACGTTACTAGAATTTTCCAGGAGTGATAAAATGGAAAATACCTTATGGAGAGACGAAAATGAATAATGTAGTAGAATTAATAGAGAACATACAGAAATTGAAGGCTGATGTAAAAAGATATATCACTGAGACTCCACACTTCTTACTGTACTGGATTTCTAATTCCGAGGTTCAACATTTTATAAAGGAATTTCCAGAGGACTATGAGAAGAGATTTGACCTTGAAGTAGATAGTCTTGGATCTTCTCCTACGGTCGAGATAATTTTTCATGATCATCCCGACGAGGTTAAGAGCATAATGAGATATTGTAATCTAGAAACCTTCAGGAAAACAGTGAAATCTAAATGGAAAGAATGTGGTGGAAAGATTAAAGAATATCGTATTCATGAACTCGAAGAAGATCTTAATTATTATAAAGAACAAGTAACTAAGATTGAAAATGAATTAAAAACATTAAAAGATGGGACTACCAATTTGTAATCTTAAGGCCACTAATATAGAAGGGCAGGTTCTTTTATCTAAATGGACTCCTGAGAAACGTGAAGATGGGAAATATTACATGCCTCATAATACTCCGATAGGACTTAGTATGTGGGTTCCTAACGTCTTGGATTTGAAAGAAGAGGAAGGTACTATTGACGTTAAAATAATCAAGGCTACCAAGGAAACTGGTTTATGGCTAGTATGTTTTGATGACTACTTTGGAAACGAACAACACCTCTTTGATTACAAGCCTAGATTTAAAGAGGGAACAAAGAAAATTGATTGGGAATATGATGACGAAGTAGGTGAACAGCTTAGTCTTCATGTTTGGAGTGAGATTAAGATGGTAGCAGGAGATGGACCAATCCCAATAACCCTAGAAAGAGGGAGATATGAAGAAAAGCCCAAACCAAAGGTAGTTACCACTAAGAAGAAATCTTACGTAAAAGAAATAATTCTATTTATTGTTATTATATTAAGTTTGGGGTTAATACTATTATTGATATGACAACTATATTACTTAGAGATTTAAGCTCTAGAGTATCATGTGGAGTAATCTGTTATGACGGGATAGGTAACTATAAGTTACTTGGTATTGATGAAGACAAGGTTCATTTAGATTCTCCAGTGTATGATGAAGGAGATGGATATTATGACGTAGAACAAATAAAACCTTATCTTCGTCCACTATCATCTATGACTGAAGAAGAAATAAAAACGTATAATGCTTTTTGTAGTTATAACGGTATAGATGATTCTTGTGTCATAGATTATATAGACTGGCTTAACTCCCATCACTTTGATTACAGAGACTTAATTTCAAAAGGTCTAGCCATTGAAGCCCCTGAAGGAATGTATGAAACAGAGAATAGCTAATAAAAGATTAAAAAATAATATCTTGGCAAGGCTTTGGATAATAGCTTTGCTTGAATGGAAAATACCTAAAGATGGAAATTACTTTGGTCTAACTGGTAAAATTGCTGAGGATATGATTAAGTATGATACGGTTCAGCTAACTAGAGTATCTCAGAAGTTAGGAGTTAGAGTTTATCAACTTAGAAAATATATTAAAACCTTATATACGATATGAATAACATAGACTTAGAACTATTGAGTATTGAACAAAGGGAAGAGTTATATTCTGAAACTAATGCCTCTAGAGTTAGTCGGCAAGAAGAATTGTTTGGACCAAGTTTAGATGCAAACCAAATTGACGATTACACCAACTTTAGAGATGAGGAAGTATTAGATCAGAATGGAAAGATTATTGGGTTTAAATCAGAATTACCAAGAAAAAGATATAGATGAAGAAAACTATTGAAGAGCTAGCCGATGAATTAGTAACTGGGGAAAACATCGAAACTAAACGTCATTACTTTATCCTAGGAGCTAAAACAATCCTAGAGAGACACGGAAGGTATGAACTTTATGTATGGATCAAAAATACTTTATTGTTTCTGCTTCTCTCTGTGGTGATTATAGTTTCAACTCCTTTTTATTTCCTATGGTCTTTCGGAAAAACATTATGTGATAAGGATAATCTTTTAGATTTTATAGAAGTAATTACAGAAGGAGTAGGTAGAGGTGTTAAAATTAGCAATGCCGAAACAATTGCCCGTAATGCTCTCCATGAAAATGAAATCCTTAAAAAGAAACTTGAAAAATATGAACAGGATATCAACAAGTCTTGAACAATCCAGGAAGTTGCTTGAGTTAGGCCTAGATCCGAGTACAGCAGATTTCCAATATATAAATGGGGATCCTGAGAACTTACATCCGAATAGTGATAAACATGATGAAGATGATATAGTAGCTTGGTCTTTGGGTGCTCTAAAAAAACAAATACCGGTAGGAATTAAAGTACAAGATAAAACAGAACTATTCACTTGTCATAATAGAATAGATGGAACTTGGGTATATTCCTTTGGTGATTATATTCAATTCACTGGTTCAGATATAGATGCAGCTTATAAAACAGTTGCTTGGTTATTGAAGAAAGATGAAACGTGAAGAATTAATAACCCTATCTGGACAAATTATTAATGGGATGTTGTCTGCTGATAGTTCCCTAATATCTAAGATGGTTGATCGTACCTTACATAAACAAATAGCCGAGAGTGCAGTTGGATTAGCAATCGAAGTACTTAAAAGAATAGATAATGAGCAGTGATACTAGAAGATGTAGAGCAACGGTAGAGTGCTTTGAGTGTCCATTAGGAAAGAATGAGTGCCTAGATTGTGAATACTGTGACGGCCTCTATGACTATAAAGGAATGATGTCTGGAAGGTGGAGAGTAGAAGTTTACTGTACTTATAAAGAAGATGAATAGTCTTCTTTTTATTTCCTTATACATGATGAAAGAAAAGGTTACCATACGAAGTAAAAATTGAAAGAAATTGAGGCAGTAGTCTTGTAACAGATGTATTGTTTTCAATTATATATTTTAATAAACAATTAAAAATAAATTCCTGGAGTATAGATGAAATAATGGTTAAACCAATCCTTCGTCCGATGTCTGATATGACTGAAGAGGAGAGACAGTGGTATTGGAATTTATGTTATCAAGATCAAGATGATATCTGGGGTAAATGTAAATTTAATGAGATCTCAGAATGGTGTGATTCTCGTTTCTTAGATCATCGTGGACTTATCGAGAAAAATCTAGCAATACCCGCACCAAAAGGAATGTACACAATATGAATAGTTACTTACAGTGGAGATGTCGGGTTAATTGGCATCCGAAGTATTATAAATATATAGACGAGTGGATATCAGGCGTAACTCCACAACAAATGGAGTACTTCAAAGGAGAAATGAAACACTTAATTGAACGAGGTATATACAATGGATAAGAAACTGAAAAAGGAGATCGAAAATTACTTGTATACAAGTAATGGTAGACAAAGAATGGCCCTTGAATTAGACTGGGAACAATGTGATATTACATTCAAGGCTGGTAAACTTATAAATTTTGCCAAACATTTCTATGAACTTGGATTAAATGAGAGGGCAAAAGAATGAAAAATATCCTTATTCTATCAGACGAAGAGCTTGAAGAATTATATCAATTAATTCCTAAAGATAGTAAGGTTTTTCATAAGATAGGTTTAGAATATAAAAGAATGAAACACCTTCCTATAAATAATGGAGCTATAATTTAAAACAACTATGACAAAAGAAGAAGTAATCATAGAACTCAAGAAATTACGTGATAGTTGGGTAATGGAGAAAGAATTTCCTTCGTCATGTGAACCATTATCTTGTGCAATTGAAATCTTAGAGAAAACAGTCCTCCCCTCTAGTATTGAAGATGTAGCACTTAATAGAGTTACTGAAAACGGAAGATTTAATGAGATAACTGGATTTGATAAGATGCGCATTGAAGATATCATGTTTGGCGCGGAGTGGATGGCTAGTCAAGGAGAAACTATTTATGATACTATAAACGTTGATGGTAAGAATCAAAGGTGGCTCGGAGAAAACCTACTCCAAGGTGATTATGAGGCAGATGAGAGTGTTATTATTCAAGTAAGAAAATATGATACAGTACAGGAAAAGTGATGGAACGTTAGGAGAAGTTGACGGGAACATCAAGATTGAAGTTAATGATCATTCACTAACAATTATTAAACGTTGTTATGGTTATGATGAGTATGACTTCTGGGATGATACTATAGAAGATGTTATCGAACTAAGGATTGGCTAGCCCTGAAATCCTTATATACGTGATAGTAAATATCAATAAGAAGAAAGAAAGAGTAAATGTAAAACGGGGGATAGCTCAATTGGTTAGAGCGCTGCCTTCTGGGAAACCGGATGACGATCTGGCTACTGGAATACGGGGCAGAGGTTGTAAAAAATACCAGGAAGTACAACTGGTAGGGTTCGAGTCCTGCTCCCCTGACAAAACTATGATTGGAAGTTCTAATATAAAGAAGTTTAGGAATTTTCAAATAAGATGGAAAGAGAAACTCGGATATCAAGAAGATCCATACCTAATACGATGGACTTTTGTGATATTCGGGTTTTCTATTCGAATACATCACTGGATTAAATCCGATGATAGGAGGTTCTTCCATGATCATTCCGCCGACCTCCTCAGTATTGTCTTGAAAGGGAGATACTGGAATGTTAAACCATCTGAAAGAAAAATGCCTAAGGAAACAGTTCGTGTAGATATTGGGGATTACACTTGGACCTATAACACGGAAAAAGAGGCTCCATTTTATGTTGAAGGTATATTCAATTCATGGAGGAATTTCTTTCATCTGAATCGATCTATTTGGTTTTCTAAGGCAGAAGATCGACATTACCTATGCATTCCGAAAGGTGGTGCTTGGACTCTTATGTTCGAGGGAAGACCAAAACATAAATGGGGATTCTATGTCAACGGTCATAAGTGGAGACCTCTAAGATATTTTCATAAATATGGAATTATACAAACTAGTGATTATCAATGAATGAAGACTTAGTAGCAAAACAACTAGAAGAGTGTCAGAAAGAACTCCATAATATCGAGCTTACTAATGATAAATCAAGACGTGAGCGCTGGAGAGAACTGAAACGGTTTGAGAAATATGCAAAACGTAAATTAGGAATATGAATTATACAACTCTAGAACAAAGTAAGAAACTATTGGAACTTGGATTAAATCCTAAAAGTGCTGATATGTGGTATCAACATACAGGAATAAGTATCAAGGATGGTTCTCAAAAGCCTATATATTTTCCAATGATAATAAGAGATAATGAATCAGATGATGATATTCCTTGCTGGACTGTTGGAGCATTGCTGGAAATAATGCCAGATGAAATTTATCCAAAAGACTATAAGGATATACCTTTCTGGGGATTTTCTCCAGGATTACATAAGGTACACCACTCATATGATGGAATGGATTTTGGAACTTCATATTACATGAGATATACCTCAGAAGACGATGGAGATGACAGGGTGTATAAAGAATTTGAAGAAGATACGCCAATAAAAGCAGTCTATAAAATGGTAGTCTGGTTATTAGAAAATAAAATAATATGAGCAAGATAGTGAATAATGCGGTTAGTTTGATACACTATAATGAAACGGGTGACTATGACCACTTCAATTATAGAGGAAATTAGATGAAAAAAGTAAGAAAGCCTAAGTGGTGTGGATATGAGGATGCAGCTATTCCAGTCTGGGGTTGTTGGTCCTTACTCTCACATCGGGTAACTGGCCGTGAATTCTGTAAAAGTTGTGAAAGATATGTTGAATGCAAATAATGTTATGAATTGGTTGTTTTCCTTCCTGATAATAATTGCTTCGGTAATTATTATTTTCTGGTATGATGGATTTAATGACCTGGAAGAATGGGCTAAAGATTTCGTATATTGTGCTTTGGGGATATCAGGATTAGCAACGATATATAACACTTGGAAACTATGGGAGAAAAAGTAATTAAATATTATGTTGCTTATACTCACGCTCCAGCCCATTTTGATGAGGACGAGAGTGATATCAGAACAAAGACCGTAGAGATTAAGGTAAAACCAAATTCTCCACCTATCAGTAATCTTCAAGCTATTAGAGAAAGTTTGAGAAAAGAACTAGGTAATATGTTAGGAAGAATTATATCATTTTCAAAGATTGATGAAATATGAAAAGAGTTGACTACGTAGCACAGACAGTAACCGGTAAGACTATAGCTATCCGTGACGAGTTCATTAAAGGTGCCTACTATGTTCAAGACTCCGCCATAGAGATTAAAGCAGATTGGACTACCTATGGAGAGTTGGGTCAATGGATGGTTGCTTATCGAGAAGGAGACAAAGTGAGTAAAGAAGAATTCGCCAAACGTTCACTGAATGATTGGGAAACATCAATGATACAAGGTGGAGGTCTTTGGTTATATACAATGTTTGGGACTAATGAAAAATTCGACCCCATTAATCATGACATCAAACTTCCGGCCGCAACTCCTTACACCGACATAATCCATAAAGGTATTCTAGCCAAGTGGTATGATAAGGTTAGAATTCTCTCCTATTATACTGGCAGACAGGGGATCATTGTTATTACGGTGTTTGATAAAGCGGCCGGAGAAGCTATGATGTCTTTTACTTGCCTAGAACTTTTTGGAAATTATAGAGCAAGATGACTATCGAAGAATTATATAGATATGTATGGAGTAATATGCAAGCCACTTATCTAACTCTTATGACTCAAATCCCGGGAACAGACGAATACTTAATCTCAGAAACTATAATCTGGGAATCACGTGCTCTCCTAAATAAAATGCTCCCAGAAGTTGAAGGTAAGATATGGTTTGCTAAGAAACTTAAGTGGGATTGTATTTGTCATACGAAAAGAGAACACCTAGATGGATTAAAAGAACTCGGAACTTTAAAAAATGTAGAAGAGACTTATGGTATTTGCGTACTTGATGAATAATCATTTTTATAAGAATGATACTTTTGACTGTGGGATGTATAATGGCTATGTTGGTATAACCCCTGATGAAAATAAACTCCCTGATTCTTGGATGTCTGGTGGTTCCTTCGACATAGAAAATCCCTTATACAATAGTATCCGAGTTCATGGTGGAATAACTTTTGATAGAGTATGGACAGATCAATGGTATCCGAAAGAGAAAGTTATCCAATATCCGCTCACCGAGGTTCCTGAAGATGTGATAGGATCTAGGATTATAGGATTCGATACCTCACACATCGATAGTGATAGTTCAATGGATTATGAGTGGTGTAAGTCAGAAACCTTATACCTGAGAGATCAAATATTGTGGCTATTAGGAAAAGATATATGGGAAAATTAAACATGGAGAAACTCCTAGCTTACGTAATAAGTGAGTTAGATAAAGAAAATGATTTTCTAGCCCAAACCTTAAGGAATGGATTGAGGGAACAGGGAATTTGGGTAGATAATGAAACAGGCGAACTCATTACTAACCTAAAACCGATCTTTAGTCCCGGCGATAAAGTAGCGTTTGGCGGTTATAGAGACATAAGAACGATAACAAAAGTCTCGACGGATTCCCAAACGTATGACATCGCCGAAGAACCTGATCGGTGTATTCCTTTTATAGAGCAGAATAATTGGATAAAACTTATGTTCAAAGAGGGAGATAAGATCGCAGAAAAATATGCCCCTTCCACCCCTAGAATAATAACCTCTATTCAAGATAACTCTTATTGCTTAGAGGATGGTAAGAAGGTAGGAATTGATCAACAGGATAGGTATAGATTATACTATGAAGATGGTTGGTATTTATGTCTAGAAGATTTGCCAAGATTTAATGCTGGGTTTTCGTACTTCTTCTATAGCACAAATGAAAAGAAGGAATTTATGGTTATTGTTGATGGAATATCATATCCCTGGACTGAAACCAACTTTAAAAAATACTTCAAACCTTGGACTCTCGACGATGCAAAACCCGGTGATCTTCTAGGAACAGATGAAGATAAATTTTGGATCGGTATTTTCAAGGGTAGAGTGGAGACAGGAGGAATAAAAGCCTATCTCTACACTCACTACGACCGAGAAGATATAAGAGAAGGTATGGAATCCGTTTTCTCGCCTACACCACTACATCCAGCTTCTCCTTCCCAACGTAAGATATTCAACGAGAGAATGAAGAAGTCAGGGTGGATATGGGAGAATGGTAGAATATTCAAGGAAATAAAACTAGAAGACTTATGAAGACGCTATTAGTAACTGTAGACTATAACGATGCAGACTATATTTCTGGAATCGTTACCCTCGAGGACCAGGATTATGAAAGATTCCTACCAGTGATTGAGGCTATTAACAATTTTAAGCCCTATATTACGGAGTGGGGACCTCAATATAGTAACTGGGAATCATGTAGACCCGATCTTGGAGATAAATCAATATATGAAGTCTACCACGAATTTTCTATCGAGCTTTTAGATGAGTTTAATGAGAAAATTACTGGCAAACTTAACAATCCAGAAAGTGACTATGGATCGTTTCACTCTATTATTAATATCCAGGAAGTAACACTCGGAAAAAGACTAGTGTATGGGGAGTATGAATACGTTAAGGAAAGAGGAAAAGAGAGAATTGAAGCCTATAATAAAGAGTACGCTAGGTTAATGGGGTATAAGAGGGCTAAGGATGGAATGCCTCTTAACTCAATACCCTTCAATGAAATGACTCCAGAGGAAACCAAACTCCTTGAAGAAGCAGATAATCTTTGGAAGAAATATCAATAATATATAGGAGACGGAGAAATAAAAAGAAAACTCCTCTCCTATATTACACAGGTTCTAATTCTAGGTTTCCATGGTCTAAAGAGAGATCAGACGCTTATTGGTTTATAGATAGGAGAAATGCGAAAGAAGTCGTTTCAGCATTAACCTTAGAAGACGGAAAGTATGAGTATAGTATTATTCCGGCAAGGGCATAAAAGAACTAGTAGGCGTTTTTACTTTCACCTAGCTAGTGGATGGAGACCTAACCCTTTAAGCGGTATGATTATTGCCGATTATCTTGCTCAGAAGTATATAGAAGATAATAAGGGTGATCAATATAGGTATGGAACAGAAGAAATATTACTTGAGGAGAAGAAGACTAAATAAGAAAAGATCGATCTGGTGGTACTATACAATTGCTAAAAGAAGATGGTCGACTAAGAAAGGTACTGTTATGAAATATAAAGATATTGCGGTCACCAAACGTAGATATCGAGAATCTGAACCACACTGGTTATATGAACTTATACCCGAAAATCTTATTAATGAATACTGAAAATCCCAAGGAGAATTATTGTCTGTGAAGATATTTATGTTCTCCTATTTTTTTATTTTCCTTATATATGATGACAGAGTTAGAAATATTCAGAGAGATTGTTATATGGATGGAAACTAAAGAAGGAAATCCGCCGCTATCTTCTGATAACTATTCTTGGTCTATGATCAAGGTTTTTACTGATACGGACGCTTTTATTCTAGTCCCATGTGATACAGAAAATGTATATGCTATTATAGGGCATTTTCCAGGTTGGAAGTATGATGCACCTTTATACCTAGACTGCATTGCTTCTTTCCAGAGACTAATAGATATAGAGAAGTCGAACCCTAGCATATATATTACTGTGTCTCTATTATCTAATGCTCCGGTAATTATATGCGACTATTCTATCCTTCGTCAGCTTACTCTTTTCTAGATGATAACATACAAAATACTTAAACAAGGAGATAGATTATTACACCTGAAGTTAGGTTTATCTAGGTGGTATTCTCTTGGTTACATCAAAATAATAAATACTAGTAAAAAGAAAAACCAACTTATCCGGAGATTTATTTGGTATAATAAGAAACAACATTTTGAAACCGGTGTAGTATATGATGGGAATACTTCAGTGATTATCGAGGAAGGACAGATACCTCTAGAGACTGCAATCAAACTAGCAAAGAGGTCAAAAGAGGGTGGATTTTTAGACCTAAGAAATGAATTATATAATCTACAAGTATCATAATTCGGATTTATACTTAGAGATAGATAATTACTTACTGGGTTTTATTCCCCAGACTGTCAAAGGAAATAAAAAGAAATCATTCCTTACCCAATTCTATAAATACAAGAAAGGATATTATGTAATGGGGAAAACTTACTATAGTCATGATGGAATGATTAAAGTCGAAGAAGGTAAAGTAGGAATAACTCTTGCTCTTAGATTAGCCAAGAAATCAAGTGAGAATGACGCAATTGAATTAAGAAAGAAAATTTATGATAAAATTCGAACCAGGAGATCATTATTGTTGTTGGAACGGAATCTTGATAACTCCAGAAAATCACCTATCTCTATTTGGTGTTGAGGAGGAGATATATGAAGGTGAAGGATGGATTGATGCAGATGGAATTCTCTACAGTGACCTTCCGATAGGTGAACTCTTGATAGAACTCGGAATAGTAAAAGGAGATAAAGTTACTTTGGATATAGATTTCCTCAAGAACTTAGTAATCAAGTCTTATTCTGAGTTCACCAAGGATCATCCAGGATTTAATCGAGAACTATATGAACAATTCTACGAGGAGTTAGATAATTATTATAAGAATAAAGAATACTTAGAGGATGAAGAAACTAAAGATAATAGCTGATTGGAGTTATGGTGAAAGACCGGAGACTGCAGTCACTAGGTATGAAGACGTCCTACCAGAAGATCGAGATAACAATTCTTGGTGGTACTTACATGGACAACTCTCGGAGAGGGTCCACTACGATAAGGGCACAATCATTAATACTAGAGAATACGGATGTGCCAAAGAAACTATCGGATGGGAAGAACTAGATGGAAATCAAGTTAAGTCTATCCACTCCCCAGGACCATACTATGAGATGTACTTAAATGCTGCTGATGTTCTCGTGGAGGTGGAAGGAATAGAAGAACCTTGTATCGGATTCTTCTGGACTACCGAGGAACATTCTATCTGGTATAATGGAAAAGAATACCCAAACTGGAAACAACGAGGATTGGTGTGTTTGGAAAGTGATCTAAAATCTATTGAGTATGCAAGGAACAAATACGAAAGAAAGGAAAGTCGTTTATAATGCGGATTTCGGGGCCTTCATGCTTTCGCCACTAGCTCGAGACTTATACTACAAGAGGAAATATGGAAAATCACTAACCCATTATCTCTTAGAAGATTATAAGGAGGGAGGAAAAGCAACATACAGGAGGGTCAAGATTGAGGAGGTAGGTTCTAGGCACGTAACTTCTCTGAGTGAAGATTTCGGCGATGTATTTACAGTGGAACTCTATAAAAACGCCGATCCTTTAACTCAGAAATATAACCGTGCCTTAGTTTTCCTCGATGACAAAGTAAAAAGACATGACCCTATCCTAGTTGGTGTGGTTGAGGAATTAGGACAAAGAGCAGGCGATTCTCTCAAGGTCAAGATTATTAACTCCAGAGCCTATAAAATTGAGGACTGGGATGGAAAAGAAGAAATAATAGAGGCTGACATGGAGGATTGGTATATAATAGACGATGATGATTGAGAAAGAAGGCGAATACTTTAGGTGGAATGATATCTTGATGACTCCGGAAATGATGGAGACGTTGTTAGGAGCCAAGGAGGAAATCAAATTCGAACGTAAGTGGATAGAGACAAAAGACATAATTTACACAGATCTCGAGGCTGGTGAATTTTTAGTAAAGAAATTTTGTACTATTTCCAACATGAGTATTAATACGGAGATGAACTATAATATATACTTAGGAGATTCAATCATTATACCTAAAGATTATCTCTCACGTTTTGCTCTTCGTCCATTAAGCGATTTTTATGGCGATTTTCCGAAGTTTAATAAAAAATTGCATGATGAGTACTGGAAAGAATACCATAAGTCTCTCGATATATAGGATTGAAGGTTATGTGTCAGTGGTGATCGGAAACAAAATAACACTTATCCTACTCTCTAAAACCGGTAACAAAAGAAAACCTAGACCTATCACAAGAGCCTTAAGGTTAACTAAGGATGACAGAATTGAATATCATCCAGGCCTCATTATAAAAACAGGTAACTTAATAGGAAAGTTGGAAGTTACTAAAGAATGGATTACCTCTTATGTAGATCGTATATTCCAAGATTTCGACTTCATAAAAGATCAAGTGCATGAAAAACTTGGATTATGAAATTTGGAAAGTAGAAAATAATGTAGCCGTTGTTCTAGGAGGGAAAATTTTAATATCACCTAGGATCTATTGGGGAAGGCTAAGCAATAAGAAACATAGAATCGAACCTATCTGGACTGTATTCAGAACTCCACTCTATTGCAACTCCATCGACGTTATAGCCTGGGACCCTAATTTCATAGCTGGGTTCTTATATTCTGGAGACCTATGTTATAAAGGAAGGGTCGAATCTACAGAAATTCTTAGGTGGTTAGATGAAGTATACCTAAGCCGCCGAGAAGATAAAGACCGTGTAATAAAATGCCTGAGCGAGTATCTTATATAATATATACGACAACTAACGGAAGAGTAGCGATTAATATGTTCTTAGATGGAACGGAACACCATATCATATGTTCCTCCCACGTTTGCCCCGGACCAAAGAAGAAAACAAAAATGGGACTTGGGATTTTCTGTGCGTTTCCGGAGAGAATAGGACAATATGAATATGTCAACCTCCCAATTATTCGAGGCGAGACGGACTACTACAGCGCAAAAAGAATAGTCGAGCTAGCAGGAAACGATTATCTCGACGCGCTTCTGTATGATACTGGCTTTCCGGATGACAGTTAAGAGCGTTTCTCGTGGACTAAGTGTAAAATCATATATTATGTTATCTATGATAACTAGGTATATGATTTTTATTTCTTCTTGGGTCGCCCACCTAGCCCCTCCTCACTTCGTTCGTCGTTGCCCGACCCAAGACTTTACTTCAAAGACTTGAAGTAAAGGATATCAACAAGGGACCCGAGGGCTTGTCCCGAGGATCTGTCCCTGGATCGAGCCAGGCGATAGCCTAGGCGAGATTCTCTTAATGTAATATTTGTAATATTTTTGCTCCTTTATAGTACCTTATATAATTTTCCAAATTAATATTTCAATTCGAGCATTATTTCTTGAAATAAAATTCTTTTATTTATAGTACCTTATATAATTTTCCAAATTAATATTTCACGTTTCTTAGACCTTAATAACCTTAAGAATGATATACATATAGGAGAAATGCTCTTAATTGTTTGCATTTCAGGATAAACTAAAAATTTTATATATATGAATAAAACAAATATCATTGTACCTAAAGGAATAAGGTACATAAGTGAATGGAAAGGATATAATTTAGATAATTACGCCTTTCCTCATATTTTAGATAAAGTCTTAACAGGTTGTGGCTTTACTGAATATTGTTTAAGCAATCATCAAGACCTTATATTATGTTCTCCTAGAAAAATGTTACTTGAAAACAAAGAACAACAACATCCAGGTGAAGTTTTTTATGCTAGAAATGAAATTCTTGATTCCGTAGATTTTGATAGGGGATTTGAAGAATCTGATAGAAAAAGAAAACTAAATGCTTATTTTAATATGAGATTCGTCGATCAAAAAGAAGTTAGTGAGGAGACTAAACAACGAATCTTAAAATTAAAAGAGCGGATTAAGTCTCATTATCAAAATTCCAGGTTGGCAGGGAAACCTACAAAAATTATTGTAACATATGACTCTTTTAGATATGTTAAAGAAGCATTAGAGGAGTTAGAGGTATTAGGTAATTTTCAGGTAGTTATCGATGAATTTCAATCAGTTCTGGTGGATGCTAAGTTTAAATCAAATACTGAGTTAGAGCTATTAAGACAGTTGCTAGGTCTCCAGAAGGTATGTTTTGTATCTGCTACCCCAATGATGGAAAAATATTTAGATAGGTTAGACGAATTTAAGAATCTACCATACCTAGAGTTTGATTGGTTGACTGAAGATCCTGGACGTATTATTAATCCTAACCTTGGAATTCATCGTACAGAAAATATTATTAAAGATATCGTCAAAATAGTCAATGATTATAAATCGGGTTGCTTTGATATAGAGTCTTGGATTGGTGAAGATGGGCTTATCTATGAATTAAAGTCTACTGAAGCTGTATTCTATGTCAATTCAGTAAAAACTATTTGTAGTATAATTAAACGTTGCGGACTAACTCTGGAAAATTCAAATATTTTATGCGCTCGAACTCCAGAAAATGAAAAGAAGGTAAAAGCTGCCTTTAATGAGGTTCTCAGAAAATTATATCCAGATGATAGAACTAAAAGGTGTGGAGGAGAATCAGTAATTGGTTCTATCCCTAAGAGGGGAGAACCTCATAAGATGTTTACTTTCTGTACTAGGACTGTATATCTCGGCGCTGACTTTTATTCGAAATGTGCAAAGACTTTTATCTTTAGCGACAGTAATATAGAATGTCTTAGTGTTGATATTTCCCTAGATCTTCCTCAGATCTTAGGTCGTCAGAGATTAGATGAAAATCCATGGAAAAACACTGCGGAGTTATATATTAAGAGTACTATCCTAGAACTTACCAAAGGAGATTTCGATAGAGAGCTTGAAAGAAAAGTTTCAGAAACAAACAAACTTTTAGGTGCTTATAATGAGAGTAGTTCTGAATATAAACATGCTTTAACAAAAAAGTATGAAAAGGATACTATTGGATCTGCCTATAAAGACGATTATGTTGCTGTTAATCATCATGGGGGAAAAGACTCATTTCCCGTATTCAATAACTTAATGTTAATAGCAGATGAGAGATCATTTGATATACAGCAAATTGACTATAAGGATAGAGTCTCAGTGTTTAATACCTTGAAGAATAAAGGATTTATTACTGTTGAGGTTGACAAAGAACTAGAAACTTTTAATAGTATTCCTTATTATCATGACAAAATGAGATACGTTTGCCAACTTGAGGATTCCTTAGATCCCATTAAGTTTGATCTATTTCTCAATTCTATCTCCAAAGATTATAAAAATTACTATAATGTACTAGGACCTGGTGGTTGTAGTGCATGTTCCTTTAAAAAATCAGAAATGGAGAAAGAATATCAGAGAAGAATAGGGAATCAAGGAATAGATGTTGAAAGTATCATCTTAAGTGAATTTCCGATCGGTACTAAGATGTTGAAGTCTGAAATTAAGGAAAAACTTAGAAGAATATATATTTCGGTGGGATATCAGAAAACACCAAAAGCTAATGACTTAGAAGAATGGTATATAGTTAAACAGTGCCTAATAACTAATCCAGAATCTAAGAAACGTGAAGCAGGATTTGAAATTATAGGAAAGAAATGAATCATCATGTTTGGATTAAAGAGGATCAAGAATTTTTATCGGTGTTTATTTTGAATAGAGAAGTTCCTAATTCTTATCCGAAAACCTTGGAAGGGGATATTTATAACTTCAGGGCTAGGAAAAATAAGCGTCGGAGATTAGAGTCCCGAGATTTCTTAGACCGGAGGAAGAGATTGAATGAATATACGGGGATTGATCTTTGGGCGGATGAAATCTACCAGGACTACAAACCGATGTCAGAGTGGAAATCTAGAAGGTGGGTTTTGGCCTTGAAACCTTATTAATGTTATGATAACGACGTATATGAGTCAGAAAGAAATACTGACAGAGTTTTGGAAAGATTATGTAGAGGTTATCAGTCCTAGGATGTTCAGGGAGGCAGCTCGACATCGGAAGGCACTGGAAAAACGGGGAAAGGAGTGGTTACGATTCAAAGAGCCCCGTGTAGTTAAGGCCTCAGGAAATACATATAACATTTGGCTATCAGTTTCCTATCAGCCAAAGGGTAAAACTGCCATAAAGACTTCCGTTTGGCTATCGTTCCTAGATTCTAAGACGGGAGTAAAGGAAACAATTTTATTACCGGCCGAGAAAAATCAATTCACTGTTATTTCCTTTACCTCCGGATTTTTCAGTGAGTGGGCTAAACAAACGGAAATCTTAGGCAGTGATGTATTGGCTGAATTCTTTAAGTGGGCGAATGGTAATTATCAGGTGTATCATTCTGGGACCGATCACAAGAAAATCGAGATAGATATAAATGGTGAAGGTGCTGGTCTTGGAGTTTTCACTGAGCCTGGAGAATATAAGTTTAGGCATTTCTTAGGGCCAGAGGAGATGGTACGAATGAGAAAGGAGCTAGGGAAAGAAATTATGGATCCCCTTGAACTCTGGGATACCTACAACACAAAACCAGCCATAATAATTCCTGACACTGAGACTGAAGATTATTGGGCTACCGAGAGACAAAAGGCACTTGATGAAATCTATGAGAAATATGGATAAAATATTATACCTATACGTTAATGATTGGAAACCTACACCCCAAGGAAGTGAGTCATTCCTGAAAACCTTGGGGGCGATGGATCAGGAATGGGCAACAGAGAATCGAGTATGCGTAGCCTGGGAATTTAGAGATCTGAGCGTATGTTATTGGATATCAGCTCCCATCGAGTTTTATCAGAAGGAATGCCCAGAACTTTTGGGTTATACAACTGAAAGCCCAATTCTCTCTGAGTACTTAGTTTGGATGCCTAAGAATTATGGATTTAATCTCATCGAAGACAGCAACCCGGAAGAAGATATTACCTACCGAGTTGTGTGATGTAATTATTATGCTAGAAACATGTGGAGAGGGGAAAAGGTACTACATGATGTATATCGAAGACCTAAAACTAGTTCTAACCACTAGCCCATTTATTCCCTCCCCTAAAAAGCATAAGGATTCGGTGATGGAATATTTTTGGAAAACGAAAAGACTTAATCTTGTTCGTTATGTTCCTACACGTACAGGAAGAACCTCTAAGATCATGATTAGATACTCAGAACTTCTAGATCTAATTGATAAAGCTGGTTATTATGGACGGTAACTTAACCTACAAGAGCACGGAGGATAAAGTATTTAGGGTTATTCTTGGGCTAGGTGGTCTCAGATATTCTATTGTTATAGACTTCCCTCGAGCACGTAACCTACATAAATTTAGACCGTCCCTTAAGTCACTACATGGGATAGGAACATCCAGACTTGAGTACCCGGGTTATGAGGACAGTGATAATTGGTTGTCTTGGAGATCAGCTTCGGAGGTAGTCAAACAAGTCTCGACCCAGGTAGAAGATGTGAGATGGTCTTGGATTAGATCCCTGAAGTGGAGGGATCAAAGAGATAGAGACCTGATCGAAAAAGAATTTAAAAATTCTTTCAAGGTCAAAGAATCAGGGCGGAAAGAAAATCCGTTTAAATATAGAATGAAATATGGAAAATAATAATAAAACTATCCTTCTCATTCCAGATGTCCATGGTAGGAGTTTCTGGCGAGAAGGAATTTCTTTAAGGCTCCCAGATGAGTTGGTTGTATTCCTGGGAGATTATACAGATCCGTACACCCGGGATGAGGGAATTAAACATGATGTAGTCCCCGGAATGCTTCGCGAGATCTTAGAAACTCCGAATGCTGTTTTCCTCCTAGGGAATCATGACCTCTCCTACGTTTATCCTGGATTTACTCGGGTGAGGCATGATATGTGTCCAGAGAGATGTTCAGAACTTAGGGATATATTCGAAGAGAATCATGATCGTTTTGCTCTCACCCATACAGTCAGGGTTGGTAAGAAAACCTATATATTCTCACATGCCGGACTTTTAGCTGATTTCTATAAACATAAGTCCACTGATACTCCAGTTAGGGTAGCATCTAGACTAAATAAGAGATGGTTAGAAAGAGATCCGAGCCTATGTGCTGATCTTGATGTTTATAGTTGGTATCGCGGTGGTTTCTTTGATTCAGTAGGGTCGTGTGTATGGTCTGATGTTAGAGAGCACTTAGGGAGAACGAATTCTTATTGGGATAAAGTATATCAAGTCTTCGGTCATACTATGCTTAAAGAAGGTGCAATCATACAGGAGTCATTATTCGCCTGTATTGACTGTAAAAGACCCGTCAGACTTCACACTAATAAGTTCCGGCTAGAAACCTTATAAGTGATATGAAAACAATAGAATTTTATGGACAGAAGTTTTACCTAGAGAAACTTGGGTATGTTAATGGAGATACTAAGATTGTTATTTCCAATGATACCAAAAGATCGCTACGGTATCAGATTGTTCTCTTAGCAAAAGGAGAAAAATCTAGTGTAGTATCATTGGCAGGTACTAAGAGTGTTAAGGTTAGTCCGGATTATCAAGAAGCATGGATAATTAAAAAAGGAACCAAGGCATGTGAGGAACTTCAAGAGTATGATTCATCCGAGGTTATGATTATTCGTCACTTCATTAGAGAATTGGCAGACCGAGGACTAGAAGTTACAGAAGCTATGTGTAAGAACCTGGGAGACACTGAGACTATTATGTTCTACAAGTCTTATGGTGCAGCGGCTATCAAGAAGTTTAGGAATGAAATCCTGACTCTTCCTGAGAAAACTGGAGCTAGGACTTACACATCAAAAAAGGCGATGTATGGTAGAGTAAGGTATGATATTCTTCATCTCCTCCGTGACTTGGAGAATGCATCCGGAGAAGTTAAAGTGCTCACAGATCCAGACCTAATTGGAAGATACAAGAGAATTTCCAGAAAGGTTAAGGATGGTTCGATTCCTTTGCTCGATCAGTGGAACTTATTGATTGGGGTTCAGGGAAATAGAACACGTGCAAATCTTAGTCTCCTTGTATCCGCCAAAACAAAAGTAACTATCCCAGAAAATGAAGTTGGGGTGGAAGCCGGTGATAGAGTCTTAGATGCAATTCGGTCATTTACTATTGTGGTAGATGGAACACTGAATCTTGAAGAAATTGGTATTAAGACTTCGGATACTAAGTTAATCGGAAAACTTAAGAGGATTGGTATTGTAACTCCTTTAGTGTTGACTGATGAATGGCTTATAGATCTGAGTGGTATTCCTGTATCAACTTCCAAGAAATCGGTTGGGTCATTGCAGCTTGGAAATGCAGAATATATGGTTAAACGTTCGGAGATTATTGCTTCGTATATTTCGCGTCTAATCTATAAAGCGGAGAAAAAGCTTGCTGTACTTCCGAAGAAACCAGTCGAGGAGGCTATAGACCCAAAATCCGAATTCTTGAAAGGACTGGGAATATATGGAGACAAGTATTACGCCCCGAAGACAGAAGCCCTAGAGGTAGAGAATTCTTATCAAACTACAGAGGTTATTGGTGAGATACAAGGATTACCAAAAGATCCTGCTATCCAGATTATTAACTACATCAACACCGGAACCTCTAAGAATCCTGCTATCCTCGAAGTCCTAAGTCCGCTTGAAGCATTAAGACGCGCAGATCTAACGAAGCTAAAAGCCGAACGAGATTATTATGACCTTGATAAGAAAGTTAGAGTCCAATATCTCCGTGACTTAAAGTTCCAGGTTATTCTTCGGAAGAGACTTAGATTCTGGGGTAAGAAGGAACCAAGAGTTGAGAATTGTGTGGTTGATATGCCAGATAAGAAAGTAAAAGTTAAGTGGGTTGTCAAGGAAACCGAGATTAAGGTATGATTGATAACTTCGACTTAATCCGACCCCACTTAGTATTTGGACCTCAGACTTATTATATAGTCCAGATTCTCCAGCGTAAAAAGGACCTGGGGAATGAAGGACTTAGATTAGGGACAAATAGAAAGTGGATTAAATATATAGCTAAACCAGAAACCTTCGACTTGATAAAACCTGAGGTAGAGGATTTGTGTAGGTTATATAATGCTAGAGCCTACATAGATCTTAACCCCAGAAACCTAGAACGTTGGACAATTACTCTTATCCGGAAGTTAGTAGATCGTATGTACTCCGAGGATATGAATAATATATGGTCTGTTCCGAACCAAGTTGCACTCTCTGAAGAAACCATTAAAACCAGAGGAGTGACTGATGTTCGAAAGTGGGTAGTGGATGTAGATCGGAAAGAAGATTATCAAGTAGTATTAGATTGGTTAGAGCCAGAACCTATACTTACCGTTCCTACACCCAACGGATATCATATTATTATTCCATCTTTTGGATTTAAAGATACGGAAAAGGATATTAAGATTTCGGGAACCGATGTTACTACGTGTATCAAGCCACAAGGATTAACTGTACTATGGGCGGATATTTAAAAGAAGAAGATTATTTCGGGGAGAAGGTTTCAGCTTTCTCCCCTTGGTCTGTTTCTGATTTATCAAAAACAGCAGTAGAAAAATTTGGTAAAGATCCTGAGTTTTTCGTTGAATCACTTAAGATTATTAGGGAAGCTAAGTATAATGCTATTAGGAAACTCTTGTATCTAGATGCAGACGGGTATACAGCAAGGTATGTAGCTTTTGAAGGAGAACAGCGAGAGATATTTATTTATCGAGCTATTAGAGCTGTTGACCTTGAAGTTCCGGGATTTATAGATAATTTCCCAACCTTAGAAGATAAGGTATGGTGTGATCCTAACAAGTATGAACTAGAACAAAGGGATAAAAGGTTTTCTAAGTCTTATAATCGTTATTCTGGAAATCATGATAAGAAGTGGTTAACTAGAAAAATTGGTTATAAAGATGACGGAAGACATGATAGTATTAGATTTGATGATTACGTGGCTCTTCACTTCTTAGAACTCTTAGAAGGAACTAAGTCACCTAAATTTAAACGATACTTATTTGATAATTATACTTATCCAGAAACTCTTCTCCCCAAGGATTACTTGTGGTTAATGGAACGACTGGGGTATAAGTTAGAAGATAACCTAGATCCAGATGATACAAAAAATATAGATAGATATTTTTATAGTATTGATGAAGTTAGAAAAGATCTAGATAAGAAAATTAATAAATTATGGCCTAGAGGTATGAAAATGATAAATTCTACCCTCTTAATTTAGGTGGGAAAAGACAAGGCCTGAAAACCTTATACATGATAATATGATTCTCTTCTACTCACACAATAAATTACGAGAGGATCATATTTTCTTCCGACGCAAAATTAGTTTTATAATTAATAACAAACAAAATTAAAAACAGAAATGAAAATTAAGAAAGTTTTAGCGTACGTCAGTGTTTGTGCACTCGGCGTTTTTACAGGAGCTATGATTTTTAGCCCTGACGCAAGAGGTAAAGTTGTCGGTAGCCTGAAGACCGTAGGTGGTAAGATTTCTTCCACGGTTAAGGGATGTGGTGGTGATTGCGAGGACCGTCCCCATAATAATGGTGGATATCGTAACGGTAAACCACGCTATAACAACAACAAAGACTAATAAATACTTTGGAGGATTATAAATTATGAAAAAAACTATAGCAGGACTTTTGATTGCTGCCATTGCTGGAGCAATCGCCGAGAACAAGTTTGACTTGGTGAATAAAGCTTGTGATAAGTACAAGGACCTGAAGGCAAAAGCTAAGGCCGAGTATGAGAAGCGCAAGACACAGGTTCAGGAGCAGATCGATGAAGCTACTGAAGCTGATAAGTAAGAGATATATGTCCACAGTTTTTGAATATTAAACTTCAGAGTGTTTGTTGGGGTGGTGTAGGAGAAAAACTTACGCCACTTTATTTTATTCAAAAATCAAGATGGAAATAGAAACACGATTTCTGTTTTAGGAAGTTTGTTTCGTGCCGAGGGATAGGGTGTAAGAAGCTCTATTCCTTGGCCATCTTAAAAACCTTATTTTCGAGAATGTTTAACAATATAAAACAGAGATTATGATTAAAAGTAAAAACAAAACTCAGTCTCTCTATATCTTGGGGGAGATGTTGGGTAAAACAACTGTGTTCCTGTTAAAGTGTGCCATGGGAACATATGTTTTGGGTCTCGGATGTGAATTAGTCTGGGATGCCGTTGAGAGAAGAGCATACAATGTTAGAAACAAAACCAAACAGTAGTAAATGGTAACTATCGGAGATGCGCAGAATGGAAAGCGCAAAATTGAGAATGTAGACAATCCAAAAAATTTTCCCCACACGAAGGCTTATAATAAGTATTACGGTGGGATTATGTCAACGGGATTTGTCGTGATTGTTGTCGGTATACAGCTCATTAATGCTGCACTGGATTTCTTCTTCACTGAGAAAGGTAAGAAAAATGACAGACGACAAAGAGACGATCGCCGCAGATAACCCAATAGAAAGGGCATGCGGTGTACTACTTGGAACTATGGGAATCATGGGGTGTATTGTACCTTTTTGCAAACCGGCGCTAAGAGAAGCACTGAAGATTAGCATCACAGGAATTGGAGCAATATATTCAATTATGACTATTATTTCCAAGACAAACAAAGTTTAAATATTTAAAAACAAACAAACAAATGGACAAAAGTTTAAAAATTATTGGTGGATCCCTGTTAGCCTTAGCAGCGGGTTATGCAGCTTATCGTTGGTTTAAAAGAGAGGAAAAGAAACTTGACCAAGAACGGAAAGCTCAAGACCAAGAATTAAAAGATTTAGGCGTACCTACGGACAAGTTACGCGAGTTAATCGATCCGGTTGAAGACGAAAATAACCTGACTAAGATGTTAGCCACTAGTACCATGTTTTCTCCGGAATGGGATGAAGATATTATTGATCCCGACCGTGCCCTAGAGAGGAACGGAAATATGATTTATGTGACCCAGGAAGTTTTTAAGAATCCGAAAGGTCGCGTAAGTGATGATCTTGTGTTCTATTTTGATATTCCAAACTACTTACATGGTAGTTATAAGGACTGCAAGATAGGAGACTACATTAGAGCGTTTAAAGATGCAGCAAATTATATTTGGTGTGAATATGCCAAATTTAGTCCTGCCCCAAGATGTAAGTTGGTAGGGTTCTTAGCTGTAACCTATTTAGATCCAAGAAATGAGGATGATGAAATAACTGAGATGATCGAACTAGATGATCCGAGTGTATATGAAGAGCTCTCGGACGGTAGTCACGACGGATTGGTGGCTTTCTATGAGGGAACCCTGAATAAAGGCCTCCCTGAAAGTGTATCAGACAAATTCAATGCTTGGTTTGCTAAAAAGGGTTATGCAGATAAGGCCGAATTATCAACTCAGGTATTTGACTTGATGTTTAAAGTATCATTCAAACTGCAGGACCAGAATGGTATTGGTATAAATTTGAAACAAGCTTTGCAGGCGCTGAAATATTTAACCGAAGAATTTACAGTTGAAAAACAATATAATAAATTCGGAAAAGGCGTGCCCTATGATAGTGTCTTATTCTGTGCTCCATCAGAGATAACAGGAGAACATGATCTTACGTGGTATTACCGACCAAAAGGTAAAGAACTAGTTGTTGAAAATTACGTTTATTAACAACAAGGGACACAAAAAAAAAGAGAACTAAGAGGTTTTATCCTCAAGGTTCTCTTTTATTAATTTTCTAACTAAATCACCACTAATCCTAGGGAATACATAGTTAGAAAATTTTTCTTTTGAAATTAGTAACACTCTGTCCTTTGGATCTAGTCTGTCTTCCCAGAGATTTGTTTGGATGGGTTTCTTTCTTCGATATAAAACTTCGGAGAGAGAAATTTTTTTATTTCCATCAATCTTAAAGAAAAGAACAGCAAGTCTATTATTAGAGACGCTTATGTAGACATGAATAGATCTCCAAAATTTAATCCCTGGCCTAAGATATTTATGTTTCTTATATACTTGATACCTAAGCTTAATCAAAGTATCCATCATTAAGCAATTTATTGAGCACTTGTCCAATAACATCAACTTCATTATCCGGGAAATCATATCCATCAACTGTTTTCCCGATAATTTTAATCATATCTTTCTTACTCAACTCAACATCAGTTCCTATCAGACTACCACAATCCTCAAAAACACCTGTAATAGGGTCTTCTCCCGAACAAAATAATCCAGCAAATCTTTTTTGAGGGCGTTTATGATAGTTGATTGTATTAGCTTCTCGAACTAGTTGAATACAAAGTCCATTATCCTTTTGAAGACTATTGAGTGCACTAGATCTAATTCCTAAAATCATTTCTTTATAGCTTTCGGGAATTTCAAATGTAACTACCCAAAGACCATTTCGTGTAGTTATTTCTTCTCTATACTTAGCTATCATTGAATAATTCCTGCTTTTGTATATTTGGAACGTAATATTTTAGTACCTCGTTTTCCGGAATATATTATCATATCAAATCTCTCCAAATCCACATTAACAAATCCGAGATTACCAATATTAAGTTCTCCTAAGGTTAATTGATCACATCGGCAATTAAGATCGTCATCATTAACTACTAATGTATTTATTACTCGTCTTTCCATGTTACTTCAAGAATTTTAGAGTGTTCTTCTTTAACCCTAACACCTGATCCAATGAGTGGGGTTCTTATTCTTTTTTCTTCTTCCTCAAGAATACTAAATTTTTCTAGTTCATATTTACCTACTACTCCGGCTGACATATAATCCTCTATACATTCAGTCATTCCTCGGAGATTGCTGTTTTTAGCTTTATTTCTTATGTTATCAAAGAGTTTATCAATTATTTTTAAGAGGCTTTTTGTTTCCCGTGTATATTGATAGGTAGGAGCTTGATCTAAGATTATCTCTAGAATTCGTTTAATTATTACAATAACTGAATCTGCTCTACTAACTCTTTTCTTACATAGTTTTTTGAATTCTCTAAGGATAAGAGGTTTATAAAGAAAAATAATTTTTCCTGAAGTAGAATCATCCATACTTAGATCCATTTGCTTACATGTATGGTAAACAGAATCTAAGTATGATAGGACAATACCAAACCTTCGACCTTCATCCTCTAAGAGATCAGATAGGTCTAGGAAAAGATATTGAACTATTCTGATGAGACCTGAAGCATATATATTTTCTGCAACATACTCACCTTGTTCTATTCTATTTGCGAAACTTAATTTTTTCATATCAAATATAAGGTTTCCTGACTCCATAGTATGTGATTTCCTTATTTATGTTATGATATCAACTCAAATTAGAACTCGGCTAATAGGAATCATTAATGATATGATACCTGAATATGCCGAATCAATAAAATTAAGAGATGAAATTAAAGATATGTACCTAGACTATCTTAATAATCACTATCTCACTGATAAAGATCACTACCTAATAAGTAAATATCCAGATTATATCCTAACCAAGAAAGAATTATTTATTGTTGGTAGGTATGCTAGTGAATATTGTAAGGTTAAGGTCGAATCTTTGGGGTATGAATATAAGGAGCATTATTCTTTTAGGGATTTTTATCGACTAACATTCTCTGAACCAATTGTCTGTGTTAATTCAGAAATGACTGAACTTAAAGAAGTAGATAAGAAGTTTCATGAATATATGAAACCTAAGATTATTGAACTTATTAATACTAGAAATATCTATGTTAAGAAGTATAGAAAGGTTTCAAATATGTTAACTCATAAGAATCTAACTCTTAGGTTAATAAAAGAACATCTCCCTAAGGTATACGAAAAATATAAAAGCAATGATTAATCTAACAACAGAACAAAAATCTAGAAGGCTAACTGAATATGAGAGAAGAAACTTATATAATAAACTTCAGTCAGAGCCACAGAAAATCAGAGAAGCTTATAATAAAAAGCTAATCGACTATTTAACAAGTTCTATTCTTCCTAAGGTTTTACCTACTGAGTTAATAGAGCTTGGTAAGAAGCCATATTGTGGGAAAATCAGTCGTTTTCACATTGATGCTGTTAGACTAGGGCTTCCAGAAACTTATCAAAAATCTAAAAGTTCTAGACGGACAGTAAAAGTTGACTATTATTTTGATTCAAATATCAAAATAGCCTATTCCAAAAAGAATGGAAGCTCTGGAGATGACTTAACTGATTATATCCTTAAAAAATGTAGTCCAGAAGAAATTGATCATATAAAAGACTGCTTAATTAGGTATGCAGAACTTAACTATGATTACCAATATTTCGGGGAGGAAGAAGGAATATATGCAAGTTATGGATACTATTTTTCTTCGGCAGATACTTGGGGACAACTACAAAATAAGTATCCTAAATATTTCGAGGTATTCTGGGAAACTAGATCCGAAGAAGATAAATCCGATGATGTGTTAGAAATCATTAATAAAGTAAAAGATGCTCTAGGTTAGTAACAAAAGAGAAGAAGAAATATATTAAAATCTTCTTCTCTCTTTTTTTTTATTCTTCGGTTGTTGAGTGTTTATAACATTCACAGAATCTAGCCTTATTAGTTCCCCAAGCTTTATTGCTTCGATAATAATTACTTCTATCGTAGCATTCATCCTCCGGGTATACTCCAGATTGCCAGCTCTCATAATCTGATTCAGTCTGACCTCGAGCTCCACATACACAACATTCTCCATCCGGTTCTTGAGCAAAGAGATATGCGTATTGGAATCTTAATCTCATGATTAATGTAGACATAAAATCAGACCAGCAGAATATGAAAAATTCCTGGTTATAATAAATTTCATCAGCAACATCACCGGTCTCTATATCTAAATAATCTACGTCGGGCAGAATTTCGTCATCTTCTACTTCTTTTCCAGGAATATAATCACCATCTATAGTAGTTAACATTCCTGCCTCAAATGCTAAATCTCTCATCTTCCCAGCAATCAACATATCAACTCCATATTCATAGACTTCAAATATCTTATCTATTAGAAGTTTAATATCTTCAGTACCAGTTTCAATTAATTTAGAATTTAAGTAAGAAATTATGTAGTAGTAATATGGAGTAAATTCAGTTCGACCTTTATAATTATCTAACATTGGCAATCCTAATACGCTTTTTAGGTATGAACTTGCCTGCTTATATTTAATATAATACGAACTATCCCAAAACATGTTACCACTCTCCTCCGTCGATTATTGTTCCACCGGTTCCCCAGTTTTCTATATCATTCCATTCAGACTCTTCGGTTGAATCACCTAAAAATGTTATTTCTTCATAGTAATCACCATTGAAGAATCTAAGCTTCATACCTTTGATTCTACGATCTAGAGGTACGGCAGCTATAGCTTCTGATTGTGTATATTTTCTATCGGGATTACCTGTCTCAATATTTAGGTTACATTCAGCCTTCATCATTAAGTTAAGGGCATCAACGCAATTATTCGTGGCGCTGTTAATGGAATTAATGTCTCCCGAAGTTAATCCATCACCCTTGTTCTTATGCTTAACGCCAGTTTTCTTAATTGTATTCATCCTAATTTCATTATATCGAGATTATAGTCGTCAAGGCCAGTGCCCCCAGACTTTCCGGACTTCCAAGTAGAGTCCTTATCATTATGGTTGTACTTATCAGATCTAGGTTTACTTGATCTGACCACGGTTGCCGAAGTTTTAAGACTTATTTTCCTCGGACTGTTCACTTTCTTTGCCATTATTAATCCTAATTGCTTTTATGTCAAGGTCTTTCCAGGTAAAAAACATACCTGGACATTCTTTTAATATTATGATGGTTATAGCTTTTCCATCATTAGAGACTCTAAAATAGATGTCTTCAATTGTATAGACTTGATCGGATGCAAAGAATCTAGTGTAATTAGAGACGGGCATACTGGCAACAATAACATGAGCTCCGATCAAATCTTCTCTACTCCATGTTCCATAAGGTCCTACCAGTCTTTTACATTCACAGTTTGTCATTTCTTTTCTCCTTTCTTAGCCAATTCATCAACATAGTTATTCCAATGAATATCTGGATCTCCGGCTATATAACTTTGATGTCCTTTAACCCAAGCAAACTGAATTATTCCCTTAAGTCCTTGGCGGCTAATTTCTTGATCAATGTCAAATTTAATTCGAGCTATATAAGGCTCTTTTACTCTCCAGGCTCCAGTCATCCATTCTCTAACCCCCAAATAATCAGCATGAATTGTTATGATGTCTGCACCTTTTATATCTTGTTCAAAGTTCTGTAAGGCAACAAGAACTGCAGTTAATTCAGCGGTAGGATTACTACAATTTTCTGCTCCTGGTCCATAAGACATTTTCATGTATTCTGGGAGGAGTTCAATTCCAAATTCTGAAATTTTCTTTCCAAGAGGTTTTTGTTGAGAAGGATCTATCAATACTCCACCGATTCCTAGTCTCCCTGTTGAAAACTTAAGGTGAGAGCCATCGGTATATATGTCAAGTATCTTCATATTTCTTTATATTTATCTAATGAACTAAACTCGATTGGTTTAATTCTAAGTTTACATTCAGATTTTAACCATTCTCTGAAATCTAATGTTCCGGTAGTGCAAATTTCAGATAGGGTATTCATAAAATATTCTCCCTGTCTTCTAGCTAACCTTAAGTTTAATGTCTGGAAGTTTAAAATAGTTTTATCTATTTTATCTTCTGGTTGAGCCCTAAGAATGTTACTTCCTCCCCAAGCGTTTAAGCTTTCAAAAAGATCTATTAGGTCTACCGGAAGATGAATTGTAGTTCCACTTAATAGATTGATAATAGTGCATCCTGTGGAGGTTATTCTAGCTATTACATAATAGGCTAGCTGGATATCGGTTAGCCCCGGGATTCTTGTTCCAGGTCCATCATAACCCAGAGCAATAAATTCTTTAAAGATTTGTTTCTGAGTCATAATACAGTATATAGATGTAAGAGAGCTAATCCTGTAAAAATTATAGTATTATTCTTTTCTAAGATTAACCATCCTGATTTATCACATTGGTTCTTATATCCCAAGATCCCTAAGATTTCATTCATCTCAGCTTGGATATAGAATGTTATACTTAGCATACCTCCTGGATCCCCTGCTTCAAAACTAAATACTACTGAGAATGGAGAAATATCATGTTTCTGAAGTTTTTGTATAATTTGTTCTTGTATCTCTATTTCTTTAGGTATCATAGTTCTTCCGGTTTTTCTGATAGATAACCGCCTCGCCAAAGAACATCAGAAATTAAGGTTCGGTGTGACTCTTCTGGGTTTTCACCTGCTCCGAATAATACTACACCACTCGCATTACAGAGTCCACTTAAATAATCAAGACGCTCGACTGTGTCTTGAAGATTTACCTTTGATAATTCAATCAAGAACAATTTAGAGAATGTAATAAAATCAATTTTTCCATCTCTAAGATCCCAGAATAATTCTTGACTTGGTGCTAGATGTTTGAAATGAAGAGAAGATCCGGCCCACTTATATGTTAGCTCAGATTTTCCTATACATCTAAGAATAAATACTGGAAGCAAATTATTCTCGATTGCTTTGGCTAGGTTATGTTCGGTTATATATGATGTGTATACTTTAATTCCAGTTCTCATTCCCGCCAAATTTTTTATACGATTGTTTAAACGCCGATTTTCCTGAAAATCCGGTCGTTTTCTTAGTCCTTCCTTTCTTGCTGCCACCTGACTGAGGAGACTGTGTTTGTCCAAATCTTTGCCCCGAGATCATGAAACCGGAAGGAGCTGTATTAAGTCGTTTAAGGAGTGTGACATTACTTTCTATCATCGCTAAGAAAGTAGCTGAGTCTATGTGGTAACGAATATCACTAGTACCTAAGATATCTCCAGGAATCATCCCCTTCGCATTTAAGAATTCGGAAATACGTAGGAAAGATTCGGATAGGCTTGTTGTTACTAAGAGTGTGTCGGTGGTTGGTTCATAGACTTTATACATCTCATTCTCCTTATCATACCCTATTACAATATCTATCACTTAAGTAAAAGAAGACTACCTAGGATAATCACTGCAGTACCACCAAACCACTTAGTGAGATTATTCTTTTTGCGTTCTTTTTTAAGATCGGCCGAAAGTTGTTGGATGCTAGATTCATAGGCCGTTTCTGTTTTCTTGAGGATTATACTAGATTCATATATAATTGAATCTTTCCTTTCAATTATCTGAGAATCTATGGCTAACATTTTTTCCATCGTCTCTTCTTTTTCTAGTGCTCCTCCTAATTTAACGGCCATAATATTAGCATCCCGTATATTATCGGCCGAACAAAGAACGCTAGAATCTGCTTGAAGGACTGGAACCTCACTATGTAATTCGCCATATATCTCAGTATTTTTATGAAACTCGATGATAGCAGAATCGACAGGTAAAGTTTTTTGTTTTTCTACCTTAACTATTACTTCTTTGATAACTTTTTGTTTAACCTGTACTAAACTATCAAATCTAAGGCTATCACGAGTTATTCTGTCCCTTAGTGAATCGATTTTTTCTATGTTCTCTTTAATCTCAGGAACTTTGACAATAATCTCTTTACCAGGGACTAACCAAATAATGAGACCTCCGACCAAAACCCCCACAATGAGACCGAGGATAATTTCTTTTAAATATTTCATATTTTTGTAAATTTAAAAACCAAGGACTATATAAAATCCTTGGTTCAATTGTTTAAAGTTTTTCTGTAACGTATATTCCTATTCGGTATTCGACATCCCCTTGACGTCGATAATTAACCAATCTATGAAATATGCGATAATTATTTTCCGACTCCTTCTGAATAAGATGATTTTTCCAACCATCTGTTTCATCCAATTTAGTAATTAAACTGCTAAGCTTGGAAATCTTAGGAACAGTATCTTTAAGAGTATCTAAATCTTCATCGATATTCATACTCTCACGAAGTTTATCTAGCTCGGACATTGATTTCTCTCGATCCATTATGTTAGCATCAAACTCTGTTAGCTCGTATTGTTCGATTCCCTCCAGTTTAGTTACAGTATTCAAGAATTGACCTGCAACTTTTTTACTGGAGATCTCAGCAAGACAAGCGTGGTATCCGTTATGTGCTGAAATGACTTCCTTAATATCCTCGAGTACTTTCAAGGAGGTTGTCATTCCTAGGCTAACAAATACTCCGGTGTGTTTAACAAATGATTTACCATCTAGAGAGTTGACATAGAAGGTTTTGAAAGTCGGATGATAGAATACCTCTACCAAACTTTGTACTCCTTCTCTAGTCATCATATCCGTAATCTGAGAAATTTCGTTGTTTAAAATACTTCCAATCCCAATCATCACGTCTATATGAGTAGCGATTATCTCCATAGTTGAATCCCCAAATTGAATATTTAGGCATCGTGAGTTCAACTCTGTGCCAATCATCTAGAGAATCACAGAAATCAGAGATCAAAACTAAGATAGCTTCTGGTCCATAGTGCTCTTTGAAATATTCCATACCTCTGGCCATTTCTGTACCACCGCCACAGGATATTCTAGGAACACCACGTCTTGGATCAATATTCTTGAGATGTTCGCCCAGAC
Source organism: Bacilli bacterium (assembly GCA_017940265.1). Taxonomy (GTDB): domain Bacteria; phylum Bacillota_I; class Bacilli_A; order RFN20; family CAG-826; genus RUG14515. Next base: position 213,183 of record JAGAYY010000025.1, on the reverse strand, counting down.
AAGTAGACCAAGTGATGATATCATATCTCAGGTCACGATTAAGTTTCTTAAGTGATTTAGAGATTGTTTTCAAGATTCGGTCAATTAATCTGGTGTCCATAGATCCAGAAATATCAATCAAGAACACAAGCTTTGGTTTCGTCGAGATAGTTACTTTTCTAGAGAGGCTTGGAGCAATTACAGATCGGATAATACCACGATTATATAGCTTCATCATATCTCTCTGAATTTCTGACTTAACTACACGGCTCTTAACATCGTTTAAAACTTCTGTAAGTGCCATATCGACATCATCAGCAAATTTATCTACCTCACGAGTAGCTTCTGGACCGCCTCCACGACCCATACCGACACCACCACCAGCTTGAATCTGGCCCATCTCACGCTTCTTATCAGCATCTTCACGAGAGTCAGAGCAGTGATCCTTCTCGGTACCAGGTACACCTTCGAAAGGATTAAGAGAGTCTTGTTGTTCTCTACCTTCACCTTTCTTTTGGTTAGGATCTTGTTTATTATGCATATCAAGACCTTCACCATTCTGACCACCATTTCCAGGTTGACTGCCTTGTCCTGGCTGCATACCACCTCCGGACGAAATACCCATTGACTGCAGTAGGTTAGATAGACCTTGGCCCTGTCCTTGACCCTGGGAGTTAGCTAAATCACGAAGAGCTTGCTGATAACCATCATTGTAGTCCTGCATCTCTTGTGACTGGCCTTGACCACTACCTTGTCCTTGGCCTGGCTGTTGACCACCATTTCCAGGTTGACCTTGACCCTGTTGCTGGGACTGGTTCATTGCATCTTCAGCAGCATCTTGCCCAGCCTGATATCCATTCTGATAATCTTGCTGACCTTGATTTTGTCCCTGCTGTTGGCTCTGATCCTGTTGGCTATTTTGATCTTGGCCTTGTCCCTGTTGATTCTGAGCACTTCTCTGACCGGCTTCATAGCCACGATTATATTCATCAGATTTTTGACCTTGACCTTGTTGGCTCTGTTGGTTACCTCCAGATTGTTGCTGACCATTACTTTGGTTCTGTTGGTTTCCCTGAGAACTACTAGCTTGATCTTGTTGACCAGACTGGTCTCCACTATTTTGGTCTTGAGATTGGCCTTGCTGATTACCACTTTGTTGCTGTTTTTGCATTTCGTCGCGGTAACCATCATTGTATCCTTGTTTAAAGTCTTCGGAGCCTAAGTTCTCTTCAACCTTATCCTGGAAACCTTGCTTGAATCCATCCTTATACTCTTGAGACTGTCCGTCGAGTTGTTTATTAATATCATTAACTGCGGACTGGGGATCTACACGGCCAGATCTAGCATCACGGAGAGCTTGCTGATAACCTTGACGATAAGCTTCACTCTGATTCTGTGAGGTACGCTGTCTCATCTTATTTAGCATACCAGAGAGGGCATTCTGAATATCTTCCTTGGTAATCTCATTTGTATCCCCATTACCACCCATTTGAATAGAAACCATCATCTTAACGAATTGGTCAATGTGGGTAATAATTAAGATAAGATAGTCAGCATAGGTAAGATCTGATGGGAAGGGAATAGGCTCATCGTTGGCATCAACACCCATACTATAACGTTCTGGGACGATGAGTTTAATCTTAGCTTCCGCTTCGATCTTATTCAAGTGATCTTTAAGTTTATCTTTATAGTCTTGGGAAGTTGCACTATCAATCGCCTTCTTAAGAATTTCTTCTTCATATTTTGGAAGGATACTGGTAATATCCATCTCCATCTCTTCCACATCTTCTTTACTTAAGATTCTGGAGTTACACTCCATATCCATAGCAATATTGTGGATTTGGTGATTGAGTTCGGGATCATCAATAATTCTTTCAATTAATCGATCCGCTGTTTTGGTATCAATACCACATTTATCAACAATCAGATCAATAATTTCATTACGATGATCTCTGAAAACATTGCACACTTGAGTATCTAGTTCCTCATGTATACCATCGAGGTGACCCAAATAGATATGTGCATATTCGTGCATCATTATTCGGAAATCAGTACGTTCAATACCAATTTTCGAACAATCAATCTTATAGACTACTGCTCCACTTACTGGATCTACATGCTTGAAACAGAATCCTAGAGCAGTTCCAGCAGTCGGATCATATTTCTTATTCGTGTCGACAATTAGCTTATTGCCGAAATTCGAGTAAGTAGAATCTACGAAATTCTTAATTGCATCTAATTCATTTCTACTACGCATTATTTGTCTGTTTCATTAGTAATAGACTTGATTTCAGGAATAAGCTTATCTGCTCCTGGATGTTCACCAGAAACCATCTTCTTAATTGAACGGAGCTTAAAGCCGACACTACGAAGAGTTTTATTAATTACGTTCAGGTCATTCACGATTTTATCTGAATAACCAAATTTCGGTTCACGCAAGATGCTATCAACTAAGATAACCAAATCAACAATCGAGTTCCAGTTCACTACATAAGAGGCCAGGTTCTCAATAGGGATCTTAGTAACGTCTTCGGTTGATGAGATCTTGGTGGGGAATAATCCCTTACCGGTATCACGAACAATGTTACAGATATTTAATACTATATCAGGATCAATTGGTCGTTCAATGTTTTGAATCTGCTTATCACGCTTGAGTTCTGCAAACTTATTGATAAGTGCATTAACTTCCTCATGTGTAAATTGTTTCTTGAGCTCCTTATTACCATCAGATCCTGTAATTTCTGACTTGATTATTCCGGTGAAGAACTTTTCATACTTTGGAAGAGTACTATTCTTCATCTTCTCGATCTCATTGATAGCGAGTTGCATATTGGTAAAATACTCGTTACCAACTTTATTCATTTTAACTTCTTTGGACTTAGAATCACGAGTAGTACCATAACCGACCAAACCGTCAATTGCACGACGATAATTATCCGAAGAGATACCAGCCTTACCAAAGCAGAGATAATATGCTACGGTTACATCACGCAGATAACACAAGCTTCTCATAGTAATAAAGTTGCGAAGCGGTTCGTCATTTTCTGCGGTATCCTGATAAATATTCATCAGCTCCTGTACTTTCGGATCGTGCTTATGTTCTGTATTCATAATCATCTTGGTAGTTTCCAGGATATTACGCTCAATATAAGCACCAATCTTGTTCTTACTTATCGGATCAATGTCCAACTGTTCCTGTTCATCTAGAGCTATCATCGTCTTTTGCATAGTCTCCATATAGTTGTTGGCTTTTGCATCATCGTTAATAAGACATCCGTCATAACGATTCAAGAATGATTCAAGGTCTGATACCTCAGGAACAATGTTAATAATACACCAACGATTCAAAGTCGGGCCCATCATACTCATCGTAGAAGATACGTTTCCAGAGTAGTTACCTGCTGAAACAATCATAGTATCCTCAGGAAGATCTTCGTTACCTACTTTTCTCTCGAAGACCAGATGGAGAAGTGCGGCCTGTACAAATTCGTTTGCTGTGTTCAACTCATCCAAGAGCAACAGAGTCTTTTTACCTGCTGCTTTGTTGTTCAGGATAGTTTGAAACCAGTCGGGTCTAAGGTGAACTGCTGCCATAGGCTTCTCATAGCTCACGTCCTTAGGGGCAACTGAATAACCAATAATAGTTTCATTGGTTTCTGAATTACCTCTCAAAAGAACTACCTCATAACCTCTTACTTTAGCAAACATATAAACTGAAGTTGTTTTACCTGCTCCTACGGCACCAATTAAGAATACTGGAACCTTAGATACTTCTGCCACCTTCAGTTGCGTAAAAATTTGTACGTTGATGTTGTTTGAATTTTTTGCCATTTTAATACTTTTTAATTATTTGTAATGTTTTGTTCATTTTAATCGTATATAAGGATTTTAGGCTTTGATATGAGTGTTTTGATAAAATAGACTCCCTATAAAAGAGAGTCTATGTTTGTTTAGAATACAAGATTACTTCGATAAAGACCTGGATTTTTCTTTTGTTCCAAGATAAGTGCTAGAGTTTCATCTTTAGAATATTGATCTACATAACTAAAGAATAAATCCTTATCTGGTTCCATAAGTACTGTACCACAAGAAAGTTCACAGTCTTTCCAGATATGTGAGTATCTAGAAGTGATCTTTCTAGTATAAGCATATTCACAGCCAGAAATCTCTTCGAATCTGTCCATATTCTTTTTATCGCCTTCCCAATCTTCTTTAAGCCATTCGACAATTGATTTTTCTTCTGGTTTATTCTCTTGAATGATTTTCTTAACCTTAGCTAAATCACTCCAGCCTAAACCTTCGAATTCAAGAATATCCCAAGCATATCTGCATAGAGGTATATTCATCATTTCGTCATCTGGTGAATCAACCTCACCCGTAATATTAACCTCTTCAATAATTGCTTTCAGAAGGTCGATTGAGTTATACTCTAAGAGATTAACTTTATCCATAATCTGATCCTTAAGACCAGTATACTTGGGATCTAAGTTATCATCTATATATTCTTTAACTACTTCTTCTGGTAGATTCTTGAAGTTAATAAGATATCTAATTCTACCAGTTCTACCCAGAAGATTTGGATTAACGTCAAGGGTATTGGTAGTTAAAATGAACAAATGTCTAGCATAGTTTGATGTTGCACTATCTATCATTCTGAGCAAAATATCATCTTCATCTCCAAGCTTAAATGTTTTCTCCGCTTCGTCCACTAATATAGTACAAGAGAAGTTGATATTCCTAATAAATCCTAAGATATCACCCTCGAAAGCACTATTAACTAAGAGGACTGGCATATCCATTTCATTGGATATTTGTTTAGCCATCCAAGTTTTGCCCGAACCTTTTAAGCCATTGAGAATAACGCCGAGACTCTTTTTCTCTTCATCAAATTTATCACTCCACCAAACTTTTTTAATTCGATCTAATAAGCGTTTTGGTCCTATCTGATAAAACTTACCAGGAAATTCAAACTTATCGAAAAGTTTTACTAATCCAATAGTTCGATCTGTTGGAAGTTTTGGTTGCACTACTTCATAGACACCTGGTCCTGGGGTTATATGAAGGACAACATCACCTGATACTTGTGACCAAAATCCACAATCATTAATCCATTTATTTGCCATTATTAATACATATTATTTAATAGTTGACCTAAATCCAAATAATCTATACCACAATTTTGAGCAGTCATAAAATCTTGGTTTGACTGATTATACAATCCAGAATTCAAACCAACATATATACAGTCTTCTTTCTTAAGTCCACCTGCCAAAGTTGTCATTATTAAGTCATCCTTTGGCTGATAAATCGATGTAGATAGAAGAATCTGAGTACATGTATATGGTTTTCTTAAGAAACTGGATATACAACAACACCAACCTTCTAAAACTCTGGTCCAACCTTCTATTCCATTTATATCATTAAGAAATTCTTTTTGTGCTAGACCATATACTCTTTCCGGAGAAAATGCTATAATCTTATTCCAAACCTCAAATCTTGGTTTCAGATCATAGACAGCTCTTGGAATAAATCCTGGCTGACCTTGAGATTGATATGTTTCCATTAAACCGTCGAAGAAGTCTATAAATACAACTTTCTTCGTTCTATCTATCTGCTGATTTTGTTGTCCAGCCTGAGTAGACGGTTTTCCCCAAGTTGATCCTGGTTGTCCCCATCCGTTACTAGGATTATTATTTCCACCAGGATTGCTCCAAAAATCAGACGGAGTAGTTGATTGCTGCTGTCCTTGTGCTCCCCAGTTCCATCCTGTTGGTTTCCAAGAACTAGTCGGCTGTTGTGGATTTCCGAAGGGAGTCATTGTCACTGATTGCTTTTTTGTTTGTTCAAGTTCTTCAATTTTCTCTTCATTCTCAATATCTTCATCTGTGTCAAGGTCATCATCCTCATCGTCATCATCCCCGGAAAGGTCTGAATCATAAGGTATCTCTTCTTCATCCTTAACATCAGAATAGTCAGGGGGAATGAATTGTTTATCTTCACTCCCCTTGGCTGGAAAAAATCCACTACTCACCTTCTCCTTCTGTTCCTACTTTAATAAATAGGTCTCGCATTAAACAACTTTGATTACATGCCTTACAGTTAACATGATCCTCAGAGTAATCATCACACCAGCCAGTCGAACATACTTTCTCAATCATATCATTCAATCGGATAGTCGGATTTTCTTTGATAAGTTGTTCAAAAATATCCTTCTCATCCTTGAATCCTTCTTCAAGAGAACCGTCACATGGAATCATATTTAAGATTTCCGGATTTTCTGTCTCTCCAAGCTCACCACAAAAATCTGAGAAAGCTCGTTCTGGATCTGAGAGTGCTCGAGGATCTCTGATGTTGTCACAGATTTGACTGTATGGGCAACGAGTTTCACAAATCAATTCATCTTGGGCGACATTGAATAAGGGTTTGAATTTAAAATAAAAACTCTTACCATTCTCGCCTTCTGCTTTAATTCGCTTGATTTTCTTTTGTTCACTCATATTATTTATATATTGTTGTTAAATTGTTTCAGAAATAAGGTTCTCAGGGTAATACTATTTCTTGATTCATAAGATCGTCTAATAATTTTTCGCCCTCTTGACTTATAGAGGTAGGAACAATGACTATATCTTTCTGAGTATCAATAGTTATATCCTTAGTCCCACTAGTTGTATATATTTTAGAGAACTTTTCATATCCAGGTTCTCCACGATATTGAATTCTAGCCTTAATAAGTTCATAGGTTTTTATTTTATGGTTTTTAATAACTCGAAGCTTATGATATTCTCCTAGATCCTCCTCTACTAGTGTACCAGCTAAATATCCGTTTATGTATAGTGGAAATCCAGGAACTTCATCATATTTAGTTACTTCTACTACGTTTCTATCAAATAAATATAAATTCATACCTTAGAGAATAACTTTGCTAATTTTTCAGCCTGGAAAGGATTTATATATTGAGGTAATTTAAGCATATGGTCTTCAGAGTCGTAAGTACAATAATTATATCCTCTCCCATAATCATAAGATAAATTAACTCCATGATTCTTAGAAAATGCATTGGTCACATCTATTACTTTGAAAGTTCTGTGTTTATTTCGAACCTGCATAGTAACATTGATATCTATTACTTCGTGGTCTCCTATATATGCTATTAGAATCTCTTCATTTATCTTAATAACATATAGATCAGGATTATCTAGTCTTCTAGTTAATAATACGTCTACATCTCTACTAATTATTTTATATAATTTCACATATATAAGGCTGTGACTCCCTTATTTATGTTATGAGCAAGAAGAAAAAGAAACCTAAATTTGCAGAAAAGGTTAGACGAGAAAATGAGCTCAAACAATACGGAAGGCTTTTATCATTAAGGCCTTCTATCGAGCATAAATCAAAGAAAGATTATTCACGCAAACAAAAACATAAAGGAAACGATGAAATTCCCGAATAAACTTGTAAATCCAGAGAGGGTTTGGTTTATGTCAGACCTTCACTATGGTCATGAAAATATACTTAAATTTAATAATGGCCGACCTTTTAAGGATGTCACGGAAATGAATGAATATATCCTACAAACTCTTAAGGATACACTCGAGCCGGAAGATATCCTATTCGACTTAGGAGACTTATTTTGGAAAACAGAGCAGTCAGAAATGGAAGCGCTATGTAACCTCCTACCTAAACAAACGTATAAAATCATTGGTAACCATGATAAGGAACGTTTGTATTACTCAGGAGGTATCTTACAGCGCTATTTTAAGTTGACTGCTGATCTTCTAGATATTAACCTAAAAATGGGAGATGAGGAAATACAACTTACTCTATCACACTATCCTATCTTAGAATGGAATCATAAATATCATGGTTCTCTCAACATACATGGTCATTGTCATGGAAATATAGATTCACTTAATAATTCCTCGAAGATTGATCTACGTATGGATATTGGTTTTGATTCTGAGGTGGCTAAAAGGGAGGGTAGTTTTCTGATACCTCTCGAAACAATAATCGCCGAAGCCAAGAAGAAAACCTATGGACTATCTTTCAGAACTTGGTCAAAACATATGCTGGAAGGATGACATACGAAGAGGCTAGACAACTTCAGAAAGGACAGGAAGTTTGGAGATCATGTATAGAATTCTCAAGAACAGGTCAAAAGGCAATGAGAATAGTTAAACCAAAGATTGTTGAGGTTAAAACTACTCCAACTCCGACCTCTAACTATATCTATACTTCTGATGGTTGTTGTGTACCTGCCGAATTACACTACACCGAGGAGGATGCAATCCAACATTATAGATCTATGGTTTATCGCACATTAGATAAACTTGATTCAGAGTATCAGAAGGCAGTTAGGTATGTTAAATCAAAGATGATATGAAAGAAGGAGATATCATGTGGTATGCTCTTGCCGAACTTACTTACAGAGGAGATCGACTAAGAAGAGCAGTAGAACCACAAGAGGTAGTTATCGAAGAAGTAGGTTCTGGTGGTGGATATATGGCCAAATTCGAAAAACTCGGAACTAGGTATATATCTCCAGGGGATTCTAAAAATCTTTACTCTACTAAAGAAGAGGCTATCGAGGTTTGGAACTCTACTATTTATCGAGCTATGGATAGAGCAGAGTCTATGTATCAGAAATTTAAGAAACGATTAATCCTATGACAAAAGATGAAATCTTAGAGCATCCTTGGGAAAATGGTCAGAAGGTTTGGGTAGTAGAGTGTGATGTTTACAGACCTAAAAATCCTTTTTATATTCATCAAGACGGTAGAAGCTCCATCGAATTCTATTTTCCGACTGGTCAGATTAAGGAATATACGGTTAAGTGGCTTGAGTATAGCAAAGGAAAATATTTTAGGTGTTCTTTCGAAGAGATAGATACGAATAACGAAGATTATAGGTGCCGAAATCATAGTTTTCAGGTTAGGCACGATTCTTCAGATACCTTAAACCTATATAACTATCACTTCAATAAATTCTTAACAGAGGAAGATGCTAAGAAAGCTCTACCGAGGATAAAAAAACAACTTGAGATTATTAACTTAGATAAATATGAGGATTATCTGAATAGAAGTGAACATAAAGTGATGTCTAATATAGAAGATAATCTCAGGTGTTTGGAAGATACAAATAATTTAGTTAACAAATTAGAAGAATGGATACGTTAATAGTTAATCTAATGGCAGGACCTGGAGTTGGTAAATCTACATTGATGGCACAGCTCTTTGCTCGCCTTAAGGTTCTAGGAGTAGAAGTTGAGATGGCCCCAGAATATGTTAAAGAAAAAGTATGGGAAGAATCATGGAAGGTTATGGATGATTCTATTTATGTATTCGGAAAACAACTTCACAGAATAAATCGATTAGTAGGAAAAGTTCAGGTTATTATCTGTGACTCTAGTCTTCTTAATCCAGCAGTCTATGATAAAACAGAAAATCAGAAATTTGCTGACTTCGTAGTGGATCAATTCAAAGCTTTCAATAATATGAATTTTTATCTAAGACGTAGCACTTCTTATAACGTTAAGGGTAGAGAACAAACTGAAGAAGAGGCTATTCAAGTTGATAAAAGATTTAAAGATTTTCTAGATAGATGGAAGATAGACTATGCCGAGGTTGAGAAGGATGAGGCTGAATTTATTATTATAGCAAAAATTCTGGGATGGATAAAAGAACACTCCACACAATTATAGATTACCTCGGAGTAAAAGAGGGATTAGGTCTTGTGGGTGAAGAAAGGCCTGAAAGTTATCCATGTGTTATTGTTTGGGAAGGTATTAAATATTGTATTATATATGGGAAAGACTTACGGGATTGATTTTGATAATACCATATGCGTAGATGAATGGCCTTATATCGGTCCAGAGATAGATGGCGCGATATCTACTTTGAAAGGGATACGCGAAAGAGGTGATCGATTAATTCTTATAACACAAAGAACTACCGAATATCCTATCTATTGTCCAGAACTTCGCGAATATCTCAAAGAAACTGGACGCGCCGGAAAACCAGGGACCGTTGATCTTCTTACGCCAGTCATTGAATTTTGTAAGGAGAGGGGTTTAGAGTTTGATGCGATAGGAGAAAATCCATGGTGGGAACTCGAAACGCAGGATCCCGGCCGTAAGATATATGCCGACTACTATATCGATGATCATAACCTCGGCATTAAAACTCGGCCGGTGAAGAATCGTTTCGGAGAAGTTTGCATGGTAGTTGATTGGGATTGGATTGCTACTCTTTTATAGAGGGTAGCAACCTATTTTTTTTTTAGTAATACAGAGTCCGCTTAAAAAGAAAGAGGTCATCCCCGAAGGAATAAACCTCTTAACCTCAACAACTTATGCCAAATTTTCTTAGCTCTTCTGGAAAACTTAGGTTAGTACCATCTCCGAGAGCTTTGAACTTCCATTCTCCATTGTGATTATAAATCTCAACGAACTCAAGATTTCTCTCAGTACTGAAATCCTCACTGAGCTCAAAGACTAGCTCAGGAATATCAGATTTTCCCTTATAGAGTCGGATAGCAGCGTTCTTAACCTGTCCAAAGTTTGGTGTACTAGAAGAGAGATCGTCCGTATAGATATTAACCAATACAAGAATAGATTTCACTCTAGGATCCACTTTAGAGAGGTCAAGTTCTAGTTTCTCATCGTCACCATCGCCTACTCCATCTCTTGAATCTCCAAAACTCTTCACACTTCCATCAATACTCTGGAAACCAATACCACCTTCTGGAAGAGCAAATGTTATCTTATCAAAGTTATCACGTGTTCTGTCATTGTTGAAATAAGCGCAAACAAAATCATCATTAATAACCTTACCGCCCTGGTCTACTGTATTATCTAGAAGAAGGGCCATTGCATCAAGGTCGTAGTTTTTATCACCTACATCCCAACGTAACCCTATTCCGTATACCGTCTGACCAACAAATGACTTTGATAGACTAATTCGTTGTCCTTTAACTAAATTTACTGCCATAGTTGTTTAGAGCTTATCGAATTCATCTTCAAAATTACTCTGATCTACACTAGCTGCCGGATTATCATTTCCGTTGATAATGTTAGATGCTTCAATCTCAGCATTTCTCTCGCGTAAACTATCTACACATTCACGTTGTAAGCTCTTAATCAATTCCATATTGGTATTGAACTTAACATTAATAATAGCAGTAGACAAAGACTCAAGGTCAATTAACATATCCTCCAAGACAGCCTGCTTACTTTCGTAACTTACTCTTGCTTTAGTGATAGCTGTCTGAGACTTTTTAAGGTACTGTTCAGTCTTATTAATACGCTCAGTTGCCTTAGCCTTCAAGGATAGATACAACATGGCGTTTTCCTTAAACTGTTCCTTTAATTCAGGATCAGTTTCCTTTTCCATGTCTTTCTTAGCCTTGCGTGCCTTGCCTTCCCAGACACCAGGTTTTTCTTTCAACTTAGGAAGCATATCCTCGAGCTTATCTTTATTACTGATCATCTCAGCAAGCTGCTTTTGATAACCAGCCTTAAGCTCATTGATAGCATCCTTTGTTTTCTGGATAGCCTCAGTCTTAGATACTTCGGGAGTACGGATAGCATTCGCAGCATTTTCCATATTCTCACGATGTTTAACACTCAGAGTTGCTAATATTTTCTCAAAAGCACTTCTCTGATCTGCGGGTTTGTTTTTAGCAATTCTAAACTTTACCCACAAGATTGCAAATACTACAATCGCAATACTTAACCAAATAAATGTCATAATTTTATTGTTTTAAATTCATTAATAAGGTTTTCTCACCATCCAATTACCAGAAACTTATTCTCAGGAATTTCTTCATATTCCTGGACTTTAACGAAAAAGCCCTGATCTTCGAAGTGTTTGGTAACTCGATTTATTAATTCTTTATCTTCATCGGTTAGGATAGAGACAAATGATCTTTTTCTGCCTCTAGCATTATACCGAATACAGCTGTTAATATCATTTATTCTGGATTTAACAGCCCTTTCAAGAGTAACACTGGCATCTCCATATTCATAGAGATTAAGTGCTGACTCTGCATTAAATACTTTTTTAGGTTTATTAAAACCAAATAATTTAATAACGTTCATCATACTATTTATAAGGAAAACGAGGCCTGAAAGCCTTATATATGTAATGAATCAACAATATGAAAATGTAGAAAATATGTTAAAAGGTTGGTTTGTAAATATTAAAGAATTTGCAAACAGTAAATGTGGCTTATGGTCTGTCTGGAGAACTGGTATGATGCCGAGAGGTGGAGTAAAGATCATTCTCAGACTATTATGCGTATATGAATTTGGATTTTGTTGTAAATTATGGTGATCTTTAACTTGGTAAGTATCTCGGTAGTCAAATCACTGAGGCGCTGTGAGCTATTGATACACCCACATATTTGCAATCATACCCATTAAGCCATAGAAATAAAAACCATTTGTAATTCCGTCATGATTAATAAACAATGAAAAGAGCATTTGTAATGTTAGGTTGTCCTGGGTCGGGAAAATCGACCTGGGTAAAATCACAAGGAATTCCCGGGATAAGTCGAGACGATATTAGAATTGAGCTCGGTTATTGTAAGGAAGGTGAAAAATTTTTGGGTGATAAGGCCCAAGAAGATAAAGTTACTGAACTTCATGAAAAAAGATTAGCTGAGTTATCTGATGCTGGTGCTAACTTTGCCCTTGATAATACTAATGTTAATCCATATTTCCGAAAACCCCTTTTGAAGAAATTACGAGAGTTAGGTTATCATGTAATTGGTGTCAAGATGTGTACCAGCCTAGAGACTTGTTTATCCCGACGAGCTTCACAAATACCAGAAGAAGTAGTCAAGCGCATGTATAAACAAATGGATACGATTGATCCTACTGAATTTGATGAATTCATAGAAGCACCTGGGGAATAAAAATAGAAAGACAAATTAATGTCTTTCTTTTATTTTTATCCTAAGGATATAAACAATTTCCCTAAGATATCTGGTTGGGGTTTGTTCTGGTAAATAATACTTCCCAGATATACTAATTTGTCTTTTAGTAGATAGACCCCAATATAATTTAATTTCCTTAGTAATCGGAATTCCTCGATACTGGAAATTCTTATCCAGTTCCCTAAATTCCGAAACCCATTTCTTTTTTGACTTTTTCATATAGTTCTTGTAATAATAAGTATAATTCCCAGAGTCCTCCACCATTTGCTCGATTAAAGAATAATTGATGATCACCACCCTTAGAAAACCCAAAAGTACATCCCTCAATAGTTACTCTTATCTCAGTTATATCAGTACATAAGAATCCTATATGAACTGAAGCACTTCTAGATCCTTGGTGCCATCCATGCCTATGATTGCTAGAATATAATTCTTTTTTAGAGATTCTAACATAATTTTCCAAGATACCAAATAATCTTATCGTTTCTTCTCTAACTCGGCATTCTTTCTTTTTCATTAAGAATACTATTAAGGAGCTCACGAAGATCTGTTATCTTTAAATGATGAAGACCTGTATAAATACCAACCTCTATTAATTTTTGATCCTCTTCAGTTATCCATAGGGTCATTCCCCTAGACACTGAACATAATAATAGTTTCTTGGAATAATATTCTTCCGGAACAGGAGATTGAATTAAGGTTGATCCTATTGGAAGTTTTCGGATAAATAGTGTTGGGGTACCATTAAGAACCTCAGATTGAATTGCTTTTATTAATAATGATTTAAGTTTTCTAGTAGTTTTCTTCATATAATAATCTGAGTTAAGAGATCTAAGTCAAAAGGATTAGATCCTTTTTCTGGTTTACCGCCAATAAGGTAAAACATTGAATCTTTCAATCTAGGATCATTACTAAGAAAAGCAAGAGCAATAGTATCATCTGCCGACGATGTTGATACTTGAATTCTCATTCTCGTATAACCCCTAACCTTGAATTGTGTATTAGTATCTTTTGGTAACTCTCGTATTTTTCTTATTACCTTAGATAATTTTTTTAAATTTAATTTTCTCACTCTTATAAGGCTTTGATTTCCTTATTGATGTGAGGGCAGGGAGGATCAAGCCCTGCCTATGTAAAAACTTATGTATTATTACTTTAAAACTGTAGAAGATAAAAAGAAATCTAAGATCAGAGTTAATGCATTACCTGGTCAAAAATTATCTGACGGAACTCCAGTAGATGAAAATCTTATGGTTAGTTGTCCTACAGAGATTCGAAGCAAATTTCCAATTGGCACAATTTTTGTAAGTGATGCCTTGAATCTTTCGTTTGGTAAAAAATACTATACCACTAAGAATTTCAGACGACTTGATGGCAGAATGAGAGCGGAGATTGCTGAATATGATAAAACATTCAAGACAACCTTCGTAGATCCAATGAAAGAATCTACTATTCTGTCAAAGATTATGTCAGATACGAAACTAGTCTGCCCATCCTCTAAGAAAGATGGATTCTACATGTCTTCAAATGACTGGAATCTTCTGGTGAGGAATATTAAGAAGCATGTTAATACTTTAATTGTGGGCCCGACTGGTTCTGGTAAGACTAGTTGTGTTAAAGAAGTATGTACAAGATTGGATATCCCTCTTCATGTTTTTGATATGGGATCTATTATTGACCCAATCAGCAGTCTTTTAGGTGTTCATAGACTTGAAGGTGGCAAATCTATTTTTGATTATGCCAAATTCACTCAAGTTATTCAGGAACCTTGTGTAATTCTCCTAGATGAACTTAACCGAGCAGCACTTTCGTCTAATAATGTGCTGTTCCCGTGTCTTGATGATCGTCGAACCTTAAGTATTGAGGTTGCAGGTGGTAAAGATATTCGTGAGATTAAGATTCATCCCGAAGTTACATTTATTGCTACCGCTAATGTAGGTTCTGAATATAGTGGAACTAATCAAATGGACCGTGCACTTGTTAATAGATTCTTCCCCTTAGAATTAGGATGTATACCTAGCACTGAAGAAAAAGCTGTTTTATGCAAGAGAACCGGCCTGGAGGAGAAAGATTCTGAAATGATTGTTAAGGTTGCTAATAATATTAGAAGCTTGTACAACAAGCAGGAAATCTCTAGTACACTATCAATCCGAGAAACCCTTATGGTAGCTAACTTAGTGGTTGATGGATGGGACTTGGGTAAAGCTATGGAAATGATCTACCTTCCATTATATGAAGGTACTACTACAGACGGTGAGAGAAGTACAATCTATAAGACTATCTCATCATATTAATAATATTAGCCCTTTAACCGGGGCTAAACTTTTAATTAAATAAAAACTACATATGTCAAAACCTTGGTGGTCAAAAGGATATTATTCTGGTTATTGGAGAAGTAGCAGAGATGATGACGATGATTATTATGACTCTGACTCTTCTTCATCTGGATGGGATTGGTGGGGTTCATCTAAAAAAGAAGATTATTCTTGGAAAGATGCCTATAAATCTAGATATAAATCTTCTTTGGGATATTCAACTTCTAGACTGTCAGAGACTGTATCAAGCAGTAGTAGTTGGTATGGAAGATCAAGCGGAACCGATATTGATAAAGCACAGGAACTTCTTAGTAAGGTCTATAGATCTACTAGAGATATGATTGTTATTTTGGATTTTCCTTTCAATGTTAAAATTCAATTATCTTGTGATGGTTCTGAAATAGAAGGAGGACTTAAAGATGGATCTAGACGTGTATTCATTCCAACAAAAATACTTGATGAATCTGGATATAGTGATTCAGAGAAAATTAATATCTGTTGTGGCTTAGGAGTACATGAAGCTTCTCATCTGAAGTTCACTGAGTATAAAGTCTTAACGGATTTTTCTAATAGACTTTGTACCAGAAGCATAACTATTGATGGTAAGACTACTAAACTTGAAGATTGTATTTTGTTCATTATCTCATTAATTAATCTTATTGAAGATGAAAGAATTGAAAATTTACTACTTCAAGAACGTCCGGGATATACAGAGTTTATAGATATTGCTAAAAGTTATCAATATAAAAACTTTATTAAGTATAGCAATAATAATATTTACTCTGCCTTCGAGAAAGAAGTACAATTTAAGCTTTTCATGAATAATCTCTTCAGGTTGATCAGATATCCGGAAGATCTAGACGAAGATACCTTAGAGAAATATTCTGAACAGTATAAGGCTATTCAGAAATTCTTAAATCCTCTACCACAATCAACTAAAGAAGCTTGTATTGCAGGATTAGGAATTTATAAAGAAATAATATCTACTTTCCCGGATCTTGAACTAAAAACTAAAGGTTCTGATAAGAAACTTAGCCTTGGTCACGTTGTTAAAATGCTATCTAAATATGGAAAAGCATTTGAAATGGGATTTGTTAAAGTAAATTATGGATCTGATTCTGATTCTGGAAGTGCAATATCTGGAGTTGAAATTTCTAGTAAGATCAAAGATAGCTCTATATTATCTAAACTAATTACTGGCATGGCCGAACGTGGGGAAAAGAAATCCACCTATTTCGAAAATATCAAAGGAAATGCAGAGAATTATAGACGAGTTGCTAATCAAATTCAGAAATCTGTTCCTGCCATTAAGAAACTTATCAAGAATACAGATCGAAACTATGATTTTAATATTTATGGATGTAGATCTGGAATCCTAGATACAGCAAAACTGGCCGAAGCATATCAAGGAGTACCACAGGTTTATATTCGACAAGGACAGGTTAGAACAAATAAGAGTACTGTCTGCGTTGTAATAGATGAATCTGGTAGTATGGGAACGGATTGGGTAGAATATAGTAAAGAATATCGATACTCTTATTCTACTAAGATGACCAAAGCAAGAGAAGCCGCTATACTCCTGAATGAAGCCTTAGGGAGTTTGCCAGGAGTAGATCTCTATATTTATGGTCATACTGCCGATATTACTCATACTGGTTCTACCGATATTCGAATTTATAAGGAAGGAAAAAAACATTCTGATCCTTATGCTCTCGGAATGTGTGGAAGAAGATTATATGAAAATAGAGATGGTGTCGCACTGTATGAAGTAGGTAAAAGAGTAAGAAAATTTACCTCATCACCAGTTACTATGTTTGTTATTAGTGATGGTGAACCTAGTGCCTGCGACTATAGAGGTTTGGCTGCTAGACATGATACTCGTGAAAATGTTAAGAAACTTGAGAATGATGGTTTTTCTGTCATTCAAGTAACTATTGACAATGTATGTGGAGCTGAAGACATGTTTAAAAATGTGATAGACTTAAGACATGGAGTAGATGAATTACCGAAACTACTAGGTAATATCATCAAGAAAGCAGTAGTAGCAGATAAAAAGACTACCATATCTTAGATTCTAGGGAAGGGACTTGTTATGGTCTCTTCCTTATTATTGTTATGAAAAAGAAGTTTAAAAACTTAATCTTAGTATTGTTATTATGTTACTTGATTCTATGGCAACTGAGGGTAATACTATTCTGGGGAGGACCTTACCTGATAGCACTCCTTATATTGGTCCTCTTACTATAGCTGCTGTTTCTGATATACACGGAACCTGGAAAAATTGGGACCGGGAATGGAATGCCGAACTAGTTATCTTGGCCGGTGATATATGTGGCAGCGATATCTACTCTGAACAAAAGAAAGAAATGAGGGAATTCTTGAGTGAGCTGCCAAATTTCTTTCCGGCCGCATACAAGTTCGTGATTGTTCCCGGTAATCATGACTTTTGGATTGAGAGAGAAAGAGGAAATCGGTTGGGAACTGGAATCGAGGTACTGGTCGACTATGAGATAGAATATGAAGGACGTAGGATCTGGGGAAATCCTTGGACTATCTGTGGTTCTGGATGGGCTTTTCAGTGGACGAGAGGAAGGAGAGAAGACCTAAAGATGATACCTTCCGGACTTGATATCCTAGTTACTCATGATGCTCCTAGATTCTATGGCCTCCGATGTATTAAGGAAAGTCTAGGAGATTATGGATTTGAAGAACCAGGATCATTAGAATTATCAGAAACCGTCAGAAGGGTAAAACCTAGGATACATATTTTCGGCCATATCCATAAACCAGAACATAGAGTAATTGGTGAGACTGAATTTTATAACGTTTCAGGTTATCCGGTTGTAATAGAGGACCCTGGAAATCCTTATTAATGAGAGAGAAGGCTCGACAATGTTGGAGTAGAGGATTAATAATTACTTTCGAGTGTTACATGGAGAACGGATAGGGAACTAATATAATAATGATAGAATAAATAAACTAATATTAGTATCCTGATTTATTGTAAAGAATATATTAGACGATTAATAGAATATATGTAAATATGATAATTCCGAAAAGTAACTTGACTCATGTACTCCACATTAATATCATTCCCTCTCAATCTACTGCATATCCCCACACCTCAACGTGGTGTAGTAGTCTAGGTACCACTAAAGCTGGGAAGCTAAGTGGGGCGAAGGAGGCTAGAAGAAAATCTATCAGAATCCTTCGGGACTCGGATAGAGAAGTAATCTAGTAGTAGGTTCGTATGGCAGCTCCTTTCTTTCGGGAGAGGAGAGCTGAATTAAAAACAAAAACCGAAACAAACAACATGAAGAATAATAAAAAACTGTTAGGAGGATTAATATTATTACTGACCGCCGGTGGAGTAACTACATACTACCGGCGAATGAAGAAAAAGGTGGTGAAAAAACAAAATCCACCTGTAGTAGTCAAAGTAGTAATAGACTTCAAGAGTGCAACCGCTAAGGAACTACTAACCAAAGCTGCTAAGTATCTGATTGAGACTAAGAGCTTCGGATCAGAGGGTGACTTCTATAAAAAACTAATGGAAATCTTCGGTAAATACTTCGGAGACTATGATTGGTATAAAGAAGCTCCCTGTTCTGTAGAGCAAGTTATCGGATTTCTTAAGGAGATTGGATTATATGAATGTTTTGAGGTTGTACTTGAAGAAAAATATAAGAAGGGTTAATTCCCTTCTTTTTTTTTGTTTCCCCAAAAGAAGAAAGTATAGCTTAATTGCTATACTCTCCTCATATAAGGTTTAGTGAACTTAGAGTTCAGTCAGTCCAAGCTTACTCATTATAAGATTTACTCTTCTAAATGTCCAGTTATTGGGTGATTCTAGGATTGTTTCTCCTTTTCTCATACTCCAAACTAACTTAGTAAGTGCCCGCTCGGCCTTATTAGTTCTGTCCACTGTGATACTATAGATGTTATCTTCCTCTGAAATCTCCGAAGCAATCTCGAACTTAAGGTCCGGATAATTCTCGGTTAAATCTTTGAGGCTCATCTTAAGTCTCATAAACACTTGCTCAGTGATTTTCTTCTGATCATATGCCAACCAGAACTCAGTGAGCATCTTTTCTGAGCTGATACTGAAACCTTGGGAATCAATACCATAGAAGATATTCGGGAATTGACTTTGGATTTCCCGAATCAAGCTCTTAAGATCTGTTACTTGAATGTCAACAAATCTATTCTTCTTGATAGTTCCGGACAATGGGATATACTCAATTCTAGTCCCACGTCCTTCTCGACGGATTACTTCAGCGATCAACGACTTATTCCACTTTGATTTAATACCATCGAAGGGCTCTACTGTGGGCAATGTAATTGACTGCTTAGGCGCATTAGTATCGGGAGAAGTATAAACAACTTCTGTAGTCTTTTTTCTTGTAGGAATGACCACAACGTTTTCTTCTTCCTCCTCTTTTTTGCTCTCTTTACCATCTATTAAAGTCATCCAGGCGAGTATTTTCGACATTTCTTCTTCACCATCAATAAGCGAAATAAGACTATCTATATACCCATCTATTTTAGAGAGATCTCCATTGAACTTAGTTTTGTTATGATTAACTACTAGCGTCTTCTCTGGGAGATCTAAGTACTCAGTCAAGATCTTGGTAGCTTCTTGATATGCTGACATAAGTTTGCCACACACAGATCTTTGACGTTTCCAGCCTGCGTTACTCTCTACAAAGCTTCGCACCTCTGATCCAACCGATTCTCCATTTCCTTTTTTCAAGTACTTAAGAATTATAATAGTTTTCATCAGAGCTTCATTATCCGGGAAAACACGACGTTCCCGTTTTGTTGCCATTTCCTCAGATTTAACCTCAGGGATATAATACTTCTTTTCCCCAATAATTTCCTTTGGTTTAATGACTTCTCCTGTTTTTGCAAAAGCTAACATCTGTTCTACCGTACATCCTTCTTTCAGGCGATAGAATCGATCTTTGCCTTGGAATCGGGTATTGACGAATCTTGATACCCTCATCTCGAAACTCTTAATCAAACTCCCGAAGGACTTCTCATTGGTTTCATACTTCTTTATTCCCTTAAGATTAGCTACTTTGTTCACTGCTTTAACCAGGGAAACAGGATTAATTTCATTTGTCCAATCAAGTGCACCGATTAATTTTACAAAATCGATTTGTCTCTCAGGATCAAACTTTGCTTCTTTTCTTTTGTCCATTTGCTTGTTCATTTTAAGTTTATTACTATGACGATTTTCGCACAAAATCATATCTCGTTACAATCAGAGTACTTGTTTCTGGTAACTCTTCATCCTCCGAGAATTTTCTGATTGGTCCATCAATTCCTTTGACTTGGACGGTGAAAATAGTATCACCTTCCTCGGCAATAAATTTACTAAGCCTTTCTGTCTTAATACCGATTCTTTCAAGGGTATTAACTAATGCCTTATTATTAATAGAGCAATAGATTTTATCAATCCCTTTTAATTCGGAAAGACTAGATTTTGTTGGTTCAATGCTAAAACCACCCGTTCTAACATCAGGGCTAAACATATTTTCATTAATGTTAGCCGCTAAGAATCTTCTGTTGTACATAGTTTAAAGTTTTAAATGTTCTTTAGAAACGACTTTCCCGAGTTGATAATTTAAGTTTCCAATTTCTCGGGTTAACTGTCGATTCTCTCGTTCACTTGCCCTGACTTGACCCGCTAGATCAAGACTTTTTCTTTCTAAATCACGGTTCTCCGCAACTAGGGCATCATTCATTCGCTTGAGTTCTGTGATGAGGTAATATTCATAAACTACAGCCATTACACTAACCCCACTCACTAGAACACTTGGCCAATTCTTTTTAAGCCATTGTTTTAAATTTACTTTCTCTTTATCCATAATTTGTTCTTTTTAATTGTTAATAATATCTTGAAATTTATTGATATTCTATAATATAGGTCGCAGACTTTAGCTGCAGTTAATACTATAGCTGTTTCGCTCTTACGAGCTCATCAGGTCTAGATTAAAATTACTAAACGACAAGAAAATTAGAGTGATCACCTATTATAGTAACCACTCTAATTCCAATATCAATTCATTCTTCATTTCTTTCTGCCCATAATCTCTTAATGAGCCTGATTAAAGGTTTCCACCAATACGATACTCCGAAAGCTAATGCACTAAGAAATATCCATGTGGCAAACTTCTTTGTCTCTTGGCCGAAATCACCAGCCATACCTAGGATCAGCAACGAATATATTATAGTTGCTATAATCCACGCTATTAATTTGTTCATTTTGTTGTTCTTTATTTGTTTCGGATAAGAGCTGGTTTCTTAGTCCATCCGCTCTTTTTGTTTTTCAATAGATTCGATGAGAAGATCTTTCGCTAGGTTTGTTGCCCCAATTCTGAAACCGTTGATAACTCCACCCCAGAATATACCAACGACATCTCTGATTAATTCTCCCATACGAATCCATTTTTAAATTTATAACCAGGAGATTCCTCATCTAGGAATCTATAGTTTATCCATGCTCTGCCTATCTCATACACTGCAGAGCCAATAGCCGTACCAATACTGGTGGCTACTACTGTTTCTAATGTGTTAACAATCTTCGCATACATAATTTGTCCATTTGTTTGTCCGTTTTGATGGGGAGATTATTCCTCCGTCTCCCCTAAATAGTTTAATACTAAGTTTGCTACCCTCCACACACAGTCCGTTACCAGACCTACTATCACTATGGAGGAAATGGGATTCTTAATTGCGAAATCCCAAAATGTTGTCTTCTTTTCCATTTTATCTACTATGTCTAAGTTCAATTAATACCATAATCGCAATAACACTAAAGATTTTATGAAGCGCAATGAGTGGAGCAATAAGTACTAGAAGTATTATTCTCCATACACTAAGCTTATCATCTTCGTCATACTGTCTAGAGACTATGTATAAGGATATTGCCCATACACATAGGATAATTGCTGTTGTATTGTTCATAATTTATCCATTTATTTGTTTCGGAAGCAGGTTGGTCCTTAACCTGCTTGAAGTTCTTTGAGTAATCGTTTGTTAGTATTGATTCTAGTAGCTAACTTACTTGCCTGACGCGTTGCATATCCGACTACCTTCAATGCTTCAGTGGTCCAGACTCCATTTACTTTCTGACCGACTAAATCTATAACACTACGATGAAACTCATAAACTTGTTGATCAGCACTAACCATGTCGGATAGCCTCTGAATCTCTTTTTCTGTTTGTTTCATATATTTATATATACTTTGTCTCAAAAGTTTAAAATGATTGCGCCTGTGGCTTCTCTCCGCAGGTCTTTCTTAATTAACTCCTCACCTATTGAATATAACCTCTTCAGAAATATTCCTCTAAGCATGGGATCAGGTCTGTATACCCAATCAAAGTTAATTCACACTCCTCTGATAGTCAAATCCATACAGAGATTTGATCACCATTAGTTCACCCAGGTTCCTAGGTTACGTGTGTTGATTAGGGCACTGTAGATTTCCTGTCTTCCAAGAAACCATCACCCTACCAGGTCTAGTACCTCTTCGATACTAGGATTTTTTGTTTTATATTATTCATAAACTTATATTATCTGGGCTATTAATATTACCCTAGATTAAGTTCTATGAATTTTGTGTTAAACCATTTATTTTTCCCGCTCTAAGCCAATAATCAGAAAATCTCACGATACCGAGTTAACAACACCTCAGTCTATTGTTTCTGATCCTGTGACACTTTTACATCGCTCAGACGATGGTATGGTTCTTATCTCCATACTCTCGGAGTAACTCTCGCTCACAGCACCTTCGCATAAGCTACTCCATAGTTCTTTTATAAGAACAGAATCAAAAGCTGGAATTCCGTTTTACACAGAACCCAGCTTTAGGTAATTTTCTATTACATATATAAGGTTTTCAGCCTTTCTCAGGCGGTCAACTTTTTCGCTCCATCATTCAATGATTTCGCTCCTTTCTCCTGCATCTTATTTTTCAAGAGAGCTGGATAAGAAAGGAAGAACACAGCCGCGGTGTTCCAACTGCAGTAGCACCAGTTGTCCCAATAGTAACCGCCACTACTGCTACAGATCCATATAGATTCAGAACTCTTCATCGAAGAAGTCCAGAAATAACGATCTGACATAATAGGTTTCTTCCCGACCATCACTAAAACTGAGTTAATTTCAAATAACTCCATAAATGCTTCCTTAAGTTCTCCGGATGATGGAAGATATCCGCCTTTCGACTTAGCCCATTCAATAGCCAGTAATTTTCCAGTACTTTTCTCCTTGATCTCGGCACAGTTTCCTAGGCCATCCATATCTTCGAATGGTTTATCATAGGTTTTCCCACTATACTTGGGGTTAGATTCAGAAAAATACATTCTCTCACTAACTTCCACCCCAACAATCTTACCACCAGAAGTTACAACCCCAAGAATATCGCTACCACTGATTTTTCCTACCTCGGTTATTTCTCCTGCCGAAGTATAGACCTTAAGTTTCGGTGTTAGGTGGTCTTTTAAATCAGGCAGGCATTTTCCCGAGGTTAATTCTTCAGTGGTCAGGATTAATTTCTCGGCTGCTACTTCGGTTAAGTCAGATTGTATCCAGAACTTAGTACCTTCAGGGATTATAGCCTTGAAGATATGAGAGCCAGAAACCTCGACTATTCCAGTATAAGCGTGAATAACTCCTGCCCCTAATTCATACTTAAATCCATTCTCCTCAATGACGGGGCTTGATTCATCAGGGATAAGAGTAGTTCCTGGTTTTACTGGCCAACCCTGACACGGAGTACGATATCCATCCTTCTCATTACCTTCCAGGACTTTGTAGCATGTAATATCTTTCTTAGCTACAAACCAATCTTTCTTGTCAATAAATAAACACATAAATTTTTCTTTTTACATATAAGGTAATTAGTATTTCCAACTCATAGACGGATCATCAGGAACAGTATAGTAATGTTGATTCTGTCCTTTCTTCCATTCATTAATATCTTGTTTCCATTGTTCCTCTGTCATGTATCCCCAACGAACTGAAAGATTCCTGAGATGTTTAATAGGATCATAGTTCTTTCCATAATCAGAATCTTTCCATTCCTTATAATCTTCCAGAGTCACGAACCATAATGGAGTCTGACCAAATATAACCCAATCCTTAGCTGCATCTAAGAAATGAGTAATAAATGCCTCTGTCAGATTTTTAATACTATAATTTCCATAATCAGCTGGGAAGTCATCATGCGCAGGATATATTCTTTGAAAACCGCCAATAATAGATGGATCTGGTTTCTCTTCGGCTTCTTTCTCCGCAATAAATTCTTCCATAGTTTTCCCCATCTTCTTGACAGATTTAATAACATATGGATCATCTAAGAAAGTTCGCCAATGACCTGTTTTCTGCTTATTCAAGAACCACCTACATCCACAATCTTCACCCCTTTCAAAACAAACAATAACTCGATTATCAGAATGGTTATTGTAATAATCTTCGGCAGCAATAATTAACTCTCCTAGGTTTGTTCTCTTGTATTCTGTAAATTTCATACTAAATGTAACCTTCCATAAATTCCATCTGGGCTTTGATCTTTATCTATCACTACCCAAGCTCTACGTTTATACTCTATTCTTAGTTCTTTTCCACGACTACACTTCCATGCAATAAGAAGGAGAGCAGCCTTAGGGAGTTTGTTTTCCTTAAGGATCAGAGACTTGAAGCGGTCTAAAATATCAGAGTTCCCGTCTCTACCTATTAATCTTTTCCCACAATTCTTTATAGCTTTGCCAGGTTCTTCGGAGGGTTCATCCCAAGAAGCTAAAAACTTAAGAATATTGTTGATCGTTTGTTGTAGTTCCTGATATTCTAATATAGACTTCCCATCGACTAATTCCCATATATCATTAATAGGGACTAACTCTGCTAATTCAAGATCGATCTCTTTAGCTCTCTCAGAAAATTCCTTAACTAAAGAAACAGATCCACTACCTCGGAATTGACCAAATAATCTCCGAGCTTCTTTTAAAGAGGACTCAGTCTTTTGTACATTCATCTCTGCCAATCCATCCTCAGCTTCTTTCAATAAACCCGAAGTTTTAATCCATACTACTTGATTTGAAAGTGCGTCCTGAATAGCCTTATATCTCCAGACATCATGTTCTTCACCGTTCAGCCACCTTAAGGTCTCCTGAATAT
Organism: Bacilli bacterium; assembly: GCA_017940265.1. Taxonomy (GTDB): domain Bacteria; phylum Bacillota_I; class Bacilli_A; order RFN20; family CAG-826; genus RUG14515. Next base: position 187,767 of record JAGAYY010000025.1, on the reverse strand, counting down.
CATGGTCTGGGTTTCTTTCTTCATCTTTTAAAAGAACCCTAACACTATCAATCTCCAAAGAAGTAAGTAGTTCAGTTAGGGTTTTCTTTATGTCTGGTTTGGGTGAAGGTCCTAGTCCTAATACTCTCTGTAGCTTTTCTAAATCTCTAGCATCACAGTATTCCTTGGACTCCTCCGGACGCTTAGTAACATGCCAACCACAACAAAATTGACAATAATAAGCACGAGTCGGAGCCATACCACTCTCTTCTAGAATAGTTTTTGCATTAAACTTTATAAAATTATTTGCCTTAGACTCCGATTCAAATAGCATCTTACTACGTCCACTTCCCCTACACCAAACAGAATTCTTATGCTCTTTTCTATCTGGTTTATCTTTTCTCATATATAAATAAGGAAAAGAAAGATAGGAAACTTAATTGTTCCTATCCTCTTTCCTCACTTTACTCTGAGTTCATTTTTCTTTAATAATTTCAAATCCATTTTGTCTATCTTTTGTTGTTATTGATTTAATATCAAACCATTCAGATAGATCATTTGCCTTAGGGGATTTCTGATAATCTTCCTCCGTGTAGATTTCTCTTAGCTTCTCCTTGATCCAAGCTTTAGTATATCGTTCACCTACCTTGAATGTTTCCTTTACCTTAGAAATAACACCTTCGATAGATTTACTATTTCTGGAAACCCTATTCCATTCTTGTTTGATTTCAGATTCTTTGTAAGATAGGGTTCTAATTCTAGATGGACCAATAATAACGTAGTAGTCTTTATACTTGGGAGGAATAAGCTCAAACAGCCTTAACATATCTCCAAACTTAATTCCTTCTGCTTCACTAAATTCAACAAGAAGTCTAAGTTTAGTGGTAGTATCTTTGATCTGATTAAACCTTTCAGCAAATTCATAAACTTCATCTCTAACTCCTATCATCTCATTTTCCTGTAGAGTGTTAAAAACAGTAAATCTATTTTTATAATCGATTTGCTGAACATCAAAAGCACGTTGTTCGGAGACTAACATTAGGTTATTGAATACAGGCAGAAGATCGGATCCAGCATGATGATTAACGGCAACATAATCATCTTTATAACTCATCATCTTTGCTCTATCCTGATATGCTTTAGCTAACGTATGCCTCTTGGTAGGGTCAGCATCTCTGTATATATCTAAGAGATCTTGACTATTTAATATCTTTTTATCAAGTTGTCTATCAAAATCTTCCTTAGTTAATCGATTTTTTAATGACGTAGTTTTAACAAATAGTGAAGCAGAATCTTTCCATGGATTTTCATCTAATCTCTGACGACCTAGAATTTGTTCTAGGTCCATCGAAATATCAACACTTAAACAGTCTATATTACTATCACTGAAGATGAAAGTCCTAGCACAGGTTGAATAAAAGTCAGCTCCAAGATAAACTGTTCTTGTACAAAAAGTAAACATCTTATGGGGCTCACCTTTCTTAGGTATTCTGCCTATAACTCTTGGATACGTTACCTTATCTAACTTAGGAAGTTCTTTTCGTTTTAGAACTTCATTAAATGCTGCTCTAATTTTCTTTTCATTTTCGTCAGTCTTAGCACATAGAATATTACATTGATCTATAGTCAATAAATTACTCCGAATAGCCTGACAAATTCCTTTCACTGAATTCATGAAGAATACGCCTTGATTAGAAACAACCTCATGATAAGTACCGTCTTCATTTTGAAACATCCTCATATCATAATTTCCCTTAAGGTAAGATTGAATAACGTGAGTAATTTCCTCATTAAGACTTCTAACAGTAAATTTAACTTCAAGTCTAGGAGATTTTACTCTCCCTGGCTCTTCTGTCTTCCAATCTAATTCCAGGTACGGTAGATTTTTGAATTCATCTAGTCGATCTAAGTATTCATCTAACATTGGAGTGGCTGAGACAAAACACACTCTATTAAGGCCTAAAAGTTGATTAACAAGTTCAAGTTCTGTATGAGATTTGAAGCGTGAATCAATGAAAATCGATTGGAATTCGTCTACTACAATCTGAGTTTCCATTAAGATTCCCATCTCAGCTAATACTTCTTTGACATGACGGAAAGAATCATAGGTAACTAATATCTTGAATGGTTTTTTCCTAATTGCACAACTAGTACAATATTCAAAAACCCTATGCTTAAACTCTAAAATTCCCTTAGCTATTATAGAAGGATCAGTCGGAGTTTTCTTGGTGGAATTGTCTTTAGATGTTGATAATACGTCCACCTCAAAATTGATCTGAGATTCTGTATCATTTCTAGCATAGAAAATCTCCCCTTGATGTTGATCTTCCTTATTCTCTAAGAGAAATCTACGGGGAGATACCAATACTAGATTTTGATCATTTCTGATACAATATTCAGTGAAACCACATCCTGTGAGGGTTTTGTTTAAAATATGAGGAAAGGTATAATCTCTCAAACTATATCCTTTCCAATCACTAATGTACCTTATTCTTTTTGGTACAATCAAGCTTTGCTTATTCATAATTATTTATTTCATTTTTATATTAACTAAAAACTCTTGCAGTTGAGAGTTTCTTCTTATCTCATCCTTAAGGTATTCAGACCTTCAGAAGAGCATTTCATTAATTTTAGACCAAAATCTTGTAGACCCTATATAAAATAAAAATGACAAAAATAATGATGAAGTCTAAAGTTTAACAATTTTAGACCAAAATCTTGTAGACTCTATATAGAAATGTCGGAAGAAAAAAAATGTTAAAATACTATCCTTTTATTATATAATTAACGTTCGGGACAAGCCCTCACTACTTTTAATAATCATATCAGGGTCCCTTAGAGGTCCCCTGATTATGTCTCTCCCTTCGGTTAAAACCTCAGGAGAGATAATGATATCCTCTTGTTCAGGTCTCCTGAACAGAGTCTTGGGTCGGGCAACGACGAACGAAGTGAGGAGGGGCTAGGTGGGCGACCCAAGATAAATTTTCTTTTGTCCTTATAAAAATCTCCGATATTCTAATCTACAAAAGATAAAACTAACTTGGTGGATATTCACAGTCAGAAGCTCTCAACTGCCTTATATATGTTATGTTAGAATTAAGTAAAAAATATTTAGAAAAGTACGGATGGTTGCCGAACGGTGAAGCAATGGATTGGAGTGATGGTGACTTAGGCGGCTCGGAGTTTTTCTCAGCCTTTTCTTGGAACACCGAAACTAAACTTCTTTCTGGATATCATCGTAGTCCGGCAGGGAAGATAGGGTTGGCCAGAATTTCCAAGGTATCAGAGCTTAACACTATTTTCAAAGTTCTGGGAGTTAAAATATCCAAAGAATATCCCGATAAAATGTCGCTCAGTACTATGAATCATCTTATTTTTTGTATGGATGGAAAAGCTTCAGATCTTAAGTTTTCTAAGGGTCTACCACAAGAAACAATTGACTTAATGTGGGAAAAGGCTAAACCAGTTGAGGGAATAAGTTCGGAGATGTTTAGGTTAGATAGAGCTGGTGCTATAATTAGAAAAGACCTATTTGCCCAGAAAAACGAATATGGTTGGGTAGTTGATATTATTAATCCCTCCCTTCCTCCTAATTTAGATAACCTACGACCTCTCAATATCTTTAATGATGTTGCGAAAGGAAATGATTACCCAAGCTATTCGCCTGCCTTAGAGTGGAATGGAATTACTAACGTTTATATACCCGAAACTAGATCCTATGTGGCTAAATGACGATACACTCTTTTCATTCTAGTTGGGGACCAGGGAATTGTTGTGCTTCGGTAGATATTTCTTCGGATGAGTGTATTTTAGTTTCTGAAGTTATTTCCTGGATATATCATGTGTATGGAGATTACCCAGGTGTATTCTATGAGGCTTGGAATGATGTGCCAGAACGAGGACAGTTTATTCAGAATTACCTAGCTACTGATAATACCCTAGAGTTTGCTTCATGGGCACAGTGGACTAACAAGAAAAGATATCTTGTGTTAATTAGAATTTCTGGGGATACTGGATTTGGATTAATTATAGATCCAAAGAAAATCGATTTCTCGGTTGTCAGGATTGAAGAAGATGATGGAAATTACTGGGGAGATCATGAGTCTGAGGTTAAAGAAATTAGAAAACGAGATCTCCTATTCTTCCTTAGTGCTATTAATGAAACTAACTTAGTTACAAAAGATAAAATTATTGATAAATTATGGGATTATGGTTCTATAGTATCTGCCTCGGATTGTTGGGCTTAGGGTGGACGTGGAAAACTTGGGCTAGAAAACATATACGCCCAAAAATAAAGTATGATGCGAAGAAAGGGTATTACATGTATAAATCGGATCGTAGATGGAAACCTATATATGACTGGGATCCGACTGAAATGATACATAGATTCTCTGTTCATGATTCCGATCGTGGTTTAACCTATGAACTTAGTTACACAGGTCCAGGCAAGAAATATTGGAATGGAAATCCTTATAACTGGAGATCTACCGAAGAACTAGACAAGCATCAAGAATCTGTGGGTAAGAAAGAAAATGAGATAATAGTCAAAGTATATGGAAAAATTTTGGAAAATGGTTAATTAGAAAAATAAAAGAATAGAGTTTATTCTCTATTCTTCTTTTTCTTTATTTAAATCGATGGGTTGAAAGTTTCGATCAAATACTCTAAATTCAGTTTGTCCAGATCGTATTAGATTTATATATTTCAAACCCCAACCTGGATGTCTTGGAGAATTTAGGATTGGACCATTACTACGTTGTTTAAGGTTCTCAATAAAATTGTGGACCTCTGATAATTGAAGGATGTTATTTTCTCCTGGATTTTCTCCTTCTGGTAGTATATATGGTTCTTGTGATGCGGTTATTCTATAAGTTCTGGTATCAATTTGTACCCAGGTGCTTTCCATTAGTAATTCCTCTATAGTCTTCATAATTTCCAAGACGTGTTACTAATCTTCCTTTTCCTTTATTAAACCAATCTAATAGAGCCTGGGTTAATTTGACGTGTAGGCCATTATCTAAATCTTTAATAACAATGAGTCTACCATCTTTTCTGGCTACATATAAAAGAGGAAATATTCTAATTAGATTTTTTAGTCCTGTCCCAACCAGTCCCATCTCCATTTTATATTTTCCATCTTTTATTAAATAGCTATTATCTTTAGTTATTCCAGTATATTCATCAAAGCCAAAAGATTCCATCATCTTAAGTAATAGGCTTTTGGTATCTATCTCAAATAATCTATTATACTCTTCAATATAATAAGATAGATCATTTCCAACAAATCTACCGAAAGAGTCTATTAATGGTTTATCAACATCAACTATAGTTCCTTGTAGGTCTTTTAATATTTTAGCGCCTTCTTCAGTAAATAAAGTACCAACTATTGTTCTAAAATTACCTACTGATCTTATGTAGCTATCATAGAATCTTTGTTTTTTAAGTCCTTCCGAAACTATAAATTCTGGATTCTCTTGATCTCTCATAAACACAAATCCATCTTCTGTTTTTAGAGATTCGGAGAAAAGGATGTTACCATAGAAGACATTTTGATAATAATACATCTTCTTTTCTAATTCTATGATAAATTCAATTGAGGTATACTCATCTTCTATCCTTTTATATCTTAGTACTTCAGTAGGATCCCAACCGTATTCTTTAGTATAGCAATAAAGAAGATGGTTGATAAGTTTAATATCTTCGCCCGTACCATACCATTCATCATAATTATCTCGGGTAGGACCTATAACCATAGACATTGGTTGTGGAAGGAGGTTAATTATATGTTCTCCTTCTGATACTAGATTTTCTGTTTTAATTTTTCTTATCATAAGCTATTATCCTATTATATAGCTTTTCCGGAATTTTAATCGTCCAGAGTATTTTTATTTTAGAATCTTTGAAAACAGTACTAGGAAAACTAACAAATAGAAAATCTTCTTTTTTAGTTATTCTCTCGAACCATTCCATTGTTGGTTTTTTATTTCTTCCTATTATCCACCTCATAGCAAAAGTAGGAGTTAAAAGGAGAATGATTTTACTCATTGCTCCTCCTATTTTATTACTTTTGGATGGGAAATATAGAGATCCATCTAATATTCGAATAATCCTAATTTCCTTAGTGTCCATGAAATTATACGAATAAATCTAGCTCCCTTTCCAAATAGAGCATTACATCTTCGGCGACCCTTATCAGTTATTCTCCAAACCTCTGGATGATTAATTCCCTGATAAATAAGTCCCGAATTTTTAAAAACCTTGAACCAATGCTCACCTATTGACTGTTTCAGGTCTTTAGTATAACCGTATTTTCTATTCCATACACGATTTAAAGCATCTCTACGTTTTATCATCAATTATAAGGTTTCTGGTTATCTCTCTCGTATCGTTCCATTAGTCTTTTAAACCATTCTATTTGTTCATAGCTACCCTCATATACTACGAGACTTCGAATCCAATCAAGATCAACGGTTTTCTGGGATTGTTCGTATTTATAAGCCTCATACTCATCTTTGATTCTTTGTAGCTCTTGTTCCAATTGATTAACTCGATATAAAAGACTATTTATCTCTTCATCTTTCTTCCAGATTATTTTCTCAAAGACTTGGTTACCATTATCTTTTAGTGCTTCTTCCAGACATTGAGCAAGATAACCTTTAGCTAGTTCAATAGCTTCTTGAGTGGGATCTTCTAATAAAGCTTTGAGAATAGCTTTTTGGTCTACTTCTGTTGCTCGAATTGCATATGTTGTTCCGTCCGCTGATCTTAAACTACTAATGGTGCTCATAAAATTCCATAATTCCTAATCCTCTATAAATTACCTGTCCATAAGATCCTGAGAAATGGTTATGATAATGACCATAATACCAATATTCTGTAGTAATCTCTTGAAGAACTTGGCTAAGATATGTTCGGCCAGCCAGAATTTTCTCATATTGCCATTCTGGTGTCTCGGAAAATCTAGATATAACTGGTTCAAAAGCTAGTGGTGCTTCGTGAGATAGAATAATATCTACTTTCCCTGGGAGATCTTTAATGGGTAGTTCTTTTACATATTCATCTTCCCACCAAACTTTCTTTTTCTCTTTAAGTCTCCAGCTGATATCCGTACTGCCTGCTCCACCAATTATATAACACTTTTTTCCAGCAATCTCATAAACGTGATGATCTTGGAGGAAGCTAACTCTTGGATATAATCCCTCCTTAGAACCATCAAACCACGAGGGATCATCATGATTTCCACGTAAGGTATAGATATGAAGATCTGCTTTTTCAAGTTTTGGAGCTACTCTGGCATATAGGTTATCAAAACCTTTATCAAATCCGACACCAAAATCACCAAGAACTACAAGGTCAGAGTTGGAGAGTTCATATTTAGAGGTAGCATTCCATACTAACTCTCTAAGTTCACCATGTATATCTCCTATAAATATTAAATTTCTTATTTCCATCGTTTATAAGGACTTAAACGCCTTATGAGTGTGAAAACAGAAAATTATAATAGATATGTAGAACGATGGAATAGATGGTGGAAACGCGAGGGAGAATATTGGAAAAAGAGGCGTGAATTTGTTGAGAGAGATGCATCCGAGGAAGAATTTAGAGAATTAGATATCGAATATGATAAAATGGGACCAAATTCAGAATATTTCGGACCTTATACAATAATTGATGACCCTAGAGATCTTCTTAATCCTAATTTCATTCTCCCGGGTATGGATAGTTCTTTCTCTTCTTTAACTAATACTGATAAAAGAATTCCTGAATACTTTGGAAAACGCATATATTCAGAAATAGAACACATAAGTGGTGTAGTGATAGGATATGGGTATGATGCTGGAGATGACTATATAATTATTAGGGATGACTCCGGGAAAGAACGTCACATAATAGTAAACTCTCATTATTATGAAGTATAAGGCTTATTTCTATGATGTAATGTATAAACAAGACCCTTCTATTTCTTTTTCTGAAACTATTTGCCGAAAAATAGAGATAAGAGTTATATTTGATAACGTTCCGAATAATAATCCACTTAATGAATTTGACTTAAACCTATATATCTTAGAATATCACGGTAAAAAGAAAATTCATAATCCTATTTATCTTTTTCTTGATTCTGGGAGACCGTATGGAATAGGTCTTATCGGAAAGAATGAAAACATTAATTATGATTTCTTCGAGAGTAATGTTGATACACTTAATATGCTTCGAGTTATAGATGAGGGCAGAGAATTTAAGTTAGATGAAAATGACTTGAGGAATGTTTATATCAAATGTGGTACTTGGAATCCTAATATGATGAATAATTGGGATTTAAGAGATTATATATGCAAGTCAGAATCTTAGATTATTTAGTTTGGGATCAAGAAAATAGGATTAGAGTAGTTCTAGTAATTTTTCTTAATGGTACTGAGAAAATAGATCTGTTAAGACTTATTTTTAAAGCAGGAAATAATAAGAAAATAACTATTGAAAAGATTAGAAGAAGATTATTAAATGGAGAATTTGATAAGGACTCTATAGGTAGATATGAAAATCCCATGAGTAGATTTGCTGACTGGAGTTTTGTTCGGCTTAATGAATTATACTATGAAATGCAGAGTCCAGTTTAAAGATTTAATAATTCCAGGCGGTAGACTTATAGGATTGGTAGTTACTTTTCCAATAGAGTACGTTCCAGCAGAGTTAGCTAAGCAGTATAGTGTAATAAATCTCTCATCAAATGCTATTATCTGCCAAAGAACTACTCAAGGACATAAAAAGATACATAATCCTATTAGGTTTCTGAGACTAAGTGAACGAATTGTTAGAAGAAGTTATCGCTCTGAAATGTTAGATGCATCTTATCTAAGGAAAAGCATAATATATTCTGATCTTTTGAATCTAGTTCCAGATCAAACCCCTGAAATAATAAAAGACTTCTTAGAGAAATGGGGATCTTTAGTAGAAAAAGAAAAATAGTACATTGCGTACTATTTATTTTTTTATTAAATATAAAGGAGGAGACACTTACGAATGTGTCCCCTCGGGAAACGATTACCTACTCATCTTTCAGCTGCGCATCTGGATCCTCGAAATCGGAATCATCCTCGGCGGGAGCAGTCTTGGTGAACTTGCCCTTCAGGTAACCGTATAACTTCTTGCCGCCATAAATAGCAGCGCATGCTCCGAGCAGAATCACTGCACCGGTAGCAATCTTCTTTGGCTGGATCTTAGATACGATTCCAGCATCTTGATTCTTTACTTCGGCACCACGGCCGTTGTTCATCTCTTTTCGCTCCGTATTCTCGAAGCAATTAACATTTACCTTTTTCATTTCTGTAAAGTTTGTTTTATTTTGTTCTACATCGAGGGCCTTACACCCTCCTTTTGTTTCTTTATTTTGAAAAATATTGGAATTTTTCATGGTTATAAGAGAAACCCGAAATTCTATTCTGGGTAGTAATTTCAGTTTTCCTCCTAGTTTTATTAGGAGTCTATTTCTCCTACATATATAAGGTTTTCAGCCTTTCTGAGACGGTTAAAAAAGGGCATCGGATTTGTTCAATGCCCGAATGCCCCCAAACAAACTTACAGGACGGTATATTTTGTTCCGTTCTATATGTTCTACATATATAAGGTTTTTAGCCTTCCACAACCGGAGTAAAATTTTTATCATTTTTCCAATATTTTTTAGGAAGTTTAAACCTTGAGGAGATATACTCATTTGTCATAGCTGTCCATTCTTCTAATTCGAAAACCCTAACTCTAATTAATCTCCCTTCGATAGGCCCTTCAGGATTATAGACACCGCCGGGATAATAATATAGGTTTAGCGGCATTGACATTTCTGTTTGACAAAGACCAAAACAGCTACCCATTATTAATTTGTAATGATTTTCAGACCCGAAAACTATTATTCTAGGTCCATCTTCATAACTACACATCCCTAGTCGAGTATTTTCTTTCATGAAACTATCTACTAGTTCACTTGGGCCCATACTTTTGAGATGATCAATTAATTTAAAATAATGATCATTCCAGATTCTCCAGTCAGTAGGCTTTATTCCCGCGCCAAAGAAAACTCTAAAATTGTGATTTCCTTTGATTAAGTGACCCGGATTTTGTATTTCTAGTACTTTATTAATAGTAGAACTATCGTTATTCCAGTACTTAGAAAATATATCAGATAAGAAAAACTCTTGTGTTATTTCATTCCATTCTGTCATAATATATCTTCCTGTATTGCAATTTTAAAAGTTTTGTTTGCTTTAATATTAACTAACTCTATAAAATCAAAACTCTCATAGACATGTAAGACTGGATCTTTTGTAGTTGTATTTCTTAGGTATATTGAATCAAGTCCTACTTGATAAGGTTCTAAATCTTCTTCTGGATAAGTTATCATTATTCCATCATCTAGAAGATAATCTAGTTTAAGTTTTAATATCCCTAAGAATCTCTCTAATTCCTCTTCATCTATATTATCAAAATCAGGATATATATTCTTACATAATCTAATTGTTTTCATCAAATATAAGGTTTTGCTCTTCATAAGCCTTGATAGCCTTATCCCTGAGAGAAGCACTAAGGCTCCTCTTTTTTATACAATATGGAAAAGAATATATATAATTCAAAAATCATCCGAGAAGCAGAAGATTATGATTGGTCGGAAGCTGAGGAAATAGACGATCCGGTAGAGCTCGTTAGGAGGGAGTATAAGAAATGTTCAGGTACTTCAAGTCATTAATTAAATCAAATACCGGCGATAGTTCTAAGTCTTTTGGTCTGGTATTAAGCGGTTATCATAGGTGCATTAATTGGTTTTGCGATAGCTATAATATTAATATATGACTTATTCTATGATGGAAAAGTTGATACAGACCTAAATGATCTCGGATGGTTTCTCTTATGTGATAGCGCCTTTATATTTGGTGCTGGACTAAACAAAACTATTTCGGAAGTTATGGATATGAGACCTTCACGTAGACCTCACCATTTTCCGGAAGAATAACAAAAAAAAGAAGAGTAACATAAATATACTCTTCTTTTATCTTTTACATCATGTAGCCTCTGTATTTATCATAAATTTCATTGGCTTTTCTTTTAATAACTCCATAGTCTTCAGGACTGGAATACTCTTTTTGTAGTTCACCAAGCTCTTCGAGACTTTTAGTTAGTCCGGGTATTATTGTCTTTCCAATTCTATGTTTTATCTCATAAACAACAACCTGGGCTTTTCTTATCGTTTCCAAGTCTTCACCTTCCGGATAATCAGCTGCTAATATTCTAAGACCTTCCTCCGTACTCTTAAGAACGTTATTTCTTCGTTTATAAGCTCTAAGAAGATTTTTAACTTTCTTCAGATTTTCTTCTACGTCTAGTTTTTCTTTATTAACCTCGACGTACGCTCTTTTAAATGCAGTAATTAATTCTCTGATGACCATAACTCTCCTATATCTTTTTTAATTTTATCGATATTTATTTTATAAGACTCGGGATTGTTAGACTTAATAACTTTCTTGTATCTCTTTAACTTATTTTCTAGTCCAAAAAGATAGATTTCATCTATTTCTTTACTTTTAACAAAATCTAATAATACTCCTCCCTCGTCTACTGGAAAATCATACGGGTAACAATTTAATAGATTTTTAATATCTTTAATAAGATTTGATCCCGCTTGTTTCTTTCTTCGAACACCATTAATCAGATTTTCATATTGTTCAAGGTATTTTATATATTCTACTTTGAGCTCGTGTCTAGTGTGTTTATACGCTAGAATATATTTTATAAGTTTCATTTTCTAAATCTACTTGTGTTAATGCCCTGACTAAATCTGACATAAATCCTAAAAGAACTTCATAAGAACCCCAGCCATTAGGTGGATTATACTTGAGTAACTCCTCTTTTCTCTTTCTAACTTCGAGATATCCCAACATAATACCTTCCATCCATTCTTGATTGACTACCGAGAATCCATGTTCGGCCGGTTCCCATAACAAGTCATATAAAGTAAGCCCATCAGTAGTATTCACATGCCCGGCCATTTTCCCCAGATTATGAGTCATGTTACCAGTCCAGAATTCATCGGTTTCGTAGGTATTAAGCTTGATGTCCTTACCTGGAAAACGGGATCTAGCTTCTTCGAGTGAGGTTATTTCTCTCGTCATCCCTCCATCTCTTACCCAAATTCCTGTTCCCGTTTTCCTGTATTTCTTCTTTGTACTAATTGTTAAATCCAAACTCATATCTAATATAAGGAAATAACCTTATATATGTATGAACTTAATAATGAATGACTTAGATAGATTAGCTGAAGATTTTAGTCTGTCACCGCTCAAAAACCATACTATAGCACTTAAGTATCGGAATTGGTTGAGGGAAGAAGGGCAGTGGTGGATATGGGTGATGGTAGAAGACGCCTGGTTTTATTCTGTAACTGATTCCGCTCTAGAATTCGCTATGTATGTTCCTTGGATAAAAGATGCAAGAGGTGTTGATCCAGATTTAATTGATGCCCTCCGAGAAACTACCTTAGACTTCGTTAACGCCAATATGTCAGTTAAATCAGACATAATGACAGTATTAGCAGGTCCGGCACGTAAATTGCACAATACTTAATGTAACCCCTAGAATTGAAGGGACTAATATTAAAAAAAGTATTATGTTTAGATTTAGTTATTATTGTCCTATGAATATTGAATCTACTGAGGACGAAGTTAGAATTAGTTTTAGAGCAACCGGGCTTAAGAAAGAAGATATATCAGTTAAGGTTGAACCTAATACCCTCGTAATTAAGACGGCCGTTAATGAAGACGCGGATAAAAGAGATATGTTGAGGGAAGAATTTTGGAGAGATAATATTAATACGCGTCTTAGTCTTCCGGCCGACATAGATAACGAGGGAATAACAGCTAAGGTGGAAGATGGAATCCTAATTATCACTCTGCCTAAAACAAAATCAGCTAGCCGAGAAATAATGGTAGCCTAAAAAAAAAAAGAGAGTAGCCTATTAATTTAGGTTACTCTTTCTTTTATTAATCCTGAAACTATATTTTCCGGGACATCTAATTCCCACCACGTACTACCAACATCCTCCGTGGTTGGGATTAATTTTTTGGTCAAGGTTTCCGATAAATATCTGAAATGTGATATCCAAGTAGTTTTCTTTTTCTTGCCCTTCGGAATCTGACCCTGAACTTCTGCATAGACATTATACCTACTACCTTTCGGGACGAGGAGGGCTATGTTTACGTAATTATTACTAGGATCTATTATACTACTATACCAGATTTTCAATTACAGTTTTAATTAAAAGTGAACGATCCTTACGTTGCTCCCAGAAAGTCCATCTCCATATATCCTCTCTGGTTACTTCGATCTGATATATTTTTTCTAAAACCTCCGGATCAACCTTTATAAATTTCATCCAAGGGTACCCGAGCTTTTCGATAGATCTCTTGACACTTATATACTTATGTCCTCGTTGTCTTGGAATTCCTATGACTAAACAGTTTTTATCCTTAAACTCATATCTATCTATTATTTCTTTAGTCATCGGTAGAACTACACAAGCACATAGGATCTTTCTATAATCTGGACTTTCTTTGATTCTAAGTTTTCCGCGATATGCTATCATTTACCCATTCAAAATTAGTACCTTCCGATATTATTCTTAATTCTTCTGGAGTTATATAGAAAAATTCATCATACCCTTGGTATCCCCAAGAACAGCCAAATACTTTTTTAGTCCAACCCCGTTTTCTAAAAGACACTGATCCCCTGAATTTAAATGCAGGACACCGATATTCAACGTCTTTTACTTGGACTTCATATAAATAGAGATAGGATATATCTTTAATTCTTCGGACACTTACAGGTATCCATCTTCTATTAGTTTCTTCCTTGCTTCTATTTCTTTCTTTAGATTCCAGGATTTCCATTCTTTGTCTACTAATAAGGTTCCTAAGTTTTCGTATCGATGTTGAAATCTTAGATCTTCATATATACGCACCTTAGGAGTTCGGCGTGAAAAATCAAAGGCGGTAAATAAGAAGTTCCGTTCTTTCCATATCCACCTATTCATCTTTCCTATAGAGTGATGAAATCTATATATAGTTTCTGGACAGTCTATAAACCATTCTTCCAAGAATCCCGCCTTTAATCTACACGCCGATAAGTATAAGTGCGTTCTCGTCTCTTCGGTTAGATCTCCTCTCCGTGTTCCTATAAGTTCGTGTCCAGGATTTTCGGTGAGATAAGAACGCTCTCTTTTCTTTAAGTCACCGGTATATCCAACCTTAAGCCAACTCCTTCCTCCCCGACCAAAACTACGAAGCAAGTACAGCATATGGATCTTTTCCTAGCTCCTCAACACTAACGGCTATTCCTTTTTCAATAAGTCCAGAATAGTCGATATGAGATTGTTTGAGTGATCTAATATAACCAACTGCTTCTTCTAGTGTTCCAGGTATAAGAAATGGCTCCAGATTTGGGTATAGAATAAGTCTAACATTCCAATCTTCGATGTGTAGGAGATCTGCCATTGAAATAGGACTTGGACATCCTTCTCTCAAAACATAAGGATTATATGCAAAATGATCTAATAAAGCTTCAAACTTTTCCATCTTTCAAATCCGGAAATATAATTAGTAACCATAGGATCTAAGTCTTTTATACTAATATGTACTCTAATTAGTCCTTTAGCAGTTAATCTGGAACTATGCTCCAATGAAAATATCGTTCCTAACCTAAAACGATTATATATAAATTGCTTTCTTCCTCGTTTATTACTTATTCGGGTTATCATTTTTATAAGGTGCCAAGTATTATTTATTGGATTTCTGAGATACAGGTATTCAATACTGCTCTCACTATCTTGACAATGATGTACTTTCCACCAAGCTTCTATTTCCATTCTTGGGCTAATCCATCTGTAATCAAATCATTAATATCTATGTAGTGCTTTTTAGCTACTTCCATAGATATCATATCATCAAAAGTAGCGGTTGACATACAGGAAGTTACATGATCATGCCCATCAAATTTTACTTTTAGTTCAACGCCTCTCCATTGACTATAGGATCTAGGCGGTTCGAAAGTATATGAAATTATTTCTGGCATTTTGGGATCTTCGTCTGGTCTAATCTTTTTCCAAGACTTATAGCTATCAAGTTTCCATTTTTCTAACCAAGGTATTATTCCAGGTTCAATTTCTTCGTATATACTATTGAGTGGTCTAAGAATTGGTATAAATTGTTCGATAGAGCAAGTCCATGGAGATTTAAATCCCGGGACTCTAATCTGCAGGAAGGGTTCACTTTTCGATAGATCTACCCCAACTAAAGTAACCTCTTGCTCTATTCCATCACCTTCACCACCTGGAATTAATATACCCTTAAGGTTAGTATTAAGTCTCCAGCATAATTCGTTTAATAATTTTTCTTTTAGTTCTTTTCTCATAGTTCATGTAGGTTAAATAAAGATTCCCCTACATAAATAAGGGAATCTAGTTTTATAGTGAGCGTAATGTATAAATAACACACCACACTAAGAAACCTATTATTATCCAAGCTGCACAACCAGAAACTTGACAGCTACATCCGGGTTTCGTCGAATGCGTGTTCATTACCTTTAACTATATATTGTTCAAGAAGATCGGACATTACATTGCTCCAAACACCGTCATAGTATGTGTCACGAAAGTTAGCCCATTCATTATAAATTGAATTATCCTCTTTATACTCATGCCACCTCTTAATGACTTCTTCAACTTTAGGTATTTCTTCTATCCAACAACCTACATACTCAGAGGCTGTTTCTTCAAAGATACTTTTTATCAAGTTGTATTCGGTTTGATTCAATTTTCTAATACTGTAGCCCTCAGTATCGCCTTCAACACTAATAAGATATTTAATTTTTTTCATCTTCTTCATTGTATTCACAGAGTTGAACCATTTTATCTAACTTTTTCTTGATATACCAACCAATCCCAAGCATAGATACACCAACTATAACACCAGTAAAAAAACTACCAGTAATAAGTCTTTTCCCAACTACAGGTATAACTTCCATTTTCTTATCTCCTTGCTGCCTTATATCTTTCTGAATCTGTCCTCTAGTCCCTTCCCCTCGATAACAATATTTACCTTGGTTTGGGTCATTAATCACTAATATATATTTTCTTTCCATTCTTGATCCAGTATATATACATTAATCCGCACATGAACGTGAATCCTAAGAATCCAGAAATAGAGAGTTTAAGTTCTTTAACATCTTGTTCTTTTTCTTCGACCACCAACCACTCTGTATTATAGTCGAAGCTAAGATCGAGTTTTTTCTTTTCACACTCTTTTTTGGTTCCTGTCCACACGATTCGAGCATCTTTTCCAGGTTCTTTCAGAATTAGTACATACTTCATTGAATACAGTTTCATATCCTAATATAAGGAATTGAGTTTTTCGTGACGCCATTCACTAGCTATGTAAGTTACCTCAATATAACTTCTTCGTTTATTTCCGATAACCTTGATATTAGAGTAAAACAGGCCTCGATAACAACTTTGAATTCCATCATATTCTATGGTTAGGTATGTTAGAGATTGTCCAAAATTTAATTTCCAAGAATCTTCCAGACAAAATTTAAGTGTCTCTGGGGTCTTAAGAAATCTAACTCTAATACCATTCTCCTGTGGTAAAACCTGGAGTATATACTGATAATAATCCTTTAGATGTTCGAAGCCTGTTAAGTCAATCATGAAATAAGATCAATAATTTTCATAGTTCCAACATTCTCAAATTCATACTCCTTTTGATTTGAATCTACTAAGAGGCGATGTTTATTTCCTTCAGAGTCTTCGACCATCATGGCATATTTATTTCCATTTCGGTGTTTAAGTCCAAAGCCATGAAGTCGGAAGTAAAGGATATTATCAGGATTGGGCTCTCCTTCATCATCTAATTTAATTACTGCGGCAAGATGTCGAGAATACTTAAGAGTTGCCTCCTTATCTTTACTGGTAGCAAGCCCATAGAGCTGATCTATTTCTAAAGTATCTCGTTCCTTATATAGCTGAGAGAGGCGAGTATAGAATAATTCATCCTCAACTAACTTACAGTGTAGAGAATAAGGAAGGAATCTATACATAAATCCAGTTTCTTCCGGATTTCCAAAGCTGTAACCTTCTGGAATCATTCTAAATTCTTTTTCCTCCGTATCCTCAATCTTCTCCTTATACTTAGCTAGATAAGTCATCGTTACTGGATCATAGTCACTCAGAGAAGTTAAAATTACAGTTTTAAAATCAGCATCCCATTCACCGTTCTGATTTTTTTTATGATCTACAAAGATAACAGTTTGGCCGATATTTTTCATTATCTCAGCACCCTTGGGAATGTAATCATAACTGGCTTTATTAAAACCATACCTTTCTTTTAAAATTTCATTTCTTGTTTTCATATTTACTCGAGTTTAATGTACATCAATAAGAACCTAAGCCTCTCTCAAGCGCGTTTCTTTAAAGTCAAGAGCCTTATTTGTGTGATAATAGTATTATACGTTGGAATAGCAGCATTAAATTTTTTGGTATATGCTTTAGAGTATACGTATAGATTCCTGTATCTCCTAGCTATCTGTACAGAGTATGGAGTTCAGGGTATACAAACTTGGAAAAATGATACAGATGGACATGATCTAACTACTTCTGTGATTTTATCAGTGTTTTGGCCATTTACTATTTGGAATCTTCCCAAGTATCTCGGTGAAACAAAGAAACGATCTAGTCTAAAGACAATCCTAACAAATAAAGATAGAATTAAAGAGAATTGGGATATTTATAAAAATAAAAGAGGGTATGTAATATATAAGTATTCCGGAAACAAGCGCAAGGGAAAAAGACTGTACTGGGATAATAAGGAAGGAGGATTTAACTCAAATCTAAAACAAGCTAAGGTATATGAAACTTTTCAAGAAGCTAAGTTCATGGCTGAAGAAAAAGGTCTCAGAGTTATTAGAATTAGATAAACCATATTGGATATATTACTATAGACCAAATAAAAAGAAAGGAAAGAAATTATATCTTTGGATTTCTACTAGACTAGGGCCAACCTTAGTATCCAATAAGAAAATGGCTAGTCTATATCCAGACCCCAAAGAAGATAGGTGGTGGGGAAAATGGAAACTTCGGAAAGAAAAGATCTAAATTCCTTATATATGAAATGCAGATCGCGTATGGAGAGTGATTGCCAGTGAATGGTAGTCCTCTCCTTTTATTTTCCTTATAAATGTGAAGTTTAAGAAATTTGAGAAGAAAGATAGATCTAGTTTTAATTACTGGTTTAATCATTGGAAAGCTTATAACTGGGTAGCATGGAGACTTAGGGTATGGAGTCCTAGATTTCTTTTACACGACATAGAGAAACCATGGTTAATGTGGTTGTGGAAAGATTACCCTAGAGTTCAGAAATATCATAGAACTCATTCTCGTCATCACCTAGCTTATCAGGGAAAGAACGAACGTGATTGGTTGGGGATAGTCTTAGATTGGGAATGTAGTCGATATACTAAGATTGCCTCTCCAAGAACTGCCAGACAAGAGGCAGAACGGGTTGAACGTGAGGGCACTATTCAAGAGGCTACTATGGTTAGACGTCATATATATCCGGTATTAATTGAACTTGGATTATGAAAGTTGTATTTTTTGGTTCTCCACTATTTGCTGTACCTAGTTTAGAACGGATAAATCAAGAGCATAAAGTCTTAAGAGTTATAACCACCAATCCTTCGTTCCAGAGAGGTCGGCTAATTCCAACGTGGGTAGAAAAGAAAGCCATCGAACTTAGACTTCCTGTATCATATTCTCTAGAAGATATACCAGAAGCAGATGTATATGTTGTAGTTGCTTTCAAAATTCTCCCACGTAATATTTTCAGCCGACCAAAAAAAGGAACGATTAACTTACATGCGGCTTTTCTTCCAGACCTACGCGGAGCAGCACCAATCGAATGGGCTCTCATCTATGGTTACTCAGAAACTGGCCTTACTACTTTCTTAATAGATGATGGTGTAGATACTGGCAAAATACTATTACAAGAAAAAGTAGAGATATTAGAGGAAGATAACTTAGAATCTTTATATCTTAGAATGTCAGGGTTAGGTTCAGGACTTATCAGTAAAACACTTAAGGAACTAGATATACTGAGTCCCTTCGAACAGTCTACTTTCCTAAAAACAAAACCTGCTCCTAAGATAACCAAAGAGACTGGACAAATTGATTGGAAACAACCGGCCTACAGAATTAGAAACTTGGTGAGAGGATACCCAGGAGCATGGACAACTAATGGGACTAAAATCTGGAAAACAGAAATCATCGGAGAGAAGACACTTGAACCCGGAATCTATAGGGTTGAGGGAGAAAATTTATTGGTGGGTACTGGAACAACAGATATATCAATATTAGAAATACAAGAACCTGGAAAGAAACGATTAAAAATAGGAGACTATCTACATGGATGTAAAAGAACTGAAGTATTATAGAATAGCAACAAGTCCTGAACAATCTAAAAAACTTCTAGACTTGGTAGGAAAAGAAACCGCCGATATGTTTTGGTGGATAGAAGAAGATTTGATTCCTTCGTTATGTGTTTGGGGAGGATCGAATAAAACTGATAATGAAAATACAGTTTGGGCTTGGAGTATTGAAGCATTATCTAAACTACTCCCATCAGAAATCACAGCAGGATATTTAGATGAAAGGGGTAGACCAATCCGATATTTCCTTGGTGGTGATTATAAGGAAGAAGTTTGGTATAAATCCGATCTTGAAGATTGGGCAGTTCCAGATAAAACTCCACTAACTCTGTATTACACCAGATCAGAGGATGGACTAGTTAATGCCCTTTTTGATATGATTATTAAAATAAAGAAAGAGATAGTTTAATACTATCTCTTATTTTCTCTCGACTTTATATCGGTTATTATATTCGTTACAGAATTGATCAATATCCGTTTGAGTAATTCTTATCTCTATTAGTCCGGTTAATGGTATAACCCTGGAAGGATCTTTTTTCATTCGATCACTCCAGCCAGACTTAATTACGTATGGATTTAGTTCATCTTTTATAAAGGCTTTATATTCTGTATTTATCCACTCATTATATGCAATTATATCAGCTTCCGTCTTAATATTTCTGACTGGTTGGTAACTGAAATTCCATATATCTGGAACCATAAGTTTTGGATCTTTGCCCTCTTTCCAATCTGATTCATATTTATATTTTTGTTCTCGGATAGACTGATTATAGTTCCATAAGGTAACACTACTTAAGTCGAATGAGGTTTTCTTTTTCTTCTTGAGCCATTTCATCAGATCTTTGATAGAAGATGGGTATTTAAGGAATGGTAACTTATAGCATTTATCTCCTCTCAGTATATATAATCTTTCTTTTCCCGGTTCGACTTTCTTACGTGGTGGAAGAACAATCCGACGTACATTCATATAGGTATCACCATAGTACCATCTACTAGTACTATAAAAATTTATTCCATCCTGAAACCTAATACACCATAGTCCATTACCAAGATCTTCAACATCCTCATCTTTAACTAGATCAGAAGAGAAGAAATCAATTAATGGTCCTTCTCCTTTGTCTATCGAAAAAATACTTTCACCTACTTTTGTTTCAATGGCTTTAATCTTACTAACTTCATACTTATCTTCAACTGCTTCTTTACAGACGACAAGTGAATATCCATCTAATCCCTTGTTTCCGTGGATAGAGTCTAATTTGCTGGTTAAGGAATCAACAAATTCTCTAATTGTAAATTCTTTCATATTGTCTCAATTAATTTTGTTGCTTTTTTTGTTAGTATCCATCTATCTATATCAGACTGCGATACCTTAATGGGAATAACATCTAGAGGAGCTATTAATTCAATCGGAAGTTTTATCCCTTTAGTTTTCTTTTTAAGAATCTCAGGGAAATCTAGGAGAAGCCATTTATTATAAGATTCTAGTTCCTCGATAGATTTAATGTTTCTGGGAGGATAATATTTTTCAGATTCACAAACAAAACTCTCTAAGTATTTTTCTGGATCTTCTGTTCTCTCCCAAAGTTCATAGGTAGACTCAGATGAAAAACCCAACGGACCACTTTTCTTTCTCATCCATCCTAAAAAATTCTTCATTCTTTTAGGCCAGTGAAGTTTTGGTAGGAGTATATAACGCTCATATAATTTAAGATTCATAATATATACTCGCGGTTCTTTCTGTAGTTCGATTCCTTTAGTTATGCTACCAAATTTGATTTTCTTGGCATTTGAGTATATTCCACGTACACCACCACCTATTAACGCATATACTCTTAGACCCTCAGAAAATTCTATCTTAACTACTTCATCACCCGCGAGTTTACCTAATGAATCTACATACTTCGAGCGTTCAGGATTCCTACCTTCATAATAGGCCTTGAAAAATCGATAAAACTGTATGTACCCTATGTTTACCCTACCTATATTCTCTGGGACGAATTTCTTAATGGCATTATAAGTTCGTTCATGCCAGGGTTCATCAGAGAAAACATATGGATTAGCGTGATAACATACATAAGTAGTTAATTGATGAGAATTTGGCTCTAATTTTCTGTATGTCTCAAAATTTAATGTCATTTTTCTTCTTTTTATTATAAACGATATGTCCTTCTAAGCGATCCCATAACGGAGGACTATACTTCTGCAGAATTCCTAGGTTATCACTCCACATGATCTTAAATTCAACCTTAGAAGTAATTAAACAACGAATTACTGGAATAACTTTATCTGCCCAGGTTCGTCCATCAATCTCTGGAGTAGTAATTTCTGAAATAAAGAAACCAAATCCTTTAATCCTCATAGACTCAAAACACTCTATAAAAGTTTTTGGAATAGGGTCAGGCAGAATATAATTATGGAAATGGCCGTCAAAAATAATTCTATCTGTTATGTCCCTAATCCATAACCACCTCATATAATCCAGTCTGGTCGTCTATCTTCCCATCTGATTTCCCCAGAGAGATCATGGTACTTATCAAAACTTACCTTAACTCCATTAAATCCTGGAATATCAAATAATTCATCTAGTACCATAGCAGCCCGATTAAATATTTCTTTGGCTTTCTTATACTTCTGATACATAAAATAAATACGAGGAACTTGAATAGCCGGATATCTAGTTATTTCTTTACTCAATCCAACCCAATCACCTAACTCCATAGGGATTTGGTAAGGAGAAGGAGTAATGCCATTTTTTCCTTTAATTGGTTCGTTGTCCGAGATACAAAAACCTCGATATGATTCCCACCAACCCCACACATAAATGCCCTCTGTTATTTCCTTAAGTCTGGTGATTAACTCTTCGGCAGGTATTTCAGGATCTTCATCTAACCAATCTAGGAATATATCTTTAATTTCTTTAATAGCAGGTCCGGGAGTTAGACCAAATTCAGACATAATCAAATTTCCAGAGATTGGGCAACTTCTGACTATCTGCACCTCACTGAGACTATCAAGCTTAGCCAAGAAAGAATTAACCTGACCTGGCATATTATATTGAGGAGCATGAGCCTTATTATCCGCATCAATAAGCTGTAGGGTACTTTTTAAAAGCGGACCTAAGTCTCTCACTACACGTCTTGTTGTTTTAGCAGATCCAGTATAAGAGTCAGTGTTCGGATTATAGAGAGATTTTATTCTCATATGTTCCTTGATAATCTCGGAAATACACTGAATATCTTCCTTCGGGTATTTAAGTCTCTCTAGAATTTTAGTAGCTAATTTGGAAGATTCTAATTCGTGACCATGATAACTAAATTCTCCATTATCTTTTTTCTTCCAACACTTATACTTAGCTATATCATGAAGAAGTGCCGCTAATCTAACTTGAAGATTGGCATCATTATCTATCACCCCCTGCAAAACTGCTAAAGTATGATCCGTCAAGTTCATTGAATGATAGTGTGAATTTTGATTAAATCCCCAAGATTCTTCTAGTTCAGGAATTATATATCCAAGAAGACCAGTTCGATGAAGTTCTCTAATAGTAGAAACTGCATTATTAGTCATTAAAATTTTATTGAACTCGTCTTGTACACGCTCCATACTTAAAGATCTATATTCAGGATAATCACGAATCTCAGATAATACCTCATCTAAAATTTTAAACCCCTTTTGTGCTGAGAACCTGAATGCTCTCAACATTCTTAGTGGATCATCAATAAAAGTTTCTTTGGCGGGAAGTGGAGTACGAAGAACCCTATTTTCTATATCTTCCTTTCCATGACCAGTCGGATCCAAGATTTCATCGGTGATTATATTTTGATATAGTGCATTACAACAAAAATCTCGTCTATATGCATCTTCGGCTATTCCAGTGTACTTAACTTCAGAGGGTTTTCTAGGTCCGTCCTTGTAGGCTTCGACTCTAGGCATAACACATTCGATATCTAACTCTTTTGTCATGACCTTAAGAACGAATTTAGAAGTACCAAACCTGGGAAAAGTAGTAAAACCGTGGCACTCCTCTGTATGAATCTTTTGTAACCATTCGCAGAATAAAGTAGCTCCATCCTTCAGATCCACACAGAGATCTATATCTTTAACTGGATTACCAAGAAGTAAATCCCTAACACAGCCACCAACAAGGTATATATCCGCCTTACCCCATTCAATGGCTAATTTCTTTAATTTTTCTTTTGCGCTGTTAAATATTTTCTTATTCATAACCTACATATAAGGAAAATAAAGAGAAGGAACTAACCTTCTCTTATAAGCTCAATCCATATCCACTGCTTTACTTCTCCAGTAGGTGTTTGAATTGTTGCCTCCATTTTTGTTTCGTCCTCTAAGGTTCCTTCCATCACTAAAGAAGTCCACCCTATTGGTAAACAAATCGGATGGAATCTATGTCTTAGTTTCCAATCCAGTCCATCCAAAGTTATCACTGGATATAAATCTTCCGGAGTAACTTTGATACTAACATCTTTCCTAAGGTAGGAGGTTCTTTCATACCACCCTACTCTAAGAATCCCTGAACACTTTTTCTTTCGATGTTCACGAATTAAAAGTCCTAGGAGCGTTATAGTTCCCAGGACCAATAGTAGTTTTTCACTTTTCATACAGTTTGTTTTTAACTTTCTGAATAAGATCAATCATTTCTTTAGTTGGTCCCTCATCTTCCACTGAGTTACCACTACTAAATAACCAACTTAATATTTTCATCTTTAATCGTATTTTTCCACTTGTCTATAACCTTGTGGACGTTATCAGATATACTTTCTCCATCTCTGATCTCACGGACTAAGCCAGTAACCATAACATGAAGAAGATCTAAGGCCGTTGCTTTCGACCTGTTCACATAAATTCTGTTATTGCCATGAACAAAATCATCCATAACAATTACATCTTCTGGTGTATCTTTTTTAATACACAACATTCCTTGTGCAACTAATTCCTCTGCGGTATCAGCTACAATAATTTGTTTGTCCTCTATCATAAATTTGTTTGTTAATGTTTTGTCCCGAGGTGGTTTCCCCGGGTTAAAGAGTAAGAAGTTCATCCATAAGTTGCTGTTGACGATAGACGGCCTCCTTAAACTCGTTGCTCATCCAATGCTTCGTCTTCATAACTTCTTTAATCTCCTTTAATTCTTTCATAATCTGTGAACGACGGGTTTTCTTTTCTGATCCCTTCTTCACGATAAAACTACCGGCTGCGACCAATGCTACAGTCACAATTCCGCCAGTCATACCAATAATGTCATCTTTTTTCATCATAATCTCTGTTTTAAGTTATTAATATAAAAACGAAAATCAAGCCCTTTAGTTTGGACCTGATTTCTATTACATATATAAGGTTTTGAGGCTATGGTTTTCCTATAAAAGAAAAACTATCATACTCCATTAAAGAATATGATAGTTCTTGTTCTATCGACTAAATGATACTTTACCAGTTTTGAGAATATCTAAATCTCGGAAAATTGTATCCTCCTTGATATTTACTCCTACTTGCTGTGCTACCCAACCTAAACATGATAATTCCCCATCAGGCCATTTAAGACCAGGAAAATTAAGGGGCAGTTTAGGAAAGTAGAGAAATCCAGTATCAGGGTCGTAACTTGAATAATCACGAAGAATATCAGAAAGAGGAATATTTAGGTCAGTAATAGTTCGACCATTCCACATAACCCTTAGTTCAAGTCGTAGTATATAGGGTTGAATTATTACACCCTCTACTCCGACTTTTCCTCTAACTACTACCTCACATCCATTGGTAACTAGTTCAGATATAGATTCTTCAGGGTAGGTAGGACTATTTATAATCACTACCTTACCTGTTAGATATTTAGTGCTCCCTGGATTAACGTAAGTACTAGCCTCCGATACTCTATTTCCTATAGTATCATGCAAATAAGTACTCTCTATAATAGACTCCAGACCTTCAAAATATATCATACACCAAATTCGTTTCCTTCGTGATCCTCAAATACCAAAATATCCTTCCGGAACTTCTTGACGGGTCGGAAATACATAACAGTACCAACCTCTATGTCTCCTGTTTCTGTTGCCTTAAGAACATTGTACAAGAGAGACGGATCGATTTCTCCCAAAACTTCTTCAGCCTTAGGGAGTAGATACCAATCAACCGGAAGAGCCGATTTGTCTGTTCGTTTGCATATCTGATATTTCATAAACGCTTAATAATTTCTTCTGTATAAGCCACTGGATCAAATTTCTTAAGAACTCGTAGCTTTTCTTTTAATTCTTTCACTCGTCCGGAAGTATCAGAATTTTTCCGGAGATATGATATAGGTTTCCCCAAGACAGTTGATAACACTTCGCCACCAATACCAGTTTTAGCCTCTATCTCCTTATCCGTTGCTTTTGGATTTATGTTTAAGATATAGTTAGCTACAACCGGAATTGCTTCTAGAACTGTAATATCAAATTCCGTCTTCTGAATTTTTCTTTGATTGGCTTTTACTACAAGGTCGATGTAACGCTTGTAAGTATAATCAATCCAAGCTTTTAATGGAATTCTGAAAGCAGTCTCACCATTAGTAATATTCAGGTTATAGTTTTGTGCACTAAAACAACACTTTCTACATAAAGCTTCAATATCATCAATAGTCACACCTCTTGCACCTGGAATTCGATATATCACCATCTTACAAGAATCATAATCGGTAATATCCTCAATATAGACCTTACCATCTTCTACTAATTTCTTGAATGGCTTGAGTTTAGGGGTGAAAATCTCTGTTCCATCTTTAGTCTCAAATAATATACCATCCATATTAGTATCTGAATTATGATATCTTGAAATTTTGTAACTATATACAACTCTCCCTCGACCTGTTTCCCATAGTCTGGCTAACTCTGAATTCTCATGATCCAAAATTAAGTCTACATTCGGTTCTAGGAGTTGAGGATTGTCGTGGATATAAGCCTGATACATTGACCAAGCACTGAAGTTTGGATATATCATTGAAATCGAAACTCCAAGACCCTGATTTAAGGTTTTCATGTGAAGACCAAGAGGTAATGGGAGAGGTAAATATTCTGGTTCGGGGTTTCCATTAGGACTTTCCATATACGGCACATCCTTAAGGAGATCACCCATCAAATCCCAATACAGGTCACTTATCTTGATATAAGTATATCGTTCATTAGCAGCTTCATTTACTACACCATCAATCTGAACATAACCAAAAGAGCCTTCACCTTCAAATACTCCCGATTTAACTAAAGTTGCACACATTTCATTGAACGACATCAAACCATGTGGGTGGATAGAGGCTACTGCTGCAATTGCTGTATTTGTGTGATTAAATGAAGTATGTGAAAACTGTGACGCTAATGTATAAATGAGTCGTTTATATGATACTTTAACTCCATCTAAGTTTGCAAGATGTCTATGGCAGTTTATATAATTTCCAAAATCAAGATAAGCGTCAGTAACAACTTGTCCTATCGGTCTTTGTTCTATCTGTTCTGGGGTAGAAACTGGTAAATCTACTTGTGTAATATCTTTTTTTCTTCTTGCCATATTATTTAATCTTCTTCAAGCTCATAAGGATTGCTAAGAATCCCTGCATTTATAAGTAATTGTTTTCTAATATTAATATCCTCTGTTAATGACATTGCATAGTCAATGCCTTCTGGAGTAACTTGTATTTGTTTTCTAGTTGCTGGATTAAAAAATACATCATATATCATCTCTTTTGGAATAGATCCTACAATTATGTTTATATTAGATCGTCAATTTCTAATATGAGATTTTCTCCACTATGTCTCCACAGTGTTCAGACTATATTTTCACCTACACCCTAATGTTTAGGTGTCACATCTTTCGAGTAATCATTATTGACTTATTACCCTACTCCCTCTCGGGATAGTCGTTGAAGCTCTTCGCTGCTGATTGTCACTATCTCAAAAATTATTACACTTTGGTATTTTGAGCCTAACATGAGTTCCCAGCTTTTAATGTGATTATACGGAATATATTTCTATATTCTAGGACTAGTTTTAGTTAATCCTTTGAATCTTCTATATGATTTGTTAATATTAATTCCAACAGGTACTCCATTTGAATCAGTTGGATCTCCAGGATAATAAAATTTACCTCCTTGTTCGAATAATGGACTTACACTAATATATACAAGTCCATGCTCAATTAAAAATCTAGCGTACTTACAAATAACATATAACAACAGTGATGTTATTTGTTGACCCAATTGTGTTCAAAATAGTTCGTCATTCTATTTCGGTTCTCACTTCTTAGTTTCCTAGAAGATGAACTCCTATATGTTTCCATATAGTTCAGACTATATTTTCATCTCACTGAGATGTCGTATCTTTCGAGTAATCATTATTGACTTATTACCCTACTCCCTCTCGGGATAGTCGTTGTCATTCTAAAAGTTAGTTATAGTATTTAAAATTTTTAGTTGGTTGTTTCTTTATCCAATTCATAACAGTTGTTGGAGTAACCCCAAAATGGTTTCCACACTCTGTTAGTGAATTATATATGGTTCCATCTGGTCCAATAACTTTTTTTGATAATTTTTCTAGGGTTATTGGATTAGACATATTTTCACTTTGAGTACATATTCTAAGATTTTCAGCTCTATTATCTAGAGAATTAGTATTTATATGATCAACCACAAGACCTTTTTCTATAGGCTTATTTTCATTTAAAAAGACCTCTGCAATTATTATATGGACTCTTCGAGTTTCTTTCATAATTTTTATTTTTCTTTCTAAATGGGTGTTAGATCCTGTAGCAGATCCCATAGAAATTCTGTTTCCTATTCTAATTAAACCTAATGGATGAACGTCATAATTCCCAGAATAATGTTTTACCCAAAGTGTTTCATCGATATCAGTAACATCTATAGACATTAGATAGTCTAATAAATCTAAATCTATAATTTTCCAGTATCTATTTTTAAATCTTACAGAAATTTTAGAACATTCATAAGCTTGTCGTCTACCTTCAATACCACTTAATTTGATCATCTCTTCATCGTTGTATTCTTTATCTAACAACGTTAATTCTTTATCAAAATATGCTCTAAATAATTTTCGGCCCAAATATTTTCTTCTGGTTAAATTATTAGCATTCTCTTTAACAGTTGCCCATCTAAGATTAGACAAAGAGTAATTATCTTTATTTCTATCAATATGGTCTACAACTATTTTTGTTTCTGGTGATATATTTGGTATAAATAATTTACTTAAAATTATGTGTAACCTTCTATATTTCCCTTTTATTTTATATTGTGGATATCCCCAAACTGCATCTTTTTGTAATTTTAAACGATCTCCTTTGTATCCTATCATATCTCCATTTCTATTTATTAAATATTTTTCAGAATCTTTTACGTTTTGATATATTATGTTTAAAGGAAACCATTCTTGATCGGGCTTATCATCAAAGAAATAATCCATTATTAAATTTGTTTTTGGATTCCAAACTAAATAATTAATTATGCCTTTATATTCAATTTCACCTACTCTATAAATATCCGGATCAATATTATCTCTATGTTGTAGAAATATTTGATCTAAATTTTTATAAAGTAAATAACTCATTATATCATACCTAATCATACATTTTATTTAAACTAACTTTTAGAATAAGCTGATTGTCCCTATTAGAAAGGTTTTTACTAAAACCAACCAAATTTTAGTACTTTCTACTTAACAGGATTTTCCAGCTACAATACGATTCTTTAAATTATATTACTATAATTTCGGACTGTCATTAGTCAATCCGCATCAGCATCACAAGCAATACATATACGTCCATATCTTGAACGTTTGATTAATAACTCATGAGCTTCCTCCCAAGTTTTTGCACTGGAGGTTACATTCCTATCTTGAATACCTACACCTAGAATACTAAATAATGTAGAAATTTCTTTATTTTCTAAAGCTCGATTTACATCGATGGTACTTACATTTAGTACTTTACCTCTAAGAGGAAGAACTGCCTGTTTTAACCCACTTGATGCTTTTCGTCCAGATTTTAGTGATCCGGCAGGTGAATTTCCTTCAACAATATAGAGTTCACAATCCCAGCGATCTTTAATTGTTGCATCACTGAAACCCTCAACCATATCTGCCTTGTTCTTATAAAACCCAGTTCCAGAGGCTGAATCAATCATTCTCTGAGCTTTCTCAATAGCACCAATATTACGATGTGCATCCCAGAAAGCATTTACTTTTTCTACATGTGCATCCCAGTAATCTTTGTTTTTCTTAAAAACTTTTTCTATTTCTTTAACTAATGGAGCAAAATCATCAAGTTTTACTTTTGTTAAAGATTTCAAAGTTTCTTTAGATTGACTATTAAAAACACAATCATTTGCAAGAATTATAACTCCAAATTTAAGACCTTCAAGCGCATATTCATGAGTCACCTTATATTGGGACTTAAGAGCTGCCTTAAATAAAGTCTTAGCTAAGTTAACATGATATCCTGCTCTAGAATCAAGCCCATTAACTGAAGCAAACATATATTTATCTGCTTTGCTCAATTCGGGATCTGCTTCAAAAGTAAGATATACACCAACCTCCTTATTTGGACTGCTAGGATCCTTAGGAGTTATTTTTCCCGAAATCTCAAATTTATAGGGTTTAAATTCACATCTAAGGGGTTCACCATCTATAATAACATTAATTTTCTTTCTTCCGAAAAATCTTTGCTGAATAAGAAGAAAGTAATTTAAATTAGCATATGGAATTTCAGGTGTTATAGTTTCTTCAAAAATCTCAGGATCAAGTTTAAAGAGCACAATAGTAGTCATACCCCTTGGAATTGGTGTATAACCCTTAATTCCTTTAAATAATCTTTTCTCAATATCCCTAAGAAGTAGACATCCTTCAAAAGTTTTATATCCTTTAGAAGTAGAAACTATATAGTACAGCTCATTTCTTTGACGAGGGCCCACAGTGTTCCACATTTCTTCCACTTCAGGTATAGAACCCTTATAGTTTCTTTCAGTAACTCTAACTAAAAGGTTATATGTAGTACTGCATGCAGCGGTCGCCGAGCTTCCTATGCCAAAAATTCCGACCCTTCCAATCTCACCAGCTTCAAATTTTCCAGAAGAGTGCAATTCTGATATTGATAAATATGCTTGTGTCTTTTCAGGCATATCCTCGCTCATTCTAATTGGCATTCCTCGATCTGAATTATCTGCTACATAGTTATATCCATTTAAATTTATACTAACATGAATAGTGTCTCCATGTCCACTTCCTACTTCATCCGTAGCATTGTCTACAACTTCTCGAAAACTATTATTTACTCCCTCTTTCTGTATAGAATTCAAATACATTCCCGTTTTTGCTCTTATACATTCTGGGAATTTTAAATGAGAAATTTTTTGTTCTTTTATAATTTCATTCATATAAAATAAATAAGTTTAAGTCAAGAGATGGTTTTAACTCTACCACCTCTTTTTAGTATTCGTTAATAAGGTATTCAATCTTTCTCCGACGTGTTTCATCAATTTAATACAGAGTCCAGTTTTCAAATTGAAGATATGCTCTTTTCCACCCGTTAATGCCTTATGAATGAAAAAGAAACTCAGCATCTTTTGATACTGAGTCGCCTCTTTTATAGACTTGGGCTAATCTCTAAATCTGCCAAGTAACCTATTTGGATAAAATCTTCGAGGACTAATCGTATTGGAACGTTTAGACCATCTAAGATCCTCAATAATAGAGGTAATTGTAATTTTTATATCCATATTATTTTGGGTATAAAGTTAAATCACCGAGCACTCATCTTTGGTAATGAAAAGATGAAAACCAATTCCGTCAAAGCTCGGTATATCGGGAATTGGTTTTTCATTCATACATAAGGCTTTTAGACTTTCTGAGCCGGTTTAAAAATTTTCAATATGGATAAACAAAAATTAATTGAAGTAGTCGGGAAACTTGAAGGATATAAAACCCGATTAAAGGAATTACATTGGTCTGCTCCTTCTCATTCGATGCACATTATTACAGATGAGTTTTCGGATGAATTGGGAAAGTTTGAGGATGATATGACTGAGAATGCTATGGCTATCTTGGGATTAATTGAAGTTGGTAATATTCAGGGAGTTCTTCCTGAGGCTACTAACTTTGGTGAATTCTTAACTCAACTTCGTGGTCTTCTTTCTGGAATTAAGGAAGAAACCGAAGATCAAATGTGGAGTGGTTTGGTTAATATAGTAGATGATTTCTGGTCTACAGTAAATCGTTATGTCTATCTTAACATGATCACTGAGTAAAAAAAAAGAAGTACTAGGATTATTTATTTCCTAGTGCTTTTCTTTTTCTCTTCCTGCCAATACCAAAGAGCAGCATAAGTATGGAGATCAGTGGTTATTCTATCTTTTCCTTTCAGGTAATTTGATATAAATCTTCTTAACCAAACTTCTGGATTCCTTAATACTTGTGTTTTCTCTCTAGATCTTACTTCTTTTAGGTTATATTGGAAAGTAACATTATAGGTATTTTTCCAGATACTCACTCCAGGAAACCATCTTTTATTTGGTGATCCTTTTGTTTTTGTCAATATTCCTAAAACTCCGACACAGGTTCCTTTAGGTGGTTTGAAGAATCCTAAAACTCTTTGTACTTCCTGCCAATCTCGGGCTTTGAATCTAGCAAGGAGATATTCATAATCTCCTCTTCCAATATCCTCATTTAAGAGGTGGAGTACATCAGGAAGAAATATTCTAAATCTCAGGACAGTATCTCTTTCTATTGCATAATCTTTTATAAATGCCATAAAAATAAAAGGTCCCAAGAATTAATCAAGGGACCAGTAACTTATATATCACAGCCCAGAGTGAAATAGTCGATGATAAACTGCAAACCATCTACTTCTTGCGAAGATAAACTTAGTACTGGGGTTTGATGAATCTTTAGTCTTTAGTCTTTGAGGTTTAATGCAAAACATAAACTTTAAAGATTTAAAACTTTGATTTTTAGATCTTTGAGCTTTAACAAGTGCAAAATCAATTATCAACGAAGTTGCAGTTCATTAATTATACCTTATTATAAGCTGAATGATTTTTATAACCTGAAAAATCTAAAAGGGCGTTTTTCTTGACTGTTTACGCGATACAAAGTTACTGGATATATGTTGTAGGAAGGAAGAACTTTCTCTAGCCTTCCACTTCAATATAAGTAGTACTGTTCGATTCAGACAATGCATAGTTCACTTCATTTTCGAAGCTAGTAATGTCTTCTTCGAGTTCATCAATCTTTTTCTGAAGCTCTATCGGATCAACGAAATCCACCTTATAGATAGCTTCAATACTATCTACGGCTTTTTTCTCGAGCTCGGCGTCCTTAGAACCAGCAGCAGTTTGTTCTGAAACCATCTTCTCGATTCGGCGCTTGTTTTCATCAAGTGCATCATCATAAGTTGTTCTGGCCTTCATCATCTGTCGCTTGAGTTCAGAAAGACGATCCTTCTTAAGTTCGAGACCGACATTCTTCATTTCTAGGGCTTCAAGAACCGTATACTCTTTGCCAGCGATGGTGACCTTAGTAACAAAATTACTTTGATCAATCTTAGTTTTAATCTCTAAGATTCGCTTATAGAGATCAGTTATGCTCTGATACTGTTTCGTTGCCTGAGTTGAAAATGCCTCAGGCTGATAACTAGAATGCGGAGCTCTCATCTTTTTGCCCACCTTAACTCCGATGAGCATACTTGATCCAACCTCTTTCTGATAACGATTCTTGAGCGTCTTAAATTCTGCAAGTGCTCTAGTGATTGTGTACTTCATATTTTATTTGTTAATGTCTAGAAAAATATATTACCATTCGATACGATTCCAACGTATTCCTCATCTTTCGATGCGTGCTGGCCCACTTACACTACTTTGGTATTTTTTTTTAAGTTTTATTTTATATAATAAAACACACTAATAAAATGCATTCTCTGACCAAAATCATGAAGTCACTTATCATGATTTCCCTGGACCTGAATAAAGAATTACTCTTCTCAGGTGATCAGTTCGAATATGTTAATTTTGTTTGTGTTGGAACCTCCCCATTGGACCCCTCTAATATACGGCAGCTTTCACATCATCTTTGACAACGACGAGAGATCCTCCTGGCGGGTAGGGGAGGTTTGGTTCTTTTTATCTATATATAAGATTTTTAAGGGATGTGCTCACGGCGGGAATCGAACCCGCACGGCCATTCCTGGCCAAGGGATTTTAAGTCCCTCGCGTCTACCAGTTCCACCACGAGAGCAATAACTTTTCCCAGATATAAGGATTTCAGGGTTTCACGTTTCCGAAACAATAATAACCTTATAAAATGAAAAAGAAAAACAGATAGACGCGGTTAACATCTATCTGCTGCCCCTTTTAGTGAGGACTTTCGAAAATCGGACTACTATTATTCACCCATTTTCAAAGAATACCAAATACTAACCTTCGATTTGAAGTCTTACAACTGACTCTCTACCGTATAAAAAGGCTCTAAATGGTTGTCTCCTGTCGTTTAATGGATGATTCTCCAGACTCTACGTCCGGGCGATTTCCATAGCCTGTTCACTAAGAGACACTGGTTTGTAAATTTCTTCATTCATTGCTGCGAACAATTTTAGAAGTTACAAATCAAATTGAACCGAGTTTCATTTTAAAGAGCTATATCAACACTCATATGCTCTAAATGAAACAATACCCAGCTCATTCACTAGTAGTTCTCGGTTCCTACACTACATTAGAGCTGGGTTTCTTTTCATTCATACATAAGGCTTTTAGACTTTCACAGATGGTCCGGTTTATTTTCCTTATTAGTGTTATGAAATTAAATAATTATGGCAGATAGAGCAATTAATTTAACTAAAGGTAGAAGTCTTGTCCTAGAAAAAGGAATTAGAAGACTTACAGTAAACTTAGAGTGGGAAGAAAATCGAAGATCAACTAAAACTTCTGAAGATTTTGATATCGATCTTTTAGTTATCGAACTTGATTCTCAGGGGAAAGCTCTTAGTCCAGATCACTTAGTTTTCTTCAATTCTATTTGTGAAACTGCTAATCATGAACTCTGTGATCCTGAAGAAGCAGTGGTCTATTCCGGCGATAATCAAATGGGAGGCGGTGAAGGAGAAGCTATGAATGTATTTGTATCTAAGATTAATCCCGAAGTCTCAGAAATTCGATTCTTCGCCAATATCTATGATGCTGAGGGAAGAAATCAAGAGTTTTCTATGATGAAAAATGCTGCCGTCAAAGTCTATCAGGATGGAAAAGATGTACCAAGTATTGTATATGACCTTACCGATGACTATTCCGGTGACACTTTCATACATGTAGCAACCCTTAAAAAAGTTGAGGGCCGTGTATTTAAATTTATAGCAGAAGGTAATGGAAATCATGATGATCTTCTTACTAATCTGACTGGATTTGGATTACGTTTTAAATAAATTATATAAAATGGAAGAAAGAGTAATTAATCTTAGAAAGCAGAGAACCATTAGTCTGACCAAAAAGGGGTCTAACGGTAATGAAGAAAATCTTGAATTTGTTCGTGTAGGCCTCAAGTGGGGTAGAATTCAAGTAGGTGGAAAAACTGAGAAAGAAGTGAAAGAAACTCAGGTCATCTATACTGGTAACGCACTCCAGAAATTCCTTAAGATTGGACCCCGAGAGACTAAAGAAATTACTAAAAAGGTTTCAACCGGTTTCGGAGAGCCAAGATTTAAGGATGTTGACTTGGATGCCTCAATTCTTGTATATGACGAAAACAAGAAAAACGTCGATACTCTGTACTACGGACACTTAACTGCCGGAGATAGTTCTTTATGGCATTCTAGTGATGATCGTGGGGGCTCTGATGATGCTGAAGCCGAGAAAAACGACAATGAAGTTATGACTATCGACTTCAAGAAATTACCGGCTAACTACAAATACCTGGTAGTTATCTTGAACTCTTATACACATCAGAAGTTCGATGAGCTCCCTTATGCTACAATGAATATCTACGAATCACAGAAATCCGGTATCCAGAAAAAGCTCTTTGCTGAATATAAACTGGATAATAACCCTGAATTCAATGGTAAGGAGGCTCTGGTTCTTGGTGGTTTCTATAAGGAAGGAAACATATGGAAATTTAAAGCTTCGGGTGTATCAACAACCGAGAGAAGTATTTCCGAAATTTCTAAAGGATCCGCTCTTGAATTTACTAAGAAAGAACTTTAAAAAATGAGGTCCCTTCGGGGATCTCTTTTGCTTATGAAAATAGGATTATTATTAGGTAGTTTTGATCCTTTTCACATCGGACATATATCAGCCGCCAATCAAGGACTAAGAGCTGGGATGGACGAAGTTTGGATTATTCCCGCCCCTAAGAACCCCTGGAAAACAATAGATCCAGTTAAGGTTAGTGAGAGAATAAATATGATTAAGTTGGGTCTGGTTCGAGAGGATAAGAAGATTAAACCAGTCCGAGTAGATATTGCACCAGACTCCGATGGTAAATACTACTCTTACCAACAACTCCAATCCTTAAAAGAAAAATATCCAGAAAATGAGTTCCTAATAATCGGCGGACCTGAAGTGGCCGGGAATATTAAGGACTGGAAAAATGGGGACTGGATATTAAGAGAGTTCGGAGTCTTAGAGATATCCCGGCCTGGTTTTTCCGCCGAGACTCAAGGAACTAAAATCTCTAGTACTGATATTCGTGAGGCCCTTAAGGTTTTGTATAATGGATTAGGGAGAGAAGAACTTAGATATATTATTGGGAATGGACTCTATAAGTAAATTAGGATATCTTTTTGTGTTGGAGGCTTATCAAAATGAAAGCTCTCTACTAGATTATTTTCCTTTTGTTTCTGGATGGTCTCCTGAGTTTATTAAATACATGAAAGAGTCAGAACCAGAAACCTATAAGAAAATAACTGAATCTTGGATCTTTGAAGGTGAAGAAGATATAGACGAACTCTTAGAAGAAGTAGTCCTTAATCAACCAAGCCCTAATGGAGAACCTGATTTAACTCTCTTAATGTGTTGGGCTAGATGGATCTCTAAAACTCCAGAGGCCTATTTACGAGTAGGACAAGAACTGAACGAATTCTTTTCTCCTGATGCTGATATATATTATTGGCTAGACTCTGGAGGACCTAAAACAGTCAAAGAAGCAGTTCAGTGGTGTAAAGAATTGTGGCCCTCTCTTAATTGGGAAGGGGCACCAGAAGATATTAATGCATGGTAGGAATTATAGTATTAGTAGTTATTTTTACGGTAGGTGCTGGATTAGGGTGGATAATCTTTGGCCTTAAGGATCCAAAAAGTAGTGAAAGTGGCGAAAAGAAACAGACCGAAGTTCCCTATCACGATCTAGATCCAGGGTGTGAAGATTTATGTAGGGTACTCAATGGATTAAAAGGTATCTACACTATTTCATCCTGTTGCGGTCATGGTGAGAGGCCCTTCGAGGTTTGGTTTCACTGTTTAAATTGGTATTCATTAGCCGTTATTTCTAGGTCCATTGAAAGAGTTAGTTGGGTGATGGAAACAAAAACAATCGAACAAGGTGTAACTGGATTTCCTAAGGTCGTCTTCAGAATTCATTCGGTTCATCCTATTCCTGAAGAAGATGTAACTCAATTTATTCAGGAACTAATCAATAAACTGAAGGAAACTAGTGATGAAAGATACTACGAAGATCTTAAATATTATAGATTTGGATGAAAATTGAAGTAACCCTTGGGAGTAATACTCGGGAAGGATATGAACTTATTAATATAATAATTCGGATTCCTCCCGAAGTTAAGGAGATATCAGGAAGTAGTATTCAAAAACTATTAAAGAAACGAAATCAAAGAATCTCTACAGCTAATTATTATATCCAGGAGTATAATATGAAACACCTTTTTAAAAAGAAACTACTAACTAATGAAACAGCTGGGTATCATTACCTATCCTGGAGCCCTATTATTCCTGTAGACAAACTTAAATTTATCATTGAGGATTTATAAAAGACACCTCGGCGAAAGCCCCGGTGTCCTATTTTTTCGCGCCAGGGGAACGAAAGATAAAGCCCCTTAAATGTCTACTTACGTACTTGCTTCGCAAGATAACGACATTTAAGGCCGCTGCGCGGAAGGCTAAAGCCTCTGAATATGACCCTAGATATTTGTCCCTTTTTTATATATACTCTTAGCATATTCTATAAATATCCGTTAAAAAAGGGAATTTCACACTTCTGAAGAGTTTAAATCCTTATGAGTAAAAAGACGAGATCTCTCGTTGCCCTTGACTTGAGTTTTCAGGAAAGTTCAAGGGCATTTCGAAGAGATAATAACTTAAAAATAATATATTATGAATAATTTAATGATTAGAGACGAAGATGGAAAGAAAATTATATCTGTCCCGAAAAGTATCAGATATATGAGTGAATGGGCCAATTTCAGTCTCAATTTTTTCAATGGTCCATACATTATTGATAAACAAATTCCTGGCTGTGGTTTTACTGAGTATTGCTTGACTAATGATCAAAATATTATTCTCTGTTCTCCTCGTCGTATCCTCCTAGAAAATAAAGAATCCCAACATCCAGGTGAGATTTTTTATGCTAGGAATGAATTTGAGGTAGAAAGAACTAGTGTAGATAATGAAAATGATCGAACTTTGGATACGGATAGAGATACTTCAATTGATCTAGCTGCTAAAGATAAAATGAGAAATAATCTTAGGGACTACGTAATGAAAAGATCAATTATACATAGACCTTCTAAAATTATTGTTACCTATGATTCCTTCAAGTATGTAATGGAGTTTTTAACTGAAATGGGAATATTTAAAACATTTCTTATAGTGGTAGATGAATTTCAAAGTATTTTTATTGATTCTAGATTCAAGGCAGGAACAGAATATGAGTTTTTCAATATCTTAAGGATGTTATTAGGAATGAATATTTGCTTTGTATCTGCTACACCTATGCTCAGTAAATATCTATTGAGATTAGAGTATTTTAATTGTCTACCTTTTTATGAGTTAGATTGGAAGACAGAAGATCCAAGTAGAGTAATGAGTCCTGAACTTAAGGTACGTAAGATTAAATCCATTACCTCTGAGGTTAAGAGAATAATTAATAGTTACCTAAATAATGAGTTTTCTGTATTATCTGATATCAATGGTAATATAATTCAATCTAAAGAAGCGGTATTCTATCTTAACTCAGTAAATGATATTCTTAAAATTATTAAAACAATGGGACTTACTCCAGATCAGGTTAATATACTTTGTTCAGATACTGAGGTAAACCAAAAGAAAATGAAAAGAAAACTGGGTAAGAAATATACTATAGGAACAGTGCCATTAAGAGGTGAACCCCATAAGATGTTCACCTTCTGTACTAGGACTGTATACTTAGGTGCAGACTTCTATAGTACTAATGCTAGAACCTTCATTTTCGGAGATGCTAATATTGAATCTCTGGCAGTAGATATTAGCCTTGATCTTCCTCAAATTCTAGGGAGACAGAGATTAGTTGAGAATCCATGGAAAAATCATGCTGAGTTCTATTTCAAGACTATTGGAAAAGATAAAATTACAAGAGAAGAATTTGATAATTTTGTTAAAGAAAAAGATGAATCTACTTTAGCGGGCATTTCTATATTTTCTAATCTAACAAATCCAATAGAAATAAAAAGACTATTAGAGTATATGTCTGATGATATTAAATTTAATCGATACTCTAAGAACTATATTTCACTTAACTACATAGATGGTGGATATAAGCCTGTGATCAACGAATTAGTTAGATTAGCAGAAGAAAGAGCATTTGATATTCAGCAAGTAGACTATAAGGATCGATTT
Source organism: Bacilli bacterium (assembly GCA_017940265.1). Taxonomy (GTDB): domain Bacteria; phylum Bacillota_I; class Bacilli_A; order RFN20; family CAG-826; genus RUG14515. The sequence continues at coordinate 148,427 of JAGAYY010000025.1, read as the reverse complement.
AGTGTATTTGCTATTATTAAGGGTGATGGAATAAGATTAGATAGAATTGGTAGATACATTGAACATATGAGAGATACTTCAATCTATATATCACAGAGATTGAAAGAATTATGTGAAACAGATGAATTTACTGAAGATGAAAAAAGGATCATTGCTCAACAAACTAGTGAAGTATTTGACAAATACTACAATTTATTAGGTCCTGAAAGATGTAAAGCAACGGGGTATGATACTACAGACATGAGAAAAGAAATACAGGACTTATTAATACCAAAAGATGATATTAGAGGAGCTATTCTTTCTGTCTTTAAGGTAGGAGAAAGATATTCTAAAACATGGATTAAAGAAAAACTTAGAGAACTTTATAAAAAGTTAGGATTAAATAAAACACCTAAAGCAACAGACTTAGAAAATTATTTTATTTTAAAAGAAGTAAAAGTTATAGATATTACAACTAATACTAGATTACACGGTTTAGAAATTTTGGGGATCAGAGCCTTATAAAAGAGATGAGTGATATTTTACATATGAAGGTTGGTGCGAATATAGGTGAAGTTTTATTAGATATTGCACAAACTAAGATTAAAGAAGGAAAACCAGAGGAGGGAATTAAGGTATATACTGAATCTCTTCCTGGTTTTACTCCGGAGGATGCTATCCGTCTCTTGAAAGGTGAAGTAATGTTAGTATCCTGTCCTGATGGTTCTGGTGTTTGGTTATCAGAAGGTTCGGAAGAAAAATTACTAGACTGGAAATGGATAGTTAAGGATAGGGTTAGAAACATCGGATATACATTAGATTCTATTAGGGAAGCAAAGAAGAAGGTATGTAACTATGATATTGAAGATTTTGCATTAAGGGATCCGGTAGTAGAATATTTCGGGGAGGATAGGTCTAACGTTATTGCTGTTCATCATCTCGCCGCTAGAATTATTGCCGGAGATGAGAGAGCAGAAATATATGAGCCTTGGTTGAAGATAGAGGGCCTTGTCGAAAGAGATGAGGGTCTTGAATATGAAAAGACTCTATATTTCACTGTCAGATATGTTAAGTGTATTAAGTACTTACACATTCAATACCTAGATTTTCTTAGCTCTTATGATTGGCTTCTCATGAACGGATTTATTGAAAGGCCCGAATTCTTAGAGGAAACACTAGAGAGGTCAGTGAGAGTTTTATTAGAGTTTGCTGATCCAAAGAAAGGTTATCATCATCCTCTCTGCAATGATAAACTCCGGGCTTACAAGGAAAAGCTAAGGGAGAGTATTGAGAGGAGCAAACCTGGCCAAGAATATATAAAGTGTGGTAGTCTAGCAAAAAATATAATGGACGGCTATGATGCAGGATGGCTTAGTCCAGAGGGTATATTCTATGGTGCAAATGGTCCGACTAGTGCTCTTCTTCATATGAGATTAGCCGAAAATATTATGCCTGGGAAGAAGGACCCTGAAAGATACCTAGAACAAATCGGGTGGCTTAAAATTCATGATAACAGTATATATGGATATTTCACTTCCCGGAAAAATGAATTGGGTGGTTTATATTGTCCAACCCCAGAACAAATCAAGGCAGTCTGTGATTATGTCGACAAGCATTACAGAGGGGTTTTCTATACAGAGGCTATAACTTTTGGTAGTAGAACTAGTCATTCCGAGCCTTATCAGACGCATAAGGTTAGACAAATGGATGAAGTAGCTTTACATAATGCGTTTAGGTTATAGGTAAAGTCCTTATATATGTGATTAACAAAAATAAAAATTATGGACACAAAGAAAATTATTAAGTGGAGTGGAATAGGATTAATAGGTCTTATTCTGTTGATCTTTATTATGAATTGTTTTGTTATTGTGGATAGTGCTGATATTGGCATTAAATTTCACAAGTGGAGTTCATCTGAGGAAACTTATGGTGGTGTTGAAGGAAGTTGTAAGGGAGTAGTATGGTTTAATCCTTTCACGACAAGTATCTTTACCTATCCTGCTTTTACTCAAAGAAAGAATTACAATGAGTTTACTGTGAATGCTAAAGATGCGTCTGTTTTTAAGATGGATCCGACTATTGCATATCATATTAACCCAGACAAAGCATGTGATATTTTCGTTAAGTATAGAAAAGGTATAGAGGAACTTGAGGAAGGTTATATTCGAACCTGTATCTACGAAGCTTATCGAACTTGTGCAAATAAGTATACCTCTGATAGTCTGATGTCTAATCGAGCTAAATTTGAAGCAGATGTTAGAGCTCGACTAGATAAGACTCTGATGGATGAAGGATTTATTGTTACTGAGTTTACATCTAAGATAACACCTCCGGAAGCTCTTACTAAGATTATTGATGAGAAAAATGCAGCTATTCAATCGGCACTTAAAGCTGAAAATAAAGTAAAAGAGGCTGAAGCAAATGCAAAGATTGAAGTAGCTAAGGCCGAAGGTGAAGCTCGAGCTATGAAAGTTAAGGCTGATGCAGAAGCTTACTATAATAGAACTGTAGCTGCATCACTTAGCCCCGTACTCATTAAGCAAAATTGGATTGATAAGTGGGACGGTGATCTTCCTAAGGTAACTGGAAATAGTGGCGGTTTAATTCTTGATCTTACAAAAGAATGAATATAGGAGTATCTCTTTGGTGGGCTAGTATTATATTATGCTTAGTCCTATGGTGGATTATATGTTATCGAAGCTGGGAAGGAGAAACCAAGAAAGAATGGCCTCTAGCATTTAAAGCTTCAGTCTTGGGTATTTCGTTAATTCCTGGTCTTGGTGCTATAATCATCGGAGTCTTATGTATTTGGTTGTATGTAGGTGGTATAACTTATAAATAATATGAAATTAATTGTAGTAGACAAACAGCATGATTTTTGTAACCCCTTCGGAAAATTATATGTGAATGGGGCTGAGCTTAGAGTTCCTGTTATTGAGCAAGCTATTAGGAGTGGAGAATTTGATGAGGTAATTTTTACTGTAGATTGGCATACTCCGGCAGACAAGTCTTTTATTCCTAATGGTGGTCCTTGGAAACCTCATTGTTGTCAATATTCGGTTGGTGCAGCTATTATGCCTGGTCTGATTGAAGCCGTAGTAGAAATGGGGATTAGCTATCAGGTATTTCTAAAAGGTGATAATCCAGAGCATGAGGAATATGGCGCTTTTGAGAAGAAAAGAAGTGCTGGTGAGAATGTAATTCTGTATAACTTCTCCAAGACTTCTAAGGTTACTATTCCTAAGGATACCGAGTTTGTTGTGGCTGGTGTAGCAGGTGATTATTGTGTAGTCGAGACTCTGAAAAATTTGATTAAGCTTGGTTTCTCGCCTAAAGTATTCATGGCAGGTATTGAGTTTATTGATAAAGAAAGTAATGTTATTAATGAGTTAGGACTTGAGACATGGGAAATACCTTCGAAAGAATAGTAACCGGAACACTTGAGTACATGAAAAACTCAGGACTAAAGAGTATGGTCTTGGGTATCTCTGGTGGTATTGATTCATCTGTATGTGCTGCAGTTTGTTGGGAAGTAGTAAGGAGAGAACCTACCTTGGAGTTTTATGGCGTGTCTCTTCCTTGCTCGACAAATGAACGCGTCGAAGTAGGAACAGCCTCTAAAATTGGGAAGGCATTTTTTAAGGATGGTAATTTCTGGGAGACAAACCTACAGGGAACCTTTGAGTGTGTAGGCGCGTTATGTTCTGAGCATATCCTTAACACGCCACTCTCTCAAGGAAACATTAAGGCCAGACTTAGAAATATATATCTTCGAGATCTTGCTGGAAAAACAGGTGGACTAGTAATAGACACTGATAATCTCTCAGAACATTATACCGGATTTTTCACTATTCACGGTGATCAGGGAGATTTAAATCCAATAGGCGATCTCTGGAAACATGAGGTCTATGAGTTGGCGGAGTGGTTAGTATCAGAGTATTTAACTGATGAGGCTCAAAAAGATGCTCTCCGAGATTCTATGTCCTTAGTACCTACTGATGGAAATGGTGTTCAGGCTGGTGGTGATCTTGCTCAGATTGCTCCCTCTCTGAAAAACTATAATGAATTGGACGATATCCTGAAGACTTATATAGAGTATACCGGACATCATACTGAGGAATATCTGATAGCTCTAGATGAACTAAACCAGAAATATGGAGAGGAGACAGTTTCCAGAGTAGTCGAAAGATATCGGAGAAGTGAGTTTAAAAGAAAACCACTACCAGTTAAGATATCATTGTCATGATAACAGTCTATGTAATCGGTGTTTTCTTAGTGTTGGCGTGGTATTATATGACTCCGGTACCACTGAGTGAAGGAGAAGCTCTTATGATTGCGATATTCTGGCCATTCTATTTGTTAGCTTTGGTGATTTCGTTCGTGATAGCTTGGTTACATGGATAAAATAAAAGATAGGATTAATTTCCTATCTTTATTTTTTAGAGAATATGATAATAAATTATTTTCTCAAATTGTTCTCTAGTTATGGATGCTCCTGCGGCTCCTTGATGACCACCGCCTCCATAGTTATCCTTAAGATATTGACCTGCCGAAAATTCTGGAAGACGATCATTTTCTTTGTATAAACTAATCGAATATTTAGTTCCTTGATCTCTAACTTGGATAACTATATAGAGATCATATTCATCTAATACCGAATCAAAACTTATTGATCCACCAATAGGAGTTATTAATCCTATTCCCTTATATTTCCCTGCCACTGTTACTGGGAATGCACAATTCTTAATCCAGGATTCGGATGTTTTCTTAATCCACCCGTATATATAAGAACCAATATCAATTAACCAATCACAGTCGTTGCAAATATCTTCCCAGCCTTTTTCTAGCTCTTTAATTGAGATACCATATTCATTTTTTAGGCCATATTGAAGCGGTATAACTTCTTCTTCCCAATCGAATCTATCTTTATCCCAAACATCATGAGCTCCGACATATTGAATTAGCATCGGAGCCGTAAGTCTAGGGTATAGGAATCCAAAAGTAAGCTCTACTGCGGCTACTCCAATTTTTCTAACTCCAGGAACATCATTATATCCATTAATCTCAGAGTCGGAAATTGCAGTTTGGTGATGATCAATCCATACAAGTTTTCCAGTTTCCTTAATAGCTAACATTTCCTGTGGTGGAAAACTGATGTCAACCATAATAACTTGTTGATACTCAGAAATCTCAGGTAACGGATCCCCATAGTTCCAACCGTAGTAGTCGGATCTAATTCCTTTAGATTCGTAGTATTGTTTTGCTATTATTCCAGACATTACTCCATCATAGTCAACTCGATGATAAATAATAATATTTTTTCTCATTCTATCATATAGTCTTTTCTAATTAATCTTTCAAAAGTGGTTTCTATTGTGTAATACCTAAGGCAATTTTTATTTCTCCAACAACCATAACCGTAATTATAATTTCCATTATCTCCAGGTACTAGACTTATTAGCCCGGATCCACGATTATAGTCAGGAAGATGATTGCCTTTTAGAAGATTAAGCAACCTAGAGATAGTAATACACAATTCTCTATATTCGGTTTCATTCTCCCAAACTAATTTAGTATAGACAAATTTTCCATAAGTACCAAACTCAGTATTAAAATCTTTCCCATTTTTAGTTATCTTAAATTCTTTTTTAAGTATATTAATAAGACTAGAACTTGTATATCCTCTAGCCTGTAGTACACTTAATATTTTCTCTTCTCCTACAATAATTTTTGGTGCTATTATCATATCATATATAAGGAATTGATTACCTTATATATGATATGTGTTTACTTATAGGAAATAGAGAAGGTCATGTTTTAAAGAAGGACCTGATATGTTTTAAGCAGATAGTAGGAAATGATTCTGAAGGTTATAAAACTCCGTGTCAGGGTTGGCCAGTAACATTAGATTCGACGCTAGAACCTGATGAAAAATCTCCAGTCATTGAAAAATGTGGATTTAAATATCAGATAGGTGCTGGGGTTATTCATGCTTATCTGAAAGTTCAAACCGATGAAGATAACTATTATAAAGCTATTATCCCGGCAGGAACAAGATTTTGGATACAGGATGATTTACAACAGGTAGCTGCTGAGAAATTAATCCTAACATCTGAGAAAGTTAAAGGAAATCCAAAATCAGATCTAACCGAACTGCTTGTTAGTGCAGCAGAAGTTTGTATGAAGGATGGCGTTCGGAAAAGTATCACCGAAAGTCCAAATCCAAAGGATGTTATTGGTATTTATACCTCCACTGGAAAGATAGTATCTATAAACTTGCACACAGAGTATACTAAATTTTCTGAGAATAAACTAACTGGCTATCCAACAGAGAAAACGTTCACTAAATATGAAGATGCATCCAAAGATATGGATGGCCAAGGAAATACAAATACTCTGGAGAAGACGTGTAAAGGATCTAAGCTTCTAGCTATTGAAAAACTAAAAGAAGGTGAATATCTGCCTTCCTTGGGCGAACTCAAAGAAGCATTCATAGAGTTAGAGGCAATTAATCTGACTCGCGAATATCTTGGACTAGAATTGATCCCATTTGCCTGGTTCTGGTCGTCTTCGGTTAGAGATGAAGAGTCTATATGGGTCTGTCACAGTGATGGCGGTTGCTATTGGGACGACTGGTACGACTACAGTTGGGACTTCCACTATGTTCGGCCTTTCTTGTCCAGCTCTCTTGAAAACAAGGATGAAAATTTATTGAGCCGGATTTGTAAGACGGCGAAGTTATGGCTAAAACATATCAAGAATTAGAAATATATACACAGATCTCCCTCATGTCGAAAGAACTGAGGGAATCTATTTTGCAAATGAAACGATACTATAGGTTTGATGTGGGTGATGAGATTCGAGGATTGTTAAGGTCAATTAAATATACAGTTTCTGATATCCATCGAAAACCTAATAATTGTAAGTATCCATTGATTTGCCAGCTTATTAGTCAAATTGATCATCTTGAAATAGCCTTAAGTGACTGTATTGAAGATGGTGCACTTTGGTTAGATGGCAGATATAATATCTCTATGCCTCTAACCAGACTTGATAATATTAGGAATCAGGCAGAATCATGGAAAGAATATATAAGTGACCGTTATGGACAAGAAGTCTAATCTTTATATTAAACATCTCCCAAACTCGAGATGGAGGATTAGTGAGTTAAACGGAAGAAATAAAAATTTGAGAGGGTGTTATGCAGCTCTGATGAAAGAGTCGCTAATGGGGAAACCCTAATAACATAAGAAATGGATCTGTAACAGTAATGGCAATTACAATTGGAACAACTGGAACAACTACAATTGGAACAACAACTATGTTCTTCCTTTCTTATCCAGATCTCGGATTTTTATTAAGGCAGTAATATGCCTTTTCTTTTTCCTTATCTTTGATGATTACGTATAATGAAATGTATAAAGCTTACCTGGAGTGTTACAAAAATAAAAAGAAATCTCCAGGTGCTATGGAATTTTTATTTAATTATCAAAAGAATATAAGAAAGCTATTATATGAGGTAAACAGCAGAACTTATACTCCTAGTCTATCTACTGTATTTATTATTAAAGATCCGAAAATAAGAGAAGTATTTGCAGCTCATTTTAGAGACAGAATAATTCATCATTTATTAATTAAAGAGCTATTACCATTATTTCAGGAATACTTTATTGAGAATTCATTTTCTTGTATGCCAGGAAGAGGAACATTAGCTGGTGTACTTAAGATGGCAGAATATATGGACATAGTGCCTAAAGATTGGTATGTTATGAAAATGGATGTATCTTCATTTTTCATGGGTATTCGAAAATCTTGGTTGGCAAGTAGACTGGAGTCATTTATTCGAGAAAATTATAGAGATAAGAGAAAATTAGAAGACTTAGTTTGGTTATGTAACATAATAGTTCTGACAGATCCAACTCAAAATTGTATTCGAGTAGGAGAATATATAGAACTCCCTCCTGGTAAATCTCTTTTCGGACTTTCATATGATAAAGGACTACCTATCGGAAATTATTCATCTCAGATGTTTGCTAATTTTTATATGACCCCATTAGATTATTTTATTACTCAAGAATTAGGGATCTGGTGGTATGGAAGATATGTAGATGATTTCATAATGTATGGACCTAAGGAACAACTTCTTCAGGCAGCTCCATTAATTAGAGAGTTTGCAAGAAAGGAGTTGGACCTAACTATCTCTGAGTCTAAATTCTATTTACAACCAATAAATCATGGAGTTAAATTTGTTGGTAGTATGATTATGCCAGGGAGAATATATTGTGGAAATAGAGTTCGTGGTGAATTAGAGAAAAAGATACATAAAGAATTTCCTGATCCAAAAAGATTAGATCATTCATTGTCAGTATTTAATTCATATCTGGGATTAATTAAACATTATTCTTCCTATAATATTAGACGTGACCTATTATGTAATTTACCAAACGGATGGGATATATACTTCAAACCGTCTAAGGATTATTCAAAATTAATTTTAGCTACTTAGAAATTCTGTTTACCTTATTAATGTTATGATAAATAAAAAAGATATTGAGGCCAGGAATCAAACAAACCCTGAGCCTCTAGAAGTTACAAAAACACGTGCTCTAATTACAGACACGTTTAAAGATCTTGAGTTTATAGAAGAAACTCATCAATATTTTGTTGGAGAAGATGAATTACCTCCTGTATCTACGGTTTGTCATGGATTTCAACCTTATGTAGATTGGGATTCGATAGCTGAGAATAAAGCAGCTAAACTTGGAATTCCTGTTGAGACTTTAAAAGAAGATTGGCATAAGAAAAATATAACATCAACTTCTTGCGGATCAAAAACTCATTGGTTTGGAGAACAGATGATGAACTTATTTATAGGTCGTGAGGTTCAACTTCCTTTCCAGTATACATCCGACGGATATATGATTCCTTATGCTCCGAAAGAAAAAGCTATAGAAGCATATTGGGAAAGTATTTTATCAAACCCTAGAGTATATCCAGTTATGCCAGAAGCTAAGATCTACTTGAGAGAAATAGAAGGTATTAAGATAATGAAACCGTATGCTGGAACTTTCGATATTCTAATGGCATATAAGATGGGGGATGGTAGAATAGCTTACTCAATTCACGACTACAAGAGCAACGTTGACCTTAAGAATGATTTTAATCGTTTTAAAGGAAATCATCTTTTAGAACCCTTCACAGATCTAATAGATGAGCCATTATCTATCTACTCCATCCAACTATCTTTATATCAACTTGGCCTTCAACAATTAGGTCTGGAAATAGTTGATAGAAATCTTATCTGGTTAAAAGAGGATGGTACTTTTGATAAGGTGCCTGTCCCAGATCTTACCGAACGTTTATTGAAAACCTTATAATTGTTATGGTAAACAGTAATATTAAATTAATCCTAGATATGATAGGAACACTCCGTGAGGAAAAGAAAGACGAGAGTTTATACGAAAGTATTAAACAAAAGTCTATTGAGATTTTTAAGTCTTATCCTGGGAGTGACAAAGAATCAGCTTATCAGGCACTTAAACATTCTATTAAGGTTGGATTATTAGTTTCGTATGGAAATGATGATTCGAGAGAAATGCTTAGGTCTATGTTACACGTGCTTGGTGAGGACTCTGAGGAAGTATTAGAGGTAGTTACTGAAATTTTCCTTAAGGGTATGATGACAAATGCTAAGGATGTATCAGTTAAAGCTATAGATGACGCATGGAATCAAATATCGGGTGGTTAGAAAAAGAAGATCTGATTTTATATAAGTCCGTTCGGGGATCTCACCTGTTCGGACTTAATACTCCTGATTCAGATCTAGATACTTTCGGACTTTTCTATTGTCCACTTAAGTGGTTGATGGGTACTGGTCTAGAGTATAGGCCAATTATTTCAGATGAAGGGCATGATAATTACTATGATGAGTTAACCAAGTTTTTTAAAGAACTGGGGAAATCAAATCCTGAAGCCCTCTGTTACTTATTTGCTCCGAAGGACAAAGTAGTGAAGTGGGATGAGAGACTTAAACCTCTCTGGGATATACGCGACTCTCTTATTACCAAAGCTGCATATTCTTCGTTTAAAGGATATGCTAAGTCTCAGATATCTAAGATGTACGGACTTAGTAAGGCGATGAACATAGAACCAGATGAAGTCAAAGAAAGAAAATCTCCTCTTTATTTCTGTTGGGTACCTAGACCTGGAAATGATGGTGTTTGGAATTTGGAGAAATGGTTAAGAGAAAACGGCCTTAAGCAAGAACATTGTGGAGTATGTAGGTTACCAAATGGAATTGAACTCTATACTCTCTACTATGATTGGTTTGCTGACAAGGACCTTAAGTGGGAAGATTATCAGAGACTAAATCAAAATGTTCCTGAATCCGAGAAAGTTAATACGAAAGAAAAGTTCGAGGGTGCCAAGAAAACTACATACATAAAATATCGCGGTCTCTTAGATCCGACCAACCCTAGTACTCAGCTTCGTCTTTCCAGTGTTCCCAAATCTGATGCTACTAATCCTCTTTGTACCTTCCAATATAATGTCAATGCCTTCACTAAACATTGTCAAGATTATAAGAAGTATTGGGATTGGGTAGAACACAGAAACCAGAAAAGATACGAGAATAATCTAGGACATCAATGGGACAGCAAAAATACCATGCATGCTATTAGAATAATGAGAATGGGTATAGAAGCTGCAACAGGTAAAGGTCTTATATTAGATCGCGCGGTAGCAGGAGATCGAGATGAGCTTCTAAAGATTAAGGCTCATGGTATTACGTTCGAAGAAGTAAAAGCTCTTATGATTAAAACAGAAGCTCAGATGACAGAAGCTTTTGAACATTCGAACTTACCAGATGAGCCAGACCGAGAGAAGCTGGAATCAATCTTACAAGAAATCCGCGCGTCTTTATATGGTATCTCTTATAATACAATTTCCATTTAAAGATTTAGCAGAATATATCGATCAGAAGCTATATAAGTTTTATGGCCCAATGTTTGATGCTAAAGATGTAACCTGGAAAATAGTTCACGGGAAAGAATCAGACACTTGGGGCATAGTAATAAAACCTTCTGACTGGTATGATAGAAAAGGTATTAGGACTATTTTCTTGGGGCTAACTGAACCAATTAATTTCTGTGACTTAGAAGTTTTGGTATTCAGTGGTTCAAAGAAACTGATAGATATATTACCTTCCCGATACCTAATTCCGGATGAGAATGGGGCTTTTGAGTTTTCGGAAAATGTCAGGTATAATCCAAAGACAGAGACGGTATATTATGATTCTCGACGGATTGGAGCAAACCTTATTCATAAACTTAATGGAAATCATGACCCCGAATTATCTAAAGGAATACAAAGGATACAATTATTGGGGTTATATACATTTAATGACTATATATGGAAAGAAGTATTTACCCCAGATATTCTAGAATATTAATCCCATTACCTCCGATTGAATCCATTATCTATAGGGTACAGGAGATATTACCTATAGATCCTATCCCCGAGTATATTCAACTTCCTGAATTAGAGGGCTATGCTATTTCATGGCCCACCTGGTATGGATATGGACAAATATCTCTGGAGAAAGCTGCAGCAGTTAGATCTTTTTTTAAGAATAATTTAGATATAGAGGATTCTGGAATAATTGAGTGGTATGATGAGAATCATTGGGACTATCTTAGTAATAATGAGGAAGCTTTTTCAGTTAGGTATGAGAATTCGGACGGTTATCTTGGAGTTTATAAAGATTTTCTAAGATTTCATACTTATTATGGAGAAAAAGATGTACCATATGAAAGTTTTACCCCAGATTTCGTTGACCTAAGTCCTTTGATTAAAAAATTCAGGATAGAATTAGAAAAAGTATGTCGACGAGGGTTCTTCAATCGTTCAGGGTGTAAATATCGTGAAACTTTATATCAAGCGTTGAATTCCTTATCTGAGAAGAAACACAACTAGTAGAATTAAAATATACAAATTGCAAAACATTAAAATTAAACAAATGAAAAAAGTTTTAATTGATCATTGACTCTAGCAACTAGTAGGTCGGTGATCTTATGTCTAACTCGATCCCCCCGATAAAAGGGGATCAAAATCAAAGAAAACAAATGAATTGGAAATTAGTTTGTGAAATTGGATTTAAGGTCTTGACCGCAGCAGTAGCAGGAGCCGCAGTATTCGTGGGTATTAGTAGATCAATGACTGACAGCGCTAGTGGTAGTAATAAACCGCAGCGTCCAGAAACAGAACCAAAGAAGCAACAAGAGCCTAAGAAGGAACCCGTTGTCCTAACATCAATGAGAGCAACTCAGGATACTTGTGGTAAGCTTTTCGCGTTCGTACAGTCGCTCACGATGGTTACTGAGAATCTGACAAGAATTTTCGGAGGTAATACTGGTCCTTATATAGGATCTCAACCGTATTACAATGATCCGTGGTCTTATCGGCAACCAGTGAATACAGGAAATGGCGCAACGTGGACTAGAATTTCCCCGTTTATTATTGAAGCCGGTCCTGGTAATTATCCAAACAGCCGAGGAAATAGTTATCCATTCTAAGGATAATTTAGGTTAACTGAAATAAGTTAACCCATAGATAGTAAAATTTTAATGTTTGTGTATCCCTATCTCTCATTCAGGGATAGGGGAAATGAATCATATGAGGTTCATTTATTTTTTTAAAGCATGAAACAAATAATTAATAAGTATCTGATAGCATATCTTAATGATAAAGTTATAATGGCGGATACTCAGGTGACAAGAAATAATTCAGTAATTATTAATCTTCTTCAACAGGAATTAGCTGTTCTTGGTGGGGAGTTAATTAGTCCTGATAATTTACCATATATTAGTGATGAGGATGCCGCAGAGACTATTAAAGTATTAAATGTCTTTTATTCAGATAGAAAGTTACCACAGCCTAATTTCCCTGAGTCTTTGATTGTGTTTCCGGAATTGAGATTAGATCCGATAGAATATAGAGAGAAACTTTTTAATTATGTCTTAGACCTCAAACGAAGGAGTATTTCTAGGAATTATGGAATTACTGAGAATGAACTAATCGAGATGGTAAGGGAGAAAAGCAAAAAGAATAAGATAGAATTTCTTTGGCTAACTCAAGAACACTTAATCGAAGAAAAGCCAAGAGAGATACTCTATGGGTTTTACTCTGAGAATAAAGAGAAGTCGAGAGTAAAAAGTATTCCAAGAGCTAAACGTAGGGAATTGTTAGGAGAACTAGAAAGGACTATTGATGGTTATTGTATGGTTCCTGGTGATAGAACTCTCTGGCTTAGGTTCTCAGAAGTGTTACACCCAGGGGAATATAAAACTAGGTATCCAAAATCCTACAAGTTTTTTAAATCCGTTAAAAAGAATCCTGAACGCTCGAGGAAATCAACGTCGGAAGATTTTGTGGCGCGATTTCCGAAAAGATTAGAGAAGGCATGGAAAAAGGGAAATGAATTTGTGATTTTTGATGAACTCTACGAAAAAGATCTCACACCACTAGAATTAATCCGACTTTTAAAAATCTTAGAAACGCGCCATACAGTAGGCCGACGTAAGATATTCGAGCGAGAACCTAAGAAATTCGTAGTCTATGGAAAAAGACCAACCGAAGAGGATGCTGAAATTCTTGAGACTTTTCGTCATATAATAAAAGAAAGGTTGGTTTCAAAGATGAAAGGAAAATATTATTGTCCTTCATTTTCCAAACTCCCCGTAACTGAATTACTAACCCTAGATTGGAATAAAAAAGAAACCATTAAGGCGGGGTCAGGGTATACAGTTAGGTTAGTTTCTACTAAACCAAACGAAATGACTAATTCTAGACTGAGTGCTTACAGTGAGGTAGGTCTAGGAATAGCTGAAAAATTTTGGGGCGTTTTAGAGTTAGGGCCGAAGATGACTGAATATAAGAAGATAGTGGTGTATATAAGTAGTTTTAATACTTCTTTAGTATCTAAGCCACTTTCTATGTCTGATTCAACGTGTATAGTAGAAGACTCGGCCGGAAAACCCTTATTAGTGAGGTTATTAAAACACTCAGTATCTTCTATAATAGGTTTAATCTATACCCCAGAGACAAATACAATTTCTTGGGTAGGTGAGAGCAGTAAACCTTATTATGCAGGACAACCTCATATGATCAAACATCATGAGGAAGTAATAGCAGATTGGGATAATCCTAAAAGACTTATGATAGGAGATATATTTGATGAAAGAGGGAAAGAAATAAATATTAATAGTCTTAAAAAAGAGTTAGGAATATGAAAGAAACCGAACTTATTAAAACAGTAGCATCTATTATGATGCCCAAGCCTAAGAAAATCAAAAATTACGTGCTTGATATCTTAGAGTTTAAGAAAAAGAAACCAGATGTAACACGAGAAGAAATTGAGGGTGTTCTAATTAAGGAAGTTAATTCGATGGAACCAGAATTTACTAAACTTATTAATGAATTAGATATCGATCAAGAGTCTAAGGATATGTTAGTAGAGTTAACCAAGGATACATCAATTGCTAATATTAGAACAGCTATCGAACTTGTGTATTAATAGTAGAGGGTAAAACCTCTACTTCTTTTCCTTATATATGATAGATTTGCAATAACCCATCTTGATAAGTTTCCGGAATAAATCATGATGTAAGTGTTTGGAATCTATCCATAGAAAGGAGATAGAAGGGAGTATGGTAGGACCGGAACTACCTATGAGATCTCCTTTATTTTTCCAAAATGATAACATGTTTTACACGACAGACTAGATATAATGTTCCATGGATAAATCATGATGGAGTTACTCTATATTTGGTGATTCCTCTAGATTCCGGACTATATCAATTTATTATTAAAGATAATTTTTCTATCTGGTCCGGTAAGAAAAAGTCTAGGAGATGGATAAAGAATAAATTTTCCGGAATTTCTAAGATTAGTGGTAAATATATCTATAATATCTCTGGCTTTTGGGAAATATCATTAGAGGAGGATTGGCTCAAATTTATATTGAGAAAAGATGAAAAACAAAAAGGTCATACAGTTATTTTCCGGCCAGTATCCTCTGATATCTAACCCAAGAATATCTTTTAGAACTTTGGAGATTAAGATAGTAAATACTGAGACTGCCGATATTTATTCTATTATTATTTACTCGGTGCAATCAAAGAATAGACGTTTCCGAAAATGGTGGAAGTGGATAGAAAATGAGATTCCAGAGGTATTTACTAAGTATAAGTGGGATGGAGAAAGTGAACCACTATGTGAATGGAAAACCATAACACTAGAAGATGTTTCTTATTATGTAAAACCCAGACTTAGACCCGAAGAATTTTCAACCGTCTGGGAGAGGCTGAAAACCTTATATATGTAATAGAATATTTTTCCTTGAGACAATAACGTTTCAAGGAATTTAATTTTTAATAACTATGGACAAATTATTAGAAAAATTAGAGAACCTGGCATTACGCGGATTATGGTATTGTATGCTAGGTATGTTTGGTTTATACCTCACAGTTTGGGCATGGAAGCCCTCGGTAAGAGTAGTGTGGACAGATATCGAAGATGAAGTAATGTGGACAGATGATGAAGAACCATGGGATGGAAAGGTAACATTGACTGTATATAACCCTGTAACTTCTCAATGTGATGAAGATCCATTAGTTACTGCAGATAACTCAGTTATTGATTTAGGGAAACTTAAGAAAAATAAACTGAAGTGGTTAGCAGTGTCTAGGGATCTTCTTGGAGAATTTAAGTATGGAGAAAAAGTTAGAGTTACTTGTCCGGGAGATCCGACCCTATCTGGTGTTTATTACGTACATGATACAATGAATAAACGTTACAGAAGATGTATTGATATCTTAGCCCACCCAGAAGTTAGAACAACCGGAAAATATCACGAGGTAACCATTGAGTCCTGGGATGACTAGGACTCTCCGAGACAAATAAAAAACAATAATATGAAAACATTTTTTATTATTAGCGGTCTTATGGTGGGTGCAATAATTCACGAGGCCAGAAACAAACCAAGCCGCCTAGATAATATGGCAGTTGGAAAATTAAAAAAGTGGATCAGTGAGGCAGAAGATGTTCTCAGGGATCCAGAATCTACGGAAGAACAGCAAGAGAATGCAATGAAGGATATTAACTGTTTTTCTAGGATTCTCAAACGTGTAGGAGTGGAAGTCGATTAAATGTCGGCTTCCTCCCTTTCTTTTCCTTATTAATGTTATGAATATTAAATTTAATTACGACGAGAAGAATCCGGTTGATATTCGGATTTTATTTGAAGGAAATCCCGACATCAAAGAGGATTTCAAGTTAATGATTCTAGACCAAATTCCATTAATAACAGTAACTGAGATAGAAGGAGGATACTTAGTTCAACCAGAAGACGAGGACGGTGAAAGAGTATTAACCCTAATATTCAAAGTATATTATTGTCTAATGAGATTGGTTGAAGATCATAAGGAGAATTTTGCAGAATTTATTAAAAGTAAAGAGCAATTTCCTGACTATACTCCAGAGATTGAAGGCTTAGGGTTTAAGGAAATAGCAGAAAAACTTGGTTTAGAATTTACACAAGAAGATGAATGAAGAGGAAGAATATAGTTATACTGGTTTTGAAAACCTAGAAACTGCTCAGCACTTAAGAGACGGCGAAGTGTGTAAGGTAATTGGGATAGGTAATTCAATGACTCCTATTCTTAAAAGCCGACAACCTGTTATTTGTGAACCAGTTACAGAAGATACAGTCCTAGAGAAAAAGGATATTGTATTATGTAAAGTTAACGGTCATTTTTACCTCCACTTAATTCAAGCTATTAAACCAGCAGGAAAGAGTCAGTCTTATCAGATAGGTAATAACCATGGGCATATAAATGGTTGGGTTAGTAGAGGACAAATATATGGTAAAGTAACCAAAATTTTAGAAGTGGAGAAATAAAAATCTCTACTTTTTATTTTCACACCGTAGAGACATCGATAACCTTATATACGATGAACATAGCCTATAAATTAAGTGTAGTTTTGCCTGAGTTAGGAAGCTTAGGCAAATTAGAAAATAAAAATGCTATATTAATTTTACCTTCGGATAGTAAGAAAATAACAACTTCGAAGATAAGAAATCAAGAAAGGTATGCTAGTGAATATCTTCCAGGTGCTAAATGGGAAAAGTACGAAATCTCAAATACAGAGTTTAAACTTTCTTTAGTGCCTCGAGATTCTCCATTATATAAAGTAAAATATGTTAGGAGTTATCTAGCAATCCCAGTAATTATTTCACATCCAGAACTTGATTCTAAGTTTCCTTTACCTATTATTACTTATATAACACCCTCTGGATTATTGAACCTAATATCACGGGCCGGATATGTAAGTGACGGTAATATTCATGGCAGTTTTTGTTGTGAAGAGGTATCAGGAGAAAGTGGAAATTGTTTAACTCATTTTCAGATAGAGGATCCGGGAAATGAAGAATTGAATGAGGCTAGAGGAACAGGTAAGTTACTTGCTACTAATACAACCAGTAAATGGATTCCCGGCAAGGAATACATACTGCCAACACATAAAACCGTCATATATCTCGGCCCGATTTCTAAGGTTCATAAAACGGGCGGTTATATGTCTAAGAGAGGTGTGGTTGGATCTAGTTCTCTAGTGTTTGATCCTTTCAGCAGTAGTTCATGGCTGGAAGGTTCTGAAACTAAAGGATATCTTGTTTTAGATCCAAGTTTACTGGAAAGAACTAAAATTCAAGATTTCATTATTAAAGAAAAAGGTTCCGGTGTCAAAGATGTAATTTCTAGATTAATCCCCTATATAATCAATAACTCACTTAAACCAGAAGCCTTAGGTGTATATGTTGGAAGATTGAAACAGGGAGCAGAAGTAGGTGAATATTTTAAAAATGACCTAACCTCTGGAGAAACTTTGGATACATTAATAAAAGATCCATATACTAGAGCTTGGATTAGTTTTGGAAATCCGGAATATTTAAGTGTAGTTGATCCTACCCAACTTAGTACAATTAAAAATGAAGAATGGAAGAAAATAGTTTCTTCTAATCTCATCTCATGGATAAAAAGATGTTCTGGGTGGGGATCTGCTTCTAAGATATTTAAGAAAGGTATGACAGCTAAAGATCTCATAAGTTATTCAGAAACTCAGAGATACAGTAGTTATTATTACCAATCTTCGGCGGCTTTATATAGAGAATATTATCCTGGGGATTTTGAATCTTTCGTACAAAAAGTTATAAATGACTATTTTGGTTAAAGTTGAGACACAAGAAGGGGAAGAAAGTACTTGGATGTCTGAAATAACACCTTCTGAGATGACTATCCTAGAACCATTATTGATCGAAATTAAAAATAATGGAGGATATTTTCCAACGGGAAGATATTTAGTAGATGGGGATCCCAAGCCAGAACTATTATATTCAGATTACCCCGGATGGAATATTCTTAAGGGCCGTCTTCCAAGACCCTCCTCAGGCATCAAACAAATCTTAGAAATCCATGTTTTTTATGAAGACCCAATATCCTTATATATGTGAACAAACTTTTAAACATTAAAACAGATATGGATAAAAAACAATTTGACAAAAACAAAGGATTTGTAAGAGATGATGCATTAGATGTGGAATTTAAAACACCGCAGGTATTGGTTATTGGAGCAGGCAGTAATTCGCGCCAAGAAGAATCAACAGCAAATCATTTCTTTGGTTAAACAATTGAGGCAACTTCCTAGAAATAGGATTTTTGCCTTTTTAAATTTATATAATTATGGAATTAAAAACTTACACAGATTACTTACTTAAATCGGGAGTAACTCCAGATGAGGGTTACAAACTTTTAATGGCAGATAAAAAATTAGACCCGGATCAAAAGAAACTTATTTATTCATATTGTTATCCAAGAAAAATTCTAGATAGAGAACTTCCTAAATATGTTATGCATGAACGAGACCTCCAACATCAAATGGGTTGGCTCACTCCAAATCATACTGAGTCATGTATACTAGTAGAAGCTTTCAGAAGTTCACAATATGGAAGATTCATGAGACATTTAATGTTTGCTTTCTTAGATCCTTCCAAGATTAATGCTTGTGAAGGAACTGGTGAAGATTTCTGCCCCATCTGTGGTAAAAAAGTTTATATGTTTGATTCATGGCAAAGTATTAATGATCCAGAACAAGAAAGACTAGCCTTGATTTCTAATGAATCAAGTGTTACTTTATGTAAAGATTGTTTAGTACAATTAGTAAATGCAAACTCTTTATTAGAGGAAATAGAAGGCCCAGATTATTTACATCCCAAATACGCAAAACGCTCTTGGGAAGACCTGAAACTCTAATATATGAGAGAAAATTAACAATGAAGAGACTGGAGATTATATTATAAACCCAGTCTCATAACTTTTAAATTATAATTTAAAATGAACAATGTAATGGATTTCGATTACGAGTCACATAATCCGGAACTTGATCTTCAGGAAGAGAACCTAGGCATTACACCTGAGGACATCACGCGTAAGTCCCATAATGGAATGGCGATTCGTAAGAGTTATGAGACGGTTAAATCTAAAGCCGACTCTGAAATTTATGATCCTGCGGAGCTTGCTGAGTTTGAAATTCAGGAAGGGGATCTGAAGCTGCAACTTGGCGGCTTTAAACAACTCCATATTAAAACTACGCCAGAGATAGCTAATACCCCAGAGTTAGTATGGGAAAGCAGTGACTTAGGCGTTATTACTCTTAATCAGGAGGGTCGTATCTATGCCGAAGGTGTGGGTATAGCAGAGGTCAGTGCCTCTAAACCAGGTAGTAATCTAAGTGATAAAATTTCGGTTGAAGTAGTAGCAGAGATTATTCCTGGCCCTATTCGTCCGAAACCACGCCCAAATACTCCTGAGGAACAGGCAACAGAAGAAGCAATTGAAACAGCATTGGCTAATGGTGAAACATCTATTACTGTAGATACACCTATTAATAATGTTACAATTCCTGAAACGGTTACTAAGTTAATTACTATTAATGGTCCTATTCAAGATGGTGCCACTATTATCAACAACTCTACCAAAGGTATATCAATTGCTAATACCTCTGATGAAGTAGCTAGTATAACTGTTCAGAGTGGCGGTACGGTCTATATGCCTTCTGGAAAATATGAGACTGTATATTTAGCCGCCAAGAGTATCTCTGGTAGTTCTGGTAAATATGCAACAATCTCAAATGTTGTATTCGGTAATGAAGTAGAAGGTACCGGTAATTTATCGGTAATTGCTGCTTGGACAGAGAACGCCAGTGTTGTATCTTATAATACCAATAATCTAAATATTGGTAATGGTTCAAATGATGAGACCGTTCTTGAAAACATGACTATAGTTGCTCCATATGCTACTGTTTCACTTAGTGCTACTTGGGGAGATGTAGAAGCAACCGTTGGCGAAGATACACTTAATCTAAAAGAGTCCTTTAAAGCTAAGAAACTATTTATCCGAAAGGGTAATGTAGTTTTATACAACTCTGACGGATATGAATCAGTTACCGACGAAATTGTGAATAAGGGTGGAGGTGAACTTAGTATCTATACAGTTGATCTAACTTCATCTAGTAAGAAAGTCGGTTCTAATGCAGGTATCTATAATGTAACAGAGGACTTAGAAGGATCTCAATTTATTGGGTTCGGTATTTCTCAGAATGGTAACTTCAAGTTGAATCTAGACCATAATATCACATCCACTGGTAGTAAGACTGGTCCTTTCTTCCAGAGAGGAACCGCTACAGTAAATTATTACGGCACAGGAACTGTTGACTCTGATAATTATGGTCTTTGGGTATCCGCCGAAAAATCTACTGCTAATATTCACGGTGGTCACTTCATTGCAGATACACATGCTGTATACGCTGAAAACGGAACTATCAACATCTATGGTGGTGAATTCGAGGTCAAGGGTGAAGACAAGAGATATGTAATCAACTGCTACGACTCTAGTTACACATCAGGCAAAGCAAAAATCAACGTCTATGGTGGAATTTTCCATGACTTTGATCCTGCAAACTCTATGGGTGAACCTGGTGGACCTGTTAGTTTTGTAGCTCCGGGTTATAAGTCAGTAGAAACAGAACCTGGTATTTTCGTTGTAGTAAAAGACGAATAATCTATAAAAGAGAAGGGAGCTAAGGAAACTTGGCACCTTCTCCCTCTTTAATGATATGGATTACTTAGAGACATTTACCTTCAAAGATATCCCTTGGCAACCTTATCCTGTATATAGTGTATCTGAAAAAGGTCATATATACAATATTAAAAATGTTTTATATCCAAATCCTACTAGTATTAAAAGGTTTACTAGAAATAAACAACTTAAGAAGAGATCCATGCAAGCCAAGTTTTTTGACATGTTAATAAATATTGGTTATTGGGATCCTCTTATTGTAGTCCGTGAATTTCCAGTAATTATTCAAAATCACCTAAGAGGAAAAATACATGGTGGATTCTTTCTTTTAGATTATTATTTTCCTACATTATGTTTAAATGTTGAACTTGACTCTGAATATCATTCAGAAGAAAAAGATAATCTAAGAGATGAGTATCTAGGGGGATTAGGAATAAAAACATTTAGAATTAGAAATCTTGAAAAACCAGAAGTACAAAAGAACAAATTTAAAGAATTGACTTTAGAGATGAGAAGGATGAATCCTACCGAAGGACCACGAGTATTTTCTTTCTTGGATAATATTCTCCTCCGGAAGGTCTAAACCCTTAATATTGGAATAACATATATAACAAAATATTAATAAGTATGAATATTCAGCCTGGATATGACCCAGATAAAAAACGAATAGTTCTTAATATAGAACTAAATCTCCTCAGTAGATATTTCAACAATTTTTCAGGAATGATTCTAGAAGACACTGGAATTCCAAAAGATACTGAGGTTGAACAACTTGGTGCAACAACAGCCAGAATTACGTTTCCAGTCGATCCTTCGCAAAATATCGTTAAGAAGATAGAAAACGGTATGTCAATTGGTGTAAACATGGAGACTATGGAAGTTTTTCAGAAGATTATTAACTCATTTATTGGAAGTGCACTCAGAAAAGAATTAAAAACAACTGAGTTTATTCCTCTAAATGGTTATCCCGCCGAAAATTTAAAAGAAGATATTCAGGCGGCAGTTAAGAACAAACGAAAGCTTTGTATTATTCAAGATTTCTCAGAATATCAAGCGATGTCTGAAAAGAATGGAAAATATGTCTTCCATCAATATATGGTAGAACATGGAACCCATGAATATACCGAAGTAGCTATCTTACTTTATCAAGAAAAACTTGATGAACTTAAGAAGATATTTGAAGGTAAACTAAAACTAACAAATTGGTGTTAAATAAATTGAGGAGAGTAAATGTAAACTTTCCTCATTAACTTTATTAATAATATGATTCAGTTAAATGAAAAAATAACCGTTCTTAACCCAGGGGACCAACTTCCTATGGTTACGAATGATTCAATTAAGCTGTATCTAGGTGGAACAATGGATTTTGGTTCAGTAGAAAATGATTGGCAAACAAAATTTCAAAACGGCCTTATTAGTTTAACCGATCCAATAAAAGGGTTACTTATGATTAGAGGAACTAACTGGATAATTTTTAATCCACATGTTCCTGCTACACAACCACTTGCTCCAACTTTAGATAATCCAGAGTTTATCCAAACTATGCAGTGGAGATTACAAATGATGGATATGGCAGATATTGTATTCTTAAATATAATGAATAAATCAGTATCACCTATACCTATCTTAGAATTTGGTAGTCTCTTAACATCTGGTAAACTTGTTGTTAGATGTGGAGAACAGCATCAGATTTACTCACAAATAAGATTATATTGTGAAAAATATAATGTTCCTTTACTCACTGGAAAAACATCAGTTAAAGATGTTATCTTGTGTGCTGGTTCATATATAGAGAAATTCCGAGATCTCCAGCAACTTCAGATCCCAGAATGAAATCACTTATAATTTTAAAAGGTATAGCTAAAACAGAAAAGCGCAGATGGGTAGAGAAAGAAGGATTACAAGATTTTTTCATAGATATTGATTGCCTTAGGAAGTTATACAGTAGTCCAGAACTTATCACTCCATTTAAAGGTATTCTTACTAAATCCTTCGGAGATACAGTTCTTTCTGAATTTGCTAAGGTATTAATAACCAGGATGTCTAAGGGGTGTCTGATTGTAGTTGATCCAGAGAATGAAAGCCTCAGGATGTTAGAAAACCTAGCCATAATTTTTGGTTATACGGTCTTCTACGTTCTTCAATCAGTTCCCCACGACTTCCTACAAAAACCGAAAAAATATCTTCCCCCATATTATCCCCTAAAACGTAAGGAGGACTTAGAAAAAGAAGTTATGGGGTTTTTAAATCTACAACTATCTGATAAAATCTGTATAACCCGATATTCGCAGGTAGAAGAGTATTGGGAAGCTAAATGTAAAGTGGAGAACTACATACGGTTAGGTAAAGAATCTAAACCTGTTCTTCATGTTTCAGATATTCATTCTAACTATTCTCTTTATCAAAAGTTACCATTAAAAAATAATCGCTATGAATTTAAAGTATTCTATGGTGATTATATTGATGGTCCAGAAAAGGGAGGTTCAAGAAGAATGATTGATGAAGTCTTATGGGGTTCACATCAAAGAACTATATGGCTAGAAGGAAATCATGAAATAAGACTTAGGAAACATCTAGGTATCATAATGCTAAATACGGGAAGAGGGCGTGAGATACGTGAAATCCTCTCAGCATTATTACCCGAAGATTACCTAGATACGACTGCTAATGAATTTAAAGATATAGATCCGATTTTAGCTAAAGATTATTTACTTAAGATGAATGAAGTTCTTAAGTTATTTGCTATAATTGAAAATTCAGGCTTTCGTTATATATGTACTCACTCAGGGTTAAAATACCCTGAACAGATTTCCCCAAAATATATAGGGAATGTAATTTATGGTGGTAGAGATATAAATCGACATGACCGCGATTTTTCGATACACACTAAAAAATCAATTTACTGGTCGATCCATGCACATTGTAAATACCACGGTGATTGGGATGTTCATAAATATCCTAATGTTGTTAATTTGGATCCCCAGAGTAATGAAGAAATCATTTTTGCAGAACAACACACTAACAATTGGAACGTATGTCAAATAGGAAAGTAAAAATTAAAGTCGCACGAGCTGAACAATTAAAATTACTTCTCGAAGAAATTGGTTTAATGGATAGCCCGGCAGAGATTATTATGTATATAGAGGACAACAAGGAAACAATGAAAACCCTATGTACTTCTAAATATGCTAATGACTGGGATTTTATTGACGAAGAAATAGAGGAGCAAGAGGAAACTATAAAACTTCCTGAACCAGAACCTATGCCAACAGCTATGCCCAAGCCCAAGAAAAAAGGTATTATTGAACTTGTTATTCCAGAGTTTATCGAAGGAGATTGGAATAGTATTGCCTGGTTAATAGAAGCAGTATGGAGACTCTCACATAAATCTCCTTCTTTAATGTGGGGCACCGGATTCTTCTGTGAGACATTAGAAAAAGAACTAATAACGGTTAAAGGATCTAGTAAAGGAGTTGAACATTCATTACTTAGAATGCTTTCAGAATCTTATTATTCTGGGACGACAACCGAAGAAATGGAATTAGACTTGACTACTAAACTCGAACATCTTTGGGTTCATGGTGGATTTAGAGAAAAGACACTTTCGGATATCGCGAATGCCTTATATAAGCAATGAAACAAGATAATCCAGTTCAGACAGTACTTGAAATAATTAAAGAAACTGTATTTGATTCTAATTCTAAGTTTAAACCAGGCGATATTGTATTTGATCAGAAAAATAATGAATACGGTATTGTCTTAGGAAAGAAACCCTCTGATGTATATGGGACTCATAACTTAGAGAAAATAATAGAAAAATCACTTACTAACAGAAAAGTTATTCAGTATGTTGATGGATTTGATGATAAAAAAGATTCTGGTACATATTTATTATTAACAATGCAACCTAGCCCGGATGACTTAGAAAATACATATACATTTAGAATCCGATATACAAATTATAGATTCATCGAATTAATAAAAGGTCCGAAACATGAAGATCATACTACATCAATTACTGACTTAGATAGATTCTGTACTGAACAATGTCTAATGGATTGTTCCGAGGATTGCGCACTTTGGAAATATAAAAGAAAATCTCCGTCTGTTGGAGCCTGAAAACCTTATATATGAGATAAAAGGCTCCTAAGAAATTTAAACCTTAGGGGCCTAAATTTTATTAAAACGAACAAACTTATGAAAAGGAACAAAAAACAGAACAAGAGATTTTGGCCAACCGAGGAAGATCCTAGGTATGGACAATCATTCCAACTAGTTGAAATACAGTTGGAGAACATCGACCACCAATTTACAGGTTGGATAAAGGCCGAGTATGAAGATAACCGCCTAATTTCTATAGGGAATACGTGGTACGAATGGAAAAAGAAAAAACAGACTATATCAGATGAATTCTGTAAGGGAATAAATCGAATGATAACATCTACACCATTTAAAGATGTTGTAGCATTAAAAATACATTATCTCGGTGATCCTCGTGGAGTTTATCAAATAGTCTAATCCCTGGGGAACCAACCCCAGGCCAAAACTTAAAACAACAAACAAATGGACAAAAATATATTGTATATTGGAGTTGAACTGGATAAAGAGAGCCAAGAATTACTACGAAAGAAGTATGGAGAACATCCGGGTTGGAAAATATTTTGTCACCACATGACCTCCGTATTTAATGATGGGAAAACAGAATTAACCAAGTTTGAAGAGAAGTGGTTTAAGAGAAATATGGGAAAACAAGTTATCTTAGTGGTAACACATTATGGAGAGAATGAGAAAGCGGCAGCGGTTAGAGTAATGGGTAATGTCTTATGTAGAAATAAACATAGACATATAACTCTAGGAACAAATATCAAAAATGGAGGAAAACCGTTTAATTCTAATCAAATCCTGAAGTGGACCCTAACAGAACCAATCATCTTAGTAGGAAAAATAAAAACTTGGTATAAGAAGAAAAAATAAGAGTATACTTTTATGGTATACTCTATTTTTTTTAGTTTCGACCTTCCAACCAATTTATTGCAGTATCTATAGCACGTCGAATAGCTAAGTAATAAGCCTGTTCTGAACTTGACCACTGAGCCAGGATATCATTTCCAGAAACCCAGCTAACTATTGATCTATATGCAAATACAATTTTTGTATCTGTCCCAGAACTTAGGTCCGAATTAGTAACAGGTGAAACTGCTATATAAATTCCATAGTTCTTTCTTAATTCATCTACCACAAATCCAAAGGTCGGTGTCATGGAAGCAACGTCAGAATAATCTATATATTTCTTGACTGTCTTCCATTGAGCCACAGTAATTCTATTTCTATCGTCTCTCATAATATATTTGTAAGTTTATCAAAAACCTGTAAGACACCGGCCTTCTCAAGAAACATAGAAACGCCACTATATACGGGTTTCCTATTTTTCCATTGAGCTATAGGTATCTCTGACTCTGCTGAATAGGCATCTAATCTTCGTTCTCCTGGAATATATACAAAATATCCGAAAGGCATCTTCTGGACATCTTTCGATAGGACTATAATTTTATAGATTCGTTTACCTTCAGCCACATAAATTTGTAAGTTACTTTGTGGGAGACTAAATAATAGCTTAATTCCATCTACCAGAGCCCTTATCTTAGGAGTCTCTGGTAGACTTGTTTTATAGAAATCTGCTAAATTTTGAACATTAGCAAATTCTACTTGATGATATAAAATCGGCAGCATAATTTGCATAAGTATTATAATGAGCTGCTTTAGCTGCTGTGGTAGCTGTTGCAGTCGTAATTCCAGCATCACATGTTGAACTACATGTAATCGATGTTCCCAAAATAGTATCATCCACACAAATAGGTGTAGTAATTGAAGACCAATCTGGAGTAATCAAGCGTTGTGGCTCTCTATAGATAAGATCATTTATTAGAGCTGACTCGTCAAATCCTTTAATATACTGATTAAGTTGTTCAGTCAGATTTTGAGTAGCTGAAATATCTTTGACCATTTCTTGCAGTTCATCATTGTCTACGTAGTACTGTTCTGGACATTCTGGACTAGCTAATAGGAGACCGTTCTGATACTTAAGTCTAAACATGATAGGCCAAGCTTCTGGATCCGTCTTATATTCTGGAGACGACCATGCAGTACTTTCACCAACATTTGCTATTACTTTCCACCCTAAAAAATCAGTAGTTTTCTCTGACTCATCGATAACCTCAATAATGAAGTATTTTTCTGTGAGTTCTTCTTTTGTCATATCTTATGAAAAATCTATTTTAGTAAGTCCAGAGGGATTAAGCTCTAGACGACATGTTTTATTATTGAATGCTTGGATACTTTCCATATGACTAGATATAAAAGTACATCCAATGCTCATTCCTTGTATCATATCTATACATAAGTCATGATTTGATGGATCTAGGTGTTTGAAGAATTCATCTAACACTAGGATACCAACCCGACTTATTATTTTTGAGAGGAAGTGAATATCTAATACCGTTTTCTGACCCCCTGAACAAGCCTCGTAGGATACCCAATTTCCGTTATTAAAGAATTGGGGTACAAGGGTTAGGTGATCTTTCTTACGGACCTCACGAATATTAACTTCATAATTTACTAAGTTATCATTAAATTGTGATACCAATTTCTCCATGACTTCTTTGTAAATAACACCAGTCGGACCAGTTAGTTTAATATAAGATTTAAGTCTTTCTTGGAGGGCTTTATTCCCAGAAATCTCTGTCTCATATTCAGATATCTTCTTGGACTGTTCCTCCTTGTCTGCCATACTAGTCTCCCAACTTTCCCAAGCTCTTAGACCAGCTTCAAGTTCTCCCATCTTAGTCATAAAACCATCTGGGAGCTCGACCTTCTCTGGGATACCAAGAGCAGATAGTTGAGACATAGCATTTAATTTTTCTGCCTGTGACTCAGATAACTTTAATTGAACTTCGGATTGGCGTTGTTTCTCAGACATTAACTTAGAAATCTCGGTATTTAAGGTTTGTATTTGTAGCTGTAAGCCTTTATACTCTTCTTCACTCTCCGAGATTCTGCCCTTAAGTTCCTTTTCTCTAATTTCTACGTTTTTATACTCTTGAAGCTTAGTATTTATTTGTTCGGCAAGTTTTGTTTTCTTATCAATCAGTGCTTGTCTTGTATTAGGACTAACCTTAACTACTTGTTTACACGTTGGACAAATACTCTCTTTATCTGGATCAATCTCACCCCACTCTTTTCTTAATCTAGCTCCCTCGTCTATGATGCGTTTCTTTTCCGACTCTACTATTGCTATCTGACTATTCAAACCACCAATCTCAATAAGTCTGGTTTGTAAGTCTAAGATAGCTGATTGTCGGGAAGAAATATCCGCATCAATTATCTCCCGGGAGCGAAAACCTTGAATCTGTTGGGAATAGTCTTGAATATCTTTATCTGCTCGATCTACTATTGCTTGAAGTCGGGAAGAACTAGATACAAATTGATTCCAGAGGTTATTCTTACGTTGAAGTTCTAGTCCCTCTGCTTTCAAGGCTTCGAGTTCAGGTTTTGATCTAGAGGGAAGAACTAGAGAAGATAATTTAGTATCTATAAACTCAACTAACTTCTGAGCCTCACCAATCTTAACTAACCAATCTGAAGTATCTTTCTGTAATCCTTCTAACAAGTAAGTGGCAGTTTCGTTGTAGGTGTCAATTCTATCTAGTTTGAAAGCTTTGGAAATAATATCTGCCAATCTTTCTCCCGTTAAGTTACCAATGAACTGGTTATGGTCTTGGTCATGAATCATAACTTCCATATACTCTATGAATGGGAATCTCTTACGGCAATCAACCTCGAAGTCTCCCTTATTATTATATTTCATAGGTTCGTCATTAATCCACAAACCGTATTCTTTGGTGCCTCTCCGAATCTTACATTTACTTCCCTGGTACCAAAATTCTATTTCAGTTAAACATTCCTTGGTTCCAAACTGTATGAATGGTTTAAGGGAAGAAAGACCAGGAGTAGATTTAACATCACAGAAAGCATATTTAATGGCACTCAAGAGACTAGACTTACCAGATCCATTTTCCCCCAAGATCAGAATTTTATCACCCTCATCAAAGTACATAGTAACTTCATCTATACTTCTCCAATTCTTACAATAAAATCTGATTGGTGTGAAATTGAAGTCAACCTCACCAGCATCAATATCCTTAATACTCCCTAAGACACTTGTATGTATGTCTTGAAGGCCAGATTGTTGGATTGCATCGTTTACTAAAGATTCAATCTTTTCCCACCCAGAAACTTTTATATTACCAGAGGGATCTATTATCTGATCTGTATCTGGCTTATAGATATTCCAAGTACCTATATCTGCCTGCCAACCTTCATTAGCAGCGACATTAGTGTACTGGAATTTCATAAGGTTATCCTCAGGATTAAGATTCACCCAATGCCATCCCTTAGTCGAAGCATCAACAATAACACCAGTACAAGCCTCACCATCACTCATTTTACATCTCTGGGGGATACCAATACTTATGTACTTGCCAATCTGACCTGGCTTATGAATATCACCACAGAAAGCAATATCAAACTTGGACTCATCTAGATATTGAGACTGATATAAGTCTGAATCTTTCTGATAACAAATCCTGGCATGAGTAAATAGAATATCTAATTTACTGGTTACCCAAGAAAGGTCTATATCAGGTTGCCAATTATTAAACCCGATAA
This sequence comes from Bacilli bacterium, assembly GCA_017940265.1. Classification (GTDB taxonomy): domain Bacteria; phylum Bacillota_I; class Bacilli_A; order RFN20; family CAG-826; genus RUG14515. The sequence continues at coordinate 118,533 of JAGAYY010000025.1, read as the reverse complement.
GTGTTCCGTCTAAGGTGATTGTTTTCTGGTGCATATAGTGTAGGTTGAGGGGTAAGAATAAGGCTAGACAGGAATCAGTAACCACCTGATCCGAACTTTTATTATCTATATCATGGTTACCCCATAATATCCACCCTTCCTTAAATTCCTTCATAATTGTGTGAAGGAAGTCATACACCTCTGCCATAACATACGGGCGGATAATTGACTTTTCTATGATATCACCAGCAAAGACTATATACTCTGCTCCATTTTCCTTACCTACTTTGATAATATTCTGAGCTACAATTCTAGAACCCTGATACAAACGTTGGAATGGAAAACTATTACGGTGTGGATAATCATGAATATGAATATCTGCCACTGCTAATATTTTACTCATAATAAATTATAATATTTCGTTCTTGACCAAATAAATTTTTAGCTTCTTTAATTAATGATTCCTTTATTTCTTCTAAGTATTTATGATCTTTAGATAATCGTTGATGAATCTCAACACTATCTCTGGTTAACTTAACAATAGAAGGGCGCTCTAAGGTAACAGTCATGAGTTTGTAGTTATAGAAAGTTCCGTTACTCTTAGCAATAAAAGCTAACATCCGATACGGTAAATATCTTCTTGTTAAGTTTCCCTTCTTTTTCATATTGTCTTCATAACGCTGGAATAATTAGATACCAGCCATCTCAGAGCAGCTACCGAATGTTTACATAACAGGCCTTCCGTAGCTCGTTTTGGTTTTTCTGTAATAGCCGGACCTAATTCTGCCTTGAGTCTTTCATTCTTAAATAAAGAATCTGTCTTCTCTAGGTTATAAGCGCATCTATATTTAAAATCAGGACATCCACAATATATTTGGATAGGATTTGATTCCCACTCCATTAGATTAAAGTCAGGGTTAGTTCTTATATAAACTTCCCACGTGCTTCTACTCCCGGACGTAACCTTGAGCTTAAATATCAAGTAGTACTCATTAATCATGCCGCCACTCTTAAAAAGCGATTTAAATCTGTCTAAAACTGTCGCACGTTTAAGCTCATGATACGTGCGTTCTAATGAGACAGTACATGATCCCGCTTTTTCTAATCTGGCGGCTTCTGTACTTCCAATTAACTCACCAATAGTCTTCTGCTTCATAACGTTTCAGGGTCAGTTAGTTTGTTAATTTTGCCAGATAAACTAAGTACCGAATCTTTAGTCTTCAGGTATATCCCAGCAAACTTCATCCCAGAGTAAACAGGTTCAGCTTCTACTCTAGGAATCAAAATACCAGACTTATAAATTCGTTCTGTCTCCTGATCAAACTTATAAGTCTCACCAGTAGTTATCGTTGTTATTTCTATCATCGGTCACAGAATAATTTTTGATCAAATCCTTTGGAGAACTCATAGAAGTAGTCATCAGAGATACGAAAAATACCATACTTCTTCCTAACCTCATTCCACCCCGTCATGTCCGGATATATACCCCTCACTGGAAAACCAGAGATGTCAGATAAAACCTGATCAACATCCGGGAAACTCCATAGATCGAAAGTACCAAATTGAGCTTTGAATGCTAGAGGGTCAGATAGGTCAGAAAAATCTCCATCCATTATTTTAAGGATTGCCATATTAACATCTTTTCCAGGCTTAAGTGTTCGGGTCATGTCATTATGCGTAACCGACAAAGACTCGAGGTAAGCTTTATATTGATAGAGACTTATTCCCGTGGCCTTAATTCCCATTGGTACCTTTTCCCACATCTGATCATATCCCACTAGATCTTCTTCCTTCGATCCAACCTTATAAAAATATGTCATAGGGGTTAATGAATAATGGAGATCAGTATCCTTAGAAATAATAACATAAGGAGAAGTTTGGTGATTTAAGAGGGAATGGGTAGCTAATGTAATAATATCATCTGCTTCATACCCAGGATACTCATAGCTCAAGATTCCTAGTTTCCAAAAATCTTCAACAATCGCTCTCTTAGTTTTTTCTCTCAAGCAATGCATTTCATATTCAGACTCCAGCCCAGCAAGCTCAAAGGCACTTACCTCCGGATCTCGACGTAAGGATTCAATTTTCTCCTCATTCCAATAACTTCTTGTTCCCTTATAGTTACCGAAGTCTTTCATTAGGTAGGTTCTCCAATAACCACCCCACTCCGGCTTCCACTGATCCCATACAAATATATACTTAGAGCATGTGATACCATAATCTCTGGCAGCCTTCCGGAGTGTTTGTATTATCAAGGTCAAAATTTCCCCGGGTCTGACAGTCTTGGGATCTCTGCCTTTAGCTACCATGGCTGCGGATCTCTTAAGCATGAAAGATCCGTCAACTAATGCTAATTCAAATTTATTTTCCATAAAAGAAACTTGGAGTAGATATAGTGCTAAAACCATATCTACTCACTTTTCAAAACTTAGAAGGGCAATCCCTCGGAACTACTCTCTCCAGCAGGTGCACCAAACGAAGGTGCTGCGTTGAAGGGATTTGTTGCGGCTGTACCAAATCCACCAAAACCTGCGCTATTTCCTGAACCTACCGGAGCACCTGTTACGGGATCCACGCGGCTGGAAGCTGGTGTATGGAAAGGATCTGTATTCTTAGCAGCAATATCCGCAGTACCGACCGGATTTCCTTGTGTATCGGTTACTGTCTGGGCTGAATCAAAAGCAGTTTGGTTAGTCAAGGCAATTGCTTCCTCGACTGAAGTACCTGCGGCCTTAGCACCTCGAACAGCAGCGAGCATAGAAGCCATATAGTCTACTGCTTCTTTGATGAGAGCAGCATTAAAGAGACGACGTGTTCCGAAAGGCTTATCGGCATCTTGATTAGAGGCCTGCCAACCAAGGAACAGACTAACAGGATCATTCATACCTGCATCGAAGTCTTCCTGACTAATTTCTACCTGAGATAGCATCTGGCTCTTACCATACTCATGCTGTGCACTAGATGTAAAACCTGCACGATCACGGTCCTTGTTAACGCTGAACAACAGGAATCCATCACGGTTCTTAAGGTCATTATTATAAACCTTATCAATCCAATCCTGTGAGCCCTCCATCAATGACTTGTTGCTAATATTCTCTTCAATACTACTAGTAAATGACTTTGTAGTAATCATGAACAAAGCACTGAAGTTTTGACGATCAGGAACACGAGGATCAGCTGAACCGTACTTCCAGAAATTCAAGCAATAACCAGTGAACAGTGTGTAATTTCTACGACGTACGAGATCTTTGACTGCTGCCCAATTATTCTTTCCGTCTAGTTCTGTGTAGAGTTCATCCCACAACGATGATGCTGTACTAAGGAGTTTTTCATCCTCTGTGGTCAAGCTAGAAACAGTTCGACCACTCATATCCTTCATCTGATAAAAACCTGCCGAAGGAATATGAATCCAAGCATTGTACTGATTAACATTTCCTGACTGATCTACATTCTTTCTAGGAATATTAATCTGCTTAACTGAACCTGATACAAATGGAAAGTCCGTTACATCTGATACAAACGGAATAACCTGATAACGTCCGAGATTAGCTGGATGATTAAGGCTTAACTTTTCAATTTTGCGATTAGGTCTGCTAAATGTACGTGCTGCGGGAGAACTAGTCTGCTTAGCTAATTTCTCCATAAAATCTGAAACTTGCATAATAATAAAATAATGTTTAAATTAAAATTGTAAATATATAAAAATTCTCTTTTGCCTCCTCAGGATTTCCCAAGGAGGACTTATAATATAATTATCAATCATAAGGCACTAAGGCCTTCGGGAGCGCATTTTTCTCCCATCAGTAAGGTATTCAAAGCTTCTGGTACGCGTTTTATCGATTTAGAAAAAGTGGACTCTGTATTCCTTATATATGAAGCGAAACAAAAAATTTTACAATTCTGTTTTGTTCAGTCGTATGAACAAGATTTGAGGGATTAGTCTGTGATAGATAAATCCCTCATTTAATTTCCTTATTAATATATGAGAGAAATAGAATTTAGAGGAAAATCACTTATTGAAAAAGATAAATGGTTAGTAGGAAGTCTCTATGATGAAGGAGGAGAAGAATATATACTTCCTGCATTTCTTGCATCCGCCTTAGATTTTGAAAACTATCAGGTGGATCCGAATACAGTAGGTCAATTTACTGGTTTTTGGGCTAGACACGGAAATGGAGAACCTAAGAAAATATACGAAGGTGATACAGTTAAAGTGGGAAAACTCGAATACTTAGTGTGTTGGTCCTTAAAAGATGGAAGATGGTATCTAGGGAACGGATCTGAAAATTCTATTATCTGGATGTCAATCGCCGGAGAAAATTCATATGAGATTATTAATCATTGAAAAAATATGTTAGGATTACTCAAAAAGAATTATAGTGCTGAGGAAATACATCTTGCACTTTATGCAGCTTGTGTCGCTTATGCAAATGAAACGACTAAAGAGCTTGAGTTAGTTAAAGTATCTAAGAAAGAGCTGACCGAATTTGAGACTCTGAATGAGCTTGGTTTCTGTAATACAATGAATGCTCAGTATATCAAGTCCGCAATCCTTAAGGGACAAGAAATTGAATCAGTTCTTAAGGAGTATGCAGAAAGACTCGAATTCACTAAAGAAATGTATCAGCACTTTGGGAAAAATACCTTACTCATCAAGATTTCTGATTTTGAATCCCTCTTGAAGAAATATGGTCTTTGGTGTGGAATCCCTGGAAATTATACTGGAGCTATACCTTCCGAGAACTTGGAGCAACTAAAACGGGCTAAGAGGAAGATGTTAGATTATGATAGTATGCCCAAACTTCTTAAGAGGACTCTATGGGAAACTAACACTTACTACATCAATGAACTACGTATTGATAGTAGGGATAAAAAGAAGTTCCTTGGTAATAAATACCTCGAGAGTATTATGAGATTTCCAATCAAACTTGTAACGGGAGATTCTTACTATAGAATAGATTATTATTTAAAAGATCTTCTAAAAGAGGCCGGATGTTTTTCTTGTAATGTATCCGACCTATCAAGCTATACTAACTTACAAGGAAATAAAGTTGATAATTTCTTCATCGCCGCACCTCAGAAAGAAATGAAGAACGCAGAAAATTTCAAAATTAGAGTTCTTCCGCGAGATCCATTTGTATTCTCGGTCTGTCGTTTTGGTGTTATAATTCATTCAGCCTGGGGAATTGAAAGTACTGATGAAATTCTTGATCAGTATATAACATCAAAGAACCTTCTAGAATCGATGTAAGAAAGAAAAAGAAAAGATATAGAATTATATTTTCTATATCTTTTTATTTTATTTCCGGCTTAAGATTTCAAAACCAGCATCACGTTTACCTGTTTCTTTATTTGTAAACATAATAGACTTTAATATAAACCATTTTTCTAGGTCTGTAGCTTTTGGCGACTGTTTATATCCTAGTTCCTGATAGATTTCTCGAAGTTTTTCTTTGATCTGAGCCTTAGTATATCTTTCACCAACCTTGAAAACGGATTCAATAGCTGAAATCAGATCTCTTTCTAGTTCTGAGTTATTTTTAATCCTTTCCCATTCTCTAGTAATTTCTATTTCTCGATACTCCAGTGCCTTAAGCCTAGTATCACCAAACACCAGATAATAATTTTTAAATTTAAGAGGAATTGAATCTAGGAACAGCGGCATTTGTTCAGATCCTAGAGTAACTTCAACTTCATGTATGTATCTAAGTTTCTCTGCAAAAGTCGGGAAAGAATTGAAGGTATTGAGAGCACCTAATACTCCGTCTGATGTTATGGCTTGTTGCTCAAAATTTATATCTGGATAAGTTAATACTAAGAATTCTTGTTTATCTTTATCAGATTTTAAAGATCCTAATGTATTTATCAATTCTTCTAGAGATAAAATATAATCAATCCCTGATTTTGTTTCTAAAACTTTCCCTATCATCCAACTAAGTCTACTAGGCCTAAGTTTTTCTTCAGAGTCTATAATTTTTTGTTTTCGTATTGAATAATGTGTTTCTAGATCTTGTAATGATTCTTTTGTAGTGTGAGATCTGAAAAATTCATAAATCTCTTCATCCTCACTAAACCATTCTCTTCCATATCTCAGGAGATGACAAAACTTATAATGTAGATTTGTTTCATCTTGTAAGTCTCCTCCATGGATCGTTTGAATAATTTTAAAAGTTGGATTTTCAGTACGATAAGCAGTTTCTCTATATCTCATAGAATTCTCACTTGCATATCCAATTTTTAAAATAGTTTCATATCCTCCACCCTCTTTAAATGCGGCGGATTTAATTAAATAAATCATATCATTTCTTAGCTAATATTTTATAACCATGTTCTCTTTTCTTTGTTATTGGATTAGTAATCTGACAAGATTTGAGAACATACCACTCCTCAAGATCAGTTGCTTTTGGAGTTTGTTGATATCCAACTAAATTATAAATTTCAGTCAGGATTTTCTTTATATCAGAAAATAGATACCTTTCTCCCACTTTAAATTGTTTATCTAATTCTAAATGAAAATCTACTCTTTGATTTCCTATTATCCTTTGATATTCTATTTCCATTTCTTTTCTCCTAAATTTACAAGCACTGCATCCTTCTGAACCTAATACAACGTAATAATTTTTATAATCTTTAGAGATAGAATTAAGAAATAGATCAAAATGTATAGAGTCTAGAGTATTACTAAGCTGGCAAACGTATCTCATCTTATCATGATAATAAGGAATACTGTTAAAGGTTTCTAATTCTTTATCAACATCAATTGTAATAAATCCTTTATTCTTCAAGGTATTAAACACAGAAACTCTATCTTTATAATCTATCTGTTGAATATCGAAAGATCTTTCGTCTGCTACTAGCATTAGGTTATTGAATACCGGGATAAGATCTGAACCTGCATGATGGTTAACTGCTACATAATCTTTTTTATAAGATAGGCTCTTAACTCTGTCTTCATAAGCAGAAGCTAACGAATGTTTTGCTTTATTAGTTGGAGTTGTATTATAAGAAAGAAGAAGATCATTGGTAATTTCTATTTTCTGTTTTAATTCTCTATCAAAATCTTCTCTAGACAATTTAGCCAAAGTACTTTTAATATAGAGATCAGCTGAATTTTTCCAAGGATTTTCATCTAATCTCTGTCTTCCCAGAATTTGAGGAAGATCTAGGGAAATATCAACAGATAGACATTCTATATTACTGTCGCTAAAAATATAAGTCTTAGCACAAGTAGAATAGAAATCCGCCCCTAAGTATACAGTTCGAGTACAGAAGGTAAACATCTTATGAGGCTCACCTTTTCTTGGAATATATCCTATGATTTGATCTTCTTTCTTATATTTTTTATCAAGTCCAGATCTTTTTTGGACTTCGTTAAATGATTTTCGAAGTTTTTCTTCATTATCTGGTGTTCTTGCACATAGAATATTAGTATTATCTAAAGTCAATCCAAATCTAGTAATTACACTACAAATAGTCTTAACTGAATTAACATATATGACTGCTTCTCTAGATTGAGTTTCATGAATCAACCCACTATCATCCACCCAAGATTCAGCATCAAATTGATTATTTTGATATTTTGTTATTATTTTAGTAATATCTTTAAAAATACTGTCAGTTTTATGCACTTGAAGGTTAGGATTAATAATACGTCCAGGATCCTTAGTTTCCCAATCTAACTTATAATAAGGCAATTCTTTGAATTCATCTAGTCTACCTAGATATTTATCTAACATGGGAGTAGCGGATACAAAACATACCCTCTGAATTCCTAAGAGCTGATTTAATAATTCTAATTCGGTATTGGATTTAAATTTTACATCTACTAGAACCGATTGAAATTCATCGACTACTACCTGAAAATTTTGGAAAAGATTAAAACTTAATAGAGTTTCTTTAACATGGCGAAAAGAATCATAAGTAACAATAATTTTAACTGGTTTACCTTCGGATTTTCTCTTATTATAATAATAAATTACATCTTGTTTTAACTTTAGAATTATTGAAGATGTACTACTAGTATTATCAGTGTAATAAATTATTTTTTGATTTGCTTTCTTTTTTCCTTCGCTTTCTGTAAAAACTCTATCAAATTCTTCATCACATGCTTCGTTTCGAGCATAAAAAATTTCTCCACGATGTTGCTGTTCTTTATTTTCTAAAAGCATTCTTCGTGGACTACATAGAATTAGATCCTGATCATTTCTGAGACAGTATTCAGTATAACCACACCCAGTTAATACTTTATCTAAGATGTGAGGAAAAGGAAAGTCTCTAAGATTATATTCTTTCCAATCACTAATATATCTAATTCCTCTTGGTACAATAATGTTATGTTTTTCCATTTTTGTTTTTATTTTTAAATTGTTCTGAGCTCTCAAAATTACAGTTGAGAGCTTCTTGTCATTCATATATTAGGATTTGAGCCCTCTTTAAGAGCAAAACGCACACTTTTTCTTCCAAAATTTCATTTTTCCTAATAAGAGAAAAAAGTGTGCGTCTTATTATATACAAAAAGATTCTTAACGTTCGGGACAAGCCCTTACTACTTCGTTAGAATCTATGTCATATCAGGGTCCCTTAGAGGTCCCCTGATTATGTCTCTCCCTTCGGTTAAAAAACCTCAGGAGAGATAATGATATCCTCTTGTTCAGGTCTCCTGAACAGAGTCTTGGGTCGGGCAACGACGAACGAAGTGAGGAGGGGCTAGGTGGGCGACCCAAGATGAAATAAAAAAATCATATATTATGTTATCTATGATAACTAGGTATATGATTTTAAGAAATAAAACCTTCAGAAGCTCTCAACTGTGCCCTCCACCACTTTAAGTTCCGGATTATTGGCCTGCGCTACGAAGTCCCTGAGATCAGAGGCCTCAGTTTGGTAAACATAATAAGTCACATAAGCTTCTGGGGTATTAATTTCCTTCAGCTTATATGGAGGATCTAGTTCTGAGACATCTAATCCAGCTTCCTCACAACTCCGGACTACTGCTTCTTCTTTTGTTTCCCCTACCATTACGCTTGTCTTCAGGGGTGTGAGATAGATAGGTCCGGTAGCTACTATATAAACGACTATATCAATTCTTTTTAATGACATACTTTTTCATTGCAAATGAGGTCTCTGGGTCATCAAAAACCGGAAGACCATAACTTGAGCAAAATTTCTTGGTGGCTTTCTTTAGGTAGAGGGTATAAAATTCGGTTAGTTTATCTCCTGCAGTATCCGAATCCCAGGAAGAAAGCTCGTCACCATAGATATCATAGAAGACATTAACTATCAAGATACAAACAAAGATATTAAATTCCGGTTCATCCTGGTATATCTTCTCATACATTCCACCACACTTTTCCTTAAGAATTTCATCAACCTTAAGGTATGAGTTGTTTCCTGTTTCACGTCCAGCTTTTTCGACCAGCATAATAAATAGGTCGATGTATTTTTCTGCTATTTCTTTATAAGTCATGTGGATTTTCTAAATTTGGTTTTAGTTCGTCAATAAAATCACGGGTCGGACATCCAAAGCATTTGAGTGATCCTTTCCCATATATACAAAGCTCGGAACAGATATATTTAGTTTGTTCTAAGTCTGGGATATAACCTGTTCTTTTTCCTGCCCTGGTTAGTTCATGAAATTCGAATTTAGACTTACGAGTAAATCCAGCTAGGGTATATAGAAATACGGGTTTTAATCCTCCGAAAGCTTCATATAACATTTGATAATATTCTCTATGAAGTTCTGGGGATAAAAAATCTCCTACTTCTTTGATTCTTCGTATTTCCCATTCTGGTATTTTATTATCTAGATCTAAGTCTAAATCTCTAATGTCGAAGAATAGTTCGATTGCAATTACTTTATGTCTTTTCTTCCATACCTTATCCCATACATATTCTCCCAACCAAAAATAATTGGGGTATGGATTTCCTTGATAATGGCAACCAGAACAGCCAGTTATTGATTTTGGAAAGCAGTGGTGATCATGACATACGTAATCATCTACAATCCTTGGTCCTGCGTATCCTTTTCTTGTTAGGTTTGTGCTTAATGAACTTAGGTCTTTGATAAAAATATTAAAACCTTCAAGTTCATCAGTTTTTATTAACCAGTATCCTTGGGTTGTATTAACTCGGGTACAAATATAAGTTCCATTAGAGTAAATATGATGTCCTTTCACATCAACTACAGAACCGGGTAATAACTTAATAAGGTTGGTCATATCGTTTTAATAACCAGTAAGCATCATTTGGTTCTAGGTGGTCTAAATAGGCTGGGACTTCTATGATAGGTTGATCTGTTTTACTTCCCAAGCGTCTCAGACCTATCATAGCCCTACAATGATCGGGGTCTTGTCTAATTTTCATAATCTCAAAAGGTACATTAGGTCCAAAGTCTCTATACCCTGATTTAGTCTCAAAATAACCTCCTGAATCAATAAAATAAACAATAACGCCTTCTTTGTAATATCCAGAAGTTGTTCTCCTTAATATCGTATCTCCCAAGTTCTCGAAGTCTCTATTTAGGTAACAAGCTTCTGCGATTTGTTTAGCTACTTTCTGATAATTATTTTCTCTTGTCTTTTCAAAATCCTTAAGAAATTCAGATTCTTTTATTCTTAGAGAAACTCCATCACCACCCATATAAGTAACTGTTCCATCTGTACAAGTAGAAATAACGGTTACATATTCTCCGGTATCTCTTCTTTTCCAATTATAGTTCCAAGCGTTGTTCATTATATTAACCATACTCCGGTATCTGTCAGTTCTACTTCAAGTGCTTCCAGTTCTTCTTTAATTTCATGGCCGGAAGTTAGAATAGGTAAGGAGTCCGGTTTCCATCCCAGCACAATATTGGAAGGTGAAAGACCAGGACCCCACTCACTGTAATATATTGACCCTCCCGACATACACAGAATCATTAACGTTTCTTCGTCTTTCCAGTATCCGAATGCATATCCTCGTGTTGGTTCCTCCATCTCCTAAGTTCATTCTTTGATACTTCCCGAACAACAACCACGAGAAGTATACCGGCCAGAATTATAGCTATCGTGTACATAACCATTCTAGACACCCAATCATAGCATCAGTTGGAGTTGGATATATGTTACTAAGTACTGAACCTTCTATACGCCCCTTGCAACCTTCGGAGACAGGTTCATATGATATTCTAATTCCCCTCTTCCATAAATACTCAACTGCTTCGATAGCACTTGGGGCCGGGAAGGTTACGTGGTAGATATTTTCGGGATCACACCAAAGATGAACTTCTGTACGATCATCTTCCCAATATAAGTATGGTGTTTGTTCTGGAAATTTCAAGTATTTAGCAACATTATATCCGACTACTTTCATTTCTTACTCCAATCAATGTTCTGTATTTCATCGACAAACCCTAAGTCGAGCATCTCCTGAGCGGTCATCCATCTATCGCGAGGGGCCATCTCAGTAATCTCTTCAAGAGTATGACCAGTTCTCATACCAATAAATTCGAAAAGAGTCTGTTTGGTCTTCTTCAGGTTCTCGGTTTGAATTTCGATATCGTCACATGGGCCTGAGATACCACCAGATACGAGAGGCATATGTAAGAGACCCTCTGAGTGTGGTAAGGCTACACGTTTTCCTTTCTTTCCGGCTACTAACAGAACAAGACCCATTGAATAGGCACTCGATATATTAATTGTTCTAACGTCCGAATTAATTTTTCCGATAGTATCAATAAGTCCCATTCCTGCCGAACAAGATCCTCCGGGAGACATAATATTAATAGTAATATCTTCATTTCCCTGAGCGTCCATATAGAGAAGCTGGGCAATGGCAATACTACAAGTCTCGTCAGTAACTTCGGAAGCAAAGAATATTTGTCGGTCTATCATTAATCGACTAAAAATATCCAATTGAGTAACATGAAGCTCTTTCTCTTCAAGGATGTAAGGATTTTGATAACCTTTCTTTCTCATTAAGTCATCATATACCGTCATCTTACTTCCTGGTAGAGATCCATAAAATTTTCTAAAGTCTTTTTCCATATTAATTTGTATAAATTTCACATATATAAGGAAATAAAACCTTATCACTGATGGAACGTAACTATAGGGTATCTTACCTAATACAAAATTTTTCGAAGACCTATATTGTTACTAAATTTTGGATCCCAGACTTGAATAAAAATCAATACCTTAAGGTTGTTAGGGCTGGTTGCCTTAAGTGTAATAAAAAATTAGGTCCCTGGTCTACATGGTTATCTGGGAGACAACTTTCACTTAAAAAATATGAGACTTCGGTTCCTATAGAGACCAAAGAAATTTATCTTACTGAGTATGAGCTCTCAAGACTTTGGGGTAAAGAAAATAAAAGTACTAGTTAAGGCCTATACTAAGACACAACCTAAGTGGAATAGCCCGGACGTAACGGTTTCTCATCTAAATGTTGTTATCTCTGGGTTCCTGGTCTGGTCAACGTATACAGAATCAACCCATTTCCCTATGATTGGTAAAAAGAAATATTGGTGGATATGGGAACTTCTTGATTATTGGACAGAAGCTTATCGAGAGCATGGAGGTGGGAATACTACAATTGTCACTTCCAATGGTACAATCAAAAAACAGACTAGAGATGATGTCCCTAAACCAACAGGACTTTATATATCAAAAGCAAAAGTTGATGAATCAGAATATATCGAACAATGGATTCCGGTGGGGGTTGCCAAGAAAATTGGATATGCTACTAAGAAACCAGACATTATTCTTGCGGCAATCGAAAAGGAGATTAGTGAAAATTAGATTAAAGCAAGAGAAAGCTTATATCTATATCGGCGGTACTAAGGCTCTCAGTTTTTATTATGGGAGTCGAAAAACACCAATGTTACTTAAGAAAATAAGGAATGTTAATGTAGAATTAGTTCCATATCGAGATAACCTTGAATGGACAACTACTACACTTCTAGAAAAAGATTATTATGAGTTAGAAGAAATAAAAAGATTAGTGGTGAGTGGCAAATGGAATAAACCGATAGGTGCGTCATTTTTCATGGACCTAATTTAGATTCAAAACCTTAAATATGAAATGTTATATCATAAAAAAGCAAGAAAATATTTAAGTGGATACAAGGATGGAGCATACTTTGACTCTACGGAAAAGAGATATTTCATTATCGAAGAATCTGTAGAAGAAGTAGCTCCTGAATTTTTTATGATTAAAGAGGAAGTGCTCGAAAAAATCAGAAAACTAGGTTATGCCGGAGAAAATAATGTTCGAGAAATTCTAGATTACTTGAAGTTTGAGTACAAGATTGATTATTCGGAAGGTTTTTACTCTGGATTTATGGTTACAGGGAAGAATTCAGATCTTCTCGAGGCCCATATAAGAATTGGAAATAAAGAACTTACAAATTTTTTAAGTATAACCGTTCATAATATAGATGAACGATCTCCTATAGTTATGATGAAAGAAGTAATTGATAGTATGACTTACTTCTTTGAGGTTAAAGAGGATGGAGGAATTATTGGGCCCGATACCGCCTGTTTCGAAAGAAATATCAGAAAAGGTAGTACTTAAGCTAATATACTTAGGTTGCCCTTACTCCAACGTAGATAGTGTATTGGGATGGTTTTCTAAGAAATATAGTTTTAAGATTATGAAAACTAATTTCTGGGTAACATTAGTATATGATAAGGGAATTATTAAATACTATCAGAGAGGTCGGGAGATAGATATAGTCCTTGATATACTCCTTTTCTTTAAGTGTATAGGAGGCGTAATTTCTGGTCCTAGCGTCTATAATTATGAAGAACCGGAACAAGAATGGACATAACTGAAGACTTATATTTAAAATTAATTTACTTAGGATATAAAGGAAAACCTATCTCGCACGAAGCCTTATTTTGGTTAGGCCGTAAATATAACTTGAGCTATGCAGTAATAAGTGAGAATAATGATAATCGACTAGAACGAGAAGTTTTGATATTTCAAGAAGGCGACCTAATCGGAAAAAGTATTATTTGTTGTTCTTCCCGAGAAGTAAATCCTACAGTAGTATGTGTAATAGTTAATCGATTCAAGTGTGAAGAAGGTGTAATTACTGGTCCATACTCTGAAGTATTAAATGAACCATGGACATAGAAGAGATATTACTTAAGATGTGGTCTCTAGGATATAAAGGAAGTGGGAGTCCGGGTGATATGTTTAGGTGGATTACGAGTAATTTCGAAATAGATTATTATCCTCTTCCTTCCAACCTCACTGACCCTAAGGTATTATGTCACGGAAGAGTTAATGTAGGTGGGCATGTTACCTTCGAAGAATATAGTTTTTATTATTCGGATCAGGAGGATTATGAATATAAAAGGCTGGTTATTCTCTTATATTATTTCAAAACGGTGGATGGGCTAGTTATTGGTCCTCTTAATAAGAAAAACGAAGAACAATGGACGTAGAACAAAAACGACATGAGATAAGAATAGACTTAAGACTTGTCGAAAATAAAGAAAGCCTGATGTTAGCTTTCTTGTCTCCGTTATATGACTTAATTGAAAAGAAGATTAAAGCTATCTGGACCTATAGGCAGCAAAACGGTTTAATTAGTAGTCGTAGTTATGGATATGATTTAGATCTTGAAAGGGCCGAACAGGAAAGAATCACTGCCCCTCTTAGGTTAGTTAAGGAGATGATAGATGATATGTTATTTATTGCTAAAATGTCTGAATCTCCTGTGAAAACTATAGAAGGAATGAAAACAGAAGACCTAATTCAGAAAGGACAAGCATGGGTACGCCTAACTACAAAGCTTAGCTCTTTAGGAAATAGTTGTCCTGTTCTTATAGATCTTATTTTAGTGAACGGTACTGAAGAGAAGTCAGAATGGATAGATTACTTACCTAAACCCGGTGAACATATAAATTTAGTAATAGAATGAAAATAGACGATATATATAAATTAGTAGCTTTAGGTTATTCGGGGAAAACAAACAACCTACCTAAAGTTCTTTCGTGGTTTTCTTCTAAGTATGGTATTTATCTAAGTACCAAAAGACTTAAAGATGGAAAGACTGAATTTTGGGTGGGGTGGAAAGAAGGATCAACTAGTGTTCTTCATACCTTAACCTCTCCAAATCAGAAGTACTACACTAATACACAAGCTACCGATGAATTTAAGGTTAAGTTAGTATTAAGAGCTTTTAGAACTGTGAATGGTGTAGTTTCTGGGCCCTCCGATGAAAATTTTAAGAACTTAGAAATAGATTGGACATGAAAAAGTTTGAATTAATTAGAAGATTATTTGAAGGTGTAATGAAAAATGGAGTCGAAGATAATAAACAAGATTCTATTAGCGAAGGTTGTACTCGTGATGGTTTTGAAAATCCCGTGTATGTTAGAAAGCTAGATTTACGTCGCCAGAAAATTACAGATGATATAGAGGTCGATTCTATTTCCATAACGGGACAGAATCATGACCTATCTGATGCATGTGATAGCGACGTTAGAATCGCTTTCTTCGGTAACACGGGACAGAGAGTTATTGTCTATGCTAATGAACTTGATACAAAGAAGCTCCATGACATATACCTTCTCTTAGATGATCCTTCCCACGTAGTTGAAGCCTGGTTAAAGACTGGATGTAATGGTGAGATACCGGTAGATAGTATACGTGAGCTTTTATGGAATTACCAGAAGATGTAGGATTAAAAGCCATGATGCTAGGGTATTCTGGAGATCTAGAAGATCAATCAGGTATCCTAGATTGGTTTCTCCGAGTCTGGCACGTCAAGGTAGTTTCTAAGAGAAAAAGAAATGGTAAATATCTTGTTGAATTATATAATGGTCAGAAATGTATTAAAACTTCTACCTACTCCGTTTGTCCTGGTCCTATCGTACAAATAAAAATGTTAATAAGGTTGTTCTATGTTGATGCCTCAGGAAAACCACATGGACCTCACACTGACAATTATATGCTCGGAGAAGATGGACGATGGTGTTTTTGATGAGTATACATTGTCGAGATTATGGGCAATAGGGTGTTTTAAGGAGGAACCATCAGAAATAATTGATTGGTTCTTGACGAAATATAAAATCGATCTATTTCCTTCTTGGCGTGATGACTTATATGTTATTAGAGTTAATGGAAGACGGATTCATGACGGTTACCCTAAAAGAAATATCCTGGGGTTAATTCAAATATTTTTGGATCTTTTCATATGTAAGGATGGTTTTATTAGGGGACCATCAGCTGACTATTTAGATAAACAAGAAGAATGGACTTAAGCGAGAACTTAATACTTAAACTGTCTTATCTAGGATGTACTAAAACAGACCCGGATGAAATAATTAAATGGTTCAAGGATAGGTATGATCTTAAGTGGTCAATAACAGCCAAAGGTAATTTCACTGTATGTAAAGGAAAGAAACTTTTGATTTTTGTTAGAACACCTTATTATGTAAATAAGACCTACCCGATATATTGGTATCTTAGATTGTTCACGGTTCGTAATGGAGAAATTAAAGGACCCGCAACTAAGTATACAAATAAAAAATATAAAGAATGGAGTTAACCGAGGATACTAGACTTAAGCTTTGGATCTTAGGTTGCTCATTAGATAAGCCTTCTCAGATAGTTAAGTGGTTCGAACAAAGATATCGTTTAATTTATGAATTAGAGACTGATGCGGTGTTTGATACTGATAAAGGTTCATTTATTGAATTACAAACTCAGCTAAGGAAAGGAAGTGCTAGGTTGATAGGTTTTGTAAAATGTAATAGTAATGGAAAACCAAATTTAGTAGATGTTATTCGATTATTCCTTAAGTACTTTAGATGTGTGAACGGAGTGATCAAAGGGCCTAAATCTAGTTATGCATTAGCTAGAGGAAAACCTTGGACATAAATAAAAAAATAGAGGAAATTTCCTCTATTTTATTTTTAATCTTCTTCTTCACACTTGTAATCCGGCCATGGTATATTTTTGGTATAATCCATGAGCATATTCCAAGTTTCTTCAGGGACTTTGGAAGAATGATAGTTACGGTTATATTGATTCATAAATTTTTCTATGCTCTCCTTCCACTTCTCCTCAAATACAATTTCATTATTATAATCACCTCGGACGACAGTTAATCTATCACCTTCAATCCATCTATCGGTGATATTACTAATTTTATAGTAATCCTGTTGTGAATAGCTAATACCATCACCTCCGAAGATCCCAACAATAGAACCAACCTTTATAGTTGGGCACAGTGATTTTTGAGATTCTATATATTCAGAAACATCAGCCTCAATTTTCTTTTGAGTTTCTTTAAGTGCCCTAACATCTAAGTAGTCTTGTTCATCCTCACTTAATCGTTCAATAAAATAGTCTAAGTCCTCCTTAATACCGGTAGCTACTCTAAACTCTCGATTATTTGTTATTTTCATATTCGTATAACATTAATAAGTTCATCAAAATTTTTATTTAATTCTTTAAGTGTTCCAGGAGTCTCCAAGAGAAATTTCATAAGTTCTTCACGTTTTTCAGGTTTCTTTGTATCAATGATTTGAGACAAAACCTGAATCATATTTCCATAAGGACCAAGAATCTCACGAAGTCTCTTTTCAAGTAATCCTTCAGCGGCTTCCATTCCAGCCAAGTACTCAGGGCTTTTTCCTAGAGTAACTTCTTTTTTTCTTTCTTGATATGTTTTCATTCTAATTCATCATCAGGTATCATCCAATCCGGAAAGCTAGGTCTACCTAAGTATCCAGAATTAGCTTGATACGGTATACAATATTTCCACTCAGTTTTATCTTGGCCAGTTCTTGCTCGATATTGTCCATCGAGTTTTCCTTCATAAACAACCAAGACCCAATTAGATGTTTCATCTACCTTGCCCAAACAGATATCACCAATTCTCATTAGTGAATCATAATATTGGTCGCTCATTTTCTTTCGGTAAATCTCCCAAGGTTCGCCAGTCTCAGGAAATAATATACATTCTCCGGCTAGATGAATTTTCCCTTCCTGATTAAATTTAATAACGTTTCCTTGAGCATCCTGTGTCTCGATAACATTACCGGAACATCCAATCCACCAAAGTTTTCCATGGGCAATTGACTTCAGGTAAACTTTTTCATTAGGATTTGCTCTGTACCTCTGTAGCTCCTGTAAGATTCTTATTAAGTTCATCTATCTTAGTTATTAATTCTTTTTCTGTATCAACTATCTCTTTAAGTAGAGCAAGTAATCTAGCTCTGAAAGTTTTTTCTTCTATTGTTAACATCCTTGAAAAATGTATAATATTTTCCTTCCTTAAGAATTCCTTGTGTTTGCCTGCTATCTAGGAGTTCTTCTGGTACAAATGTTTTATGAAACATAATTTCCTTCTCATATTCCGAATGCCCAAAAGTTGCTCCTTGATTGGTACGTCGAGAAAATTTATTATCCGGTCTAATAAAATACATACCAGAATAATTTCCTCCTTCCAAAAGAAATACCTTAACTAATTCGTGTATATCTGTTCCCTTCGTTCTTAGGTATCTTTCCTCATATCTCCGAAAAACATGTTCATCATAGATATCTGCCTTAAATTCATTGGTATCATAATATACAATTACATTCCACCAACCATCCACTGGAGATTGAGTAAACTGATATACGATCAGAGAACCAGGATAATAACCTAAATGGTATTCTTCATCCCAAATTCTTAAGTAATCGGGACCTGAATACCCTAAGGATAATCTTGAATTAGCGTATTCTTTTAGTTCTGGAAGATTCCTCCAATATTCTCGAATCTTTTCTCTAACTTCAGACCATCCTAGTAATAACATATAAACCTTCTTAAGTTACAGCCTATGAAATTTCCCAAGACAGTTAAGAGCCATGGAATCAGATAAGTAGAAGAAGGAGATACTAGATAATAAAAGGCGTCAGCAATACTATGATAGAATCCCGCCAAAATGAATCCGGGAACAGCTAAGAATATACCCAACACAGATCCTTTCTCTCTCCATCCCCAAACAGCTAATTCCATTAAAAATCCGCAGCCGATTCCTCTTGCTATCGTAGTCATTGCTGTCGAAGATTCCCGGCTCGATAATATCACACTTAGAGTTTCTGCCTTAATTGTTCCGGAGGCAGCAGCAATCTGAGATATGATCAAACAACCTATAACATTTCCGACTATTACCAACCCCAGTCTACCTATATCCCTCCATACAGCATAATACCTAAACTCCCATGAACCAGCTTTTCCGGTGTATAAAGACGAGCCGAACCATACGACAGCTAAAAGTCCGATAGCAAATAACACAGCCCCAAGAATTCCACCACCGACTGACAAATTTATCCAACCTGCCAGACCAATTAGAAAACCAGACCAAACACTACCCTTGTTCCAACCAACTTCCATCTTCAAGCATTAAAAATTCGAATTTCTTATCTTCAAGATTTGTCCAGTCGATCTCCATTTCATAGAGCTTGGGATTTTCATCTAAGAGCTCAGTTAATGCAAGATCAAGCTCTGTTTCAGGAGTATTCTCAGTTAACCAAGCATTCACTGTTCTAAGTTCATCACCTAGTTCGTCAATCCATACACCTTCATACTTTGATTCTTCTATTTCTTCGAAGTTATAAACAAATCTCCTTCTTTGATCTTCCCAGGCTGCAGCAAGAACAATTCCATTACAACCGGGACATAACTTAATAACATTGATAGCTACATCTTTAAGCTCTTGAGAAACACGTTGATCACTATTCTCCCGCTTCAATGTTTCATCAACCTCTTCTTTCAAGGCTTCTAACTCACGGATACTTAACTCTGATATTTCCATACTTCAATATTTATATTAGTTTTACCAAATACTTCTTTAATCATGGACTCAATAATACCCCATGAACCACCTCCGCGATCACATCCAATTTTGTAAGGGAAGGCTATGGTAGTTATATCTCCTCGTCCTTGAACAATATTCCTAAGTCGGACTAGTCCATTATAGAAAGCTTCATAATTAGTAAATCGGATTGGTCTCCCGGAATTATCCATTTCCGGCTGTTTCCAGAATTCATCTCCAAAGTATTCGTCCTTGTAACCACGATAATAATACTGACCAAAGAGATTAGCTATTCTACCAACCAATAAACAACCTCCCAGACAATTTCCCTCCAAAGTTTCAACTGCCTTCTTATATTCCAGATAAACCTCAGGATACTTCTCTCGTACTATCCTAGCTACTCCAGAACCCATTACACCCATACAATTTACTTGATGGACAATTACCTGAGCTCCCGAACTAAACACATCACCACTATAATAATTAAATAACATACTCCAGATTATTTATTATAAAACTCCAAGAACTTGTATAATATCCAAACTCAGTATCTAAAACTAAGTTTTTATCTGGGAAATATCTGAAATGATGTCTCCCGTTAGTTTCCTGTTCTAATTTTTTACAAATTCTTCTGATCAGGTAACTTTTCATATATGTTCTATTCCTATTACTTTTCCTATAATCTTATACACCGGAAAATCAAGCAAACTATTACCAGCAAGATTCTTTAGATCTACTTTATCTGCTTTAACAGCAGAAACTTCCCAATAATGAGAGCTTCCTGGGTATTCAATATAGACTAAATCACCAACCTCAATTTTTCCTGAACCTTTCTTATCGATTACAGTAACATCATTGGGTTTTAGGGCCGGTACCATTCCGTCTTCATTGGCAAATCTTAGTTCATATCCAAGATCTTTTCTTAGGTCTTTTCCTGAGTTATCCACAAAAGACGTCATCCTAAGTTTGATTTCTTTCCGACGTAGAATTAGTATACTAACTGTAACTAATACCGATATCACAAATACTATTGTCATCACACATATAAGGTTCCTGAGGTCCCTGGAAAGAGAAAATAGATTCTAGCCTCTGAAGAAACTAGAATCTAATAACGAGCTTAGGTTTTTATTGGCGTCTTTTTAACTGTTCGTGCCAAAAGATTAACGAACGTCTGAAACTTCCTCACGGATAGAAGAAATTGGTACTCGTCCTGATAGAGATTATTACCCTCTATACCCTTCACCAAGACCCATCAACTATTTCCTGGGAGCGACCCAATATAGTTATCCTTATTCCAAGTCTGTGAAGTTTCGCCTCTGAGTTCACAATAAGGTGGGAACCCTTTATACGAAGATGATACTTAACACTGTAATTCATCCCTCAGTAATTTCCAAGAGTAAGAACCTGAATCCCAAACTAAAGTAAAACCTTCTGGCTCTATTCTTGGAAGTAATGGAATTAACTCTATTTCCTCAATATGTTCCAAAAGATCAATAACTCTAGATTCTTTTTCCTCCCACCAAAGAAGATAGCCTCCTTGATAAGTTCTAATTCCAGTGTTCCCCAATCTAAGGTATTCAATCCAGTAATCTAGATCTATACGTTCTGAAGGATGAAGTATAATTAATGATTTCATAAGCGCTTGTGGAGAATTATGATATCCCGACCTAATGGTTAACAGCCATTTGCTCTACCTCTGAGCTACACAAGCAAATAAAATAGAAGAGATCTGGAACCTAAGGAAATCAGGTCACCCTGCTCCGGTGCATTAAATGCTTGGCACTCTTCTTTTGCCAGTATTCCCTTATCTGGCGCCGCTGTTCACTATGATTATAATACCGAGTACATCATTAACAGCATTCGTTCTTCAGGCACTTCGGTTACCTTTCTCGAACTTTGGTCTCGCGGATAGGGTAGGATTCAAACCTACGGAACGCTACTAACGTTCGGCGGTTTTCAAGACCGCTACAATAAATCACTCTGTCACCTATCCTCAGTACTCCTAGCAGAACTCGAATCTGCACGCTTTCGCAATAGATCCTAAATCTATCGTGTCTACCAATTCCACCATAGGAGCTTAGATGCTAATTTTTTGTAGAGTTTCCCAGTATTTTTGTTCTGACCGGCTTACCAAACTCACACTCCCTGGATAGGAGGTTCTCCAGGAAACTAGCAACCATCCTGAAACGAAAAACCGCTCTACGTCTAACTATTGTATTATTCATTAAGAATTACTCCTACTATTGCTCTGTTTATAATTGCCAATTATTCCAGATACCAAGAAACTTAATTACCTAGGTCAGTTTCGTCTATAACCTTGTGGATGAGGATGAAGTTGAATCACCTTAGTCGGATTTTCAGTCCGATGCATACACCACGTCTGCCACTCATCCTTAGTAGAATTTTTTGGTGAGAAATTCTAAAACTCGTCCTACTTGACATCAATTTTTAGTTTTCGGACAACTCAGCACGCTACCTTAAATTCACCTTACGGTTATAAAATCCATCCTTCTTCCAATTAATATAAAATAGGCCTCTTTTATATTAATTTGCTACTAAAAGTCTTTTTCTGAGTTGAGAGGATTTCTACTATTTTACAGAGAATTTACTCTGTTTCTTCATCAAAAATAGCTAAGACTAGCACAAGATACTGGCTTGCATCGCTCTACCTTGGCATGTGTGGACCTGCCCCGGATCAAACGGGGGACCTTCTGTATGCAAAACAGACGTTCTAATCAACTGAACTACAAGCCCTTTCGAGCCTCCTGTCGGGATCGAACCAACAACCTCGAGATTACAAATCACGCGCTCTACCAATTGAGCTAAGGAGGCAAAAATGTAAGTTTTTATAACCGTTAACTTACCAAAATACTCACTTACGATTGAGATCAACGTTTGAGAATATTTCTCAGGGACGAGATACGTTACGTTGAGGCGCGACCTCTTACAATTTTGACTTCCTAACAGCGCTCCTATGGAATTACCCAATGGTCTGTCACCTTTTTGTTTAACCTGGATGATAGGCGAGATAGTAATGAAAGAAGATTCCAGGCAGGAAGGTTCAGGGTTTCTGGTTTGAAGTCGGTAATATAAACCCTTTTTATTGTTCTTTATAGAATAGTTGTTTGATAAGCTTCTGAATAGTTGGAATATCATAGATACCATTACTAGACAGACCAACAACTACACATAACATAATAACACCGAGCCAAACAGGTTGACCCATAGTTACAAAATTAAGTAGCCAAGCTCCTACTGAAAGTACAGAGCCTACAATCCAAGATACTATCTGGGGCCAAATTCCATTAGTGATATTAAATCTACCATTAATTGCACCAGTAATAGTAACTGTGATCGACATTAAAATTGGAGCCATATACCAAAATGACTCTGAAAAAATTCCTGTAATATCCATAACTATATTTCCCATTTATAGGTTTCAACAAAATCTCCACAACATTCACAAGGTTCTGGATCACATTCATATTCTCCAAAGCATGGAATTAATTCTTGAAGTACATAATTAAGATCTTCTGGTCTTAGAGCTTCAAAAATTTTTCGAAGTACTTCCTTCCTAACGTCATCTGTAAGATCTATTTCTTCTTCATCATCGACTGTTAATGAATCACAAATACATCCTCGTGTAAGTTCTAATTTCATTCTGTACTAAGTTTAATTGGGTGTTTTCCATCCATTTCTATCCACCTAACACTTCCTCGGTGAATGTGAAGGCTAATGGATCCACTATTTTCATTTTCAGTTATTCCTATTACCTGAAATTTATCTCCTTGGCCACAATCTATAAAAAGATTTGCTTCAGGATTTTTCTGTAAAAGTTCTATAAGTTTTTTATTCATATGTAGCGGGAGACAGATTCGAACTATTAATCTTTAAATTATAATTTTAAAATTCCATGATCATATTCCCAATGATGATTAGGACATAATGCAATAAGGTTATCTTCAGAATTTATTTCTGAAATTAACGTATCTCCAGGAAAATCAGATACTGCTTTAATATGAGCGATCTCTACGTAAAGATCATACCCGCAAATAGCGCATTTTAATGGTTTTCCTGAATTAGAAAATACTTTTTCAGCTCTTTTTCTAATTGCTGTTCTGTAACTTTGATAGTTTTTCCGTTTACCTAATAAGCCATCTTTTGTTTCTGAATCAACTGGGGATAATTTATTTAACTTTGGTGAAATTCCTAAACTTTCACATCTAGCTTTAATTTTATTAATAGTAAAACTAGAGGGTTTAGTTTCATACCCAAGAGCTTTAGTAATCTGATTCCATCCTATATTAGAGTTTATAATTTCTATAAACTCTTGATCAGAAAATGACATAATTTTGTTTTCCATGATTAGAATTTTTAATTATATAGCTTTTGAATAAATTTCAAAAGCTATCATCACCCATCATCAGTAAGGTATTCAAAGCCTCCGGAACGCGTTTTATCAATTTAAAAGAAGAACACTAGGCCCTTCCCTCCGCAACAACACGACGCGGTACCTAATGTCTTCTCTATTTTTAAGGAAATTAAACTATTAATTTGATTAACTTCTTAATATCATCTGTAGTATAATCCGAATAGTGTTTAATTCCAAACTCTTCAGCAGTAACTCTAACGTTTGTATAACGATAGAAGCCGGGTCCACAGAATACATAGAACCCTGGATTATCCTTACCAAACAGTCCCATTTCTAGTAATGAGATTGGTGATTTAGAAGATTCAAGTATATTCATAATAATAACCTCACTTCTTTTCAAGGCACCGAGCTCCCATTTAATCTGATCCTCAATATCTTTTTCGGTAGCGTTAGGATTCCAATCATTCCTGCGAGGATTTAAGATATAAACGTTTTCGGTTGTTTCTAATCCTTCTGCATACTTGGAAACCTCTGCCTGCCAATCCTCTGACTCACCATTATCAATAGTTCCTGCTAAGAAAATAAATTTACCCTCTAAGTTTTCATAACTCTCTGGGGCAGTAATTGTCTTTATCATAATTATCTTTATTGGTTAAAAATAGTTGGACCACCGAGGCTCGAACTCAGAAAGACAGCGCCAAAAACTGTCGTGTTACCAATTACACCATGGTCCAATCATCAGTAATAAGGTTCTCAGGGTTGACCGTCTCTGGAGGCCTAAAAACCTTATATATGTAAGGAAAAGTTAGCTCCCCACACGTACAGAAGTTGGTTTTTAGTGGCGGCAGCTAACTTATTTTTTTTTATTCTTCATATAATATTCGAAGTTGCTTATGTGAGAGCCCAAATAATCGACCACTACCATAACAAACAACCCCAGAAGTTCGAATAAGGATTTGTCCATCACTACCCTTAACTTCGAAGCCACCCCCAGACAAAGGAATAGTCTCGAGGGTTAGGTTTCCTTCCCCATCCATAAATTTAACGGCTGCTATATCGGAGAGCCATTCTGGGACGGGTAAACCAGGAGACCATATATCTATTTCTACTGGATATGCTGAATTATATCCCCTCTGTCTCATCATAGTCTAATCCTAATACATCTACATCTAGTTTTCCTAAGACTGAAGATATGAAAGGTCTGATATCTGAGCCACCAAAAGTTTTAATCCATTCCGGCGATGTTTCCCAGAAGCTTAAGATCTGGTTTGTTACTGAGGGACGAAGAATAATAACTCTAGATTCAGAGGTATAAGTTGAATATCTATTATCAATATACTCCTCTTCGTCCTGACCTACAAACCACCAACTCCAGCTTCTCTTTTTTTCGCCGGTCTTATATATACCATAAAACTCCTGGCTATTCATTTCTCGGCACTTCATTATAGGCTTGTTAATATCCGAAGCGACTAATCCTTTAACCTTAGAAATATTAATCTCAAGGTCTAAAAGTTCTGTTGAGGTTATTAATATGCCTGGGTGCTTTTCTTCCCATATTTCTTTCTCATATTCCAACAAAGATACAAAAGTTACGGGAATAGACTTAGACGCTTCGACCCATCCACAAGCCTGATATAGTGCCGTGAATTTATTAAAATCTATCATTCCATATCCGGGACTCATCAAAAACATAACGTCGGTCTCCTTACAAAGTTGGAGAAGATTGTGGTGAGTGGGATCGGATAAGGGGAGATTAGAATTAACTAAAACAATCGATAATACTGATTTAGTTGGTTGCTGATTAATATATACTTTTGTCATAATTTGTTACCGTCTTGAAATTTCCATGCATAAAGGGAATATTCGATTTCCTAATGCATAAATTACTTTTGGAGGAAGCACTAATCAAGATCATCCGTTTAGTTTCCACAAAAAAAGCAGCCTCGTTATCCGATTGTTAAACTTCCTAGGTAATTTACATTAAGTGGTAAGAAAGATCTCAACAAATAGGGTACCTGGATTGGATGAATTCATCTCCAGGTTTTCTTCCGTTTTATAAAGCCTAAAAGCCTTATATATGAAAGGAGATTAAGAGCTCTGATCTATAACCAAGAAACCAATTCCCCCATATCACCGTGCGTAAGGGAATTGGGTTTAATTTTCTTGGTTGTAATAAAGAAAATGCACGGTATTAACCTGCCAAAATTAATAAATATGTTGGTAAGTTTCAAAAACAACCTCTTAAGTGGATTGAGATATCCTAAACCGGTTTCTCAGATTCAAAGAAAGAGAGTTTCGTTAGAGAAATTTAATTGGCCTCACAAGAAAGTCGAATACCGAGGGACAATTATTTCTTAATGAACTCCTAGACGAGAACACCAGAAGTGAAGTAGGGTAAGTATCAAAAATCCTCAATAAAAGGGGTACCTGGATTGGATGAATTCCTTTCCGGGTTCTTTTTTTTTTCGAGTATAAGGTTATCCAGCCCTCTCAAGCGTGTTTCATCGATTTGGGAAGTTCTTGGATAAAACTTTCTTCACCCACTATTCCTAATAAGCTATCCTTCATCCACACTGGAATACCTTTGGCAGATTCGGATATCTCGGTAATCCATTCTTTCTTAGGGATAATCTTACCTACCCGGTTTCCTGTCTCTGCACCAATTACAATATATCCTATTCCACTAAGATTAACTTTCCCCACCGAATTATGTAGAGGCTCAAAACAGATACAATAATTTTGAGCTTTCAGGTTTTGTTTCATCTTCAGGATTCTCCAAAGATCCTGTTTTCCTGTTACCGTTACACCTATCCAAGCACCGGGGATATCTCGTATATCTATGGTAATAAAATCCGGGCGTTTAGTTAAGAATAGATAGCTGTTCCTTGGGTATTTCCTCATCTCATTAAAAACTTCTTCTCTCCAATCTTCTGGCCATCCCGATAAATCACTCATGCTTGTCATAAAAAATGTCTTCGGTGACCTAGAATGTATTTTCTTCAAAGCTTGGGGCATAATAGTCGGAACCTTGAAGTCTGGTGTAATCTTGAATCTGGTATTTAGTCTAGCGGCATAACAATAAGGGCAGCCAATAGAACAACCATATACAGGATTACAAGTTTCTATGTAATTAATTATTTCCATTTATTATTGCTTGTGTTATCGACGATTCTTCTTCCGAGGTATAGTCTGGGTCGGGATTAGGAACCTCTATCTGCGGAGCTATTATATCTTCCTCTTCTTCCGACCCTTCCTCTACCTCGGTCAGTTTTTCGTCGAGGATCATAAGTTCTAGTACGCTCTCACCATCAAGCTCATTGATAACTCTGTATATTGGGCGAAGTCGATTCAGGTCTTTGGTGTCAGGAAATATAAACATCCATAACCCAGAAGCTTCTCTTATTGTAATAACTTCAGCACCAAAACTTCCTGCGATTATATCTAAGACTTCACTCTCCGGACCCCAACACCCTTCTTCGACTACTCCTCTGATAGGATATAGAAACAGCCACTCCGAATTCTCTAGTTTCTTCAGGAGAGTAACAGAACTAATTATTGTTTTGCTCATAATAATATACGTAACCTGTATTTTGATCTATCCACATTGAATTACCGAACTCAATTAATCCTCGAAGGGATGGTTTACTCTTCTTTTTATTTCCCTTCCGGATAGGTAAGGTTCCTTTATATATTAGTGTCCTAATTCCTAAATCCATGTCTACTATATAGAAATAAGAAGCAATAGATAGGCTTTTAATACCTAACTATCACTCCTTTATTTTAATTTAATTTACTTTTAATAAACTTTCCACTAGAATCTTTTTCCCAAATAACCTGATTTTCTGATCCTCTAAAAGCTAATGAAACATTTCTTTTAGTATAATCAAATCTTCCATCAACAAGAACATCTATGTTTTCAAGAATTTCGGTTAAAGTTGAATCTTTCATACTTTCTTCTAAAGTATATCCTGAAAATATCCAAATATCTTTTTTCGGATACTTTTCTTTAACTATTTTTATTAAACTGAGTAATTCCTGATGATCTGAGTCAAATGGATTTCCACCACTTATGGTTAACCCTTTTATATATGGTTTTCCTAGTTTATCAAGAAGTTCTGTCATGGATTCATTTGTGAACTCTTTTCCACTTAAAGGATTATGTGTTTCTGGATTATGACAAAATTTACAATTAAGTGAACATCCAGATAGCCATAAAGTTACTCTAAACCCTAAACCACTATTAATATCTGGGCTTGTTATTTTATGATATCTCATATGTTCCCTTAGTTTTTAATATGTTTTACTCTATTTTCAACCTCGTCTTGTTTTCCTATGTTAAATGCAGATTTATAATCACCAGTAAGATACCCAGTCACTCGTCTCAGTTGACTAATATCTGTAGAACCACATTGAGGACATTTATCATTGAATTCACCAGTATACCCACATCCATTACAGATATCATTTGGAAGATTACAAGCAAAATAAGGAATGTCGTGGTCCATTGCATAATTTACTAGTGTTTCAAGAGCATCGATATTGTGCATTGTAGTTGAAGGAAGCTCTACATACGTAATACATCCTGCAGAAGAATAACCCGTTAATTGTGATTCAATATCAATCTTTTCAAAAGGATCCATATCTCTCCAAACAGGAACATGAATTGAATTGGTGAAAAATTCTCTGTCACTAACGTTAGGGATTATCCCATATTTAGTTCTAAACTTCTTTAACGCAGTATAACATAGATTTTCTGCTGGAGTGAAATAAACGCCAAAATTTAATTTATACTCTTCTTTATATTCTGCACAACGTTTCTTAAATAAAGATTCAATACGCTTAGCTAATTTCATTCCTTCTTCGGTAGTATGATCAGTGCCTATTAATAATTGAAGAGTTTCTGCTAAACCAAGTTGACCAATTACTATAGTTCCATGTTTAAGTGCGGATCTTATTCCTTCTTCTGGAATATAACCGGCCATAGTATTATTCTCATACATAAAACGTGCAGACTCTGGACTTTGGCCACAAATCCAATTGAATCTTTCAATCAACATATCTTTGGCCTCTTTAATTTTTCTTCCTAAGAGACGCATAAATTTTTCAACATCACGATCGGCTTCCATAGCTAGTGTAGGAAGAATAATCGTAACAGGACAGATATTTCCTCTTCCATCTTTAAGCTGACCGAGCCCATTTATATCATATCCATTAGCTGTCCTACAACCCATTGTGCTGAAATAAGTTCTAGGATCATTTATATCATATCCGGCATTTCCGCTCCAATCTACGTTTGCATAATTGGGATAAAGTCGTTTGGAAGTAGACTCTAAAGCTAAACGATATAGTTCATAGTTTGGTGTTCCTGGTTTATCATTTACACCTTTCATGTATTGGAAAATACCGCAAGGGAAGATTGGTGTTTTATGGAATTTTCCAACACCTTTAATAGATCCTTCTAAAAGAGCTTTGATTACCATTTTACCCTCAATAAGAGTACAAGTTCCATAATTTAAACTTGTAAATGGAAGTTGGTTCAATTGTGTTATCCTATAGGCTTTTTATCCTATAGATCTGGAGATTTCTCTCATTATAACCAGTTAATTCTGGTCCAGTTCGGCATATATTTTCATCCTAAGATGTTCCATACTCGTGGGAAGATTATATTTATTCACTTCCTATGCTCTACGGTGTTTCTGATCCTTTCGAAATATCAGAACTTACCTCGGTATCAACATGAATAATACTTTCAAAATTATTAAACTTTCTAACTAAATAGCAATTATTTTTATCTTTATAGAGGTAGTCACCTATTAATTTTATATCTTTTTTACTAGCCCAAGACACACTCCAAAGATTATCATTATTCTTGATAACTTTTACATTATATACGCTCAAAGTACTAACTAGATAATCTCTGACCTGTGTAGTTAATAATTCATTTCCACATAGACCAATAGTATGACCCTTTAATGTTATCCAACCATCCCCATCAAAAAATACCTCTAAGTAAATGAGACATTAGATCTTCTCTTATACTAGGTAGATATACAGATTTTGTTTTATTTGGAATAACTCCATACTTGGATAAATCTTCGACCCATACTTTTCGTTTTATATTAAAAGATGAGAACCCTCGTTTGTCAATGTTAATATTATTGCTATTATTTGTTTTATCTGAAAATATTTTTAAAATATATTCATCTTTGCTAGAAAGTTGCAAACGAACATTATTCCCAAAAACATTTCCATCGGTTATTAAAAACCCCAAGGAAATATGCCTTATCGTATGTATTGATTTCTTCCCAATAATTAGAAATTAGGCTTTTATTGTGATAGATATTATCTCTGGCTATATTATTCTTTTCTAGAGTATTACATATTGTTTTTAGGCATACACCATTTTCTTCTGCAATTTCCCTACATGATTTACCAGATTTATATTTATTTATAATAGAGTCTTCATCTAGTTTATAAATTCCTCCTTTAGTTCGTACTTGAATATTATTTCTTTTTAAAATATTAAGTACTGTAACTGGACTTAATCCATAAGATTCTCCAAGCTTAGATAAAGATTTTCCATTATTATACTCACTTATAACCTGTTTTTCAATATCTGGACTAGTTCGTTTCATAATTTTAAAAAATTTATTTTTAGTCTTCACCGATTTTACGGAATGTTTCACTAACTAATTAGTGCGGCAACTTTTGTTTTACCGGAACGTGACTGCAGACTATTGAGATTATGATATATTCCTTCTGCAGCCTGATTTAGCTCTTTTGTTGTAAGCTTCATAGCATAGTCATATACTTTCTGCTCACTTTTATATTTATCACTTTCAATTGACATAGTATCATCTATGTCAAAATTTTCTATTTGGTCTTCTGTATAATCTAGAATAAATTCTAAACCTTCTTTATAATGTTTATAAAAAGATTTTCTTACATAAGGTACCATTGTCCAGTCAAGATGACTTGCTGATACCCCTCCAAACTGTTGTAAGCTTTGAATTTGAAAAATTACTGCAATTAATTGAAACGCAGTATTAATACTATTTGCTGGTCTTATATCTACTTGTCTAGTGTTAAATCCATTAGCAAGAAGATCATCAAATGGAATAGTTAAACAGTTATGCATACCAACTGCATAAGAATCTAAATCATGAATATAAATTTCATTATTTAAATGATTCTTTTTTGACATCTTGCTCATACAGAAGTTTAGAGCAAAGTCTTTTGTTACATATCTGCTTGCCTCTCCGATACGCCCACCAAATGAATGTTCATCTAGATTAGCATTTTGGTTTTGTACATTAGACGCTGCAAGTTTTTCAGAGATACCCTTAGTAAGACGTTCATGTTCAGCTCTTTCTAGTGCCTTATGATGACGACAAAGTATATATTCACGAGAAACATCGAAAAAATTATTTTTCATAAGGAATTGTTCGACAACATTATGAATTTCATCAACTTCGATATCTTCCTCACGAGCAAGATCTAGATTATCTTCAACATACTTATCTAAATCATCTAACACACCTTGAGAAATTTGTAACCCACAACTTTTAAAAGTTGCATCTACAGCCTTATGAATTTTTTCAAGATTAAAGGCCTCTCTTGTTTCATCTCTTTTAATTACTAGCATATTAAAAAGATTTAATTTGTTCTGTAAATCTCTCCATAAATTCTCCGGTTTCTCTGACATAGGTTTCACCGGTATCTACAGATTGATAGATTATACACTTCACCCATTCACGAGTCTCTGGGTGTTTGAATTTTGCATCACCGAGAACACGATATTGGTTCCCGGTTTTGTTATAAATATATATTTTATTTTTCATACCAGATATAAAGAACTCAGACCTTCCGGAGCGTGTTTTGACGAAGAAAAAGAAGAACTGACTACTTTACTTTTTAAAAAGTTTATGTAATCAGTTCTATGAATTTTCTTCGACCTTTTCTCGCTCCAACCATCTCCTGAGTCTATCTATAAGCTCTACTAATGAATCACCGAAATAACCGCCACCGAGATCTACTTCTAGTGCCTTCATATCTTCATAGATTTCCGGCTCAAAAGGTATTACTTGCTTTTCTCCTTCATAACCATGGAGAACATAACCAACCCTATATTTTCTGGTAGGTCCAGGATGAGGATAAATTGATTGTGGTGCTCCGGTTATGGATAATACCCAATCATCATCTTCATTCACCCAATCATCACATGTAGGGTCGTATCTTTTATGTTTAATGGTTGAGGGGAGAGATCCAATACTATCATAGATCTTTCCACGTTCTTTTAGGTCTTTTAGCTTCATATACTAAAATAAGGATAACAGACTCTCAATGAATCCGGTATCTGTATTTTTAACTGTATACCCCGAATTATTTTGTGGTTCCCCAGTTTCAAAGTTAACAGTTTTATTGTCGGCAAAAATAATTTCCTTCTTTTGAATAGCTGCCTTATCTTCGTAGTTCTTAATACTTTCTACGATTTTACTTACCCAATATTTCGGATATTCCCCTTCCCAGTCATCAGGGTTTAAGTCTTCACCGAATAGGTTTTCTTTTGGTGTCGGAGCTTCATATTTAATAAAGATATCCTGTCCTTCATCGTTGGTTTGTGTATATTCCCAATAGAAGTACTTTTTCCCCGACTTTTTGTATTGATGAGAGCTGGCCAATAGATCTTCCCAGATATTTTCAATAATCACATTAGTACCATTAAAAGACTGGCCCGTTTCTGTGAAAGTGATTGTGTCCTGGATAAGCTGATCATCGATTATATATGCTTGACCGTAACAAATTTTATCCATATACTTGTCTAATATAAAAGATTATGGCCTTTATTTCTAAAAGTCATAATCTTCCATTGTTTAAATAAGTCCTAGCATTTTCTCACCTGCTTTCAAGTAAGAGAATGCGTTATAGAATTCTGCGTGATGGGTGGGGTAATGGATAAAGGATCGAGATATATGTTTTTCGATTTCTCCAATAACATCCGGATCATGTTCATATTTACCCAAGAAGTATGCCAATCCACCAACACAAATGATACCGTCCGAGGAGTCCATAGAGTCACCGGCATTAGTTTCGAGTAGATTAAAGACGTCACCAATATATTTTTTTGTGAATTCCTTAACTTTCTCAGAGATATCATATTTTCTACCGCGTCTGACAAAAATACCCTCATTATCAAGAATATTCTGTCCTTCTTTTAAGGATACTTTCATCTGGTAAGTCTTGAAGAGATAATCAATAATGTTATAAACAATTTGAATAACTCCCGAATCTTTAATACCAATAGCTGCTCCTGCTGATGCTTTCGAACCCAAGACTGTAGCCCAATCTAAGGTATAAAATCCACCATCCAAGATAATATAATTCTGCAGTTCAGTACTACCAGTTGCACCAGTTTTTGTATCCGTAATATCTAATCCCTTTAATGAATACCCCAGTTTGCAGGAAAGAGCTTGAGGGAGAACATAGAAATAATTCTCCTTCTGAATCATGAGTGTATCATATAAGTAGGACAATAGATCATCAGCTTTATCAGAAAAAGCCAGTGATAGTCCAATGATAACATGATCAAAGCTATCTATTCCACCATATTTGGCCAAGATGTATGAAATCCAAACAGGATACACACTCTTGAGACTTTCGTAGTCATGTAGGTCAACTAGATAATTTCTACTAAGTTTAAGAGAGGCTGCACCCATTACGTACGTGTCAGTAGTTCCGGGGAGATTAAACATTACATCATTATCAAGCTCCATCGGATTATCAATTTTAGCTACTGCACTAATATATTTATCAAATTGGAGTGCTCCATCTTCATTATAATAGCAAATTTTTACATTTGAATAACCTAAATCTATTGATATAAGTCTCATTTCTTAAGATCTTTAATAATTTCTTTAAAATTTTCAACAATTTTCTTTTCTACCTTACCAGCTTCAAGATCTGATACTACTTCATCTAGATATTCAATAGGCATATGCGGGATTAATGCTGTATATCCGGATGTTATTGTACTAATCGAATACGTATTCAGAGGCGCATTATCAAATGGTCTAAGATCACGTACTACAATGACCTGAAATAGGTCTTTCTTGTTACTAGATGCTGTATTTCGATAAGCAAAAACTAGCTCTCCTCTCAGTAAGATTTCATGAATTCCACCAAATATAGTCTTAGCTACGGCAATGCTATCCTCAAAGCCATAGATTCTCATGTTCTGTTGATTTTCCAGGTCCTGAGGATCTTTTACCTCAACGCCCATATTAGATGTCTCTGTATTTTTCTTTATCTGTTCCATTACTTATTATATAAATTAAAATATCATAATTACCATTATCACATTCGAGTTCTTGGAGTCCTATGTTATCTGTACCTAAAGTTCCTAGAAATACTAGATACTTATCTAGATCTTTCATAAGGTACCTAAGATATTCGGAGGTTTCAGAAATTCCAGGGTAAGTTAAAAGTATATAATATTCGTTCCACTCACCCATTTCTGTTTCCTTTCTTTGAGATTCCAAAAACTTAAGCTTGAGAGTGCCAGAATTATGGGATAAGATTGATTCAGTTATTCTATCTTTAACTGCCAGTCTAGATAATCCCTTCATTCCCTTAAAACGTCTGATTCTATTATTGTATCCCTGTCGAACCATACCCACCTTCTCCTCTGGCTGTAGTTTGTTCAAAGAATTCAATTTCCTCAAATCCTTCTGAAATTTCAACCTTAGAGAGAACTAACTGAGCAATTCTATCTCCGGGGTTTATTGTTACGGGCTCCTTAGAGAGGTTAACCAGAACAATTCCTATTTCACCCTGATAAGAAGCATCAATAGTCCCTGGTGTATTAAGAACAGTTATACCCTTCTTAAGAGCTAACCCTGATCTCGGTCTAACTTGTATTTCATAACCAATCGGAATTTCTATCTTAATACCAGTTGGAAATAATTTACGTTCTAAGGAGTTCAAAGTAACAGGTTCTTTAATACATGTTCTTATGTCCATCCCTGAATTTCCTTCCCCATTATAATCTGGGTTTGGATATCCAGAAGTATTGATTATCTTAAGTTTCATATAGTTACTATTGTTTTATTGCCTTTGAAGATAAGGTGATTATTATCTTGATTATCGGAATACATAATAGAAGGACCATCATAACCGTAGATAGAACAATAACACCTGGATGATACTTCTTTCATAAACTCGGGATTATACTTAAATACTTCTTCTAGAATAAAAACTCCAAAAGTTCCTGAGTCAACACAGAATTCTCCCAGAACCTTAGCATTAGATTCTAGGTCTTCCTTCCCAGTATCATCAGTTTCTACCCACTTCTCTATCCACTCTTCCGGATCAGTACCTTCATTTAATTCATAGACCTTGAAAGATCCATCACCAAAACCAGTATTACTCCATTCATACTCAGTAAATTCGGGAAGATTGATTACATTTTCTTCATAATCAAAATCTTTACCCCAATCATCATCTTTAGCAATATAACAAGGGTCTGTTATAATCAATGCTTTGCCACTTTTCATAACCTATATTTTCGTTTAGTTCTCCATCTAAACAGCCAACCTATCCCTGAGGTAAATCGAATTTCTGCTTTAATCTCCGGCCCTTTCCATAATTCGGAGGGACTTGTTGCATAGATATCAAACCCATAATTCTCAGGACTTACAATTGTTCTTTCTTGTAAGAGAATATTAGAATAAATAACATTCTTTAATTCACTCATCAAAAAATCATAACTGTGTGGTAAGAGATAACCGGGCTTTTCTTTAGTCATATCTTCGAGGCCCAGTGAATAATAGACCGGGACCCAAAGACGTGACGATTTACCTTTTTGCTCAAATACTAAGAGTCGAGTTTCCTTTTCATAGTATACTTTGATGGGGGTTGGACGAGGGGATTCGACAGTTTCACTACTGAAGACCACAAGAGAGTTATATATCTCTAGGAGGTCGTTTTGAAGTGTTGTCATTAATCTTCGCCTCTAATACACATTAATTCAATACCAAGATCAGCCAAGATAGCATAGATACGAGTAGTAATACCGGGGTTGATATCGCCGGTTGTACTCTTAATACTATCAAGTGCATCAAGAAGTTCCTTCAACGGATTCTTCAAGCCAGCAAACTTATCTGGGTCAAATACACCACTCTGATCTACTACCTGACGTAAGATGCTGGGAATATCAAGACCATCACCTGGCATAAGCTTGATACTAGTGGGATAGTCATACTGAAGGAAGTTGTTATCGATGATATTCCACTCAGCTACTTCACCACTAGGAACACCAACTGCATTAATCTCATCGTCGGTCACATTAAATATCTTCAAGATATAACCTGCCTGAACAAGATAATAATTAATACAAGCGAGATCCTTACGGCTAATAAAACCGGTTGAATTAATAGTTTCAGTTAACTCAGCACTTCCAATACCTGCCTCAAATTTTTCAAGGTTTTCTTTAAGGAATCCGCGAGCAAACTCTTCAATAGTAATGCCCATAGAATCCTTGTCAAAACGATTACGGGCCACACAATGTCCTACCATACTAGTTTTTTCACCAGCAGGTATCTGAATAAGATTTACTTCAATCATTTTTTATAAAAATTAATTAAATTATTTTTGTTGGGTCAGATAAACATATGAATATCGCCCATAATCTTTCTTGCATATCACCAGACCCTAAGAGCAATTTTTCTGTTCCAGTAAAATCTCCTACAGCCATGATTGCTTTTTCTATCTCTCCAAAATCTACCTTCCGATGATGTAACCAGCCATAGTATTCCTCAGAGAGATAGGATTCAAAGTTTCCATTTTGATACTCCCTAGAGTCTAATATTTCGAATTCTTGTAATCCGTATACACTCAATAGAAGTTTCCAGATATCAGAAATTCTTGCAGTATATCCATATTCCCTGGTAAGTATTCGATAAGACATCTTGGTTATATCTGTATAATCAGTGTCATCAATAGTCTTAATCATATTGGAAAATATTTTGTTTTAATAGTTTCTAACTTTTTCTTTGCTTCTTGATACTTAATTTGTAGATCTGATAACAAATCAAAAGTATCTAAACTTACTGCATTAATAGTTATAGGAACTTTAGTATTAATTTCAATATCATAGCTGTAATATCTAACGCCAGTATGATAATTTTCATCATAATCTTCAATTACTCTAAAAAACGAAGAATCTATGCCTCCTTTCTCTAAGACTAACCGAATTATAGAACATTCAAACTTTTCGAGATCAATACTTTCTAGTTCCTGATAACTCAATGAATCGAGGGAAACCTCAAGGTATTTCATTAACCCTATAAGTTTCCCTTCAAATTTACTACTAACCGATGTATTCTCCTTTAAACAAATTCTATCTCGTTTAACTTCCGATAAGGATTTCATACAAAACTTGATAAGAAGATTTCCATACTAGCTCCATATTTCGTTTCTGTAAGTCCGTACCCATATACCCCATAAGATAGTCTCTATAGGAATCTGGATCTCCTTTCATAACGAATCCGAGAAGTTTATTTATATCTACATCAGTATTTTCCCACTTGAAACGATCAATCACTAAGAAAGGTCCTAGATTAAGTTCCCCTATATTCTTCAATCCAGACAAATATTTTCTCATTCGTCCAAGTCTCTCCGAACATCCGGGATTTCCACATTTAAGAAGGCTGCCATATACATCCTTCTCAGACATATTATATCCACAACTACAAGTCGGCCATTGATAGTCTCCATTTCCAGGACTAACTGTTTTACCTACCATAGGAATAGTGGAGTTAGCCAAGATTATTGAAACTTCAGCCCCAGGAGTTATCTTTTCCTTAATCATTTTACCAACGGAACCTGCACTCGGTTTCTTAATAGTGCAACCTTTGATAACTATAGGATCGATGATAACATTTGCCGACCAAGAATCTTTTCCTTTAACTACTTGATTATTCCATTGTATGCTCTTAACCTTGGTAGTTAACATCTCAGTTCCAGATCCTGCTCCTGCAAATTTCAATGCTCCTATACATTCACCCTTCTCCGTATAACCAACCCAACCGTCTAAAATAAATGTTCCGGTTGATGTTACAGTACAATCCGTTTCAGTAAATCCAGGCATCTTTTGAAGTTCTTCGGTCGTCCATGAATCAGCCGGAGCAAACATTATATGTCCATCTACTCTTGATCTAACTGTTTCAAAAGAACCTAAGACCTCACGATAATCCATTCTACTTATAGCAATACCCTCTGGAGAATCGTCAACATAATAACGATAAGCTCTGAGAGTAAGTAGACTTTTAACCTCATCTGCTAAGTAAACTGAATTAACTAAACCATTTGCTTTCTGTCTTGCTCTATCTGGGTTATCAATTCTATTAACATCCACAAGAGCTTCAGCCTGAATAGCAACAATACCTTTCGGAAATTGTTTAGGTAAATGACCAGAAAGCTTAGCTGTTTGGTCAATACCTTCCGAAGATAAATTAAGGTTGCCACAAGAGATTATCCTTTTGAGAGTTCCATTTCTCGGGTTTAAGTAGATGGCAATACTAGATCCATCATATTTAAGATCCCAATAAAGTTTTTTCCCAGAGGTAACTCCAAGGATAGCCTCTAACATAGACATACCCTCAACCTTTGTTTTCTTGATCTTCTCTATATAGGCATTTTTTGCTCGTTTTCCCTGCATAAATGTCTGAAATACATAATCTCTAACAGAAAAACCATCTTCAGCAAGGGCTTTTCTTTCTAGGGTATCATATTCAGAGTCACTCATCCCAGTAGGAATAGAGTCTATATAATAATTTTTACATGCTATTACTAGAGTTTCCCATTTCTTAAGGACTTGATCATTCATAATCTTCATTTATGCCGATTAACCATTTCAAAAGTGTCTTCTGTACTTCTCGATCGAATACCCGCCTTAAACTATCTTTTCGATCGGGAATAAGTTTTGATCCAGGTTTTACTGGAACAGTATAGGGTTCTCCATTCTCGTCTACTCTTTCAATGATTCTATAACCAAGAGATTCTAAAAATTCCTCGATTAAATCATCATCCCAGAGTATTCCAAGAGGACGTGAAATAAAAATAGCGCTAAGGAGATGTTCAATACAGGCAGGCGGTGATTCATCCTCCTCTTCTTCGATTATTTCTGAACTCGGGGATCCATTGAAATATACATCCTCAGGATCCTCAATATCATTTCCGTCTTTAATCATATTGTATATTTTTTATCGTTAGTAAGGTTCTTAGGGCCGGAGAAGCGCGTTTTATCAATTTAGAAAGAGACCGGCTCTAAAACCGATCTCTTATATATTATTCTTTTGTCTCTGTTGCTTCCTCGTAGATAATACAATCAATCAATAGGATCATAGAAGCAGTAGATACCGAATTCTCCAAAGCAACTCTAAGAACTTTAGCTGAATCTAAGATACCAGAATCAGAAAGATTACAGTATGCCTTAGCCTTAGCATCATAGCCCCAATTATCTTTCTTAGATTTGGCTACCTCTGAAAGAACTACATCTCCAGCAGCCCCTGAATTCTCTGCTACAGTCCACATTACGATTGGAAGAGAGTCAAATACAATCTTAGCTCCTTCAGTTTCATCGCCACTCAAAAACTTCCAGAATGATTTATCTCGTTTACCAGCTAGAGAGGCTTGATAATAGACATAACCTCCACCTGGCGCACAACCTTCTTCAATAGCAGATTTAGCAGCCAATATAGCATCTTCAATTGTTGCCTTTCTGTTCTGTTTCTCGGCTTCGGTTGCACCACCAGCTTTGATAACACCAATACCGCCTGCCAATCCAGCTAATCTCTTCTCAAACTTGGATTTATCATAAGCCGACGTTCCAGGATCTGCCAATCTTTTCTTAAGAACTTCGGCACGCTCTTGAATAAGCTTAGGATCACCTGCACCTTCATAGATAATAGTACTATCTCGGCTTACCACAACTTTCTTGGCGGCACCTAAATCCTTCAAGGTAGCTTCAGTAATATCCATACCATTTTCTGGACAAACGAAAGTAGCACCACAGGCAACAGCAATATCATTCATTATGTTCTTTCTAGAGTCACCGAAATCAATGCCTTTAATAACACAACATCTGATTGCTCCCTGTAAGGTATTCATGACAAGAGTAGTATTAACCACCTCATCAATATCATCACATACAAATAGGAAGGGGCGACCAGTAGGAACAATAAGCTGCATGAGAGGAAGAATCTGAGCTACACTAGAAATTTTTTCACCTACTACTAAGACATAAGGATCATCCATAACACACTTGGAATCCTCTGGAGAAGTAACATATTGAGGTGAACTCCATCCACGTTCAATTTTCATGCCAGTAGTAACATCAATTACAGTCTCTAAGCCGGAAGCCATGTCCGCCGTAAGAACTCCATTAATGCCTACTTTCCCCATACAGTCTACCACTAAATCACCTACCTCGGGATCATTATTAGCAGAGATAGTAGCAACCTTTCGAATTTGTTCTAAGTCACCGTCTACCTTGATTGCCTTGGACTTAATATACTCTGTAACCCATTTTTGAGCTTTTAACATACCGGACTTAATTTCGTTCACATTAGCTCCAGTATTTAGGGCTCTTAATCCCTTACGGCATAATTCCTGGGTTAAGATACTACAAGTACTAGTTCCATCACCTGCCTGTTCTTCGGTTAAAGTCGCTGCTTTTCTAACCAACATAGCACCCTGATTAACTCCCGGATCTTTAAATTGAATAGACTTAGCAACAGAAGCCCCATCTCTGGTAATCTCAGGTCCTCCCCAATCTCCAGAAATAGATACCCCACGACCAGAAGGACCTAAGGTAACTTTAATGGCATTACAAATTTTATTAACACCTTCAATGACGCGTTCTCTAGACTCGTCACCTGAAATAATTACTTTTCCTGTCATACTATATCTAAAAATTTATTAATATTTTCTTTAGTAGCTTCAGGTTTATCTGCTCGTCGTCTTATGATTTCAATCAGCATAAGTCTATCTCTTAATTCCTGGAGCTCTTTTTCTTTAGCTGCTATCTTATTTTGCACATCAATCTCTAGGACTTCTATTTTCCCAAAGATCTCTGTTTTCTCAAAGAGCGTCATACAACTACAATAACCTCTGGAGTTGTTATTACACGATAGGTTTGTCCCTCATGATTAAATTCTTTACCTGCTCCTGGATAATAATAAATAGTATCACCCTCAGAAACACCCTCAACCTTAGAACCTACACTAATAACTTTACCAGATTCATATTGACCAGCTCCTACCGGAACCTCAAAACCACCAAACTTTTCTACAGCACCATCAGATTTTCCTAATGGCTTAATTAAAATTTTTGATTCAATTACTTTCATATTTTTTAGAATAAGGAGAGGCTAGGTTATCCTCTCCACAACATTAAGGATTTCCCAGCCTCTCAACCTACTTTTCTTCATTTTAGACCTAGAATTTTAAAACCATTCTCTTGTTTCTTAACTCCAGGAATCGTTATTTTTACTTCTTTCAATTCAAAATAGTTATTAAGATCAGACGCTTTAGCATTCTTAGAAATTCCTAGCTCATTATATATAGCCTGAATCTCTTGTTTGAGGTCAGATTTTGTTTTCTATCTCCTACCTTAAAATTCCTTAGGAAACTTTCTTTAATTACATCTGCATCTTTGGTTATAACTCTATTCTTAACCTCCGATTCCATAAGAGTAATATTATAACCAAACCTTCTACAATCGGAAGGGCCTAATATATTATAGAACTTATCAAAATTTTCGGAGGCTTGTTGAGATATAATTTTCTTTTCCTCATCAGAATACTCAGTAGATTCACATAAAGTCTTTAGGCGCACTGAAAATTTAATACTAGTATTTTGTAAGTAAGCTATCATCTCTATCATTTCCTCAGTTAATACAGATTTATCATCTTCATAGTCTTGAATGATAATCGGAGCATAATCTAGATATTTATCACAAATATATTTTAATGCAGATTCTTCATTATAATTACAGATTTTAAACATATTGTCAATAATAGTTTTGATATTTTCCTTACATCCCATTATATTTTTTATACTCCGTGCAAAATTATAAAAATATCTTTTATTTGCAGGTCGTGTTTCTTCTAACTTAATAAATGATAGTTCGCGCCTAATATCTTCTATCTTATTATATTTATTAAAGAAATCTAAAATACTTTTACAATATTTAAACCATTCGTTTCTATGAACTAGATACGGTCTAAAATACTTCTTTAGAAGAGTTTCATCGTCGAGTGACCCATTTTCATAGATTTTTATAACTTGAATTGCTGGATTATGTAGTAAATAAGCATCTAATCTATTACTCCAATTATCAGTATGACCGATTTTAATTGCTAATCCATATTTATTAGTATCCTTATTGTACATAGGAGATTTTAATACATATACCATATTATTTAATTTTTATAATTTCTAAACCATGTATCCGTTTTTGGGTATTTTGATCCAATATTTTAACAGGTTTAGTTTCTAAGTACAGATCAATATCAGAAGCTTTTGGTGATCTAGCTAGTTTTAATTGAGAATAAATTTTTCCTAATTCTTCTTTAATAAAAACATTAGTATACCTTTTTCCAACCAAAAACTTTTCCATTATTAGTACTTTGACATCTTCTTCGGAAATCATCATGTCAGAAATTTCCTTTCGAATTCTAGTAGTATCATATCCAACTGCTCTACATCTTTCTGGACCAAGTAAATTATAGTATTTATCAAAATTTTCTGAAGCTTGCTGTGCTATAATTCTTTTTTCATCTTCAGAGAATTCATCAGTTTCACATAGGGCTTTTAATCTAATTGGAATAGAATAAGTAGTATCTCTCAAGTATTCAACAAATCTACTTATTTTATCCATTTTAAAACCGTCACTCTCATTTATAGTATTAAAAACTGAAAATCTATCCTTATAATCTATTTGTTGAATATCATAAGCTCTCTGTTCAGCAACTAATACTAAATTATTAAGAACTGGAACTTCTCTTCCT
Source organism: Bacilli bacterium (assembly GCA_017940265.1). Taxonomy (GTDB): domain Bacteria; phylum Bacillota_I; class Bacilli_A; order RFN20; family CAG-826; genus RUG14515. The sequence goes on along the minus strand of JAGAYY010000025.1, from coordinate 75,317 downwards.
CCGTTATAGTTAATAGAGATATAGTCATTTGAATAATTTCTTAATACTATACTATCTCGAAAGTTTCCGATAATAGCTTTTTGTTCCGTATCAGTTCCTTTCATAAATAAAGAGATTCTATGATTAGTAGACTCTAATTTAGATTTTACTCTAGAATTAAATGCATCCTCAGTAATATCTTTCTCTTTTCCCAGAGTTTTAAAATAGAATTCCGCATGATTTTTCCAGGGATTCTCAGCTAATCTTTGCCTTCCTAGAATTTGAGGAAGATCCAATGATATATCAACAGCTAATGAATCTATGTTAGCATCAGATAATATAAAACTTCTAGCATTAGTACTATAGAAATCAGCTCCAAGGTAAACTGTTCTAGTACAAAAAGTAAACATCTTATGAGGCTCACCCCTTAATGGGACCGATCCAATTTCAAACTTCTTCCCTAATTTTCTCTGTATTCTCCTGCGGTTAATAGTTGTATCTGAACAAAGAATATTAACTTGATCTGGAGTAAGTCCCATTGTTTTAATAACTTTAAGAATATCGTTTACAGAATTAACGTAAAATACGGCCTCAGTAGACTGGACTAATTCGCTAGTAACTGGATTAGCCAATATAGCAAACTCCCCTTTTAGATATTCTTCAATAATTCTTTTAATTTCAAAACAGACAGATTTAATTTTACGGACTTTAAGCTCAGGTTTAATAACTCTACCTGGATCTAGAAATCCCCAGTCTAATTCATAATAAGGTAAATTTTTAAAATAATCAATCTGTTTAAGATATTTATCCATCATAGGAGTAGCACTAACGAAACAGATGTCATTATTTACCTGTTTTAGTTCATTCATAAAACCAAATTCTGTTGAAGCTTTAAATCTAGAGTCTACAAAAACTGATTGGAATTCATCGACTACTATCTTAAAAGGTTTAAAGATTGAATTTTTCTCTAGAATTTCTCTTACATGGTGAAAAGAGTCATAAGTAACAATAAGTTTCATAGGTTTTCTTTGTATAAGTCTAGAACTAATATAATTCATTAATTTCTCTTCCATTTTCTCTAGAGCACATAATTCATTATGTATTCTTTTCGCTTCGTTTTCTTCGTCTGGTTCAGAGCTCTGTTTATTTGGAATAGATATATCTTTATCTACACCTAAATCTTCTTTTTCAAATTCATTCCTAGCATAAAAAATCTCACCTGGATGTTGATTTTCTTTATTAGCTAAAAGTATTTTACGTGGAGAAGCTAATATTATATCATTATTATTGGTTAAGCAATACTCAGTAAATCCACATCCTGGGATTTGTTTATTTATAATGTAAGGACCATTGAAAAAATTGAGATTGAAATCAGTCCATTCGCTCATATATCTAATACCTCGCTCTACATATATAACTGTCTTTCCATCTCTTTGTATAAAATAATTTTTTAACATAATAATTAATAAATTTATTGTTATTAATTTAATGTTCTTCCGAAACCTAAAAAGCCAAGGGAATCGGAAAACATTAAACCCATCATTATCACTCATAAGGTTATTAAGGCTTCAGAAGCGTGAAATGTCCATTTTATTAACTAGAAATAGGGAAAATACTATACAAGTGCTTTTTCCACAAAAAATTGGAAATTTTATAGGGGAGGAGTTCAATGGCTTTAGCCTTCCGCGCAGCGGCCTTAATGCCGTATATCGGCAGATAGGCATTAAGGGGCTAACTCCCTCGTTCCCTTGGCCGAAAAAAAGTGGACAAAAATTAATCCCCGCTCTCAACGAGAACGAGGTAAGAAATTATTTGGATTATTTCGAAAGGATTGGTAGTCAGATATCTTTGGGCATTAGTTCCAGCAATCATATAAGTTCCGTCCTTTCCAGTGGTGAACCAATATCCGAGGTCTTCTTTAACCCTAAACATAATTGATCCTTCACCATAATCATAAAAGGTATAAGCTTCTGGAGATTCGAACCATATTCTTTTATCAATAATTTCTTTGAATCCTAGATCAATAATCGTAGATCTAAACATTCATTACAAGTTGTAAGAGATAAGTTTTTGTTTCTTCCAATCCAAGATTATATCTTTTAGTGGTTGGTGTTTCAATTATGTAGCCTTTCTGATAACCAACCCAATGTATTCTAACAAGTCCTATCGGAAATTTAGCATCTATTATCGAGTTATTATCCCAGATTTTATATTCACCATCTTCTTCAGGGGATATAGACTTTTTCTTAAATCCTATCTCTACTAAGTGTTTCTCTACTTTCTGAAACATTATCTCATTATAGAGTCTAGTCTTAATATTTTCTAAGCCTTCTCCTACTTTTTTCCTGTTCATCAGTCCTTCCCACATTTCTAGTTCAGGATTACAGGTTAGGGTGTATCTATTTTGGTAAGGTGTCCAGATTAATACCTTTAGATTATTTATAATTTCATATCCATCAACACCAAGGTCTTCTTTTAGGTACCTGATAACCTCTAAGAGCTCAGTTTTTGGGTTAATATCAGTTAGTTTCCAAAGTTCATTCAGCTCTGTTTCTGGATTTGAAAATATATGATGTACTGTATTTCCTCCACCATAATCAATCAAAAAATCGTAGTTCTTGTGATAAGGGCTTGATTGAATATAAACTTTATATTCGGGAAACTTAATTGTAAACAAGCCTTTCGGATTTAAATCGTACTTAACTACTCCTTTTTTATCCAGCCATTTAATTATTCTCTCCATATTTCGTTTTCTAATAAGGTTTTAATTTTATCAATCCCAAAGAAATCTACCCATACATTTCCGAAGTTATCCCACTCTCTTAGCTCGATCCTATATTTTTCGGTTTGGGGTGATATTTCAATTCTGGAGTGTTCCGTACATAGTATAACCATGTCTCCCCATATTTCATATTCTCCGGGATTTGATGCTCTACCTGGTATAAATCCCATCCCATCTATTAATTCTACTAAGAGCATATTATAGCTTTTAATATTTCGGATTTTACTCCGTTTATGTCTATCCAGCCAATGTAATTCCCACTGTCTTTTACTTCAGTATTTATGTACCTCAGGCAATATCTCCCAGGATCAGTAGGATAAACCTGTAAGAATAGATTATGGATTTCTATTTCTAATGTTCCATCTTTATATCTTCGATTAATTTCTATTCCCAATTCCTCAAAGAGTTTTTCTAATTCATCCATATATCTTTAAAAATAATATCTTTAGTTTCAGAGATATTATAGGCCTGGATTGGAAATCTATCTGAATCTATATAGACCTCTCCAGTATTTTTGAATAGAAGGCACAAAACCCTATGATATCCGGTTTTAATAACTAACTCATCTCCAAAGTCCTTATAATCTCCGGCACTTTTGATATTTTTTACTCTGCGAAAATCTAAAGATTCGAGGTATTGAATTATATCGGCCTTAATTGAATAATATCCTAATTGCTTCGGTCCCAAGATCTTCGGCAGTACTATATTTTCCATAATTTATAATTACGTGTTCATCATTCAATCCCTCTATTACTAAACTATCGGCTCTTAAGTATAGCCATAGTTTCGGAATCTTAATTATAACTGTATTAGTATATTTATATGTTGAGATGGAGTAGTCTGGAAGTAGATCAACATTTTTTACTTCCCCTATTTTTATTAAGTCTAGTTTCTTTGAAAGACTATTATAAATCTCCTCCATCATTCAATACTATGATAGTTAGGTAATTAATAAACTCTTTTGGTTTCCGTTTCCCTAAGTATTTTCCTCCTTCTTTCCATATTTTAATATAGCCATTATGAGTTTCTTTAATCATATAATGGTTATCTGAAAGTCGGAAAACTATTAATCCCGGTTCTTCCCAGATATGATAAGGCTCTAACTCATCTTCAGGATTTTCTACATCTAACCAAAGACTGAATCTAGATATTAATAGTTCTGTAATCCAATGCATAGTCCTGATATATAAGTAGCCATTTCCTCTGGATCTCTTGTTTGATAGAGTAAAGTTCCCGCTATCGTCCTTAGTGTGTAACCTGGATCTACCTGATAATAGGTATTTTCAGAAGTTTTAAATTGTAACATGTCAGGTTCATACGAAATCATATATTCATCTCCTTCCCACTTCAAATATCCATCTTTTAGTTCTAGTGCAGTTTTTTTAAGAATTAGGTCTAGGAGAATTTTCATGATATAGCAATTAGATTTATTACTTTATTAATTACCACTTCTGGATTTTTATAGTATTGAATAGATCCTTTGTATGATAGACGAAACATAAGACCTTTGGAAGTAACACCAAGAGAACAATAAACAACTCTAGTAGATAATATGATTACAAGTCTATCTCCTTCTACACCTACCGAGTATTCATTAACTATATTGGGATCCAGGTAATCATTTTTTATTAGGTAGTCTCTTATTTTCCACAACTTCTCATACAACCCTATAATTTTCTGAAGTGCATCTTCAATATTAGATCCCGTATATATTGTATATCCATTAGAGTTTCTACCTAGAATATTAGCTTTTATTTCTTGACCATCATATAAGAAAGTGAGAGATACGCCATCATGGAGCTGAAGTCCATAACAAAAACAAACTCCATTATTAGTTAACCCAAGAATTACAAATCCTAAACGTGTAATACATTCAGGATATTGCAATGATTTCTTGGATTCTTCTAAATAAGCTTCTAGATCCGGTAAAATCTTCTCTGTTTCTTCCATATCCTATTGAATAAACAGTATCATCCTTAGAAAGTCCTATCCAAACTCTATATTTCTGTTCAGGGAGATAAAAGTCAAAACCATCTTCTCGGATGAAAACGGTATAAGGATCTTTCTTTTTGTAAGTTCTCTCTAAGATACCTTCATCAATCATTTCTTTAACTAAATTATCCAAAATAATATACTTATATTCTATTTTGAATAACCAGTCCTCTAAGGAATCCACCTCATCTATTTCGATTAGATTAAAACTTACTTGATTTTTACTAAGAGATTCATAAGCATATAATTCTATGTAAGCACCATAATAAGTAGGTTTAATAAAATATCCAACCAGAGAATGTAATCTTGGTGTAAATCTGTAATGCCAAGCTCCTGATCTCCGGTCGATATTTGTTATTTCTGTATATAAGTGATTTTCTAAGATCTCTTTAATATCAGCACCTATCATTTAGAGTATTTATCATCCAGAAAGCAATAGTATTTTCAAGCTCTTTATCATTAAGATCATAGCCACCTAATGTTTCTGCTTCTTGATTCCAGGTTAGTATTAATTTTGTATTACTTTCTTCATGAATTATAAAGAAACTACAAGAGTTATATCCACCATCCGCAATTTTAAAACCAAATTCAAGGTTAGTATCGAATTTTTTAATAATTTGAAATAACCTAGTTCTAATTTGCTCTGATGGAATTATTTTTATACTAATTTTCCACTGATCTGTAGTACTCCATGTCCAATCTCTATCAATCACGTTGATCTCGGGGGGATTTATAAAAATAATAGTATGCGGATCCACCATTGAGAGTTGGTTTTGGATTAACTCTCAAAACTAATTCGCTTGGGGCAATGATAGGAGTTGGAATTATATCTTTCCAACGTATAAGAGTTCGGGTAGGATCTCTTTTACTATCTGAGCCCTTTCCTATACCAATAACCTCAGATTTTCCATTTCCTAGGTCTTTTAACATCAGGGGAGCTTCATCACCAAAGCCAAATCCTTTTTCTAAGTAAGGATCCCATATATACAAAGAGCCAGTTTTTATTCTTGCATAGGTAGTTAGGTCTAAGTGATCATTTCTAATCCCGGGAAATCCTTCTCTAACCCATTGTAGTCTAGATTTTACTCGATTAGTTTGTTCAGGCCAGGTACGTTTAAATCCCCTAAGCCTTTCTATTTTAATAATTGTATCGTCGTTAATCATATTCCTTTTTCCAGGTATAACCAATTTCTAGCACGATCTTTTTCTCTTAGTAATCTAGTCTTAAGAAAATCCTCCGAAGAATAAGTTCCCATTGCATGCCTCTTATTCTCGACTTTCTGTGTTACCTCATAAGAAACATCACCTTTCCTGTGATATTTAGGTGGGAAAAGCGTGAGGCCTCCTTTAATAACTGTTTTCTTAAGAACCAAAGTATTAATGGTTACTACTTCTTTTTTCCACCAGACTTCCATTACCAAGGGAGTCTGATTCTTGTAGATAATTTCAGTCTTGGTTTTCATAATCAACCTCTCTTTCTTTTAGTAGCCATTCTTTAGCTCTATTCATATCTTCGGATGATATAATTTTTATGGCATTTTTTTTACATTTCTAGCAACAAAAGAATATTCATCTTCATATTTAGGAAGAAGTTGAATAATTTCATATCGAATTCTTGTTTCATCAGGTTCTACCCATGCTCTAGGTGGAAATGGGAGGAGTTTTAGTTTGAATCTTCCCGGCATCTTAACTTTCTTTATAACCACGAAAGTTTTTACTGTTATTTCCATTTTAGAATATCCGGTAGGAGTAACTTCAATATTACTAGTGAATTCTTTTAAAACTCTTTCCATAGGTCATCCGGATTATCCCAATATACTTCTAGAAGGCGTTTAAGTTGTTCGTATCCTTCTGTCTTAGAGAGCTCAGGGTTATAATGTAGAATAAAATCCTGAATTTTCTTTCTATACGCCCTAAATCTAAACAACACATAATCACTCCGAGATTTTACGTCAGAGTAAGTTTCCGACTTAGTTCTTATATCTCCGATAATTTCTATAAGTCGGCGTTCTAGACCTGACGTATATTCTGCGGAGTAAGGATTGTTGTTGTGATTCTCTTCGATCAGTTTTCCAGCTTCCCATGCCGCTTTTTTATGGTCTAGTTCTTTCTGGATATTTCTCTGATGTCGAGCTTCCCGTCTGATTTTTTTATTCAGCGATCCCATATTCCTCTAATTTTTGTTTTAGTGTTCCAATGATCCAAGGCTTACATTGTTCGGCTGTTATCTTCTTTGGACAAGAACGAATAATGTCTAAGAGTATATTATATAAGTCTGTCCCTACTAGATCTCCAAGTATTGATTTCATTTCCTCACGGAGTTCTCGGACAGCATGTATATAAGTAGCTCTAGGTCTTGTATCAATGGAAACATAATAGACTAAGTTTCTAGCTTTTGCTAAAACAAATCCTATTTTTTCTTCATTCATAACATTAATAAGGAAATTAAAAGAGCCGAAGCTCTTTATTTCCATAGTGTTCTGGATTTTCTCTCGGGAGTTTCAGGGAAATTAACCCCAGGGAATCTTTGCTTCAAGAAACATAGTCCCTCTGATTCAATTTCCATAATAACTCGATCTTCATCTTCCTGACTTCTTTGACCATTAATGTCATAAGATTCACTAGTTAGAATTCTCTCCCAAGGAAAATCACTAAATTCTTGATTCTCGTCACACTCCACTAATTCCATGGTAGCTTCTGGCCCTCCTCTTTGTCTTATATAGAGGCACCATCTTTTATCTTCTGGATCAGTGAAGTAGTAATCTATCTGGGTAGGACAATATATTATATCTTCTAGCCAGATATGTTCAGGATGATTTAACATATTTTTCTCTAAGTTTATCAAGTAAGTGGCCAAGAAGATTTAATCCAGGCCAAGTTTCTTCTGGAAGGTCTACTCGTGGATCATCTTCTAGGTAACCACATGACCAAATTTTATCATATGGATTAGCCTCAACGAATTTTTTACCCTCAAATTCTGGTTTCCCTAGATAATCTCTGAATCGTTGATCTGATATATACCTAAGCTCAATAGCTATCCACATAGCTTTCTCCCTATATTCTTCCCACTTTTTCTCATTAAAACCTCTAACTGCCCGACCTAATTTCTTGGCAGTCTTGGGGTCTGGAGTGTCGAGAATTGCTTTAGCCACTTCGAAATCACCAAAGAATTTAGCCTTCAAGAACATGAAAAGGTGTTCTGATGTTGGAACCTTAAAATCTTCTTCTCCATTCAAACTATACTTGGCTGGTACTATAATTCCATCCTTAACTTTGCTCCAATTACCTAAAATTGAAGCCCAGAAAAATACATACTTATCTGTTAATTTCATATAACCAAATTAAATTATCAAGTTGTTCATCATATTCTGTGTTTGTCCAATTATCTATTTCCCATAAATTAAGGTTCTCAGGGAAATCGTGTTTAATACCTCCACAGTCTTTTGCTTCCGACGTACTTCTTATCCAAGACCCGCAAGTAACATGTTTTTCTACTTTTTCTAAATCATCATAGAGTTTTCCTCTTAGGCAATATCCTCTATTTTGACAAAGTTTATTTTTGCAGGGATAAGTTGACTTGCTTTCTTTAATCCATCCCGGAAGGTCTAGTCTATCTCCCTTAGTCATCATTAGTTCTAGGTCATTTATTCCTAGTAGCCTCTCTAATATTGTCTTCATATAATTTGTATATATCAGGTTTAATGAGCTCGTAGTTTTCTGGTTGTAAATCTCCTAGGCGCCAATAACAGATCCGGCCGATAAATTCTGATTTAAGGTAACAAGGAAATTCACCAGATAAATTTTTAATATATGTAATTTCTCTATCCTTATGGTGTTTACTGGGATCAAAACCAACCATAAGTTTTCTTCTAATGCAATCCCCTGACATTATACATTCTTCACCACATAAACATACACGGCCGGGAAGATCTAGGCGCCAATTATCTAACAACCTAATATCTTCGAGCTTAGCCCTTAAGGCAATCTCCAGTTGTATGTTTTTATTATCCATGGTTCTAATTCCTTATACTCGGTTTCGTCTAGTCGATCCGGGTTTAGTATTCCTACCACATTTTCTGGAATTCTTACCAAACAATCTTTCCCTAGCCCAGATCTATAGTTACTGATGGGGTAGGTAGTATTGAAGAAACACATATATAGATAGTGTCTTAGACATAATTCTGCTCTAATACAATTACCTCCATCACATAAACCCAAAGCCTTCGGAAGTAAAAGACGATTTTTCTCAGAAACATTGATCTCTTCGATAGGAACTTCAATCATACGTCTCAAGAATTTTCTCTAAGTATCTTCGATAAACCACCTCTTCCCAGTCTTCTATCCTGGTCAGGTTTAATTCTTTCGGAAACCTATCTTCTCTAAAACAAGAAGGAATCAGTCCACTTACTCCAACGATAATGGAATCTCCCCATTTATCAGAACAACCTAAACGACGGGATAAACACTTCGCCGATAAAGCACAGCCACCAGAACAAAAAGTAATCTTTCTAGAAATCCCAATCCTATGACTGGATAATATTCTAAGATCACTACGTCCGATAAGTCCTAATAATTTCTTCGAGGTATTGATCATAATCTTCTTTTTTTCCACCTCTCAATAGAATAAAGATTTAATCTGTCTGGGAACTTATTTTCTCTATATCCCATACATTTATCACTACCAGTTTCTATTCCATTTGACCAAGAATAGAAATCACACATTAGTTTATACCATAGACATTTAGTTCTAATCTTACAGTCATCATTTGTACAATGATTTAGGTTTCCTTTAATAGTTAGTCTTCCATTGTCGGTTATCCTTAGTTCTTCATCTGGAATCCTAAATAATAACTGCAAGTCCTTTCTTGATAAGTCCACGATAATCAATATTATTTTTATTCATCCAATCAACTTTCTCATATGGCTCCGAGAATTTCCCCAGAGTTATCTTATCTGCCTCGGTTAATTCTCTCAAATATGGCTTAACTTCTCGGATTAAAGGAGCTACCGGAAGTGTAAACGATGCAAACCTAGAAGACAGAAGTTCTAATCTTCCAGCCCCATACCCAAAAACTGGATATCTTTTTCCTTCATACATTACTTCCAGGTTCATCCATCCTAGTCTTCCAAGAATATCAATAGTTAAGAGTTTTTCGTCATCCATAAGTATTTATCTAATCCAATATCGACTAATTCCATCTCACTCATCACTTTATCAATTATTTCTTCTTCTAGAAGTCTTACTTGATAATATTCCCCATCTTCATCTAGGTAGTATGGATAGTGTTGATCAAAAATAGATTCTAAATATCCATCAGTTTCTAAGATAGTTAGGAAATTTTGCCTAACTAAGAGTTCAACGTTGAATACTTCTTTAGATCTAAGGGTATCCTTAAAGATTTTTACTAAAAGGTCGACAAAGATTTTAATGATTTCAGATTTATCTTCGTAATAGAGATCTTCTTTCTCGTCGTACTTTAATGTCAACATAATTTTCTGCAAATTCAGTTAACTTATCTCTTCCTATATAATTATTACCTATAGTAAGTTCTTCTGTAATGGAATTTATAACATTAATATCTTTTTCTGTTATTTCATCCATTATTTTCTGAACTCTCTTCCTCAGATCCAAGAATCCATTCAACTTATAATAACGTTTCAGATCAGAGCCAGATGTTGTTACGAATTTTCGGAACAAATCTATCCAGCTTACTTTCTTTTTCTCTTCATAAGCTCGTAATTCATAAGCAACACCAGAAATATCTAAATATATATTTCTGTTATATTTGGGAGCATCAAAAGTTATAGTGCCACCTCCGGTATGAATCTTAATACCTTGGATATGTCGAACATAGTGTTTCCTCTTAACTCGACCTTTTATATTTTGTTGAATGGATTTACAATATCCAATGAAATGTCCAGATTCATGTACATAGATACTCCTACTTATAATAAGTCCATCTTCACTAATTCGTCTCTTACCCATCCCCAATCTAAAGAATAAGTTTCTATCTTCTTAATCTCACCAGTTTCTAATGATATATACTCTACTTCTCCAACGGTATATTTCGAACCGAGATTTGTATCATCTATTAATAAGTCGATAAGTAACTTTCGAGCATGTCCTATTCGTTGGGTTTCTTCTTGGTACCCATTAATTCCTGCCAACGGAATATCATGCTCGGAAAACCATCTTATCGCTTCCCCTAGACTAGTTTCGGTTCGTAATTCTCCGTTGACCCAATTATATGGATTCTCCTTGTCATCATTTCTGCAGGTCCAAAGAATTAATTCGTGCCCATTCTTGACAAGATCACCAAGAACTTCAGAAGCACCAGTATCTACATCACATATACCAGGTTCGGGAAGAGCAACTACGCAACATCCATCAAAATCTATTCCTATTTTTGCCATATCCAATCTTCTGCTGGATTTGTTATATCAATCATAACATCTCCTCTTGTTTGATTAGGTATTATTCCCGGACATTCACTAAACTTAAATTTCTTATATAAATCTAGCCCGAAGGTTTTTTGTTCCTCTGATACTTCGTTCTCAGTCTCCCAGAAAGCTTTAGATACAACGAACTCTTTGAATATCTTTTTAGCTGCCCTTTCAGACTCAGCCTTAATCCAGAAATTCTCTCCTCCGCATTCAGCAATCCAAAGTCTAATCATATCTGAACTTGAACGAACTTTGCATTAGATTTAAATGTCTGCCAATCTTTTGCTCCACTCATAGTAAATCCATATCCAAAACAGTCATACATTTCAGTTAACCAAGTCTTCAAGGATTTAGTAACTTTTAGTTCGTCAGTTCTAGAGTCGGAGGGATTACGTTTCATACCAGGAGCACCAAGCCAATCATGTATATCTTCATAGCCACCTCTTCTAGCTTGCATTTCTAAAGATGTGGAACCTGAATAATATCGAATTAGTCCAGAATCTTTAAGCTCGGTATCAGGAAGATCGGCCAATATAGTAGGATCAGTTACGAGTTCCTTACCCTTCTCGGTTTTTTGAAATAAAGGACCCGCAGCTTCTAAAAGTTTTGCAAATTCTCTACCAATCATTACATAATCTGCTCCAAGTGCTATAGCCTTGAGAATATCGGAAGGATTTTTAATACCCCCATCAGAAATTATCTTTGTATGTTTAAGTCCAGTTAGTGCTGTATTCTTAACTCCTAGGATATCAATTAAGAGTGAGGCTTGCGGATAATAGAACCCATATTTTCCAGGATCTACCAATGAACCGCCTGACATACCTACCCTAACATAATCAAACCCAGTCTTACAGTATTCACCATATACCTTGGGGGATCCAATATTTCCTCCCATTAGGTTGATCTGAGGCCCATACATTGCTTTTAGTGCTTTCCCCAATTCGAAGATCTTAGTATCATGTCCGTTTCCAGGATCAATACAAACCTTAAATTGCATTTGTGAAATCCGTTTTCTTAGAAGGAAGTTATCTTGAACTTCTTTTAATGAGAATGCAGCAAAAACATACTGACAACCCTCGAGTCTAACATTTAAAGGTGATGTTCTGGGGAGTACTGGCTTGATACCATTAGAATTATAAACCTCCCAATTCTTTTCACTAACAACCGAATCCATTGGTGAAGTAAAAATCGGGAGACTTTGACTTCTATCTAGCTCATCTGTAACACTAAAATTGTATTTACCAGTCCCACTATTTTTCTCAGAAGGTATAAGTGCAATGTCTAAAAAGTCTAAAAGTCTTTCCATACTATTTTATCTAATTCTTTTTTATATTCATCTATAGAATTCATCATTCTTTTTCTTTCTTCCTTAAGGTTTTTAATCTCAGATTCTTTGTTTTGTATTTGGATTTCAAGACTTCGAACTTTTTCATCATAGCCTCTCATCCAATAATTCTCAAGATCTTCCAACCTTTGATTCATAATTTCCTCTGAGAGATATAAGTTCCAACCATTTGATCCAATTAAACACAGATTTTGGCCAGTTTTTACATCTATTCCATAAGCGTTGATATTAGAATATCTGCCATAATATGAAGAATACTTATCAATCTGAACTTCAAGGATTTCTATTTTTCTTCGTACTATAGGTCTTTTCCTGCGTTTATTATATGGATCACCTAAATTAAAGCCGTACCATTCTTGTGTTTTAATAAGTTCGGATAAAGTTGGTATAATTATGTTCCATAAGTTTTCTGTTCCGGTATAAACCTTAGGAACTTCTCTTAGATCACACTTAAGTTTATCTTCAATGGACCATACAGTTGCCATTCCAATAATAGGACTGTTGTAGTTTAGTGCGAATGTCTCCCAAGGAAAATAATTAACAAAAGAGCTAAAAAATTTATTAGGTATATAAATAGCTTTTCTACCAGATACTGAATTATCTGGAATAGTAATTTTGGTCAGATCTTCTAATGATATTGATTTTATATCATTCAATATTTTGAGTATATCTGGTAAGCTACTAGAGGGCAAAGAAAATTCACTTCTAATTGTATTTATATCCGGTTTCTCTGCCCAAACATATTTATTATATAATTCTAATAATTTATTTTTCATCATATATAAGGTTATTACAGAGTCCAATAAAAAATAAAAGGCTATTAAACCTTTTATTCAAAACATAGCATATCAACCATATCTTTTTGTTTCTGAGTCATCATATCACGAGAAATCCAGGTTATCATTACTATCTCCACTACAGGCTGAGTTATATCTAAAATTCTATAGATACCATATCCTGTATAAGTTTTAATAATAGATATATTTTCCTTTATGTTTATTACTTTTTCTATATGCTCCTCAGTATTATCAGTTAGCTCTTTAAGTATTTCAATTGCCCGTTCTGGATCTCTTATACCTTGGGGATTTGAAAAACTATTATGAGCAGCTTGAAGATCTAGAGAAAGAGCTTCATCTATGTTTCCAATAAGACGAACAAACCCGGAGCTCCTTTCTTCAAATCGTTCTTTATAGTGATCGGAGAACTTAATAACAGCATAAAATTCGATATCCTCCTTACCATAGGCTGTTTTCTGTATCATCCAAGTACTATCATCTAACCCTTTTAAATAGTTGTAAGTTTCATAGTAGCTACCATAATCTACTACCCTAATAATAGCACTAAAAACATTAATCTCTAATTCTTGCACCTTAGTTTTTATTCGATTAAAAGTCCAAGGAAATATACCAGTTTCTTGTGCTTTAATTATATTATCTCGAATGAATGATTTATTACACGTCAGTTTATTCCCATAATATTTGGTCTTCGTGTAAATTTCTTTTGCATATTCTTTTATTCTATCCATAACAAATATAAGGCTCTCAATAACCTTATAAGTGTGAATTTATATATTTCAATTAAATTATTAGATGATGTAGGTTGTACTAAACTCTCAGAGGTTATTGAATACATAAACAGTAATATAGTTGAAATGACAAACAGAGTTCTTAAGATCAATAGTTTTGAGAATGAATTGTCAGAATCAATAATATTTGGAATTACTAAAAATAATAATTATAATAAATTAGCAATAGAGATCTTATCTAGAAAAGGGAATAAGTATAGGAGTAGAAAAATATTAGATATTAGTATATATAGTGAGGAAGAAATTAAACCTTTTCTTCCATCTAATGTGCGAAAATCTAATTCTGATAACTTCGGATACGTCACTGCCGTTGATGTTACTAAGGAAACAAGATTAGATATTCTATATTTTCCAGATACTTTTGAAAGAGATATATATTATTGTTTAGCCCTAGAAAATGCATTACATAATAAATATTGAATCTAAAGAAGCTAAATTAAGTCAAATAATAAATACTATTATTAAAGATCTAAAATCTGTTGGAGCCTCATATGAAATAATATTTGGTGGGATTTATAAACTTAATGGAGATGAAAATAGTGAATCCCTAGCGGTAAGTACAACAGAATTAGATTATTACCGACTTAAACAAAGATGGGAAAGAAAATTTGTAACTCTATATGATAAACGAATTTTTGTTAGATTTTATGATACGCGACAAACGATTGAAGTAATAAAACCGTATACTTGGATTGAGAAAACTAGTTTTGGCAATGAATATAGTTTTTCTTATAAAACTAATGAATTTCAATGTATTGCTAAAACAGTAAATCATGGACTTTCTTATATAGCGTTTCTTTATATACACAAAACAAATCCACCTCTTAAATGCAGACTAGGAACTTGTGTATATGAACCTAGATGGTTGTATATATGTCGAAAGTAATATTAATTAGACCACTCAATATAGATGAAGACCTAATCAAGTTATGTTGTGAATACCCAATCTATATAACAAAAGATGATGTAGACTCAGGGTATGATTGGCTGATAGAAAAACTTTATTCGCCCGAAGCTTTTATTTTACCAGAAGATCTTAATAATATAGAAGTAGGCGATAATAGTATTACTAAATTTGGAATTATCAATGGCCATGACCTGAAAAATTGGTCTATTTCAGATAATAAGTTAAGAGATGTTAGGTGGATATATCATACAAGGAAACGAAAATATAGGATAACTTCTAATACAGATGAGAATGCAGAACTTTCTGTTAAGGTTCTTTTATTCTCAAGTAAAAATAAATATGTAAGACTATAAAAATCTTACATATTTTTATTTATTGTAATCTATCAATAGCAGCAATTAATGCGCCCGCTTTTACTAAATCACGAATGTTAGTTGTTGGTTTAAAATTACAATCACCCCAGGGAAAAATTTTACCTTTCTCATTTTTATATCTGCTAATTTTGAGCTCATCTTTAATATTCATTTCATCGCAGTTTACTCCAGCTTTAGCAGCCTCAATATATGCAATTGCTGCATATATAAACTCACTTGCATTATGTTGAGAATCATGTTGTGATGTATAACCTTCTACCTCAACCTGACGTTTTCTTTCGTCTGCAATTAATTCGATACCTGTTTTCATATTCAAGATCCAATTTCTAAGTTTATTCTATGTTTTTCTGTATCTAACGAAATCTCTTCAAGAACTAGATCTCCTATATCATGTCCCCAAATTCCCCATTTTCCATTAGAGAAGCCCCGATTAATGAGATGTGGATTAGGTTTATCTATTTTAGTTAGAGTTTCTGATTCTTCTCGATATATTTCATGATATTTCTTACATACTTGATCTACTATATCCTCTGTGTTAAATACATATTCTCCGGGTCTCCATTTATTTTCGGGAAGAATTATTTTAAAATCACATTTAGTAGATAATGGATAATCAATCGTACAGTCTAATTCATGATGATCTTTTGCATATTCTTCAAAATTAAATCTCAAACACTTCTTACCTTCCCAATCTTCATACTCTTCTATGTACTTACTATCTACTCCTTCTAAGTTTATCTTCGGACGTCTAAACCAAACTCCATTTGTGGCGGCATTAAATATTTTAATGCTCACCATTTCTTCTATTAAAACTATCTTCATATATAAATAAGATTCTTCCCTTTTCAGAGGCGCAAAACTGACCGTCTCGGGAAGGCTGAAAACCTTATATATGTAGAAGAAAATAATTAGCTCAGATGGTAGAGTGCTAGAGAAATTTAGAGGTCCTAGGTTCGAATCCTAGATTATTGATTCTATATTTATTTTTTAAGAACTATAACTAAAAATTAAAATATGAAAGTAAAAATTTATTTAAGTGAGAATGACCATCATGGAATAGTTTTAGATGGTAATCTAGTAGAGTTCTTTACTGGAACTAATGAAACCAAAATTACACTCGTAGGTGGTGAAAATTACAAAAAATATGTGAATCTTTTTCAGTCTGTAGAAGAAGACGGAAACATAAAAGAGTGTATTGGAGTAACAAAATCTCGATTAATCCGAGGCAATGATGGAACTGAGTGGATTGGTTTCTCAAACGACATGGGTTATCGAGTTCACATTTTTGAGGAGAAGGAATAAACCAACTCCTCTTCGAAACAAATAACAAACATTATGGACAAATTAGTAAATATTTTAACAGCAAAAGAAATCATCAAATTAGAAAAAGATGCTGCATTTATAGGATCGTTACTTAAAGATGATCAAAAGAAAGAAAAGATCTGTCGGGTAGTTAAACTTGAGGATTTAGAAGAACTTATTAACCGGGTAAAGAAAATTGCTCCGGAAGATTTGCAGAAACTAGAACGATGGAACATAGAGAGCGAACTAAGAGCTAATATTAATGTGTTCTATCTACATTACTACATGATCAAAGAGGTCATGATTAATAATTAAACAATTAAACATTATGAAAAAATCATTAGCAATTTGTAAGATTGTGGTAGCAGTAGCAACCATTTTCTTGAACGTAGCTCTTATTGCAGATACTGCTTCAGAGCTTAAAAAGTAAAAGGAGGGATAAAACCCTCCCTTTAATTCCTTATATATGTTAGTAGGGCCGGTTCGTCTATCGGTTAGGACGAGAGATTTTCATTCTCTAAAGAGGAGTTCGACTCTCCTACCGGCTACAGATTTCCTAAGTTTATGGGAAATCTTTTTTTTATTTTCTTAAAACACGTCCCATCAGCGAAGTATTCCTTATTGATGATGGATGTTAATTTTGAAAAAATTGTGTTTGATGGAATCACTAAAAGAGGTGGTTCCAATAATTGGATTTTTAGTTATAGTGATGTTGGAAAAGTAAAATGCCCCTTATACCTAAAGAATCGCCGATATCTAGAAGGAATAACTTCAAACCCAAAACATGAGTGGATTAATCTATGTGATAATAGACAAGGTAGAAAAAAGAATTCATTATTAGAGAGGGCTAGATCATCAGAAAATCAAAAACTTTTCTATAAACATATTAGAGAAGCCTGTCCGGGATTTCTTTGTATCCAAGAATTTATTATTCCAATAACAAACCTTGATCTTTGGAGAACCTATCTAGCCGAAGAAGGTGAGACTAGTGATGAATATTGGTATAGAAGTTATATAAGTGCAGATATATTCATCCCAGATATTGGTTGGATTATTGAATTGGATGATAAATCCCATCTTCATAAAAGACAGGCGGATAAAGCGAGAGATAGATACGTAGAAAAAGTTTTTGGTATTAAAACACAAAGGAAAAATGATTATGCCAAGAATAATTCTGGTGGTCTGCAACTCAAGAATTCAGCAAAAACACATAGAATTGAAGTTCCCAAGTTTACTGAAATAGCAATTCAAAATTTTAAAGAAGAAAATTTTGATATTCTTCCGTGCATCGAACCAGCCTTAGAATTAGATTCTCCCACATCGGAAATATTATTACAAGAATTTCCAGAACTTTCGGGAGATATTATTAAGGCAGATAGATTACTTGAGATAATTGAAATATTAAATCCTTATTAATAATGGAAAGAAAAATAATAGGATTTTCCGGAAGACAAAGATCTGGAAAAGATGTTATGGCTAAAGCACTTCAAGAGAAAGGTTATACTATTGTTACCATAGCCAATGCACTTAAGGAATTATGTGCAGGACTTCTTGGTGTTGATTTACAAAAATTAAATGAATTAAAGAACACTGGAACAGCTATAGAACTAAAATTTAAAGGCTCAGACATTATTGAAGGAGGCTCAACTAAGGAATATTATGTTACAACAGTTAGAGAATTACTTCAGATTGTTGGAACAGATATTATTAGAGGTGTAGATCCGGACTGGCATGTAAAAAGGATGTTAGAAAAAATTAGGTCTATAGAAGGGAATGTTGTAGTAGATGATATTAGATTTCCAAATGAATTAGAAGCTCTTAGGAAAGAAGGTGCTGACGTATATTTTATTGTTAGGACTTCAA
The DNA here is from genome assembly GCA_017940265.1 of Bacilli bacterium. Taxonomy (GTDB): domain Bacteria; phylum Bacillota_I; class Bacilli_A; order RFN20; family CAG-826; genus RUG14515. Next base: position 56,744 of record JAGAYY010000025.1, on the reverse strand, counting down.
TTATCTATGGTTTTTCTAATCATTCTTCAGAGACTGCCTTAACTTGGAATATGTTTCCTAAAAGTAATATCTTAATTAATGATGGAACTTTAATTGATTTTAGGGAAAGGTCTCTTAGAGTTGTACTTGGTGAAAATGAAAATATAATACCAGGGCTTGAATATAATACAGATTTTGGAACTCTTGAATCCGAGACTCTTATAGAAGTTATTAAACAAAATGAACAGAAAGACTGGTTTAAGGAAGAAGGAATAATAAAATTTTCTCCTAAAACTATAGAATCAAGAGAAGGATTCGTTTCTGAGGTTTGTAAAAAATTGCCTACCCAGAGTGGTAAATATGTGATATATAGTCCCCTTATTTACGAAAATCTAAAAAAATGGATAAAAATCTCTTAGAAGTATTAAAAACTGGAATAGATCTTCCAGAAGGATATGTAATTGCAGGATCTACAACTAAACTTCAATTAGTTTTTAAACCTGAAAAAGGTGATATTTTGAAGTTGAAGAATGGAGATATTGCTATGTATGAATTTGGAGGATTTACTGGTATGTTTTATTCTTATACTATCCTGAGAAAAGGAACAGATAGATTAGAAATGTTTTCACTTAGTGAGTTAGAACTTTCTGAAATAGATGGTCTAGCAACTCAACCTGAGAAAGATCGATTCTTTTCCTTACTTACCGAACAGGGATTCTCGATTAATGATAATAAGGAGTTAGTGTGGAAACCTCAAGAAGGGCAAACTTATTATTATATTAAATTTAGTATGTATCCAGAAGTTATTACTGGTGTGTGGAAAAATTCTGATACTGACTTAGAAAATTTTAATAGTTCAAATTATTTCTATACTAAAGAAGAATGTAATAGGGTTGTAGAAGATCTTAAGGATAGACTCTGGTATCATATAAACAACAGAAGATATTAAAAAAATATCTTCTTTTTTTTGACCGCCTCAAATCCTTATACATGAGTTATTTTATAATACTCTAAGTAAAATTAAGTTTAACAATTTTTTAATTAAAAAAAAATTATGGCAGAAAAGAAAGTCACTAAGACCTCTAGCAAAGACGTTATTTACGCCGCTTATCAAGAGGCAATGAAGAAACTGAAGGAAAAGGAGTCAACTGTAACTGATCCTTATGCTGAGCAAAAGAAAGCTGAAGCAGCACGACAGGAGAAGTCTGCAGCCGAATTCATTGAGTCTGGTTTCGTTAGTGTAGATGTGGTTCAGAAATTCAAGGATCTGAAGAATGAGATCGCTGAAAAGGAAGCAACCTTGAAGGAACTCTATGGTATTGAGTCAGAAGGAGCTAAGTTAGCTGCTATGCACAATGCTTACAAGATCACGAAGATTGAGCTTGATGAACAAGCAGCACAAGAAGCCGATGTTCGTCAGTCTGAGAAAGAAGCACAAATCGCTACGATTAATGCTGAGATCAAGGAAGCTCAGGACAATCTGAAGAAGACGAAGAAAGAACTCGATGAAGAAGAGAAGCTCTACAAGAAAGATCTCGCCCAGCAGCGGGCTCGTGAGGCTGAAGAATTCAAGTATGCACTTGAGCGTACTCGTGCTAAAGAGAATGATGCCTGGGAAGATGAGAAAACTGCTCGCGAGAAAGTTCTGGCTGATTGTGAGAAGGATCTCGCCGATCGTGTCGCAGCAGTAGCAGAGCGTGAGGCTAAGATGGACGGAATGGAAAAGCAGATTGCTGAATTCCCCAAGCGCCTTGAGGAAGCCGAAGCTAATGGAAAAGCATCCGGTAAGGTCGAAGCCGATAAAGCACACGCATTCGAGAAGAGAGCTATGGAGAAGAACGCAGAATATGAGAAGAATCTGCTCCAGGCTAAGGTTGATTCACAGGAAGCAACTATCAAGTCTCAGGCTGAGAAGATTGAGGCACTTGAGAAGAAACTCGACGATGCTTATGTTCGTAACCAGGAACTGGCCACCACGGTTGCCAAGAACTCTGGATCTACAACATATGTTACTGCTTCTGAAACAACACCTTCAGGTAAGAAGTAAAGAGAACTTAGTTCTCCTCTCCGGAAATTCAAAAATCGGGGGGGGGGGGGACTTTCTTAGCCTTTAATTTAATTTTACGAAATAAAAAAGTAGACTATTAATTTAGTCTACTTTATATTTTTCATCTCATACCAACATTGCGAAAACATCTTAGGTATTTTTGCATGATCCGAAAATCCATATAATCCACAAGAGAAAAATCTATGACATTCAATAACAAATGTTCCTCGTTCCTGTGATACTCCTACGTCTAAAGTATAGGCTACTGGAGAATCATTGTATTCTTGAACCATTTTCTTGATTTCCAAAGAATCCGGAAACAATAGAGGATCGCCTGAATAATTAGCTATATATAATATTTCTTTATGAAATATGAAAACTCTCCACTCAGACTCAATTCTTACTAATTCAGATATTTGAAATCCAGGAAGTGCTGGCCCTATCCCATTATCTGGGTGTTTTATTTTTAGATTAGATTTTCTAAAAACAATTCCCTCGATATCTGGACTATTGGATATTTTTCTTTTGCAAAACTTAAATAGAGAGGTAGGAACATTTATTGGTAGAAGAGCCTTAGAGCTGGAAGGGTAGAATTTATTTAGGTATTCTGAAACAAACTCTACCGAACCAATAGGAATATAACGATCTGGATTATTATCCTTCATCTCATACCTAATCTCTAGGGTCTCTTTCCCTAGCCAATCATAGTATTCCTTAGCTAGTCTAAGTTCAAAACAGAAATCAAAATTTACTCCGCTCTGAACTAAGAATACCACAACTCTAGGATTTTTCTTATCCAGGGCCTCGGAGCTAAACTCATAATAGTTTCCTTATGCCCGAAAGCCCATTCATACTTATCTACCTTATCTAAAGGAATCCACCTAACAGACTCTACCTCATCTTTCTCACCACCACTTTCAAGACCAAGATTAGGATCCCAGATAATTTGAGCTTGCTTCCCTAAGAATACTCGATGTCTAATAGTTACATTACCATTATTACATTTTTCCGGCTCTGTTTCTACATACACCACCTTAAGTCTTTTGGGATCTACCTGTACCATACATTCTTCCATGATTTCTCTGGCAATTCCTTCTTGAGAGGTTTCCGAACACTCTAAAAATCCACAAGGACAATTCCAACATCCCTGATAATCTGGCGTCCCTTGTCCACGTTGATTGGCAAGTACTGAGTATTTACCATGAACTACAGCAAATACAAAACCACTAACCGCACAATATCTTCCATCATAGAGCGTACGTTTTTGATCGGCCGGAAAAACGTATAAATCTTTGCTGGCAGTTTCTATATTTGTTCCAGCCTTAATAAGTTTACCAGTCTCCGGCCGAAATGCTACGTACGGAATATTTCTTTCTTTCATAATTTATATCCGAGTTTCTTAAGTATATCAAGTTTTCCTTCAAAATTTTTAACTGTTGCTTTAAAATCTTCTCGATCCTTGAGGTCTTGATAGATTGGAATAACTCTTTTAATAGATTCAACCATTTCTGGAGTTATTTTATTAACCCTAAACTTTCTAGTTACCTCCCGAACCTGACAAGCACCATAGATAATAACGTCTAGATCAGTCTCCAATGTGAAGCTCATATTTAGCAATTTCAATTTCCTTAGGATCACCAATATGTTTTCCTAAATCATCTGAGATTTTGATACACTTTTCCCAAGGATCTTTATCAGACATTCTAACCCGACTAAGTTTCATAACTATATTAGCAGGTTTGTACCCATCAATTCCAGGATCACACGTTATATTCGTTCCAATACCTGCACTAACTTGAATACGTCCATTAAAATAGTCATAAATTTCTTTATACTTCGGGAAATCTAGAGCATTGGAGAACACAAGAAGCTTAGTTTTTGGATCAATCTTAAACTCTTTAAGTCGGTCAATAATCATGTTACCAACTTTAAAATTATCACCAGAATCAATTCGATAACCCTGTAACAGGAGAGCTTGTTGTCTTGTCAATGTTCTTAAGAAAGATTCAGTTCCAAAAAGATCAGTAAGTGCAGTTCCTAGATCTCCTCTGTAAACTTTGATCCAAGCTTCAAGCATTAAGTAGTTTGCTCTCTTATTACCAAACATACCTGCATGGGCCTGTATCCATTCGTGAGGAAATGTACCAGAAGGAGTAATTCCATACTTCATTGCAAGGTACATATTTGACGTACCAACACAGTAGATCGGACATCTTTCTTTTAAACGGCCAACAATGCTATCATGACTTGCTGCGCTATATCTTCTGCGGGTTCCAAATTCAGAAAATTTGAGATGATATTCATTTGCCATGTTAATCTTCTCATCAAGTATCTCAATCATTTTAGAATGATTAGCTATATACCCGCGATATTTATTGCGCAGCTCAGATACGATAGCTAAAACTGGAATTTCATACCAAGTAACTTTATATAGAAAATCTGTTACTTCAATTTCTAGGTGTCCCTCTGAATCAAGGCCTATATGAATCTTGGTGGGCTCAAATTTAAAAGTCTTAAGCCACTCCCAGAAAGGAAGAGGAATATATGGGATTTTTTTAACTGCCCACTCAAATTCATCATCCTTAAGGCGAAGAGATCCTAACTTAGTAAATTCTAACTTAAGTTGATCAATGAATTCTTGATCATAAGTTTCTTTATTACGATCATTAAACGTAAATGTTCCTTCTGCTAATGGATATAAACTCCAATAAGCATAGGAGGTACTTGCTTTGTACAAGTCTGTGTCTAAAATACTTAACATCATAATTTTATTTTTATATAACATAAATAAGGTTTTCTTGACTTTGGAAAAACGCGCTTGAGAAGCCCTAAGAACCCTAAGAATGAAACACAATAAACTCATTAGAAAATTGTGTAAGAGAGGGACAAAAAAATTTAGATACCTAGCTAGGCTAAATTATGTCTCTCTTATATATCTATAAATAAAAAAAAAGAAAGACTTTAACCTTGTCTTTCTTATGTGATTCCGTTGGGAGTCGAACCCAAGACCTACTGCTTAGCATACTACACTATATTACTATAGCCAACATTACAGTCTCCAATTATTTCTAGCACTTTATTACAAGCTGATGTTGTTGTAGTCTGGAACATGTTATAACCATATTGAAATTCTTGCAAGTAATGTTTGATAAATTGTTACATTTCTATAAGCAAGAGTCTTATGATTCTTGCTTAATTCCAACTTAGGTTGTGCCTCTATGTTCTCTACACATTTATGAAAATATTTCTTCAAGTACAAACGCTTATTTCATATTTTCAATTTAGCTCGGCGTTATCCTCATACATTATTGTTTAGTATTTTTATAAAAAGGACTTTCACCGTACCTTTAAATTTAAGGTATTTAATTAGGGCACTTCTACTATGGGATTTCTCGCCATAGCACTCCATTATCTATTTCTAGATAATTAAAGGCAGTTGCTCTATCCAACTGAGCTACGGAACCTATTAATACAGTTATAAGGTTTTAAGGGCAGCAAAAAAAAGATCAACTTTAGAATTTATCTATTGTTGATCTAATTTTTATTAACTAAGTTTTCGATATTGAATGGTATAACTAGATTTATCCATTACCATCGAACAACCCTTTTCTTTAACGAACCTTTGAACTGGATCTTCTATATAATTTGGAACAATGCTTTCTAGTGGAACATTAATCTCATATTTAAGACCAGGACAATTATTCATCTCTTCGATTATCATTAAATGAGATCTTGCATTACCTTTAAGTTCTACAATATCATCACTTATTTGTTTAGCTTCACAGGCATCTTCATATGTTACTCCTATTAAGATATCAAACAATAACTTGATACCCGTCTTTTCATAACAGAAGTCAGTGAAGTTTTTATCATAAAAGCTTCGTATTCCCCAAAGCTTATCAACACTAAAATCACAAGTATTTGAATCATGAACCGTTACAAAACTTGTTAATGCCCAACCCTCCTGTTTGGCAACTCTAAGGTCATTGAAGAAACCTGAACTCATAGCAGTACTTGTTCCTCCTTGAATAGGAAGATTTACCCCAAGTCTTGCCATTCTAGCTTCGAGATTCTTTTTCTCTCTTTCGGTTTTTGCCTTCTTATACCATTTCCACTCAGCAACTCTAAGTTTATCGCCAAAGAAGGTATTAATATAACCTTCATGCTCAAGAACATATTGCTGTTGACCAGCCACATATTCTCTAAGTTTTGGATATGCTGTATAAACTGCTTGAATGATTTTTTCAGCCTCGTCTACACTACAATTAAGTCGGGTTGCCAAAGATTGTTTTCCGAGACCATACAGAATTCCTAGGAAAATTGTTTTAAATTTTTTTCTCCATTCTTTCTGATCTCCTTTGGTTAATTTTCCCCAACCTGCTTCTCCAAGATAAAGTTTAGCTGTTGCAATATATACATCAATTCCATTTATAAACATATTAATCAAATCAGGATCACCACTAGCAAAACCAGCAGACTTTACCTCCGCACTACTTATGTCAAAGTACGAAAGTAAGTGTCCTGAATAAGATCGAAGAGTACTTTTGATATCAGAATGACTTATAATTGTATGATAACCAGAACTCCATCGTTTAGAGCTTTTTTCCATACATTGGAATTTTGGTCTCATCTTACAAACAGCTCCTGGTTCGGATGGATCAGCCTCTCGTATCATTACATGGCTGATCGGATCTTCCATTACCCAAGTATCTGTTTTTGTGAACATTCCGTCAATATAAGTACTAAGAACTTTGGCATATTTTTTATACATAAGATAACTAACTACTAACTTTCTCATGAAGAAGAAGTTATTATCTAAGTCAGTTGGCTCGAATGGTTTTTCATAGTCGAGGAATTGATCTCCTACATACCCGAAAAACTTCTCTTGTGATTCGAAACCCTTGAAATCTGACCAAATTTCTTTTACTTCGTCGCACTTAAGGTTATTATAGAAGGAATACGCTAATGAATAGACTTTTTCTGGATAATCGGTTTGTTCGATAGGTGTTCCATTCCATACTTTAGTGTATTCGGTTTGGAAATGTTTAAATGCATCCTCTATCGTAGTTATACCCAAGTTTTTATAAAATCCTGTAGTACCATTAAGCTGTTGAATGCTATCATGTAAGGCGGCCAGAAAACTCGACTCGGAAGGAAATAATTGTGCAAACTCGAGACAGATTTCATCATTTTCTATCGGACTCTTACACTTGAAATAATTCTCGGATATATAATCTGAATATTCGAGTCGTGTAAATTTCTGGCCGAAAGCTATGATAGCATCAGGTACATTATTAATATCTGTGAGTTGAGTTCTAGAAATCTTAATGAGTTCGTTATATGCTCTTTCATAATACAGATATTTTTCAAGCTCGATATGTTTAGGTCCTAGTTTAAGTTTATCTAATCCGATCAGTTTAGTAACTTCCTCGGCTATGATTCCTAGGATTTTCTTTTTTCTAATTATTCCATCATCTATCTTAGTTTTCATCTTAACCTGAACCATTGCATTCTTAACAACTTCGAGGAATTTTTCAGCGAAGTCAGGTCCATAGTTCATAAGCAAGAGACCATCATTCAATCCTGTTTCAGTTGTATCCATTGTATCCAGATTAGAGACTAGGATATCTTTAGTTATTGCAATAGGATCTCCACCAAAGAATTTATTATTCTTAAGTAGTTTCTGTGCTATCTCGGGGTATTTTTTTATGTCTGCCATCTTAGCTTGATGTTTATTCATTTTGATTTTACATCTAGCGGCAGCACAATAGGTTATACCCCATGCCATCTGTTCTTCACAATAAACTTCATATTCCTTACGATAAGATTCCCATTTAGGTATACCACAAGAATGAAGTCTACATGCTAATCTAAGGTTATCAAGAAAAGTATCTATAGCTTCCCAAGTATATTCTGTTTTCTTGGTTTCATATAGCATTAAAGTATAGAATGCATCAAGATTACAGTAATAACCTAGGATATCTGAAGGAATACACATAAATGGATTTCCCCAGTATTCCGCTATAAGAGACTCGAATTCTGCTATATAAGTCGGATATCTCTTACATAGTTCAGCCCATTCCGGAGTTCCTTGATAATCGGTGGGAGTAACTTTAAGTACTTTGTGTTTTTCAGCTTTAGTTTTTCCAACTTCAGTGAATAACATAGAGTCGATGAGATCTGAGATTCTATCAAATTCTGCATCCCACACTTGAACACCTAAAATTCTCTGAGCAGTCCACTTAAGTGAATATTTCTTATTTAAATGATATCCATCCAGTATATTGAAAACACCAGAATCACATAGGTTATATAGATCTACTCCACCTAACATTCTATGACTCACTAGAAACTCATATTGCATATTGAATACCCAGATAGTTTTCATTCTAGTCTCTAAAAATCTTCCCAATCTGAGAAGAAAAGCTTGATAATCCTCTGGACTAGAACGATGTCTAATATCAGTCAAACTAACAAATGCACCAATTCTAGTAGTACATAGTGAAAATCCGGAAAGTTCATACCACTTATCTAATGGCATACCAGAACCCTCGTAGTCAAATCCCCAATGTACATTCATGGGTTGACTCTCTGCCCAGTCCATAAATCGATTAGCTTCTTCCAAAGTCTTAAGAACCTTTTGCTTAAACCAATCATATTTAACTGGTGTAGTAAATCCAGGATCCATGAACTCAGCTATATCTTCTGGTTCTGGGAATTCTCCGGCAGGTATGCACTTCAGGAATGCTCCGCCCTCAACAGATAACCTCTTCAGCTGTTGGCAATCTACAAAACCTTCAGATCTAACTCCAACATGATATCTATCCTTAATCATCTTCCATCCATCAGAACAGGCAACTAATACAGCGTCTCCTTCTCCGATACTAAGTATTCTTTCGAGATCTGGACGTGTCATTGCCATTAAGTTACTGATAGAATAGATTTCTTGACCTAGAGGTAGAGACCACCAGAGTAGATAATTGGTTTCAAAATCTTTTTCATCAAATATTGTAATTCTTCTATTCATATTTAATTGAGGAGGATTATTTCCTCCCCAATAATAAGGACATCAAGCTGTCTGAGAGGTGAAAAAGAATTAGAGCCTAAACTCTAATTCTAATATTAGTTTTACAAAAGTTTCTTAATCCAATACCAAGCTTCACGTCCGAAAGCGATAATGCTTGTTGCAGCAATAATCTTAATCCATTCAGTTACCGAGAGTGGGTGTGTATTGAAAACTTCTCCACCAAATTCTACAATAAGAACTGTGCCAATAAACAATACAAGTGTTCCAATTAAGAAATACTTATTGGTTCCGAGTCCATAGAAGATACTATGGTTCTTACGGAATACACGAATATTGAAGATATTCCAGCAGCAAATCATCAAGAATGTAGCAAACAATCCAGTGAGATCTAATCCAAACCAAGCACTATTGTTATGTGAAATGTCATAAATGATAGAGCTTAGGATTAAAAATACCAGAATACCCATTCCGAATATAGTCTTATACATCGGACTAGTTATAATAAATTCTGTCTGCTTACGTGGAAGTTCATCCATTACATTCGAGTCTGCCTTCTCTGTAGCAAGACAAATAGCAGCTAGAGTATCCATAGCAATATTAACCCACAGAAGCTGTGTTACTGTAAATGGAAGATCAATGCCAAGTAACGGACCTACCAGGACAGTGAAACATACTGCTACATTTATGATGAGCTGGAAAGTGAGGAAAGATTGAATATTCTTATATAAACTTCGACCCCACTTAACGCCGGTAACAATACTTGGGAATGCGTCATCTAAGAGTACAATATCTGCACTTTCTTTAGCCACAGAAGTTCCTGATCCCATAGCGATACCAATATTTGCGTGATTGAGAGATGGGCTATCATTAACACCATCCCCTGTCATTGCACATACGAACTCATCGTCAGTTCCCTTATATTTCTCTTGGAATGACTTGAGAATGTGGAGTTTATCACTGGGTTTACATCTTGCGATAACTGTAGGATATTCGTTATTGTTCCAATCTATGTTATCAAATTCCTTAGCCTCAATTGCCCAAACTTTTCCAGTAGTCTCATTTTTCTTGAACCCTGCTTGACGACCAATTTCAGCTGCAGTTTTAATGTTATCGCCAGTCATCATCACTACATTGATACCTGCATGATAACAATCTTTAACTGCCTGAGGAACATCTACTCGTACAGGATCCTCAATAAATACTGAACCGTCATAGATAAGAGTATCCATAGAGTTACCTGAAGCAAAACTGAGTACACGTCTGCCCTTCGCTTGTTGTTCCTCTACCTTCCCAAGATAGCTATTATCTTTAGCTAATCCAGCAACAATCTCAGGAGCACCCTTAACATAGATGGTACCATCCTTGACTGTTGTAGACATATATTTATCTGTGGAATTAAATGGCTTTTGATCAATAACCTCTAAGCGACGATGCTCACGATAGTCAGTACCCTCAGACTTCAAGAATTTGAGAGTTGCACCTTCTGTCGGATTTCCTAAAGCTTCTCCAGATTCATCAAGATTGGCTGTAGAATTTATGGCCGCATTAATAAAGAGCTTCTCTTTATTTACTAAGTCAGTATCCACAACAACCATCTTATTTTGAGTCAGCGTACCAGTCTTATCACTAAATATAATATTAGTACATCCGATAGTTTCACATGCATGAAGCTTTTTAATGAGGTTATTCTGTTTTCTCATTGTATCCATAGCAAATGCCAATGAAAGCGTAGAAGCTAGTGGCATTCCTTCTGGGACAGCACAAATAACTAACGCCAATGCCATCATGAGATACTTAACTTCTTCCGTGAAAATAGCCATGAAGCTGGGATCGAAGTCGGTGAATACAAAATGATGAACATTTAAGAATAGAAGGAGTAAGCCAGCTAATGAGAATGCGGCTTTATTAATAAGATCAGCTAATCCATTGAGCTGTTTATTGAGTGGAGTTTCTTCATCAACCTCCTCCATTGCAGCTCTAGAGGTTTTTCCTATTTCAGTTTCATCACCAATCTTAACAACTACTCCAACACCTGTACCCTCTGTAATTTTTGTACTCCTAAGAACAAACCAAGGAGCAAATCCAGAACCAGTATATTCACCTTCACTATCTGCTTTTGCTCGTTTAGAAGCAGGCATAGATTCACCGGTCATAGAAGACTCATCCACCTTAAGTTCTAGAGCCTCAAGAAGATCAATATCAGCAGGAATTTCAGCACCAGTCTCAAGAATTACAATATCACCAACAACTACTTCCGTCTTGGGAATTTCAGTGACATTTCCTTCTCTAATTACCTTGACTGGCTCGGTATCACTGACTTGATTCAGGATATCGAATTTTTTCTTTGAGGAGTATTCCATCCAAAAAGATACACCAGTAGCCAGTCCGATAGCAACAATTATACCTACAGACTCAATGAATGATCCCTGAAAGAATCCTACGACAATAGAAATAGCTGCTGCCACTAAGAGGATTACTATAATAGGATCTTTGAATTTCTCCAGGAATAAGATATACCATGGAGTTTTCTTCGGAGGGGTGAGTCTATTCTCTCCGTGGGTAGCCCTTGATTCTAGGACTTCTGAATTTGTTAAACCTTTGTAATTTTTCATAATTGTTTATAATTTGTTTGAATAATTTTTCTTAACCATTTCCTCGCGGGTTTATCTGGGAAACGGAAAGTCAGAATTTCTAAGGCATCATTGAAATCTTGCCTTAATTCTTCGATGTTTTCTGAGATAGCGCTTAAGCACAGACCAAAAGATCTACATGCTACGGCTACTAACACACCACCAACATCATCTTCCCATATTCCGATCTTTGTTCTTCGCGAAGACCAACAATATTGTTTTTTATAACCAACTACTTTTAATTGTTTTATCATAACACTAATAAGGTTTTCGTTTCCCTATTCTAAGTGCCCACCTAGTAGAGTAATGTGCCATATAATAATACCTACCGAACAAAGATACAATTATGGCTGGCAATGATATAAAAGGAAGATATAACGGCCCGAAGATTACAGACAAAACTCCCCGGCCGTATGCAAATCTAACTAATGATGAAGGACCTACAAAAAGATATTCTCCTAAACACATACAAGGAATCCATCCCTTACTATGAATATACTTAAATCCGGCCGGTCCTATATGTCTGTTTTTATGACGGGCCGATAATAACCACCCTAATATATTTTGAGGGAACTGCCAAATCCAAAATAATATGTATACAATCATAATAGATCTTCAGGATAAACAAACTCCCAATAGTAAGTTACAAGAGTTCCTTCTAGGAGTTCTGGTCTATATATTGGTTCAGATGTCCAAACAAAAATACATGGATAAGTAACCTCGGATATGTTTGGTTTAAAGAATGGTCTTATCCAACTATTAATAATATTTTCTAATTCTTCTCTACATTTACAAAGCTGTTTCATAACATTAATAAGGGCTTAAAACCTTATACATGTGAAAGAAGAAAATCAAAAGTTAGGCGTGAGAAACTTAACAGATAATAGAGTAAGAGCCTTATATTTGTATAATATAAGGTAGGGCACATCGGCGTCCGTATCTTATTCTATTAATATTTTTATATGTTATGAAAGCAAAAGAATTAGCAAAGAAGTTAATGGAAAACCCAGAAGATGAAGTATGGGGTGGAGCATGGAATGGTTATGTAGATACTTATACTGTATTAGATCATATTTTTCGAACTAGATATGATCAGGTAAGTAATGATTTCTTTGGTACTCCGGGACGAATGGATAAGAGATTATTTAGACCGGGTAGGAAGGATGACGAAATGATTACTTACATTGGTAGTTCTTTCGGAAAAGTACCAAATCCCGAGGTAGATTTTGGTAATGATAATATAGATTATCCCATTAAAACTATTAATGGCGAAGACGGAGATCCAGATTTAGTTTGGAAACTATCAGGATTTAATGAAATAGAAGGTACTTGGTGGAAAACAGAACCTGGCAAATATGAAGTTTCCTATAACCCTGCAACCGATATTCTAATTGTCATGAATTATTCAGAAACTATGAAATTTGAAGGTAGAGTTATTGGTATAGAAACTGCCAGAAACATCATCAGTGCTCTTAAGGTTCCAGTAACACTTTGGACATGAAAAAAAGAAAGGTTAAATTAATAGCCTTTCTTTAATTTTATTTTCTTCTATATATTCTATAATTATTTCAGAAACTTCAGAAGAATTTAATACCTCGAGAAGTTGAGGTCCGGGAATGTCTCCTTCCCAAATTACTATGCCAGCATGATTAAACCGTGAGAGACAAATCCGTGAAGAATTGACGATGTAAAATCTTGGGTGGGTTATTATTTTCTTTTGTGTCCCGCGCCATGAAGCTACAACCCCTATTACTTCTGTTCCGTCTTTGACTTTAGCCTCTGAGAGAATTAATCCGATATATCCTCTTTGAGTATAGATTCTACATAGCATCTTTTTAATTTAGCTACTACATCGATATTCGGGGTAAGACATGGGTTATCATTTCTAGTCTCTAATTCATATTGATCTGAATAGCAATCCAAAATATAACGTACTACTCCCTGACTTCGAGATTGACCCGCGCGACAATGTATCCAAATCTCACTAACCTCTGGAATTACTCTCTCGATGAAATCAAAACATCTCTTAGCATCTTCTTTAGTTAGACCGTAGAATATATGACCTTTCCACTCTATCTGATCGCGCGGAATATCATCGAAGTTTAAGTTAAGTACGTTAGGGTGTTCTTCCTTAAACCAATGATCATCATCTTCCTCCAACCAATACCTAGCACATTCTGGAGTACAACAAATAGAAATCAGTGCTATCCCGGAAGGAGGAGGATTTTTATCATCATTCCAACCTCTTTCTTCGCACAGATCATTAAATTCATAGTGACTATAACAATTGATTTTTCTTAGCATGTTCATACAAACCTCCTAATCTAATATCTGTTACTAATCTACCTCGATGGTATGCTTTAATTGAATACTCACCGGGCCTAAAAACTAATTCTTCTCTCGGAATATTTGGAAAATCTACAGTACACTTCCAACCAAACCAACTTTCTGGTGATGGAGGTACTTGATCTAGTTTTTCCAAAATTTTAATCCCTAAATATGTCCAGAGTGGCTCATAAAATTCAGGATCGGGTTCTTGATTACTATAAGTAGTTATCCATCTAAACGTCTCCAATAAATCGCGGAGCATCATCACATCTACAGAAAAATCTAAGTTCTCCTTCCTTGAAATTTATAACAAATACCCCAAGAGCGTATGACCAAGTATATACAGTATTATAGGGAAACAGATTATGATATTTATTAAATACTGCCTGATATACTTTTTCAGTATATATTTTCATTATTTTCCTAATATCATCCTGTCTTTCTTGATCCTCTTTATTTTTATAAAGCCAATCTAACTCTTCACCTAATGCATCTAGTGTCTCAACAGTAGAGTGTAATGTATCCTCCATTTTTATAGGTTCCTTTTAATATTAATGGATCAATGTTATCAACCTCAAAACTAAAGTCGGATGGATTAAGAGCATGAAATATTACACCTCTCATGTCTGGAAAGAGAGTAGATACAGAAATCTTCTGAAAATAAGTTCTATCATCTAAGACCTTTCTGAAAATTCGCTGTCCTAGTTCACAAATAGAAGAGTCTATATCTGCTATTCTATCTAGGTGATCGACACCAAAGTTAGATAAGTATTGACGTTCTTCTACCAAAGCTACTATGGTTTCTTCATCCTTCATCCTCAACAACTCTAACTAGAAGATTGTTCCTTCGAGCTACTTTAATCATATTATTAGTCCCTCGATTCTCAGAATAAGCAGATGGAAAAGCAATACAAGCATTAGCTATTTCAGCCATCTTAGCATTTCTTATCATACCAGCTCTTTTCCCATATCGATCCCAATCTGCCGGAAAAACTCTATAATCAAGGCCCCTCTCGGTTGCATATCTTTCACCAAGTTTATCAGCTCCATCAGCTCCTCCCGATATGATAATTACTTTCTGTCCCTCCTGAATACGACGAGAAAGATAATAGTCACACATTTTGGCTAATCTTTCGTAATCAGTAAAACTTCTAGAGCCACAGATAATAACTAAGAATTCATTCATACTGATTGTGTGTAATTAACTTGTAATTATTCATTGTATCAATAATTATCTTTTTATTTATTGTAACTTTGAGTTTAAGTTCAATAACATTTTTGGGTAAGACCTCATGATGAAATCCTCCGGTAATTGGTAATAATCTTGCCCTAAATTTTTTATTTAAACTTTTCTTTGGTAAATAGAACCTTAAATAAAATTCAGTCTTTCCCTTGTAATTAGAGAGAGTTACCTTAGAAGGTTTCAGACCTAGGGATATCAGAGGTACATATATTAACCAAATTCTATTACCCAATTTATCTAGCCAGACATCTAATAACTTTCCCTGGGTCATCAATAATATACGAAGTTGTAACCATATCTTTAAATCCATCACCAATATCAACCGTATTATAAGCCTTACTACGAATACGATCTATAAGGTTGCTGGATTTATATTTATTTCCAATAAATCCTCGAACTTCAAACAAAATACCTCTCCAATTGTCAAATCCTGTTGAACGTACCCAAAAATTTACATTCGTCGTATTAAGTCCGTCCAGAAAAACTATGGAGTAATAGATTTTATCCATTCTAATATTTCTTCTTTATTAGATAGGTCTTTCATTTTAATTCCACTATATTCTTTTTGATGTTCACAAATAAGGCTTTTAAATTCAGATAGGTCTTCTGTACCTGGAAGAAAACCTATAAAAACAAAACCTTTCGACTCTAGGATACATTCAGTTACTTTCTCCATTACCTTAACCGGAACCATATATCCAAATGTTTCCGGCGTTATAAGATAGACATAAGTATCAGCCTCATCCTCTTGGTCGGTTTGATAGAAAGTAGATTTCCTGGCTCCCTTTCCCGGATATAACTTAAGTCCTAGATCAATATCTTCCGACCATATGATATGAGGCTTGGGAAGTATGTCATATCTTACGCCGGTTGTATCTACTTCTTCTAAACATACAAGTATTTTTTCTTCGAGGACACCTGGGAATAATACTTTATTTGCTATAATTGAAACTACATGCGAATCATTTACTCCCAAGGCTCTGAATATCCCATCCTGAATTAGCTTTATTGTATTGTCCAGGTCTCTCATAAAAATTCCACTTCTGAAGATGACCTTGATTGTCATTTTGAAAAGAGTATCAGGAGTAATCCAAGGATAATTACGAGGGACATCTAAAAGTTCGACTTGTTCTTTGATATAAGCCTCAGTCATTTTAGCTTCCTTAGACTTATAGATCGTTGCTACCTGACCACGAGGAGTATAAGTAAGTTTGGCTTTATAAAGAGCATTGACAGATATAATCTTCTTAGCTCCCAATACAAAATTTATTCTATTTGACATATATAAAAGTTGAAGTTCCCACATAAAAATGGGGAACTTTTTCTATTTATGGATTAGTCGCAAATGGATTAATTAGCTGTTGGCCTGGTTTTTGTTGGGTAGGGACCGGACCTTGCATCTGTTTATTTATTTGCGCCTTAATCTGCTGTTCTTGTTTTCTATATTCCCTTGACATAGTTTCTATTTGCTGCTCTGTATATTGGACTTCGTCAGTTTGAGTGGCAAGTTGATCATATAAGCTTCTGGGGATTTCAATAAATCTACCTTCTATTCTTATCAGATACTTCTTTGTTCCTACCTTACCACGTCGAGCTTTTGGGATAGAGGCTGTATATAAGTGATTAGGGCAGTCAGGAGCAGTATTGGAAATCGTTATAATGAAGTCAGCAGTTTCCTGTTTTCTCTTAGACTCACCAATATCAGAAAGTCCAATGAGCTGATTCCATGCATAAATCTTCGGTTGACTACACATAAAAACTAATTTTCCACTCATACTCAATTTAGTATAAGCTGAATAAATCTGACCAATACTAGAATACATAGACTGACCATTACCCTCTGTTCCATCGGCTGCACCCTTATGATTCGCATCGTAGTCTACAAATACTACCTCGAAGTCGTGACCTAGAGCATATTCAACAATTTCATCTGCAGTTATAACACCGCTAGGATTAATCGAAACTGCTAAACATCCTCTCGATAAGGTTTGTAGATTATGGAATACAACTTTCATGTTCTTATAAACTTCAGAAAAAGGTACACCATAAGCAATTGCCCCTAGACGAACAATCCAATCTCGTTCAACCAGATCGCCCAGAGTAACATACAGAACCTTAATACCCTGAGACGCAAAATATAAGGCTAAGTTCATCGCAAATAGACTCTTACCAACACCCGGAGGAGCACTAATAATTCCGAGTTGTCCACGTTCTATACCATTATGTGGAGGGAAGACATCATTTAACCATTGATAGTTTGTTGGGATGGCACCTAAAGATTGTTGATCTAAGATTTTCTGGATATCGAAATCATTGAAGTTTGTCGAACCGAAATGATCATCCAAACCTCCAAATTTGATATCTAAATTCTTAATATACTTAACAAATGCTTCAGCGTCTCGACCACCAAACTTCGAATTAGCTCTTTGGATTGCTATACCATAAATAACATCCTTAAGAGTTTTTTCAGCAGGCTTAATCGCTTCTTTATTATAGCTTTGCCACTTATGAATTTGATCTAGAATTTTCTGAGGTTCTCCCGGATTAGTATACCTACATTTTCCGATAATCGACTGAAATAATGGATCCCCAAAAGAATCATAATCATAATTCTTAATGGCATTAATTATTCCCATAACCAGCGGATCCCCAGAAGTAGCAGGTTCCGTTGAGAAATAGTATTCAAGATCATTAATATTTGCTTTTGCCTCTCCGAATAAGTATGGAGAGGTTAATGAATATACAAAATCTAAGTGCTCCATAAATGTTTAAAGATTATTTTCGTATATAACAGATTCTGTAATATTACAGAACTTGTAATATGTCTGATAAAGTTCTTTTCGTGATTCATCAGACTTGGAATAAACAGGTATTTTCTTATCTGATATTCCGGATAATGTGATAATATTCATATTCTGAGAACGAGCTATTCTACCAATTTGCTGCAGAACCACACCCGCCTTGAGACCTTCAATAAGTAAAATATTCTCTAAGTTAGGAAAATCCAAGGCACGATATCCGGCTGAGGTAGAGGGTATAACATCTACTTTCCCATCTCGAATATAATCACATGCAGTAGTTAAGTCAAGTTTAGTTTTCTTTCCTTTTAAGTCATAATAGATATAACCTTCACCACATACTAACAAAACTTTAAACGTTCCTACAAAATATTTATCAATCCATTCCGATAATACATTAGTCAAGTTATTAATCGGGATAAATGTCAAGGGGAACTTCTTAATCACTTTTTTGATTACTGCACATACTCCAGGGTCTGTCCATATCTGTGACATAATCTTGAAGTATATGTTAGAATTATCATTGCCCCAATCAAACTGTATCAGGTCTAAAGCTGAAGTTTTAATCTGAATATCATTTATATTTTTATTTAATGGCATTCTATAGACTAGATTAGGACCAAAGAATTTAATTAAGTCTTTATTTCTAACTATCACTTCAGAGAGTCCAGACACAAAAGTTATTGATTCAGCAGCTTGTTTATCAGAAGTTCCAGAAAACCCATAGAGATTAGTAGCCCCTAAAAGATGAGAGTATAAGTATTCTCCAGAGTCATTTATTGTATATTCTACCTCATCTGCCAAGACCCATTCATATCTTGCTAGATCTTTCTCAAGGTTTACTCTAAGCTTTGGATCTTTATAGTCCTTGCGATTTGAGAGACCAGAAGTTATTATTGCACCAAGTCTATCATCCGGAACAAGACCAAAAGCAGATTTACATCTTTTGAGAAGTTCATCTTGAGCTTTTTTCCCTGGTGTTACTAATAGGACTGTTTTTCCCAGATCGTATGCATATTTCGCTATTGTTGCTATAACTTGGGTTTTACCGTAACCTGTGAAACAACTAAACAACCCAATCCTATATTTAAGCAGGTGGAGAACATCTTCATTCTGATAATCTCTTAGCTCCGGGAATGGAATCGTTCTATAATTATCCGAATATATTGCATCTCGAAGTATTGCATAATAATCGTCTTGAGTAATATGAGGCTTGAAAGTATTTATAAGATATGCAGCCCAACCTAATCCCATTGTATAAGTATAAATCCCACCTTTCGGCATCGGATTTCTACGTTCCTCATATATCTTATGGGTTTTTGTAACTACACCATACTTTTTCTGCCAGGGTATATACTCATTGTTCTTAGTAACAACCTCTAGGAGAAATCTTGCAGTAGGATCATCCGTTACAAGTTTTATTTTTCCTATCGATTTATCAACATATAAGTGTACCATGTTTTTATTTTATCCATTGAAGTGGTTTCCCGAAGGCTAATCGTTTCTTTAGGTTTTCCTCTGGATCTTCACCTGTCGAGCGAATTATACCTATTGGACAATATCCCACCTCTTGTTTTAAGTTCTCGGCAATTCTATTAGATATCTTTGTCTCATCCATATAAACCAGTATTTTCTCGGGGACATACTCCCTAAGAAATTTCATCTGATATTCTGAAATCGATGACCCCAATACTGCGAAGGGCGTATAGTCTGGTGCCATAATTAGACAAGCAATAGCATCAAAGACACCTTCACAGATTATAAAATTCTTATTAACTGGTTTTTCAATTATATACGGAGGTTTTGCCGAGATAGGAGGAAAGAAGTAACGAATATTAGAAGACCCTGAGAATCGAATCTGATAATAGAATATCTCTCCATGATATTTGAAAGGCATGACTATATTTCCATCCATAAACTTGAAATCTAGAACTTTATATAAGTCGCTCATAAATCCATGACGACCTATTAAATAATCATATCCTTCCTGAGAGAAATCATCAAACTCATACTTAAATTTATCTAGTGACCATATAGGATCCGTCAATCTTACTAATTCAAGTGGACCTGGTGAACCCATAAATCCTAGAAAATTTGGAATCTTATATTCTGTTTTTACTTCATCTGTTAGGTTAATAAAATTTCGAGTACAAACGAAACAATGCCCAACAGTTAGGTCTGTCTTGATATAGAGTTTATGTTTAGTATGTCCTTCGGCCTTACAAAATGGGCAATGACATATATATTCATCACCACTGGCCATAGGTAATACTTCATCCATAGTTTTAACTCCGTAGGCCTCCTTCAAGAGATCTTCGAAGTTACAAAAGATCAAGACATTGCCGTTTTTTCTTTTTACTTCTTTATAATCTACCATACGTAGAAAACATGGAATCTCCTTTGATTTATTTTCATACAAAAGAGATTCCTGTTAATTAATTTACTTGCGCTTTTTCTTATCCTTCTTGCGACGTTCATGCTGTTCGGTAGGCATGGTCTCTTCTTCGACTGAAGCAGCTTCTTCCTCGGGGGCAGCATCCTCTGGGATTACCTCCTCTTCTTCAGGAGCAGCGGGCTCTTCCTCTACCTCAAGCTCGGGTTCAACCACTGCTTCTGGGGCAGCTGGCTCTTCGTCAACAACCTTAGGAGCTGGTTCCTTTGTCTCTGGCTTCGGCGCAAAACGCTGAATTGCTTCATCCAATGACTGAACAACATAATTAACTGCTGTTGGAACATTGGCACATGCTGTTACCTCAAAAGGGCCTGATGCGATGATAGCTACTTCATCTGTTGTATATGATGTAACTAACAAAGACAAGAAATCATTACTACACAAAACGTTGCCAGACGGAGTCTTAGGCGCAATAGTTACACGCTCATTGCCAGTTAATGGCAAGATTAACGTTGATTTAGTACCATTATAAATTCTCATAATTATTATAATATAAAATTTATTTTATTGTTCCCCTAATACCCAGGGCACTAAGGGAATCTCTCAGGGATAAGGTTCTCACGGCTTAAGAAGAGCGTTTCATTAATTTGGTAAATAAGCAAGCTCTAATTTATTATCTTGACCAGAAGCTAACAAGAAATTTAATGTCTCTATTCTAGTCTTAGCCCGCCGTAAGAATCTTCTTTCTACTATTTCAGTCGTAGCCCTAAACACAAATACTGTCTTCCCAAGGTTAACCGTTTCTACTTTCCACACTGATCCTAAGATACTAGAAATTAGACCCTTAACTTTTGGACGAATACAAGACATGTAATTCTCTATCCCTGTTCCTTCCGTATAGGGATTCAGAAGTTCAAGATATCCATAAAATCCTTCGAGTACCTTGGAAATAAGGGGTGGGTAATTCTCATCCTCCGGAACTTGTAATCTTCCTGGTGAAAATCCTAAGGTTAGTTCGGAGGGGTTGAAGATATAGGTTTGAGCATCATATGGAACAATCAACTCGGGTGAAGGAGTGATCGATGAGTAAATCATTCGTTTATACGGCTTAAACAGATGATTAGTATCTTTGGTTAATTCATACTCCGGACCTAATTCTTTTCCAATCAAGGCTGAGAGGTAGTCTAGATTTTCTTCTTCGTCTGTAAATACTATATCTGAATACCTAGCAGCAAACCCTAGTAAGTATGGAATACCGAAGGAATCAATAGTTGCAGTCTTAGAGATCCTGTCACCAAAGGGATTTAACCCAATAACCTCTAGTTCTTCTTCCTCCGCCTCCTTAAGGATTGACCAGGGAAAATAGACTGGTGAGATATTAAGGGAAACATGCTTAGGAATTATGACCTCCTTAATCTTATCGGTCGTCTTTTTAAGGTGCTCAGGGGACGGGGGACAAGAAACACCAATATCTTTGACATAACCTGCTTCAAGTAATCTAAGAAGAGGCTCGGTGTTAGTTATCTCCCCCGAAATTAGAAGCACCTCTACCCACGACCGACCTATCTCAGATAATAACCCCTCTATTCCATCAAATAAGCCCTCATGAAATTCGGCCGTACAACACACTTGAGTCTCTTCGGTAATTACATTCTCGAAGAGATATGAATTATTAGACCGAATATCCAAGTGTACATACTCCGGCCGTTCTAGTAATGAGGGTTTAGATCTATAGTCGGTGAAATCTAGACCGGCACCTTTTATTTTGTTAATCATAAAATCGAAATATTTATGTAGTCTGGATCAATATCAGGAGAAAGCGGATTCCAAATTAGGTTAAGCTTTCCTGGTTTCTTCGGATCTATTACTACCTTGTTCTTAAGAAATACCGAATCTTTATAAGTGCCGGTCGATCGTATTAGTTCGGAGAGGAGATCAAACAAGAACTTAATAAAAGATCTATCCCTCATAACGGCTAACTTCAGGATTACGTAGTCTTGATATGTTAGACTCCTGAATGCTATCTCCTCACCTCCTTTATATACCTTGAAAATTGATTTAACACCTTCCACATCCGTATTCCAGAGACGATAACATTTCTCTGATACCTTGACACGTTTGGATTTTCTATTATCTGATCCTTTTGAGAAGATACCATACCTAGTCTTATGTCTTGTATCCGGACTAACTTCTACCGGCATAACAATCTCGTAATCTTCAATAGTGATCTTGGATTTTCCCAGATCTACTCTAGGATATCGATTAGACAGATTTACTACCTTGAGTCCCACTAAGTTCTCTCTACATACTAACTTGGGATATCCGGGTTTCCAATCAATAAACCAGATATCATTACGTGGGGGAGGACCAAGTTGAGTTATTACCTTCTTAAATTCGGTATAATCATGAGGGAGGGTATTGGCGTAATAGATTGGATCAACTATGAAAAGCTGAAAATATCTATCCCCAAGTATTCTCCCTAGATAATAATCTCGAATGTTTCTGATTATATTCTCCGTCATAACCTCTCGGTCCGATTTTCTCTTCCCAATACAATCCCAACACGGAAGAGTATAGTAATCGGGATCAAACCAAGATAATGGAGAGAGAGGTCTATTACATCGATAACACTTCTCTGGTTCTCTAGTTAATTCAGTCTCAATCCACTCTGTGAAACTTAAGAAGCCACGAAGCTCATCTATATTACTTAGTATATTCATCTAACTTACGTTTTAATTCTTCAGCCAAGATTCTAATATCTGGTTGAGCATCTGGGGCACATCGAAGGAAGAAGAATCCAACTTTTTCCGGACTCCCTTCAGCCGGTACCTCATAGAAGTCATTAATCCATCCCGTCATAACAAGTTCTGTCATTATATCATTGGGTAAGATTCCACGGGCTTCTTCTGGTTTAAGCTTAGTACCATCATTTTCCGAGGTCTCAATCATATACTCATCTTCTATTCTCTTCCATAGGTCATCCCTCGAAGAAACAGTCCGATCTAAACAGCACAACGAATTCCATAACTCCTGACCATCCTGTTTTCTGAGCCAACCATATGATTCACCTGTCAACGGGTCTATACTAGCCGCCCAATCATCTCTTACATCATATGCCCAGGCTGGTAATATATAGGTAAGTTCTCCACCAAACTTATCCTTGGAGTAATTACAATATCTCTGAGACGCCTGAAGGAAACTATATTTTCTATGACGTACCAACTGATGTGAAGTGGCTCTCGAACAAACAAATAACGCCGATACTCTCTCTGGTCGTCCTTCAGGCTCTACCCAATGTTCTTCCAACCAGTTTCCTTCTCCCAAACCGGCCTGACAAATAGCACGGTAATTTGTTGTCAGGAGATATCCAGAATCGTTATCTCTTTCCCATCTAGATCTTTCGAGGAATATGGTGGGTAAGTTATCGATTCTATCTACCCTGACATAGACTGTTCCGTGCTCGAAAACGGCCCAATGTCCTCTTCTCCTAAGTCCCTCAACAAATTTCTTCCACGAATCTGGACCTATTCTATCCTCAGACTTATAGGAGATTCTACCAACACGCTCGATATGCTTAAACATACCTTCCAAACCAGGTCCTTGTTCTAAGACCTGAACACTACTCTTAATTACTTTCATAACTGTTTAATTATTTCAAAGCCATTAACCCTATTACCGTCTATAGTTACTTTTAAATGTTTAACTTCAAAATAATTTTCTAGATCAGTAGCTTTGGGTGTTTTTTGATATTCTAATTCTTGATATATTTCATTCAGTATTTGTTTTGTCTGAAGATTAGAATATCTTTTTCCTACTTCAAATTCTGTATAAACTCTCATCCGAACTAAATCTTCGGCTGAATCAATACTAACTAATTTTCTCCATCTTTCAAATATCTTAGATCTTTGATAGCTAGCCGCCCTAATTTCATCTGTTCCAAGAGTTTCCACATAATTTCTATATTCAGCAGGAATTCTGGTCAAAAAAGTTATGTAGTCTTCTCTAGATAATATCTTTTCTTTATCTACAACTAACATCATTCTATCATCAAATCTAGCGAGACTATTAAACTCATCCAGTTCAGGAGTACTATTACTGGCAGTTAAGTCTTTATATGCCTTAATAATCTCATTAAACTCATTAGGAAACAGTCTTTGTATATAACCGTCGATTAATTCCGGAACACAGTCAATAAGATCCTCCCTTAGGTTATTAATATCTACCGGAGTCATGTTATTTCCTAGAACTCTAACAATAGCATTTACATAAGGATTAACTATTGGAAGTTGCTTTGATCTAATAAACGAAGGAAAATAAGGCTTGAGCTCCTGTAGAGACTCTTTAGTAGTGTGAGATTTAAAGAATTCATATATTTCCTTACTTTCACTAAACCATTCTCTTCCGTATTTCAGTAGATGACGAAACTTGTAATGTAAGTTTGTTTCATCCTGTAAATCTCCCTCTGGAATTTCATTCAATAATTCATACAAAGGATTATGCATTTTATAATTAGAATATCTAA
Source organism: Bacilli bacterium (assembly GCA_017940265.1). Classification (GTDB taxonomy): domain Bacteria; phylum Bacillota_I; class Bacilli_A; order RFN20; family CAG-826; genus RUG14515. The sequence continues at coordinate 31,778 of JAGAYY010000025.1, read as the reverse complement.
GTTTCTTACGAGAGTCTTCAGTATATCCTATCTTAAGTAAAGTCTCTTTTTCGTATTTAACACGTATTAAATAAATCATAACTGTTTAATTATTTCAAAACCAGCTTCTCTTTTACCTGTTTCTTTATTTGTAAACATAGTTGCCCTGGTTTCAAACCATTTTTCTATATCTATAGCTTTAGGTGTACCTCGATATCCAATCTCAGTATAAATTTCTCGAAGTTTGTTTTTAATTTGAGCTTTTGTGTAATTAAAACCTATTTCAAATTCTGTATAAACTCTGAATCTAACAAGATCTTCCTTGGAGTCTATATTCATAAGTTTACTCCACCTTTCAAATATCTTAGATCTCTGATATCCCGAAGCTTTGATTTCATCAGTCCCTAAGGCTTCTATATAGTTTCTATACTCTGATGGAATTCTTCCCAAGAAGGTTATGTAGTCCTCCCTTGATAGCGTCTTCTCTTTATCTACAACTAACATCATTCTATCAGTAAATCTAGTTAGGCATTTAAACTCATCTACTGAAGCCACAATATCAGAGCTCTCGACTATAAATCCTTCAGACTTCATAGTACTATATACACTAAATCTATCCTTATAGTCAATTTGCTGAATTTCATAAGTTCTCTCATCAGCAATCAACATTAAGTTATTGAATACTGGCAAAAGATCAGATCCAGCATGTCTATTCACGGCTACATAATCATCTTTATAGGCAGAACTAATAGCATCTTTCCTATATTTATCGGCCAATGAATGTCTCATATCGGTAGGTGAATAATCATATGAACCAAGAAGATCATACGTAGTCTTAACTTTTCTCTCTAATTCCTTATCGAAATCTGCCTTAGTGAGTAGGGCTGTCGAAAGCTTAATCCAAACATTAGCAGTATTTTTCCAGGGGTTAATGTCTAGTCTCTGCCTCCCTAAGATTTGTTCTAAGTCTGTACTAACATCAACACTTAAGCAGTCAATATTCGCATCGGAAAATACGAAGGTCTGTGCATTGGTTGAATAAAAGTCCGCTCCTAGGTATACTGTTCTGGTACATAAAGTAAACATCTTATGCACCTCACCTCTCCTAGGAACACTACCAATAGGATCATCCTTCGTAGATACTCGATGCGCTAATTCCTGCTTTCTATACGAGTCATTAAATGCTTCCCTGATCTTTTTTGTGTTCTCGGTAGTTCTCGCACACAGGACATTAGTATTCTCCAAAGTTAATCTATTACGTCGAATTACACTACAAATAGTTTTTACCGAGTTAACATAAATGACAGCTTCCCGGGACTGAATTTCGTGGTGACCTTTTTCTTCATCATTAACCATCCAGACTTCATACTTTCCTTTTTGGTATTTATCTATAACTTTAGTGATTTCGGCCGTTAAACTACCTTCATATGTTTTAACCTTAATTTCCGGACTAATAACTCTTCCAGGATCTTCAGTTTTCCAGTCAAGCTCATAGTATGGTAGATCCTTAAATTCATCTAGTCTATCAAGGTATTTATCCATCAAGGGCGTAGCAGATACAAAACATACCTTCTGAAGACCTAGGAGCTGATTAAGAAAGTCTAACTCTGTTTCCGATTTAAATTTAGCATCCACCAGAACTGATTGGAACTCGTCGATAACTACCTGAAATTCCTCAATATGAAGACCTAATGCTTCCTTAACGTGACGGAAGGAATCATAAGTAACCAAGATCTTAACTGGTACTCCCCTAGCTCGACACTCTTGATAATACTGAAATATACTATTCTTAAATTCCAGAATAGCTTTAGCCCTTTCTTCAGCCTTTCTTTTCTCCTTGGCTTCCATCTCAGCTCTCATCTGCGAACTAATAAATCTCGGACCAGTAAATTTCTTAGGGACAGTTAAATCTCTGTCATATCCTAGGGGCCCATAGATTCCACTCCTAGCATAGAATACCTCCCCCTGATGTTGAGACTCTTTATTTTCTAAGAGGATACGACGAGGACTACACACAATGAGGTCCTGGTCATTGGTTATACAATATTCAGTATATCCACATCCCGTTAAGGTTTTGTTCAAAATATGAGGAAAGGCATAATTCCTCAAACTATACTCTTTCCACTCTCCAATATAACGCACCCCTTTTGGCACGCTAACAACAAATTTTTTCATACTCATATATTTTAGTCGTTTCATGATTCCAGACACAGAAACTGTAATTGAGAGTTTCTGGGGAACCATCTCTTATTCATCAGTAAGGATTTGAGCTTCTCTGAAGCGTGAAACTGCAATTTTATTTTTCTAATCTGAGGTAATCTCTTATATAATGTCCCTGCAATTTTTATCTAGTCTTCACCTTAGACGTTCGGGACAAAGCCCTCACTAAGGCTCAGACTTATTCAAGAGAGGTCGGTTCCCTCCCTCACCTTGAATATAGTATTATGGTCTTGTGATATCCTTTACTTCAGGTTTTCTGAAGTAAAGTCTTGGGTCGGGCGGGAGCGAAGCGACTGGCTAGGTGGGCGACCCAAGAGGAAATAAAAAAATCATATACCTAGTTATCATAGATAACATAATATATGATTTTATACTTTATCTTGGAATTAGTCCCCAGAAGCTCTTAATTACAAAAAAAATAAGGACCGGTTTTTACACCAGTCCATTTTTGTAGGTCCATCCCAGAACTTTACCTACCATATCCTTGGCAACATCTGGATCATCTATTTCTTCTTCCATGTACCAAGCCTCCCAGTCCCCAATCCAAATACTGACGGGAAGGAGAAGATCAGGGCAGTTTATAGTTGCCTTAATCGGGTAGGTAGCTTTTTCTGGGCGGTCTAATTTTTCGCGCCAAGCTTTCATTTTATAATACGGGATGGCTATTTCTCCGGTGGGTTTTTCTTCATTCCCTACAACCGGTTCAACCTTAACTTCCGTATCAACCAAGTCTGTATCTAGGAGTTCAAGTTCAGCGGCTAGTACTTCATTAACAAATCTCTGAAGTGCAAATCCACCAGTCTCCGAAACACAAAGGATTAGAGTTTCCGGATCATTTACTGCTAGAACTTGACCAGCATGAATAAACATATCACCTGGTTCTAGTACACGTCTATCACCTAGAAAGTCTGTTACTGTCTGATCATGTCCTACGTATTTCTCTCCTTCATCTACCCATTTCTTAGGATAGGTAGAGTGTTCGAAATCAATAACCCTAGATAGATCCGAGATTAGTCCTTCTTTCTTATGTAGGGTAATTCCGTTATTAGAATTACACCTATATTTGTCAGGTAAAAACTCTATCTTCATGAAAACTTAACTTTAATTACCTCATCTTTTCCAAGGTCAAGACTTACTTTTTTCTTGTCGCCAGGATCTTCATCAAGTAGTTTTTTACAGATTTCTTGTTCTACATACTCGACAATTAATCTCTGTAAGGATCTAGCTCCATATTGCGGTTCAGCTTTATCCACTATCCAAGATTTGAGCTTTTTACTAACTCCGATCTTATATTTACCAGAGAGTCGTTCCTGAAGCTTACCTAATTCTAAGTCGAAGATCTGCAGAAGTTCCTCGTTCCCCAAGGGATTAAATACTATAATTCCAGAAAGTCTATTTAAAAACTCGGGCCGAAATTCTTTTTTAACTTCTTTCATCACTGTAGCAACGTCGGTCTTTTTCTTATCTTCTTTACTCTTAGTGCCAAATCCAAGATCCCCAGACTTAAGTTCGAGAGATTTAGTTCCGACATTACCTGTGAAGATAATAATACAATCTCTACAGCTAACTTTCTCGCCGCTACTCAAGGTTACTTCTCCTTCTTCAAGCATATTCAACCAAATATTATATAAGTTACTGTGTGATTTCTCAATTTCATCAATTAAGAGAACACAGAAAGGCCGACGCTTAAGAACATAGAGGCGCGGTTCTGTATTTTCGAATCCAACATAACCGGGAGCCGAGCCCAATAACTTAGACTCTGCCCATTCTTGCATATATTCAGAACAAGCAATAGTAACCAAAGAGTTATCTGATCCAAAAAATTCTTGGGCGAGAACCTTAGAGACCAAGCTTTTACCTACTCCAGTCGGTCCCACTAAAAGGAATGATGCGATAGGTTTTTTCGGATCACGTAAACCTAAGATATTTCTCTGAAGGGCTACAGATAATTCTTCAATAGCTTTATCCTGTCCAATTACTTGTTTCCCTAAGGTAGCTTTCATTTCTCTAACCTTACCCATATCAGAGTTCATTATTTTGTCAATAGGAACTCCAGATAATTTAGAGATTACTGAGGAAACTTCATTAATAGTAACTTCTGGCCATCCCTCTTGGTTCTCTTCTTGAGCCTGAATGAGATCTTTAAGTTCGGATTCTATTTTAATTCTAGCATCCCTGATCTTAGACGCCCTTTCAAATTCTGAATTCTCAATGGCGGAGTCAGCTTGTGAGTTAAGTTTATCAATAGCTTCCTGTAGTTCGGTTCTCTTCTCATAATCTAATGGATTTTGGAGTTTAGTTACCGAAGCAGCCATATCCATAATTCCAATAGCTTTATCTGGGAATTGTCTATCTGTTATATAACGTCCAGACCATTCCACACACTTTTCAAGAACCCCTTCACCAAAACGAACATGGTGGAATTTAGCATATCCAGGAGCTAATCCTTCCAAGATCTTAACAGTTTCCTCGGTGTTAGGCTCTTCTAAGTAGATAGGTTCAAATCTTCTTTTAAGAGCGGCATCTTTCTCAACATATCTTCTATATTCAGATACAGTCGTAGAAACAATCGCATTGAGTTCTCCACGTGCTAAAGAAGGTTTCATCATTTGGGCAATATTAGAGGAACTATCGGAAACAGCTTGATGGAATTCGTCGATATAGAGAATGATATCTCGATTATCTCTGACCTCCTCACATAACTTCTGAATTCTTTCCTCAAGTTGTCCTCTATAGATTGTACCTGCCTGAAGATCTGTGGTGGAAACCGAGAATATTTGTTTTCCTCTAAGCTCCATAGGTACATCATCGTTCGCTATTTTCTGAGCAAGACCTTCTACTAGTGCACTTTTACCGACACCAGCCTCACCAAGAAGAGCTGCATTATTTTTCTTTCGACAACATAATACCTCGATGACTTGTGAAATCTCCTTATCTCTACCGATTACTGGGTCATATCCTCCATCTTTTGCCTTTTGTGTCATATCAAGGCCAAATTGATCTAGATATGGAGTTTTCGAATTGGGATCATGTTTTCGGACGGAGATTGCATCTTGTCCTTCGGCGGCTCTTTCAAACTTATCATCATCTTCCTCAGTCGTATCCTCTTTTTCTGGGGGAGTTTCTATTCTCTTCTCCTTAAGTTCTGGTTCACTAAAGATTGACTCACATACTTGCTGAGCCATGAATCTTATATGATTAAATTGATAAGTTCCACTAAGGAGGTCTACCAATTTACATTTATGATGTAGAATTCCGTAGACTAAGAGATGCTCGGTAGTTATAATATTACCCTCCGTACTTTCTATTTCATTTTTAATAGACATTATTGTATTAGTACGTTCGAAGGTTTCCTCTAATCCTTCCGAGAATGTATAATTTTCAAATCTTGAGAATAATGATGTTTTCTTGGCTGTTCTCTCATATTCTTTCTTACAAGCTTCAAGCATTTCTTTCTTTGCTGAATCTTTGTAATCATCTAGAACACCCTTAATAATATTACTCTCTAGGTCTCCCTCCTCGTTTATATATCGTTTGAGGATAAGATACGTAATAAGTTCGACAGTCAGTTCCTTATCGCTATTTGATTTTGCCATTTGATTAGCATTTCTCAGTATAACTTTAAGTTCATCTGAAACTGTAAATTTTAAGTCTTCCATATATTTTGTCTTAATTTCTTAAATAAGGATTTCGGAGAACCTAAAAAGATTCTCCTACTCTCTTAATCAGGGCAAATAGTTGAATCAATAGCAGCTGTATCAACCACTACTGTATCTGAATCTACTACTCCTGTGTTCTCGGCCGTCTTATTCCCAGTACAGCCGAAGGTAACCATAACGAAGGCACCTAAAATAAATACAATTTTCTTCATAACACCTATAAGGAATACAGACCCTATGAAGAGCAAAACCTTATAATTAAGATGAAAGTAATAACACAAGAAATGTTTGGGCGTTTATATGATGGAATAATTTCACATATAGAGGGTCCGAGGTCTTTCAGTACTTTTGGTATTTCTGATCTAGAAGTCTTACGAAACTTAGAACGATTATGGCTAAATGGGATGACTAGAGAAGCGGTTACTATGATTATTGGTTATCATTATACTAGGGAAGAAACTTGTATAGTCGAACTAGGCCAACAAAGAGTACTAATAAGAAAAGACTCATCCTGGCGCGGTATCCAAAAATCATTACTAGGGAATATAGAGCTTCCAGAACTCCCCGATAGGATTTTAGAGGGTGAAGAGTTCGCAGAATTATATCAAAATCTTCATGATAGATTCGAAACTGTTAAGAGAAAGAAGATAGGAGATATAATCAGAGAACTTGGTTACACAGATGATACTCTAATCTGCGAAATAAAATTATTCTGGAAGGCCTATCAAGACTGGGAAGCAATAATTACCCTAGTAGTATGGATGGAAACGCGAACTAGGAATCTAGTATTAAAAACTAATCGTGGCACTTATAAGTTTAAAGAAAGAGTCGGGATTAAAGAAATTGTGAAAGAGATATTAACAAAATAAAAAAGGACGGTGTAGATAAAAATCTACACCGTCCCAGATCGCCTCAAAACTATATATGAGGAATTATGGTATTTATGTTTAATCTATGGAATACCATATTTTTTTATCCTCATAGGTTTTGTGTTTTAGATATGTAATGATTATTATCAAAAACCTCGAAAGATCATATTCTGAAATCTTTTAGTCCTTCTTGATAAAGAAAGCTGGTAGATGAGTTTTAGAGCTCATCTATTTCTTTTTTCAGCCGGAGTAATCTAAAAAAGCGATCTAAGCATTTATAATTAGTGAGATAATATTGTTTTCTATCAACTGGTTCATTTGCAGTTCCATATGATATAAACAAGTCCTCAAAATTATATACACTGTCTTCAAGAACGAGTCTGACTACATCTGATTCTAAGTATTTTTTCACAGTACCTGGTTGTAGTTCAGCCAACGTTATATGTGGAGTATACTGAGCAAAATCAGATGTAACTCCGTATTTAATACTTAGACTTTTATTTATTAGGCTTAAAGCTTTATAGACTTCAGTTTCTTTTCTAAGTTTAAGTACTAAATAGTCAGAATCATTCTCAAAACATCCAAGGTCAAAGACATCCAAAATTCTATAACTCGAGTCTCCCTGAATAAACTCTAAGATCCAATTATAATCATCAGGACCTAGGATATCATGAATTTCTTCTAATAAGTTTTTTCTGTCAATAACCTTTCCTTGAGCATAAAGAAGAGTAATATGTGAATCTATCTCTATTCCGGTGTCCTTTAGATCTTCTGAATCAAAAAGGCAACCGAGGCTCACAGGGGTCTCCAAGTTAACTGCCCACATAAGACAGCTATTAATTACGTCGTTCATTTCTGATTCTTTAATCTAAATTTAGTCTTCATATTCTTAAGGTCGCTCTTAAGACTAGAACCACCTTGATTGAATCCTTCACTATCCGAAATTGTTAAACCAAGACTCAATAGATTATTCAAGAATAGCTGATTATCTTCTCTTGCGGTATCTTTTCTAGTACCTTGAATAAATTCTCTAGCATTTCTTGATAACAAAGCACTAAGTTCATCTTCACCAATTTTCTGACCAGTAATTCTATATCGACCTCTACCCAAGATAGGCTCATCCTTCTTAGAGTTAATGTCGATTCCTGCCATACTTGTTGTTACTTTATTCGAATAGCTTGGAATATGATAGAGTTCCTCAAGAAGCATCCAACCACACTGAAGCTTCTTATCTACAGGTCTAAATTTTCCAATCATATCCTTTCTAATCTCATCATACTCTTCTGGGCTTAGATTATTCTTAAGTTCATCCAGATCAGAAAGTTCTACCTCAGGCATTAGGATTTCTGACTGACTCTCTACACCAAGTTCTTCCATCCATTGGTCGACTATTTCTGGTGTAAAATCAGAATAACATCCTACCTCGAGATAATATACTTCCTCGATTGGTTTTGATTCATGTAACTTAATGAAATCTAAAACATCCATTCCAGTGTAACGTCCTGGATAGTATTTTTCAATTAGGGGCATGATTTTCTTTTGACCCGTTTTAGTTCTTTTATACTCTTCAACCAGATCATATATACGATGGACACAGTTTCCGAGTGACTGTTCCATAATAACGCCTGAAATTTTGCGATTTCAATATCCTATAGGTTTGCACCTTAGGCTAGACTATATCATCTGTAATCTGGGACAGTTGTATATATAGTCTTTGAATATAGATTAAGTATTGTAGGTCAGTCGTCTTACTCATCATCTTCTACGTAAGTAAATCCTTGTCTTCTCGTAATCCAACCTTTAACTGTGGAAATACTAACGCAATATGCCTTTGAACAGCGATTAAGACTTCGGAATATAACACCTGCTGGATCTTTGACTGGCTTGGGTTTTGTTCCTAAGCCTGGATGTCCTGGGTGTTTCTTCCCTAATCTAGCTGCCCTAAATTTTTCTCTCGTTTCTTTAGAATAACGACGACCTAATTCTGGGGTAGAAACTTTGATTCTTTCTTCTCTAGTTTTACCCTCTGCGTATTTAAGTTTTATGTCTTCGGCAACTCTAGATCGTTTAATAGTTACCTTAATAATATTACCATTTGTGTCTTTCTTGTCTATTCGCAACAAGATATTTGCTGCTAACAAGATATGTAAGTTTCGTGGATATAATCGAGTGAGAATAATATGACATAAGACATGTTCTCTGAAGGTTAGGAGGACTAGATTTTCTGGTTCGTCTCCACCTCCAACACATCTAGGAACGATGTGGTGCCTTTCATAGTATCCTTCTAATTTTGATTTATCATCTCCACGTAGTTTTCCTCGTTCGGTGATTTGTTTATATAATCTCTCATACCACCATAAGTTTTTATCTGTTTCCATATGCTTTTATTTTTGTTAAGTTCAGGACAGACATACTAACTTACAATACTAATCTATACTGCTGATTGGGATTAACCTTTCCAGCATTTTTATACAATTTAATCACGACAAATCGCTAGTTTATCGTGGAATATGGGTTCATTATGACTTCGACACGATGCTGTTTGCCTGTGTTTTTGTCAACCATTATAGGCATTAATTCATCTGGTTTAACCATCGAGATCACACCCTTTCCACCATAAGAATTAGTAACTTTTGAACCAACCATAAGGATAGTTCTCTTGATTAGTCTTATTCTGACGGTAAAAGTAACTTTATATTCATCACGGCTCATATTAATTGGGCGTAGACGATCGGAGGCTACATACTCTGGGAAACGGTCATAGATTACTTTTCTATCCATTCCCTTTTCGTACTCGGCTGCAACCTCACGAGAAGTTTGTGAAAATCGATAGTCGGGGGTTTTAACTGACTTAGGAATTTTAGGATTTTTTTGTTCCTGAATTAAGACATCGGATATATAAGCTTCGTCAATGTTATTTGGTACCTTAAGGAAATCTTCGGTAGTATATTCAGTGATATCCTTACCTCCTTCACCAAAAAGTCCTCCTAATTTTTCGGCAAGAGCTTTATTTACGTCATCTAATCGATTCGTCTTATAAACACCAACAACACTATCCCCAGACTTAACTTTTGTACCTATCGGAGCAATCCATTTAAGGGCTGCAGTATTCTTAATGTTCAACTGTAAATCAATGATACTATAGTGAACACATTTATTAGCGAATGATTCAGACACAACAAGTGCATCTTCATTAACTAAACCGTGATAGGCATGGAATAGTACAAGAGCATTGATACCATTTTTATAAGTATCTACCTCTAAGTTAGTGGCACCAGCAATAATATCTCCCTTCTTAAGTTTCTGTCCTATCTTAACCTTAGGCTGAGAATAGACACAAACATCATTCTGAGATTGGATTGCTGTTCGACGAGGATGTTTGATTATCTGACCATCCGGAAGTTCTATTTCAATATCAAACTCCGTAATATCTTTAACCTTTCCTTTGTCGTATTTAAATTTTTCATTTAGTACATTGTCTTTCAGTTCTTCTGAATGACCAGTACCGACAAGTGCTCGTTCTGCATTTACCAATGGGATTGCTTGTTTTAGCATCGATGCGCCCATTGAAATACGAACAGAGTCAGTTGAATTAATAAATGGAATTCGACGAGTAGCTTCAGAGAGACGGAAATCGGGGTGTAGATCTATTAATTCAATTTCATCTACCTTGACCATTTTGCGTCTCATTCTGTACTTAACCTCAACCTCACCATTTTCATTCGGCTTAATTTGATGCGTTTTGTAATCTACATACTCAGAGGCACATACTTTCGCATTTAAGTAATCAATATACTTAATAGGAACTCTTTGCCAATCTAATGTGTAGGCCTGAAATATAATACCATCATCAGTAATCGATGTAGATACGGTCAGTGCGTTCTGTAGGTTGGTATTATTATTTATCGGTGTATCTGCTATATCGATCAAATCAGTGAATGTGCTATTAAAAGCTACTGTTGCTGGTACTGTAATTTTACTTCCCAAGCTTTGTAAGTTCGCAGCGTTAATACCTGGAGGAACTTGTAAGCCGGTATCTCCCTTTGAATCTGAACTTCCCTTAAAGAATCGGATAGACATTGTGGTTATAACAGAAACTTGCTCCGATAGTTTTCCATATTTTGCAAAATAGCTCGAAATATGACGACGAGCACTATTATAGTTTCTACCGTTATTCGATCTAAAGATATGTTTTATAAAACTAGTCGGTACACTTTCTATCGTTTTGTCTATAATCAAGTCTTTAAGTCTATCATCTCCAAAGGCCAAGCAATCATTAATTAACCTAGTACTAATATATTCAGGTTTATAGTCGATGTTAAGTTTAATCTGGAATTTCTTAATCTGATCTTCGGAGAGTTTCAGTAATTCCTTAGTTTCACCTGTTGCAGCATCTATTTCCTCATACTTTAGTTTAACATCTCGGTCAATTAATCTGAGTTCTGGATTAGTCCTCTTGATTTTCAGAATACGTTTATTAATGTCGTATCTTCTGTCATAGTCGAAGTTAATTATATAATCTCCTGATCCAGACATTCTAATACGGCAGTCATAATCCGATCCCATTTTGTTGGTTGCGATTCGATAGGCTCCCTCAATAATGAAGACGCCATCTATTTCTTTAGGGACTTCGAATTCAGAATACTTTATTTCATCCGGAGCGTCAGTAGTTGTATACTCAATTCTCACCTTATGTGTTGCAGTCAGACCATTTTCAACATAATATGAAGCTGGTTGTTCTGGCTCATCAACAATAGAGTGAGTCATAGTAGCAATTTTGACATTTGGATTAAAAGTATCTGCATTTCCGAAGAATCTCTCTACCATCAAACTGGCACCTTTGTTTCTGAAATACTCATTAAAGTTGCTCATACTAAAGATTTAATATTCAATTGTTTATATTCACAATCTACTGAGTTGAAAAATTCCTCAAGTTCACTATTTATTAAGTCCTTTAGATCTCGAGCCTCAACATATTCACTCATTGGTAATCCCGAGGTAGATCTAAAGAAAGCATTGTAAGTAACTAAGAAATTATAAGTATCCTTGAGTTGGTATAATACAAGTTTAACCGAGAAAAGTTCATACTTAGGGGGAATTATATTAGCCAACCTCTCATATAGGTTATCCCGGGCTTGAATTATACTAGGGTCCTGACTATCTAATACATTATATGGTATCTCGTAAGTCAGGATAATGTTGTAGTAAGTATTATCTCCACTCATATTGTATCAAATAAGTTAGGGTCCATCAAATTACCAGGGCTCTTCTTTGCCTTGGATACAGATTTTTTCATCTGTTTTTCTTCTGTCATAGTTTCCGAGGTTGATGGTGGAGTGGCTGATTCTCTTACAACCACCTCACCATCTTTTCGAATAACTATGTTGATCTCGAGTTCCTTTTCAAACTCAGGAACGTCAAATTCAATCTTCATAGTTCCCATATAATTATTCCTAATCCTGATCAAGTTTATTATCAAGGAGTAAGCCTAAGATAACACCGGTCATAACATCATTACCAAGATTAACTTCGCCTTTGAGTGCTTTACCGATGATTCTAGAACTATATCCATAAGACAGTACGGTATAGAATGATTTCTTTGAGAGTACGGCAGTCTGTGTTCCTTGATAATCGATATCCTGAATTTTAGCTGACTTAGGATCATAGTTAATATTGGTCAATCCTGCGAACAGAATTTCAATAATTTCTTCCTGCGTCGAACCAAGATCAGAGAATCCATTTTTCAAGAATCCACCATCTGTTAAAGTATAGAATTGCTTACGGAAGATAAGATAGATATCATTCAGATCTGTTCCTAGCTCTGAAATCACATGGCCCATATTAACCACTCCAGAGCAGATTCTATCAAATTTCTTCACTTCAGAACCGTCAGGGAAATAATACATACAGTTAGGATTATATTGATAAGTCTTAGACCCAATCTTAACTTCAATATCTCCCCCTTCAGTTTCTACATACTTGATAATCCCATCTTCATATGCATAGCAATCCGATACAATGATATTATCCTTCTCAAAATACCTCAAACCTGCCGAACCTCTAGCTCTCATTAAATTAATCAATGAATTAAGCTTACTGATTGGAGATGAGGTATTATAAGCACAACATACACTCTCACCTTTCTCAAACTTATCCTTTCCCAATGTTACTAGGTTATCGGGTCTTGGATACTTAAGTTCTCCTCCTCTAACCTTAAGGATAATCCACTTACCTTCTTCTCTGAACGTGCAAGATTTCTCAGCTTTTAAGTAGCCCATTTTATCGAGCACTCTTTCATGACCTTCCGGCTTTTATATTTCTATAAAAGGATAGACTATATCTTCTTTGTAAGCATATTAGTCTTTGAACTAGCATTTTATTTTTTTTTATAATTAACTATCTTGAGCTTCGTTTTTATTATAATAGTTAATTCGTTCTTCTATATATTCTAAGATTTCATCTTTGTGTTTGATATCAAAAGCTTCATTTCCTAAAACTATGAAATCTTTAAATTTTAATTTTACCTCATATTCGATTTCTGCAATAATTAATCGACTAGATGTAAATAATATTTCTGGAGTTTTATATTTATATCCATGGTAATCAGTATTAGATCTTTCTTTTAAGTCTATTGTAACACCTGGTTTAAAGTAATCACTAGTTTCTTCAAAATAGGTTAAATAATAGATACAAATATCTTCAGGATTCCCTCTCCGTATATAATTTATTTTATCAATTAATATACAATTCTCGATACTTAAGTTATACTCATCCATACCAAGAGAAATTGCGATATCTTTATAATGATTTATTGATGGGAAAACTTGAAAATTTTTCCAACTAGGCAGATTTTCATTTCTGATATCATCTGGAGAAAAGATGCTATTACCTTCTTCCATTTGTTTCTTGGCATGAAGACTTAGTTTTTCTCCAAACTTTAGATTTTCTATCTGCTTTTTGGAGACTAGTAACGCCACGTTTATAATTTTCTCGTTGTGCTATTTGAGCTGCTGCATTACTTGCATGCTCTTCACACCCTTCATGAAATATTCTTTTTCGTTTTCCGGTTCTTTAATATAATCCTGGAGTTAATGTTCGAAATTTCTTAGGTTTGTTACATATTTCATCCGTATATGGATTTACGTAAGTACATCTAGGTAACTTTGATTCATCTCCTCTACAGACTACTATTATATAATAATCTAGTTCAGTTAATCCGTATTTAGTTTGTAGGTATTTTATTCTACTACCACAACTTGAATGATTATTGAATTTCAGAACATCCATTAAGTTGATCTACTATTTCAAATCGTTTATCTTTTCTACAACCTCTGAGATAATGTGTTGTACTATATATTAGTTCTCCTGGATTAGTTACTTCATATTGTTTTCCTTTATAGGTTATTAATTCTGTCATATTAATTTTAAGAAGCCCAATAATTTTATGCTAGCTGCTGATTTGGTTATTCTACCCTTCCAGCATTTTTACTTATTTATACACAGCAGTCATTTTTCCGACCGTGTTTCAAACCTAGTGCGGCCTGAGTTGTTCCTTCGGTAAGTGAACGTGCAAATGATAGTCCGATAGCTGCTCCTGATGTAAAATCTTTAAATTTCTTACCGATCAAGTCTGGAGTTACTACATTTAAGTCTCCGGTCTTTTTAGTAAGGATAGATCTAACAGGAACAAGGTCGTCTTCATTTGGTTTGCCTGAGTAAGTTTCTGGGTATACTTTTCCATTTGGGGCAGTTCTTCCGAGTGCCTTGTATCTTGGAATAAGTAGACCAGGATTTTCTATGTCTTCTCCATCCTGATAAACGTAATTATTTAAGAGGAAGGAAATTTGACGAGTAAGTGATCCCGAATTTGGTCAATAAGGAGACGAACTGAAGATTCACGCGCAATATCTTCTTCCGACGCCTTATGGGTTATGTTCATCCATAACCAATTAGACTATATCATCTAAGTACAGTATATAGTCGTTGAACTTATTACATATGTTTCTTATCGTCGGACATCTTTTTGCGCGAGTTTTCCAGTTCGTGTATGAGCTGGCCAATTCCGGATAAGATTGTTCCGACTGTTATTAAGATTGATACTATTGACTTGGTGTTCATAATAATAAGCTGCTGATTAAAAATTTCATTCTTTCCAGCAATAATCTGCATTTTTATTAAGTAGCGCACCATCTATTCGGGGTTGATGTAATATACGCCACTAACTTTTATGGATTGTAATGAGCGGTTCTCAATAGAATGGAATATCATATCTTTTTCTGATAACCCTGATAACAATGAACCTCTAGTAATTACAGGAAGTTCATCTACACCACTAATAATTAGTTGGGGCATATTCAAGGCTGATATGCTACTTATCTTAACACGACCTGCTCGATTTAATTCGTTCTTAAGGTCGTCTGAGAAACTCGCTTCGATCTCCTTCTCATACTTTTCGTATTTTTCAGTAAGGAGACATAATTTTTGCTGATCTGTTAGGTCTGGTGAATCTGCAATCTTACAAATTTCCTTGTAGGTTTCTGTATTAGTATCTGTGTAGAGTGTAGAATAATCAAATGTTACTACACCTGCCAAACTAACAACTCTTAGACAAAGTTTCTGGAGCTCAAGTCTCTTTTCAACTCCATCTTCGGGGAAATCACATAGGTAAGCACTCAATTTAGTAGCAGCTTTTGCATCGAATCGAGTGTATTTATCTTTTGTGAATCCGAGATCATCTATATTCTTTTCGAGAATCTTAGAAAGTCGAATTTTTCCATAGGTTGTTATTTCAGACTGATACTTAACTTTTCCTATTTGGCCCGTAAATACTATAGGAGTACCAACTTTTATTACTTTATTTACTTCAACATCCTTGAGGAGTTTAACATAATCATCATAATAATATCTTGGTTCCTTAAGTTCTTCCGCAGATTCTGGTGTCCATTCCGATAATACTGCTAAACCATTAAGTACCTCATGGTTTATCTCAGGAATAGGTTTACCATTTTTCTTATAATACGTTACGTATCTTGGTGACATTTTTCGATATGTGTCCTCAGCTACATCTTCAGGCACAAGCTGAATAGACACCGTATCGCCGTCAAAATCAGCGTTAAGCGGAGAACAGATGGCCGGTGGAAAATGTAATGTATAATCATCCACTAGTTTAATTTTTACACAGAAAATAGAGTATTCGTGAAGCGCTATAGTTATTTCATTCCTGAATAACGTAGACTATATCATCTAGGGTTCATATATAGTCGTTGAACTTAGAATTTATTATTCTAAGCTGCTAATTAGGTCTAAACCATTCTAGCATTTAATGAACTTTTCTTAAAGTTTTTACCATAAGCCGCCACTATTAACGGTTGTCTATTCACCAATACATATTGTTTTTCTGCATATTCTTTAAACAATTTCTGAGTCTCCGGATTTGTTGCTTCTTCCTTAGTTGCCTTCATTGCTTCTTTTTTAGTGAAGTTGAGTTCCTTCATTAAATATTCAATGAAGCCCTCCCTAAGCATTTCGTATCCTATATGTCTCGGGATCCCCAGCTCATCAATCTTAAGATTCATGTCAGGTACAATCGGGCAACGTGCGGAATTTTTCTTTAGTTAGGTAAGTTTCCTTTTCCTAACATAGACTATATCTTCTACGAGAGTTTTGTACATAGTCGTTGAACTTTACTTTTAGAGAGGATTCTGTACCTCGACTTTTAGGGTAGGGTCGGATACTGCGTGTTCCATCAAGAAATCATATACTTCTGGCGCAACCTTTTTATCTAAGAACTCAGTATATCTAGTTCCTGTTTCATCCAGCTGTGTAAAATCTTGAAACTCGACTAAAGTATCAAATTCCAAGTCAGCCAGATTATTGGTAGGGCCGGAGATAATTAATACTACTCGACCACCAATTATTTGTTTACTCGTACGTCTTTCCCAGTTTTTCGAGAATCCTACTTTAATAGTTTTAGGGAACTCGAGCAGGTACATAAAACCTTTGAGTCCTTGAAACTTATTATGAAGGAGCGTACGATTAGCTTGACGCTGATGATACTCTGATCCATATCCCCGAGAAGTTTTATCTTTCTGATTCTGTTCTCGGATCCGTTTCATTCTTTCTCTTTTTTCTTCTGATCTATTCCAGACACCAATCTTGGAAGTACCAATGTAACGTCCTTCCCGATGTAGTTCTTTCATTCGTTCAGATCTATCAAAGAAATCGAAGTCTAGGAGATCAGAGAAATCAGAAACTTCGGAGAGTCTTGGTATTCTCATAATCTTCTATTTTTATTTAATAATAATCCCTAAGTAAAGCTGCTGATTCCCCATTCACGAGGTTCCAGCAATACACAAAATTTACTTGATTTGGATTCAAGTAGAAAGTCTATTAGTAACTTTCACGTACCAAAAATTCTGCTTAGTACGTACGGCATAGAGTTCACGTGCTAGATTTTCCTTAGAGGTATTAAGGAGTTCGGTGGCTTCTTTTTTACCAGCATTTAGGTAAGCGCGTAAGAGAGCCGTATATCTAACTCGTTCGCCCGGTGTTTTGAGCGACTCCATAACCGTTTCATAATTTAATTTATCTGCACCCTTCTTATCTTCGACGCAACAAAGCCAAATAATAGAAGAATACCAAATACTGAGTTTGTGCGTTCCCATCAGTTTTTTACCATCTCTATAGGTAAGTGTGAAGGGGCGCATAACAGCAGGGAGTACAAGATAATAACGGTTAATTAGTTTCTTGTATTCCGTCAAATGTTCGGGGAAATACTCTTCGATTATTTTCATTATTCCTTCATAAGAACATTTAGACTCGTCAGTAATAAATTCACTGACAGTTAGTTCTTTAGTGTCGGGATTATAATCGAATTGACACATATCGAAGACCTTAATACCCATTTTCTTAGCTCCTCTTGCACTATATCCTAGACGCTTAAGATCATCACCACTAAAGTTGAGAATAATCTTTGTGTCTTTAAAAATAGTATCAAATTTCTGCTTGAAAATGTCAAATCTCAGGTCATTTAGATAATAGAATGGCAATTCAATACGAGCAAATCTTCTAAGTGCTTCCTCTTTCGAATATACTCTTACTCCACAATTCGGGCAAGGTGATTTCGAAGGTTGTCTTATCTTACCGCAAATACAACGATCTGCGAAAGGACTACCAAAAATCACCGGGTCATAACATCCACCTACGATAGGGCGAATATTATCATATTTCAGGTTCAGGTCCGACTTAGAAGTTAGGACATGATCTTCACCTGCTTCCCGAGAATAGTCAAGTATATCCTCATCTGTTAATAATTCTAGTGAAATTCCCATAACTTAAATTGATTTCCAAATAATTTTCTTGGCGAGTTCTGAATCTTGTGCATTCTCTGTAGCCCATTGTTTCCAAATTTGCTTAACATCTGCAATAGCCTCGGATCTTGTTTTGTCCTTAAGGCGCTCATAGATACCTGCTTCTGGATCAATAACCACTTCGATTAAATCTGAAATATAATCCTGTGTGATAGTCTTACTTGAATTAGTAAATTTAACACGATATTCACGATATAAGACAACATCATCATAGGTTAATTCCAGATCAGCAAATTCAGCTAAGACTCGGATTTCTGCTGGCTCGCGCTCAAACCATGCGATACCCATTCTCCTAACTCTATCTGCTACAATCTGTCTTCCTCTTTCTTCATATGCTCTAGCTAACTCTTCAACTATATCCTGCTTACGCCTGGTTATAATATTGAAAGCATTATCTACTTGATCTGCATAAACTTTCGGGAGTGTTTCGATACCTACAATTAATCCATACAAGTTAGAGCTGAACAAAAGAATAATTAGCGCAGGGATATTTCTAAGCTTTCGATTCCGAGAAAACACTGAATCCTTAGAGAGGTCACGATTTGCTAGATAGTCAATAAAATCAGCTATCATTCGTCTTGCTTCCTCTGTAAATTCTTGGTTAAACTTAGAATCCTCTTTGTCCAGAAAATCTTCATCAACATCTACACCTGTAAGAGTAGTATCTTCAGCAGTATAGAGAGTATTTGCAACTCGATTATGTCCATTTCTACCTAATACACTACGTGTTATATCTGCAATAGTTTTGCTTGACTCATGGTAAGGGTTTGTACCTACAATAACGAGTAGGGCATCCATCATGAAATCCTCTGAAGATTTTCCATACTTTTGAATATCATCATACCCCAAGATACACTTTAATTCGAAGTCATTTAATTTGCCATCATACTCTTTAGTTGTTAATTCTTCTTCACTAGATTCTTCTTCATCTCCAGCGTCATCTTCGTCTTCTGGAGGTGGTTGCTGATAATATCCGGCTTCATTCAGCTCGGAATCATCGTCATCTAAAAGAAAATCATCATTCATTCTTTTAATATTTAGTTTATACAATTATTAAAGAGACTTAGTGGCTATTTTATTCCAGAATTTAATAGTAACACCTAAGCTCTTTCGGGTATAAGGTTCTCTGCCTTTCTAGAGCGCGTTTTGTCGATTTGCAGAGTCCAGTTAAAAAGAGAAAGAAGAAAACAGTGGGTATACTGTTCTTCTCTCTCAGTGATAAGGATCTTAGGCTGTCTGATACGTGTTTTGTCAATTTAGATATCAATTGGGCTTGGATCCACTGAATAAACAATTTCCAAAGCTCTTTCACGCATTCCATCTTTTCTTTCAAATGCTCGTTTTATAAAATCTACTAGGACTGAACGCGACATAGTTCTTGGAAAACGTTTATCTTTCATCACATAACCTAGAGATAATACATATTTATCTTTTGGTGGTGGTATTCCTTTAGATTTTCGTCTATAGCTAGGAGAAGACAGTTCAATAGTTACCTTTCTTGTTCTATCTCCCTTAACCCTATTTCCAAGATACACTAGAATATTAAGTTGACGTAATTCTGGAAAAAGATCAACTCTACATCTATAGCTACTCTGTAACATATAATTCTCTAAGGGCTTTCTTAACTTTAGTTCTGTTAATGTATATAGATCCTTCCTCAAATGGGTAATATCCTCCACCTCTACCTAATGTTTTTAGGAATGCTTCTAATCTTTGTCTACTCCGGAAGTTAGCAGTAAAATATCTTCTTTCGTAATCCGTTAGTCCAAAAATCTCAGTTCCAAACTCTTCAAAAATAGCTTTTCTTGTTGATTCTCCATCCGGGACACCTTTTCTCAGAACCTTAAGAAGTTGAGGTTTCTTGATCATATAAGTTTTACCCTCAACATCATAATACTTTACTTCAATATCAAATTTGTTAAGTCTGATAAATCTATGTTTCTTATTTGATATTCTTCCTTTATTTGTTAGAAGTAAGTATTTTCCAGACTTAAGTGCTACTATATAATTAGATTCTGTTCTTTTGTACTGGTAATTCATTTCCTGATGCTGTATATAATTTTTGTAAATCTTTTTCTCCTATATATCCTGTAAATCCTGGAAGTTGGCCTATTTTTATTTCAGGAAGATTTCTATACTTTGGAATAGAATAATGAAGAGCATGTCTGATAGGATTATGTATCTTCTTATTCCAATACCTAAGAGGGCCATGTTCTATCTGAATGTATATGGTTTTATCATTTTCTTGATTATAAATCCAAAATCTAGAACACCCGAGATCTCTTATGTAATAGTATTTATATAATCTGTCCACATCTTATAAGCTGGTTCATCCGGATTAAACTTACGTCGGATAATATTATAAATATCAGATCTCTTAATTTTCCCTGAGGCTATTTCTTTCATATTTTCTGGTATATCCTTACTAATAACAACCATATGAATGCAAAATAACCTAGAAATATTATGAATTTTCTTTTTCCTAGTAAATCTTGGTGTTGCTATAATTATATCACCTATTAATAATGCATAAACATCATTCTCTGTACTTATATATAAAATATAGTCAATCACATATATAAGGAGTTGATTTCCTTATTCATGAGACCTCCTAGATAGAAATAAGGGAGGTCTTGGGCGAAAAAATGAAAAATAAAATTAAAATAGTTAGAAGAATTGGATTGCCAGAAACTAACTCTTCTTCGTCCCATGCGGTTTCTATATCAATGTCTGATTCCAACCTAATTAAACCAGGAGATCCAGAATGGGATATAGAAATTATAAATGGTGTACTCAAGATTCCAAAAAGAAGTGAAGATTTTGGTTGGGGATATTTTAAAACTAACACCTTATTAACTAAGCTACATTATCTCTGTGGTATCTATTGTTCTGATATCGTAGAGTTTAATGGTAAAAAATCAATATCTAAATTTAAAAAGTTATTGATGAAGTTATTTGAAGTTAAGGATGTTGAGTTCGAATGGATAACAGAATATACTCAAAGATTAAAAGAAGCAGAAGATCCAGAGAACGTATATTATGATTACCCAGAAATAGATCACAATTCTCATGATATCTTCGAAGAGATAACAGAAAATGAAGATGTTATTAAGCATTATTTATTTTCCAGAGATTCGTGGTTATATGGAGGAAATGATAATAGTGATTCTCCAGAAGGTTTTTACAATGAAACAGCTAAGAAAGACACTAGAACTAAGGCTATTGTGAGTGCTTTCTTCGGAGAGCCTATCGGGAGAGTAGACTGGACTATTAGTAGCTTTCCTATTCATGGTCGACATAGTGTTATTCATGATATTACTATGTATGATTCCTTTGGTATAGTAAATAATCTGCTCTATGATAGCGAGGAAAAGAAATTTGCTATATTTACAGAGGATATAGTTTCTGATTTCTTAAAAGATCCTAACTCAAAATACTTAACCTTCAGCCATATTCCTAGATTTATTCGAATAGGAGGATCAAATTATCTTATCTATACTAATCGAGCATATGGCGAATTATTCGAAGGTTTAAAGAAAGAAGCTGGAGAAAATTGGGACTTTGATCAGATTAGTAAAGAAACAATGGGAAAATTAGTTGAGGATAAAGATTATCATCTCCTCAAGATTACTGTTAAACTATTAGATTATGGCTCGTATGAGGTATAGAAGCGGTTCATATTTTTATCTAAATGGAAATTATTTTGTATCAGGAGATGATTCAAGATATTCAGGACGTAAACTAGAACGACTTAATAAACGATGTCTTAGAGTAGATGAGGAATTCGTATCAGAATTTCCAGACTCTATTGATCTAAAAATAACTGAAAGATGTTCTTGGGGTTGTCCTTTCTGTCATGAATCTAGTACTCCTGATGGTAAAGATTTTGACTTAGAGAAAACAAAAGAAATTTTAGGACAACTTCCACCAGTAGGAATTGAAGTAGCTATTGGTGGTGGAAATGTACTAGAATGTCCTGAAAAAGCTCTAAACCTAATAGAGTGGTTAATCGAAAGAGGTAACAGGCCCAGATTAACTATTAACTGGAAAGATCTAAAAAGTACAGGTGATCCAGGAAAAGATGAACAAAGACTTAAACTAATAAATTCTGTTTCCGCTGTAGGGATTAGTATTCAAAGTATGGATGGTATAGAACCTCCATCTAAAGACGCTTACTCACATGATATCTCAACTGGAACCGATCTAGGAGAGAATATCAGTTGTTATCGAGTATATCATGTTATTGCTGGTATTTTTCCTGCATCCCAGCTAAAAACTCTCTATAACAATATAGAAGGGGCCATTCTAGTTCTGGGATATAAACAATGGGGGAGAGCCAGGAATAATAATCTCCCTGACATGACTGAGTGGAAAGAAGCTATCTCTGAATTAATTACAGAAAGAGAGCCAGATAGTTATAATACAATTGGATTTGATAATCTGGCTACCGAACAACTTGGAATAAAAGAATTAGTTGGAGATAAGCTTTGGAGTAAATGTTACCTTGGGGATGAGGGAACTTGTAGTATGTATATTGATGCTGTCAAAGGTCAATATGCAAGAACCTCTAGATCACCTGAAAGAATTGACTGGAATAAAATTAAATTGCTTGATTTTTATGATACGCTTAAGCACTAGATCGAGATTTGAGGCTGCGTGTATGGGAAACCAACCGAGTAAAGTAATAGAATATTCTGATCTCGAACTTCCTTATGATTGGCCGTATTATGAAATAGAAGGAAAAGGGTGGTTACTAAATCTTCCTAGCCTAAATGTAGTATTGCTATTTGGGCCAGAAGATACTGAAATCGGTAAACTAGATTTTAGTGATTGGGAGTTAATTCAACTGAGTAATCAACCCTCAAAGAAATATATCCTCAATATTATGAAAGCACATTGTCATCTAGATTATGAGTTTTATAAAGTTGTAGGAACTGGGTCATATCTACTTAGAAATAATAGGACTGGTGAAGAAATTGATTTCTCTATAAAAACTTGTGGTAGTAGTTATTATAAGTCTACTGCAATTGGTTATCCAGAGAAACTTGAAATTCCAATTAATAAATCAGTTATTCTTGAGAAAGATAAATTAATAAGTACTTTATGCAATGGACTTAGACCAAATATTACTTAAAGTTATAGCAGAGGTTAATCGAACTCTTAGTACATATGAGAAAGATTATATCTCTTGTCGACGAACCCCAGAACTACGTGAAGTTTGTACTAGTTTTGAGCAGTTTGTTGAAATGCGATTTAATTATGAGTGTTATAAAATTCCTGAGCTACAGAAATTAATCTTGGCCACGGATGGTAAACTCTTCTCTTGTGTTGGTTTAGACGAGCCTGATACAGTAAAACGTAAATTTAAGTTGGCTCATCTAGAAATTCTTGACCCTAATCTTATTCGTGATGAGGATATCGAGATTAAAGAAATGTTATCTGATGTTTTGAAACTTTTCGGCGGACGCAAGATTAGTTTCAATAGCGTCCCTAAGAAAATAAAATTTAAAATAGAGGAATAATATGTGGAGATTAACCAGTGAGATTATTGCGTATTTCCCGATAGGTACTAAAAAGGTATATTTATCGGCCGTTGAAAAGAAACAATATCAATCCGAAGTACTTAAACTAATTGGAAACGAAGTATGTGAGGAAGTAAGACTATATGAAAATAGTTTTAAACTCATGATCGGTGAAAATTTATCAATCTATGCTAAATGTTCAGAATTTCCGGTAGATGATTGGTATGAAATTCCAAATTTTCATCTCCCCGAACTTAGTAAAATAATAGCTCAGGTTGATATTGGTCATGGAATTATTAACGGTGAATATGAAGCTTGTTTTTCTGATAATCAACTCGGAAAAGTTAGCTTTGTATGTCCGGAAATGTTGGAATATAAATCCTACTTTGAAGAAATGAAGCGTCGAATCAATTGTGAGATGTGTAAGAAAACAAAGAAATGGGTTCCAGGCCATCGTTATGATACTATTACCTCATCGGTTTACTACTTATGTCCGGTACTTTCTCGACGTAAGGATGAATTAAACTCAGAATTTAAATCTTCTGAGAGTGATATGTCTGAAGTTTTCTTATATGTTGAATCTTTGAACGATGATGAAAAGAAAATTTCTGATATATTAAGAGGAAGAGGAATGGGCGAAATAAAGATAGGATATACTAAATCAAGTATGGTAGATTCTGGTGTTGCCTTAGAGGATGATTTTTCCGGTGATATTCAAGACTATTGGAAAGATATTTTTAAGAATACATCAGGAGAAAATCTTAAATCTGTATTAGATATTTTTAGTATTATATCACCAGGCCGTTCTCTTCTCTCTGATAGAATCCCAGTTCTTGAGTTGTCTGATATTATTAAGAATCATATTTTTACTACAATTATAGATTCTTGGGATATTGATCATTATAGAGCAGACCTCTATATTGGAAATAAAAACTCAGATGAGGAGAACATAAGGAATCTTTCTAAGCTTTTTATAGCAACACAAATTAAAGATGGTAATTTCTTGAAGAACTTATATTATCCAGAGCTTTTCAAAAACATTGGATTAAATCTTCTAGGATTAGCAACAGAAGTTTTTCACGAATGGCAAGGAACTAAGCTAGACGGAGACTTCGATACCTATTTGAAATACCATGACTATTATGCTAACCAAAATAGAATTAAACTGGAGAACAACACTAGTAAACAGAGAATTAAATCTACTGATTATAAACTAGAAGTTGTCACTCTCAAAGATCTATATGGTGAAGGAGAGCTTAGAGATACAATCAAAGCTGTAATTGAGAATGCTAGAGATAATTATGGTCTCGGAATCTCAGAATATACGGCTGTTAATATTGGAACTAAAAAAGATCCGAAAGAATATATAATCTCAAAAGTAACACTCGATGATATTCTCAAATTTAAAAAAGGGATATCGGGAATGTCTGAAAACCTTAAGAAAGAGATAATGTTAAGTCACTTCGTTTGGGCATCTGTTACTTTTGATAAAGAAGGAGAGATCAACTAAATGGCAAAGCAAAAAAATTTAGAAGTGACTGGAACAGTAACCGCCGAACTAGGAAATGCTATGTTCAAGGTAGAACTAGATATGAATGGTTCGGAAGTGCTATGTACTATATCTGGTAAAATCCGGATGCATTATATACGCATAATGGTCGGCGATAAAGTGAAGCTAGAAGTTTCACCCTACGACTTAACAAAAGGGCGAATCGTGCGACGCCTATAAAATGTTCGCACACCTATTTGTATAACTAAACTATAACGTTTATGTTAAGTGATAGACAATTTAGCTTGACTGGCACCCTTATCGGCAATCAATATCCCTTTTTCTTAGGGAATATTGGCTTAGGTTCGTCTTATTTCCTTTATCAGATCAACACTCCAGGTCTTAGTCCGAAATGTATACCTTACTTTTCTATGACTAAACTAGCTGAAAAAACAAAAGCTACCGAAGAAGGTAGTGACTTGGATATTATTAGTTATTGTGTTGGTCTTGGAAAAAAGATGTCAACTAAGGTGGCTGCTGACTTCTTGAAGGAAAATATCCTCAAGAAAGATGGGAATGTGATTGAACAGAACCCATCAGAAAAGGGATTCCCACTTATTGAATTGGGTTGGGGAAATGCAGCCCAGAAATCATTAATTCAAGGACTTCGTGATATACTTCGCTGGAGAACATATAAATTTCAGCCAGGTAATCTCATTGATGTTCTATGGACGGCCAAGGACTTCATTGTTCTGAAGATCTGTGGTGATAAGGATGCCTACTGGTTTGAGCCGGTTGCAGCTTATCGGAATACAGACTTAGAGATGAAAAATCCGTTGAAGATTCTTGATTGGGGACGTATTAATTACCCTCGTGAAAGATTTACCGGAAACTCTAAGGCTTCTGCGATTAACTGGACCCTCCGCCGCGTCGAGCGATCTTCCTTTGATAGAAAGCCATTTAGGGCATAAAAAAGGAAGAACCTACTCCATTAATTTGGGGTAGGTCTTTTTTTTTAGACTTGTTCTTCCAGTTTCTTGAGATACCAAGAATAACTATTATCCTCTGCAGCTTCGGCAAGTCTTTCGGAGGTTAGTGTTCCCTCGTAGTTTTTGTCGATGAGATCTTTTATTTCAGGGGCACTTAGACCACCACTCTCAGACATCTTCTTTGCCATTGTACAGAGAAGTTTTTTATTTTCGGTCAGGATATTAACTGTGTTATTACGTAAGCGATCAAACTCCGACTTGATTTTATCGCGCAACCAATCATCCCCATATCCAGAAGGTATCCCATCAGTCGTATTTTCCGTTTGATAGGAAGAATAACTGAAAGGTTCAAAATATCCTCCACGATATGCTTCTTGCGCGAATTCATTCCAAGTCGTTTCTATATCGCTTGTTGATCCACACAGTAATTTTTCTGACCGTTCACCAAAGATTAATTTTTCAGCTTCGTATCCCGCTAACCCGATACATACATTATTAGCTATATCACCACGAGAGGGGATCTCTGAATGTTTATCTTTATCATAGGTGAGACAAAATCCACCATGATCAGTAGATACCGATATTACTTGGGTGGGGATTATTCCCGTTAAGTATGCCATAACGATTGCATGCCCTGACTCATGAACACTATTGGGAACTCGAGTTTTCCGACAGGCAGGATCACGTTCAGCCCCAAGTTGTAATGGAACTGTTACTGTCTCTCTCATAACATCGGAATATTCTATGTAAGCTTTGATTTCCTGACGTTTAAAATCAGTTTGACCATTTAATGAGAGAATAACATTGTATGACTCTTTATTTTCTTTGGAGTCGAGGAAAATCAGGATCCTAGAAAATAATGGAGTTAGGATAGTTGAGATAGTAGTGAAAATCGGTCTTGCTCCTTGGACTGGATAAACACCTTCCGAGTATAATAAGTTCTTAAGATCTTCAGCCACTCTAACTGATATACCCGTCGACTCAGTGAATCTTCTACATACTCGATCACATTCTTTCTCAAT
Source organism: Bacilli bacterium (assembly GCA_017940265.1). GTDB lineage: Bacteria > Bacillota_I > Bacilli_A > RFN20 > CAG-826 > RUG14515. The sequence goes on along the minus strand of JAGAYY010000025.1, from coordinate 4,660 downwards.
TAATTCAATAAAATGGGCCCGAGATAAGGAGGGGTATCTAATAATGTTATTCCCAAATCTAGCAATTTGTTCTGGTCTAAATCTTTTCTTTAATGCCTCTTTAATATCTGAAATAGTTACTTTACTTGTTGTATCATAGAACATATCGGCATCAAGATCTGGATTTATGTCCTCTGAACTTCGATAGGCTTCATCTAAGTTTCCTAAGATGAATACTAGCGAACCAGAACAATCTATATTTCTAGGGGCTAATACATATTGACGTTGTTCCCCTAAGACATCAACAAATTCAATCAAGGTCTTGGCGGACATTAATCTACCAAGAACGGACTGAAAATATTCTATTCCACATCTCTGCTTAAGTTTCCATCTCAAGATTCTAACAATATTATCTTCGATAACTCTAAGTGGACGATATGGATCCTCATCTTCTTTAGCATCTTCATCCGAATTATGACTATAAGATTTCTTCGGTTTCATAAATCCAGGAATTCCACGTCCGAAATAGACTAATCCCAAGTCCCCTAAGATAGTCTTAACGTCATCGGGATTAATTATATTACATTCATCTAGTACAATCCCAGGGTGTAAGTCCGCAAAAGATCTCAAATCCTCATAAAAACTTTCGAATGTTCCAGCATCCCAAGAGTTTTCGGTAAGATTAATGATACCTGAATCTATTAAACTCCAAACGGGTCGAAGATTTGATTTGGTAACCTCTTCCCCAGATTCATTTAAGGTTCTGGAATACTGAAATTCATCGAAAACAAAGACTAATCCCTCTGGAGACATCGCATCTTCATCTTCTCCAAGGTAATCATTTATTTTATCTGTCAATGAGCGTCCAGAATCCCCGGCAAGTTCCCCACAATCCAAGAACAAAGTTTTAGGAATTAGACCCAAAAGTTCGAGAAAACGTTTAACGACCGAAGTTTTACCTGTCCCAGTCATACCCCAGAGTGATATAATTTGTGGTCTTTCAATGATCTCCGGAGTTATATACCAAGGACAGATAGCTTTCTCAAGTTCATCAATAATTCCATCAAGACCTACGTACTCAGTCTTAACAGTTTCCGCGACTTGTTTAAGTTTCTCTATTCGTTCTAATCTTTCACTCATATAAATTGTTTTCTTTCTTTAATTCCTCAAAGTATTCTATAGCTTCTGACTCTGTATCAAAGAATTTAGTTTCTGTATTCTTCTTCGATAAGAAATCATAACCAGAGTAATATATAGTGACTGATGGTTTAAAATATACAACATTATCTACTCCGACGAAACACCCAGAAGACATCCACCTAGATAATTCATCCCTAGTCAAGTAAGTTAAGTACTGACCTAGGTGATACGTTTTCCACAACGGTTCCTTAGTTTTCTTGAACCATCCTAGTTTTGTACCTACCGGAATATATGTAAATCTATAGTCTACTGATCCTTTTGGAGACAAGCTAAGACCTATTATTATTTCTCTAGACTTTTTCGCTATTCTTTCATTCATGCTAAGTCCTCCGGATCTTGATAACCACTTTCTTCCCAGGCCGCTTTTCTCTCGAGATGGAAGTTTGATTTAAGTTTATAAGCCAGATTTCCAACTCGAATAACAAGTCCTTCAAGGGGAACTTCATTCTTACATTCTGGATCTAATCCTTCCATACCAAAATCCTTAGATAATCTGTCCATGAAGTTATCATTCCAGTGTTTGGCAGGGTCAAGTTCGGGGTATAAGTTTTTAGCCCAACCCTCATACAATAGGGTAACAGATTCTAGACCAACCGACTCTGCCCATTCTTTAACTTGAGGGGGAGTAAACTCATGTACCTCACCATCAGGACTAGTTAAGGTAATCCGATATAATAAGACTCTGAAATTTTTACCTACTTCAAATTCATCTCCTCCCGGCTTAATACAACCGAAGTCATTGTTTTTCTGAATAAATTCTCCGTTAGGTAAATATCCGACAATCTCATAATAAGCAGTCATACCTTTCCAGAGCTTAGGGCCTACGACTTTATCTGCTTCAGCCCATATATCAACTCCATACCAACCAGGACCAGCCTTATGATTTAGCCACTTAGACTTGATAACACTACTAGAGGCATAAATTCCGGCGTAATACCTCCTGGGCTTCCATACTTCCCATGACTTACGCTGCACTAATACTTTGGCTGATATCCCTGAAGTTCCATCTACCTTTTTAGTTATCCACAAAAAAGTATCAGGACGAATAATTCCAGGCTTATACTTTAGTTGCAGCGTTTCATAGTGGAAGTTAAATTGCCCAGGAATCATACGCCGATAGAGTCTCTCCGGTACATTTCCTCTCATATCCGGGCGCTGTTTTCCTCTGGTCGGTTCTATCTTGGGGCAGAATTTCTTGAGGATCCATGTAGAATGATTTCCACCAGAGTCTTGCCACCCCAGAGTATCAAATTCATTAGCCCAGAGTATAGTTCCAGAATCAAATGTCCCTAACCATTGCTCTACTTCCTCGATCCTAAGTAAATAACCCTCAGACCAGATGCCCCGAAATTTCCGACCCTTGATGCGCCCGGAAAATTCTAAGTCACCTTCTTTGGTTTTGTCAGTATTATACTTTGATTTTCTGTATAGACCTAGAAAAGATAACATCTCAGGATTTAACACACTACCTACCGGAAAATATACATACTTTCCTGGCTCAGCATCATTTCCTACTACAACCTTGAAACCAAATACCCTAGCTACCTTAATTCTATCAGCACCAGGAATTGATTCATAGTCTTGTATCTCGATTATCCTTCCTAAGTAATTAATATCACTTTCTTTATTTACGTAAAGTTTAATCATAACAATAATAAGGAAGAGACCGCTATGATCCCTTCCTTTCTTTTACAGACAACTAACCAAAGTCACCCAACATATCATTTCAGATACAAAAACTGGCTTTCTCCACCCCAGCACTAGAAAAATAATCCAGCACCAGAGTAGAGAAGGCCAAAGTATTAAAACTGCCACTTGAGTAAATATCCCAGTAGCTATCCCTAACACATTATGTAAAGTATTTTTTTCATCAGGGATTAATGGCATTGCTCCTACAAAACCTAGGCATCCCAATCCAATAAATCCAATAAACTTCCATTCCTCAGGCAATACATTTAGTAGCTTAGGCATAGTAAGACCTGTTAATGTCCAAATCCATAAGGTCCATAGTGTTCCTCCCATCATGTAAACTAAGGAAGATATAGATTCTGGAAATTCATGATTTTTGATGACGTACCACAGGATAGGGATCAAGCCAATAATCCAAATCATTAGAACGACAATTTTTCAGGATATCCAGCCGTGATATCGAAGGCAATTACATCCTCGGGGTCTGTCATAGCCAACACCTGAGACTTATGAAGCTCAGTATTATCATAGCAGGCCGAAGCATAAACCTCAAGAGCTTTCAGCATAGCAATTCCATCTGTGATTCCAATAGTAAATGAAACACCAGCATACCATAGAGTCGTTTCCGTCTTACCAACTGATTCCTCAGCAGTAAATCTCATCATCAGACCGTTACGAGTGTCTTTATCTAACCACATTGGGAAACCACCATACGAAAATTCATTAACAGCACTGGAGATATCATATGCGGTTATCTGATCAATAGCTGCCTTCTGAATTAACTTGAGGGGATCAGATTCAGTACTCTCCGTCTCAATAAACTTAGCCTCCCAGTATGTATAGGTTTCACCCTCCTCCATACCCTCTGCCGTCTTCTCTGTTTGATCGAAGTAGAAACGGGAGTGAGTACTATTAACTCGAAGTACCTGAGGCTGACGTTCATTTGCATTATCAATTCTGTAATTAATCATAAGTTAATTATTTTTAATTTTTCTTTATCATTTAGGTCAACGAAATTATAATAGCCATTCCGTTTCCTGACAATCTTGGTATAATGTGGAAGATATCCCTCAGTACCTGTTATCGTCTTAATAAGTGGGTAACTTTCAGTGAAGACCACATTTACCATTGGAGTATCCCCTGACATATAATGAACCTGCATAACCAAGACTTTTTTGCCTGGATGTAGTACCGAGTCCATAAATTCAAAACCAGAAATTTTGATAGGTCGGTATAAAATTTCAGTCAGGGGTATTTTATCTCCGGTATAAGTATGTAATAATGTGTTACCATTATTTCTTGTTGAAAGATTCATGTTGTTTGTTAAGTTCGATTGTTATGTTATAGATCAACTTATTCTTCCGTTTATAGGCTTGGCGTTTCTTAAGTATATATCTGGCCCATCTTATCATATCGAAGAACTCAGGATATACACGATGCCAATAGTTGATCAGATTAGAAACCGACAAATCACGTAATCCTCCCTTAACCCCAGACCAACACCTGAGAGCTAACATTGGATCACCTACCCTAATACACTTCCTCATATGACGTTCTATCCTCCGGCGCGAAAAGGATTTGAGACGAGCACCATGACTATTAATCATTGCTCCTAAACACTCAAATCTTTCTTCCTTACACCATATAACTCGCCAATTAGGTTTTACTGTCTGTTTAAGTACATTAGCGGTTTCTTCAATTAATTCCCTGGAGATAGTGTGGAGATAGTTCTTGTTGGTGTGAATAATCCAGATATCATCACAGAATCTATAGTACTTCTGAACACCATACT